>CAYWFX010000008.1:6283-82869 GCA_964457945.1 uncultured Syntrophomonas sp.
TGATGTGGCTCTAGGCAATGAAAAGGCATCGCTGCAAGTGCGCGGAGTTGATTTTATCCCCTTGCAAAAAGAAAGGTATGAACTGGTGATTAAGAAGGAAAATATTGAGAAACCTCAGTTTCAAGCTGTCCTGAAAATACTTCAGTCCCGGGAATTTAAATCAGAGTTACAGGGATTAGGGGATTACGATTTAACGGAAACCGGTAGAATTATTGCGGAACTATAAAATGGCAGCTATCTTGGCAACAATGGCATATTTGTTCGGTCAAGCGGACAGCTGCTAATTAGTGGATGCTGTATTCGCAGAAAATAAACGGGCTAACACACGATAGCTCGTTTATTCTGGTGAAAAAAATTAAGTGGTTCTTATTCCATAACTTCAACCGATACCTCCGGGTTGAATGGATTGGTGCGGATTGCTAGAGAGAAAAGATAAGGATAGCTTTTGTGTAGATGCTGCATATAATCCAACCATTGAGCTATTAGTATTATATAGACCCTCTTGATATCACCCCGGAGGTGGGCATAATCACTGGCGGGTAATTTGTTTAGGTCTACTCTACGGTCTAGCTCCTCGGTGAGGTGGAAAACTGCCAGCAGAAGATTGGAGAAGGATTCATGTTCTAATAGGTTGGGGTTCTCCATCATACGCAGGAGGTGACTCCTTTTCGTGGTTAGCAATGATTGTAAATCGACTAGGTGAGTCTGGTTAGTTTTAACATCCAGCTTAATTTGCTTAAGTTGGCTTTTTACTTGCTCAAAATCAGAGACAGACCAAGATTCATTCATTCTTAGCTCTTGCCCAAACCGCTCAGATTCATGGTCAAATGCCGCAAAAACACGAAGCAGATCAGTTCCCACATCACTGAAAAAAGCACCAATAACCATATTTAGTTTCTGCATGCGGACATTCTTGTCTCTTTTGCCCATCAATTGGTTTAATACCAGCGTTACCAGTAATGTAGAGAGGGGCAGGAAACCGAGTTGAGCTACTAAGTATTTGAAAATAAAATAAGAATCATGAAAAATAGAAAAATGTATGAAGTAAATGACGATTGATGAAAGTAAAAAAGATAAACCTAAAGTAGCCAACCAGTTTATGCGCTTCAAAATACAATCAGTTCCTCTCGTAAAGGTTTTTGTTTGAATTAAATATACCAAAATGTACCCTATAATGATTCTCAAGCATCGCAGTTTGTAAATGGGATCTGATATTCTTTATAATAAGTCATACCCAAAACTGAAAAGCGGTCTTAAAAGACTATTATAACGAAGGGCTTAATAATCCTTAATTGTCGATATTGATGATTGCAATTGTACAGCGCGAAATACAAACCAGTTTATCAGCTTGATCATATATGCGTATATCCCATACCAATGTTGTACGCCCCACATGAACCGGAATTCCTATTGCCTTCACAATCCCTTCACTTACGCTGCGGATATGATTGGCATTTATCTCTAGCCCTACGGCTCTCTGTCGCTTGCGATCAATAAAGAGATAACTTCCTGCTGAGGCTACAGTCTCAGCTATAACAACCGAAACACCTCCGTGCATTACTCCAAAAGGTTGAAATGTTTTCGCAGTAATTGGCATAGTAGCCATTACTCGTTCCTTGGTAAATTCCACTATTTCAATCCCGAGTGTTCCCATAACGGTCTGGCTTATATCAAAATCTGAAATATCGGGCATATTAAATCCTCCCGCTTTTTGCTAATTATAGCATATAGGCCGGGGTCAGGCGTTACTTATTGCTTATCTGTGCACAAAAATAGCCTGCCGACTAATTTTGACGACAGGCTGATGACTTTCTGGTCTTTCTTATACGCCTACCGGTACCTCGTCTTTGGGAGGAAGAAGTTTAATCTCTATTAAAGGATTAAACCCGGTTTCTTCCCTAATTGCTTCTACCAATTGGTCATGGGCCATCTTAATTTTGCTCATATCGCCACCCCTTTCTCGCATCCCAATACTCGCCTAACCATCACTAATTTGTCTATCTTTCCAAGTTAGACGCTAGTCTTAGCATTGATATTTTTAATAAAAAAAATACCATAAATCAAAAAAATAGTGGGATGGACAAAAGCCAGAGCCTCCCACTATTTTGAAGGCTCTGGTCTTTAGTTCTAGTCTGGTTTTATCTCTATGGTTATGCCATCGGCATTAGTGCCTTTCATAGAGATAATTGAAAGAATTATATTGTTCTTGTAAAACCTATATTTCGAACTATCATCCCCGGTAAAACCGTTGGCATTGATTTTGGCATAGGCTTCTGGCAGCTCTGTTCCGGGCTTAATACCATATATTGTAGTATCCGCGTTCTTGGTAGTAACTCTCCTTACTGTGCCTTTATCAGATTTAAAGCCGATGTTTATTAGCTTATCTGCATACGCATATTCATAACCATATATGCACATAGCTTTTTCACCCTGTGAACCCGCTGACTCATGTACCTTAGCTTCAGCCATGTCAAGCTTGATTCCCAGTACATTTATATTGGGGTTTACTTCCTTCTCGATGAAGGAAGAGGCCGAACTCCCACAGCCTGCCAAACAGGTGGCCATTATGAGTGCAAGCACTGCCCATACGGATAATCGGATCGTTTTATTTTTCAACGTTATACTTGGCCTCCTGCCAGGCTACTATTCCGCCAGGAACTCTATATACATTGGTAAAACCCTGCTCCAAAGCAATAACAGCTCCCAGGTCGCTTCTGGCACAACCCACGAATCCGCAGTATACAACTATAGTCTTGCTCTTATCCGCTCCCAGGAGTTTTATGAAAGCGGCCTTTTGCTCGTCTGTAGCATCTTTCATCACTGTCTTAGGAAGCTCGGCATTAACTGCGCCAGGTATGCGACCTTTGGCAAAAGAATCTGCGGGCATGGTATCAATAATAATCATATCTTTCTTTTGACCTATCCAGGTGTTGAGTTCTTCAGTGGAAAGGAGCTTATATTTGCCTGCGTTGGCATCTTTGATGAACTTCATGGTAGCCTTTTCGATGGCAACCTCGCTGCCGTCTGGAGCTGTACCTACCTTGGTGATAGCCGGAGCTGCACCATCTTTGCTGGTAGTCCCGCATCCTGCTAAAGCAGAAATTGAAAACACCAGCACCATCATTAGAATAAGGATTTTCTTTTTCAAAATTACAACCTCCTTTAAATTTTTATTTCATCTATAGATTATTCTGACTAAATATTTATAATCCTGCATAAAAACTATGAAAATTAGTTATATATGACTGAATTTGTATAACTAACGGTTATTTTTAATATAAAACAAATTGTGATAGATTATATTTATCACAAGGAAGGGGAGGAGAAATTAATGCTGAAAGAGCTTATTCAGGAATTTGCCAGTGTAAGAGAGATTAATCTGATGAGAATAAAAGAAGCGAAAGATAATGGCCGTAAAGTGGTGGGAATTTATTGCACCTATTGTCCTCAGGAATTAATATTAGCGGCCGGGGCCATACCGGTAGGGCTATGCGGGACCAGTGAGGCCCCGATTGCCGCCGCCGAAGAGACTTTGCCACGTAACCTTTGCCCACTTATTAAATCTTCTTATGGCTTTGCGGTTACGGACACCTGCCCTTTTTTCCATTTTTCCGACCTGGTAATTGGAGAAACCACCTGCGATGGAAAAAAGAAAATGTTCGAAATTATGCAGGATATTAAACCAGTACATGTGATGCAGTTACCCCACTTGAATAATACTCAAGCATCTTTTGATTTATGGGTTGATGAACTAAGACGTTTGAAGCTGCGGTTGGAAGAGGAATTGAACGTCCAGATCACTGATGAAGAAATATGGCAAGCCGTGGATGTTATTAATCGGGAAAAGAAGGCTTTGAAGGCTATTTTTGATCTAAACCGTGCAGATCCTCCTCCAATTAGCGGAATTGAACTCCTAACTGTTGCCTGGTCGCGTAGTTTTAGCAGTAATAAGGGGGAAATGATTGATAATTTAAATGGGCTGATTAAAGAGGTTGGTCTCCAGGAAAAGAGTCTATCTGCTCCTGCTCCCAGGGTGCTTTTGACCGGATGTCCGGTGGGTCTGGGAAGTGAAAAGGTAATACGCATTACGGAAGAACTGGGTGCTCATGTCGTAGCGATGGAAAACTGTTCCGGTTATAAGACCCTGGCTTTGCAAACAGACACTTCCGGGGATGATCCCATAGTAGCCCTGGCTGAAAAATATCTGGCTATTCCCTGTTCCTGTATGAGCCCCAATCCCTACCGTCTGGAGCTCTTAAATAGTATGATTGACGATTTTCGAGTGGATGCAGTAATTGATCTTACCTGGCAGGCTTGCCATACCTATAATATTGAAGCGTATGAAGTGGGTAAGGTGGTCAAGCAAAAAGGACTCCCCTATCTGCACCTTGAAAGTGATTATTCTACATCTGATTTGGAAAGCTTAAAAGTACGCATTGAGGCTATGTTGGAGATGGTAGAAAAATGATCGGTATTGGCATAGACATAGGTTCTGTTGCCACCAAAGGTATCATTATTAACGGCGATAAGCAGTGCCGGGCTATGGTTCCCACCGGATGGAGCCCCAGGGATGCCGGACAGGCAATTATAGAGCAGCTTTTGAATTTGTCGGGGATAGACCGCCAGGAAGTGGAGCAGATATTTGTTACCGGCTATGGCCGGGTAGCGTTTGAACAGGCTGATAAAACGATCACCGAGATTAAATGCCATGCTCGGGGGATTGCGGAGCTTTATCCAGAAGTTCGAACCATCATCGATATAGGGGGACAGGATAGTAAGGTTATTAGGGTTGGTGAAGATGGACGGGTTCTGGATTTTGCCATGAATGATAAATGTGCTGCTGGAACCGGGCGTTTCTTACAGGTAATGGCTACTGCTTTGGGTCTGGATGTAAGTGAGTTAGGACAATCAGAAGAACCTGCTCGGACTCTCTCTATCAGCAGTATGTGTACCGTTTTTGCAGAATCAGAAATTATTGGCCTCTTGGCTCGGGGAAATCCCAAAGGCGGAATCATTGCTGGACTGCACCAGTCGGTAGGCAAAAGGGTAGCAGCCATGGCTCGCCGTATGGGCCTAAAAGAGCAAGTAGCTTTTACCGGCGGGGTGGCCATTAACCTAGGTGTTAAGCGGGCCTTGGAAGAAGAAATTGGCTGCCCGGTAATTGTGTCCGAAGCCTGTCAGTATACGGGCGCGCTGGGAGCGGCGCTATTGGCCTGCCAAGCTTAAGGGTTAATGAAATTTATCCGCCTGCTTCTAAAAATTCCATCCATCCCCTAGAAGCAAGGGGCTGGTTTTTTTGCTTCCTGATAAAACTCTTTCTAAGCTCGTGCATGAAATTTGTGGAAAGAGTGAAATACTAAAACAACGTTGCAATAGGGGGTGAAAGATATACACGCAGGAGTGCGCAACCAATTAACTGGTACAGTAATGGCAATAAAGCAGGGTGATGTGATGTCTGAGGTTATTACCCGAGTGGGAGACAATGAAATTACTTCGGTAATGACCACCGATTCTCTCCGGGAGGCTGGATTTCAGCAAGGAGATACTGTAATGGCATTAATTAAGGCGGTCAATGTGGTCATGGTAAAGTAAGATAGCAAGAGAAATGATCTCCGGTATTATGAAGTGAACCCGAGAAAAAGAACAGTCAATTAAAATCCCCCTATGGTAGAACTAAAAACTATTATAGGGGGGATTTATATATGGATAAATACTAGCTTCTTAGTTCTGCTCTCCACGAGGTATTTTATTTCCTGCATTCTCTCATGGATTGGAGGCTCGGTATTATCGAGTTCATATTTCAGTCCCAGTAGTTTCCATTTGTGACTGCCCAAAGAATGGTAGGGCAAGAGATCAACTCGGCTAACTTTGTCCAGGCCAGATATGAAATCAGCCATAGCCAACAGATCGTCTTTCGCATCGGTGAAACCAGGAACCACCACATATCTTATCCAAATTTCCACATGCTTGTCATTTATCAGTTCGAGATTTTCAATATTGTGCTTATTGATGGCGCCGGTAAGGTTCAGGCTTTTTTCATTGTTAATATGTTTAATGTCGGCCAAAAACAGCTTGGTAAAGGGGAGCAGGTCTAAAACCGTTTCCGCAGCCACATATAGGGAAGTATCAATTGCGGTGTGAATATCATATTCCTGACATCTTATAAAAACTTCTTTCAAAAATTCGGCTTGTAAAAGCGGTTCGCCCCCGGAAAAGGTTACGCCTCCACCCGAGGCTTGGAAATAAGGGAGACCGCGCAAAATGACTTGCATGATTTCTTCTGCAGAGTATTCCCGAGCTGTAGTTACAACTGGGTTCCAGGTGTCAGGATTTTGGCAATACTTGCAGCGTAAATGACAGCCTTGCATGAACACAACCGTTCTTATGCCTGGGCCATCCAAGGTGCTAAAGGTATCAATTGAATGTACTTTTCCGCTGGGCATTAGCAAACCTCCTAAGTGATAAGGGGTTATTTTTTATATTGATGTCTTTATGACATAAATGTGTTTCAATCTAATAGCTGTCCTTTTATTATTATCTATAAAGCCTACTAATTATTATTGCCATCTGTTAATTTAATAATTGGAGATCATATAAAAAATACAGAAGGCCATAATAGCTGCCCAATCAGCTATTATGGCCTTCTGGTATTGGCTTGATATTATTGTGCGTATTTCCAGGAAGCTAGCGCTTTGTTTAAACGTTGAAGTAAACGATCCAGACAATAACCTACCATAGCCGCCATAAACATCAGGGCTATGATTTCATCAGTATGCATTAATGCTCCTGCTTTAACCATGGAATGACCAAACCCCGAAGTGGTAGCAATAAATTCAGCACAAATAACCGACATCCATCCTGAGCTAAGTGCTATACGCATACCAGTGAGTATATCTGGCAGCGAGCCCGGAAATATTACGTGGGCCAAGATACTCCATGTACCTGCTCCCATACTGCGGGCAGCGTTATAATAGTCTTTGGAAATGCCCTGTACTCCAGCTATGGTATTTATTATGATCGGGAATATTCCGGAAAATGCAATCAGAAATAAAGTCGGTCCATCACCTAAGCCAAACCAGGTAATAGTTAAGGGAACCCAGGACATTATGGGTATTTGTCTCAGGGAGCTAACTACTGGATCTAAAAGACGCATGCAAACTTTAGAATATCCCATTAGATATCCCAGCGGTACTGCAATCAATGTCGCATAAGAAAATCCAATAACCACTCTGCGCATAGTAATAGCTAGGTTAGTAATTATTTCTGGGTCGGTAAGTGATCTAATTAAAGCCTGGGTGGCTATAATGGGATAAGGAAGCAGCAGGGCACTGTTGACATATAGGGCTGCTAATTGCCAAATCACACCAAATATGAGCGCCGTGACCACCCAGTATAAACGGGGTATCTTTTGAATTAGATCACGGGCTTGTCCGTTGTGGTTATTGTTATTAATAGTTATTGAATTTAAATTGTTTTCCATTTATTTGTCTCCTCGTCGGTACATGTCCAACCTGAATATTATTAAATGTCTTGGGGTGCTTTTCTTCATTACAAGATGCCTAAGCCCTAATATAGGCTTATTCTCTAATACGCGTCTTATTGCTCAAATTTCCAGGAGGCTACTGCTTTGTTTAAATGGAGAAGTAAACGGTCAAGAAAATAACCTACCATCGCTGCCACACACATCAGGGCTATAAGGGTATCCGTTTCCATTAAGTCTTGGGCTGCCATCATAGAGTAACCGAACCCGGCACTCGTCGCTATGAACTCCGCTCAGATAACTGACATCCACCCTGAGCTAAGTGCTATGCGCATACCGGTAAGTATGGCCGGCAGCGAACCCGGAAATATGATGTGGATCAGGATGCTCCCCCGACCTGCGCCCATACTGCGCGCAGCGTTGTAATAGTCTTGGGAAATATTCTGAACGCCAGCAATGGTATTAAGCACCATAGGGAAAGCCCCGGAAAATGCAATAATAAATATGGTCGGTCCATCACCCAGCCCGAACCATATTATCGTTAATGGTACCCAGGCCATTATAGGTATTTGCCGCATGGAGCTAACTAACGGATCCAGGAGATTAAGGGCCGTTTTCGAATATCCCATTAAATATCCCAAAGGTACGCCAATCAGTACCGCATAGGAAAATCCGGTAAGCACTCTGCGCATGGTAATAGCCATATTAGTAAGCATTTCCATGCTAGTAAGGGATCTAATTAGTGCCTGCATGGCGGCAATGGGGTAAGGGAGCAGGAGTTTACTGTCGGTAAAATAGGCGGCTGTTTGCCATATTCCGCCAAATATGAGTACTGTGGCCACCCAGTATAAAGGGGGTATCTTTTCCACGCGATCTTTGGTTAGTCCAAAACGGGCATTGTCAGCGACAGATATCGTATATTCATCTTTTCCCATTCTTTTGCCTCCTTTCCATCACAGGGATAACCTGCGTATTTTTCAATGACTTTTTGGAGATTGTCTGCATTATTCAATTCTTCCACCGTTTGATTGTAGAGCTTAATAAATTCATGAAAGCGAGCGTCTGATATAAACTCTTTACGAGCCACGAGGACATAGGTAACTGTATCGGTATTATGGCTAAGACTCTGTTTCTGTCCTTCGAGGCGCAGCGCCTTGCTTGCATCGAGCACTACGCCATCAACCCGCTTATCCGTAAAGGCATAGGGCAGGGCACTTTCCAGCATAGGATGCACTGGTATGTCCGGACCGAGCATTTTTTGGACCAGGGTCTCCTGATACCAGCGGTTTTGGGTTATGCCAATTTTCTTAATACTGCCCGTCGGTCTGAGTACCAAGATATCTGAATTCACCATAAATGGTCCAATTATACTGTAACGGCTATCTATTTCCAGCAAGCGGTCGGCTGCATCCGGGCATAGCAAGGCCATGTCCAGATTATCTGTACTCAAGGCCCATTCGGAGGTAGCAGTACAGCAATTTTTCAGGGGATATACCCCCAGCATGTCGTTTAGCTTAATGTTTGTTTCCGGTTTTTCCATAAGGAAACGGAAAGCATAACTGGCAGAATCGTCCGACACCCCGATATTGATCTTATTGGGCAGCTTCTCCCCCGGAAAAAAGAGAACCGCGAGACCGAGCAGTATTATAAATCCGGTCCCGGCAATCCAGTCCTTTTTTCTGGCAATCTTCGCTATCATTACTTGCTGGCGCTGTCAATCTCTAAAGCCTTTTTCTTCCAGTCTGCATAGCTCATACCCAGCGGGAACACAGGATCAACCTTGGTTTTAATAAATTCGTCAAAATTGTCTACCCCGGCTGAATCCAGAAGAGTGGTGTTTATAAAGGTTGGATCCCATTTATAATCCGCCCATTTTTTGATGCCCACATCTTTGAAATTTTGGAAGGTATCATCCACAGACTTGGGGTCCACTGCCCAAGACAGGGTGCGGCCTTCGAGAACCGTTTTCTTGTATATGGTCATGATGCCGACTTCTTCCGGCACATTGTAGTTAGCGGCAAAGATTTTACCGGCTTTTATGGGATTTGTGTAAATAAATTCTAAGGCCTGGGAATGGGCGAGCACCATTTTCTTAGCCAGTTCGGGGTGCTCTTGAGCAAAACCCTTGCGCATCATGAATCCGCAGCAATCACCCCAAGTTCCATTGGGAAGCTTGTCATCAGTCGCCAGAATATGACCTGTTCCTTCATACTCAGCCATAGATCCATAGGGGTCACAAGTCGTATAAGCATCCAGCTGTCCGGTCTTTAGTGCCACATATTCATTTTTATCCGTCATAGTAAAGTTCTCATATTTCTTGAGATCAACAGGAATGCCGAGGCGACTGGACATACTAATCCAACCCGCAGAGGGTTCGGTTCCGAAAGATACCTTTTTGCCAATCAGGTCCTGGGCTGTCTTAATATTATTGGATGCCACCAAATAGGAAGAACCTCCCAGGTGATTATTTGCGGCCATAAATACCTTGGGATCAATTTTGTAGGCCAAGTACGAACTAGTTGTACTAATGTAGGCACAGTCCATTTTCCCAGCCGCCATGGCCTGAGCGACTTCGCCGCTGCCAGTAACCTGAACATTAACTCCCAGTTTAGCAAATATGCCGGTATCTTTAGCTATAACTGCTGCGGTCATATGATCACAGTCCCTATAACCCAGTTGAACAACGTAGTCATCCTTCGGAGCTTCGCCTTGCTTCTGGGTACTGGCTTTCTTGGCTGACGAACAACCGCTGAGCAGTCCGATTAAAAAACACAAAAGCAGAAATATAACAATCCCTTTTCTTTTTCCTTTAATCATAATAAAATTCCTCCTAAATATTAATCACAACAATCTTTCATGCTATCGCCAAAAATATCAATTAGCTGATTATTTTCCAGCCTTAAGATGCCATAACCGATTTTTCCATTTTTACTGCCCGAGACAATTACTTCAGTCGGAGGTTTATTGTCAATGTCTTGAAAACTGATAGTTTGATTCTCTACTGGCGCTTTAATGCTTTCGCTTAGCAAAAAACCTTGCTCTGTGTTCAAAATAGCACACATCATACATGTATTCGCGTCTGTTTGGTAGATAAGAATAGTATCCTGGCGGCCATCGCTATTTACATCTTCCTCAGCCCATCTAACGGGAGCAAAGGAGTTTCCCCCCTGCCAGTATTCCAGTGCCGGGGTGCTGGCGATGGTGGTCTTTATAGGGTTAGCCGGCGATATCACCGGGGTGCATCCAACCAGGTTAAATATTAAAAATAGAATTATTGCATAACGGCATATAATTTTCATAATGCCTCACTAAGTCGCACATACAGTGCTTCTATCTTGGGCCACAAGGAGTAAATTGCCAGAAGTATTACTGCCAGGGAGCATACTATATTGACCGCTTCAGAGGTGGAAAGAACCAACCAGTTAGCAGCTCCGACTAAGTTCTGATTGTTATGGAAGTTCATAAAAGGATTATAATCCTTCAAAACTAAGTTAGTAAGATATCCCACCACTATAGAGAATATTACTGTACCGCTCACATATATGGCGGCTGCTCTTTTGCCGATCAGCTTATAAATACTTATCAATTCCGGCAGGTTAGTGGCTGCACCAGTCATGAGAAAAGTAATAACCACTCCCGGAGATGCACCGCTGGCAACTAGGGCGGCTATAAATGGAATATGCCCTACGGCACAGACATACATGATGGTTCCCAGTAAAGCTATACCGAAAATAGATATTAGCCCTGGATTTCCAAGATAGTGCTGGAAAAATGCAGGTGGAACTGCAGCACTAAGTAAGCCCGCCAGAAGCATTCCTAAAATAACATATTTACTTACTACTGTTCCCAGATCTCTAAAGCCCCACTGTAATCCGGCTAGAAAGCGTTTGCCCAGACCAAGTTTTGTACTGCTATTCTCCAGGTTGTAATCTGTCTGCCGCGATTCTAATCCTGGAACAAAAAGTTCGGGACCTCCAAATAAGTTGCCCATTATCCCCAGTAGAAAAGGGAGTGCAAAACCAGATAATACATAAATGGTAGCGATCTTCGGATCCAGTAACCCGTAAGCCAGAAACACCGCCGCCGGGTTGATGACGGGGGTGGCCCCCATGAAAGCCAACGTTGGTCCCAGGTAGGCTCCAGAATAATACAAACCCAGCCCCAAAGGGATGACCCCACAACTGCAAACAGGGAGCAACATTCCTGATAAGGCGCCTTTGGCCAGAGATTTCAGGGAAGTATCTCCCAGCATTCGTTGGAGTTTATCAGGACTAAGTATATTATGTAGAAAGCCTGCCAAAACAAAGCTAATAATCAACCATACCGAAGCGCCATTTAATAAGTCCACGCTGGCTTGAAGGGTGCGGCCTATTAAGTCAAACATGGCTGTTTTGCCTATTCTTCAATTGCATCTTGGATCGCCTTTTCTATAATTTCTTTGTTCAGACTATCATACTTTTTCTTGCCGTTGATTATCATAGTTCCCCGGCTAATCATCCCGTATTTTCTAAGGTAATCGAAATCTATGCCAGCACGGTAAATCTTCACTTCAACCTTATCTCCATACGGTTGGGCGGCCTTTTTAATATCTTCCTCATGGCTGGCACAGCAGGAACAGGTATTAATAAATTCTATATTGACCTTATCCATTTGCTTGCTCCTTTGATTTCTATTTAGAGAGTAATGACCTGATCGACTCCGCCAACTCCACGCAAAGCGGCATAGAGATGAGGGAAACAGCCGATATGAGCTCCTGGTATGAGGCTTTCTGCAATGCCTCTCTCTAATGCGCATTGATCGCAGGCCATTAACAACAAACCGGTTTTGTCATGAAGCTCCTGCATGAGTTTGCCCATCTCGGTGCCATCCAGCAGGAAAAAGGTATTGTCCATAAAGAAGAACATGCCTGCCACTTCTACTCCGTGACGGTCTTCCAGTATCTGGGGGATGATCATGGTGCTCAGGATCTTTTGCGAGTTGGTTGATGAAAAGATATAAGCTACTTTCATTTCATTATTCTCCCTTCCCAATTTATTAAGGTTTTAAATACTTGATTGTCTACCTATTCCATCCCCCTTTCTTGAACTGAGGCTAATATATACCGCCGGCCTTACAGCCTAATCCCGCAAATCTACCTTCATGTGAAGGGATATCTTGGGGAAATTCCCTCACATTACTTGCCATGCCTGGCTGCAGGATATCCATAAGGTGATGCACTGCCTGGCGATAAGCCGGGCTTCTGCGATCCCGCGGGCGGTTAAGGTCAAGTAAGAAATCTTCGGCAATTGCTCCCTGGTTTTTGGACATAACAATAACCCGATCACTCATATATACCGCTTCTTCAACATCATGGGTGACCATAAGTACGGTTACTTTATCGCGAATTAATATACTTTCCAGCTCTTCCTGCAATGTCTGGCGCATCTGGAAATCAACTGCCCCCAAAGGCTCGTCCATTAATAAAACTCGGGGATGATTAGCCAAAGATCTGATTACGGCTGTTCTCTGTTTCATTCCTCCGGATAGTTGGTGGGGGTAAAGTCCTCCTTTGCCTTCCAAATCAGCCATGGCCAGCAGTTCTCGCAACCTGGCCTCTCTTTCTTGCGGTGGCATCTTCTGGAGCTTCATGGGATAACGTATGTTGTCGTTAACGGTCATCCATGGAAACAGGGCATAATTCTGAAATACAAATCCTCGGTCTGGTCCGGGTCCGGTAACTCTTTTGCCTTCCAGTATTATTTGTCCGCCATCAGGTTTTAAGAAGCCAGCAATAATAGTTAACAGAGTGGTTTTGCCGCAACCGGAGGGTCCAAGCAGGGTGACAAACTGTCCAGGTTGGATGGTGAAGCCAATATTTGATAAAACGGGATTGAAATCTTCTCCTTGCCCAAATGACTTGCTGATATTATCCACTTGCAATAGCTGCATAAGTTCTACCCCCCCATAAAAATTTATACATTAACAAAAAAAAAAACATGAATATAACAAAAAGTTATACTAGACATGATAATTATTTACGATAAAATAATAACATTGATATATTAATGCCGTCAACTACCAGCGATGTGTAAATATGGTTTTGCGAATACATCATTCGGTTGCTATGAGCTGTGGGAAGAAGGGGATAGGGTAAGGGTTGAATCCAGAAGGGAGAAAGCGGTTTCCCGGCCGACCGGGCAATTCAGGTGCGGATCAGCAAGTTATTATCAGGGTGTGTTATGGGGACCGTCCCCATAACACTAAACAAACTTTATTCAAACAGCATTTTTGCTACTATCATAGCTTCGCCAGCATCTAAGGCAAAGACATTATTGGGGTTTATCCCGTTTTTGTTGGTCCAAGCATAGTAATGTTTCTTCGTACAGAAGAAATTCATAATGTTTCAGCAACTACAGGCCCAGTTATCACTGAGAGAAAGATCAGCATGCAAAACATATAGGGATTTGGGTTGTAGACAACTAATCTGTTTGTTGATGATTTCGATAAATACTACCTCGCCACATTGTGCACACTGTGATTTGATTCTGACATCCTGATCAAAGGTGTAAGTTGCACCTAGAGCATCAACTGCACACATGGCAAAAAAACTGCGACCATCTGCTAGAGTAACCCGGTGTGCAGTAGGTAAAGCAGATACAGGATAAGCAAAATTTATGTTCTCATTTACGGCGTCCAATACGATTATCTTTTTTTCAACCAGACCCTTTACTACGCGTTCAAGATTACAAATACCTTTCATCTGCAGCTTGCTCACAGGGCTTGGTTTTCCGGTCTTGATGATATCATCCAAAATAGCTTCTCGAAGCTGGTTTTCTTCGGGAGTGAGACGCGAGCGTATACTACTGATTAGTAATCTTTCTGTCGGATAGTCTTTAAAACAAATGTTCATATCAGCTAATGACACCGGATTTCCTCCTTTTTATATCTATAAATAAAGGCGATAATTTAATATTATGGAAAGTATTATATATGGTTAATTAATAATTGGCAATATACGTATAGATATTTTAAATATAGAATAAATAATAAAGCTTATTTTACCATTTATGATAAAATAAAATTATACAATTTATAAATATTAGGAGGTAAGTCAGTTTTATGAATATGTGTTCGCAATTAAAGAAATTACTGAATAGCGGTACAACTTTAGTCATGCCTGATGCCTATGACCCTATTAGCGCACGCATTATTGAGAAATCCGGGTTCCTCGCTGTGCAATGCTCGGGTGGCAGCTATTCAATTAGTGCATGTTATAAGAGTGAAGCAGATATTATGTACCAGGATAACCTTCAACAAACCCAAAAAATAGTACAAGCCGTAAAGATTCCGGTTATGGCTGATGGTGAAGATGGTTATGGTGACGCCAAAGCAATGGATAAGACAATCAGAGATTATATTGCTGCCGGGGCTGCAGGAATCAACATTGAGGACCAAATTATCAGCAGAGGAGGCCCTACTCGTATCATTGAGAAAGAGGCTATGATAGAGAAAATCATTGCGGCCAAGGAAGCTAAACATGCAGCAGGGAGTCCAGATTTTATTATCAATGCTAGAACTGATGCCTTGAAGGTCACTGCAGATAGGATTAGTAATCGTAATGAAGCTATAGATAGGGCCAATGCTTACTTGGCAGCAGGAGCCGATCTGACCTTTGTAGCTTATGCCAATACCCTTGAGGAAGTCGTAATACTAAAGCATGAGATACCAGGGCCTTTGAGTATTGCAGCTGGCCTACCCTATAACATTAAAGAGTTTTCTGTCCAGGAGCTCATCGATTTGAAGTTGGCCAGGGTAAGTTTACCAATGTTAATGATATATTCTTCAATACAAGGGATGCTTAAATCGCTTGGCAGTATTAAAAACTCAAATAGTTTTGAAGAAATAATTGCTAGGGAACTTACCTGCTCAAACGATGATATTTCATTTTTGCGGGGGGATCATTATGAGTAAATCGTTCGATAAAAGTCAAAACAAATACATAATGATGGATGTGAAAGGATGACAATGAAATACAGACTTGATGAACTTGTTGTTGGACGACCATGGAAGTTTACCTGCGATCAACCAGTTATTGGGCTTGATCTGGGTTCGCGTGCATCAAAAGGAGTACTGCTCACGGGAGAAGATATATTCGTGACGCTTATTCCAACCGGTCTTTATATGCAAGAAACTGCCGATGAGCTGGTCGAAAAACTACTTGTACTGGCAAATGTTGACCGAAGTGAAATTGGATTCATCACCAGCACTGGCTACGGTCGGATTGCACTTTCTTTTGATGACATTCCTTTTGATGTGATTACCGAAATATCGTGCCACGCCATGGGAGCTCATGCCTTGTATCCCCAGGCCCGCACGATTATTGACATTGGCGGTCAGGATTCCAAGGCAATTAAAGTTGACAGATCGAATGGCACGGTAGTTGGATTTGTTATGAACGACAAATGCGCCGCTGGAACCGGCCAATTCCTCGAAAAAGCCGCAGTTCTTCTGGGTATTACCATTGATCAAATGGGAACTTATGCATTGACTGCCCAGAACCCTGTGACTATCAGCAGTCAGTGCGTGGTCTTTGCAGAATCGGAGATAATTTCGTTCCGGGCCAAAGGGGCGCGAGTGAATGACAGCGAAGCTGTAGCCAATATCGCGTCGGGAATTCATTATTCTGCAGCCCGCCGGGTAAATAATCTTCTCGGTCGCATCGGCAATGAACCGGAGCTAATATTCACTGGTGGCGTTTCCAACAACCCGGGCATGCGTCATGCCCTCGAACAGCTCATGGGAAACCCCTTTATTCCTACCACCTTCGATATGATCTATGCCGGTGCTATGGGGGCGGCAGTATATGCAACCCAACATGTGACGCGTGGGGCTAAGGTTGCAAATACTCTCTTTCTCAAACAGCATTTTCCCACCGAACCTATCAATGCATTAGTTGAACAGGAACAACTTGCTTTTATTGACAAGTCCGATGGGCGAAAAAGGATCGGCTATGTCTGCGCCTATACACCGCTGGAAGTGCTTAATGCTGCAGGGGTGAGTCACGCACGACTCTTTAAAGCCGGCGATTCTGAAACCGTTGCCGCCGGCGAGCTCTTTACCCAAAGTGTTTTTTGCGATTTCAGCAAAAGCTGTATTGGTGGATTTGCGCAAGGCGATCCATTCTATACCGCCATCGACAAGCTTTATAACTTCATGACCTGCGCAAACATTAAGCGGGCAACTGAAGTGATCGAAAATTTTGTTCCCATCAAGCTGCTTAATTTACCAAGATTGCGCGATAGGGAATCATCACGGCTATTTTTTCGCGATGAGATTATCGAACTTAAGCGCGACTTGGCGAAACTCACTGGTCACGAGATTACCGACGACGATATTTGCGAACAGATCGTGCGCTATAATATTATCCGTAAACTCATCAAAAATATTTCCGAATTGCACAAACGTAACAATCCGCCAATTACGGGCAAAGAATTTACCGAACTGGTAAAGGCATACTACTATGTTCCGCCTGAAAAGCTTATTGCTGCGTATGAGAAAATCCATCGCGATCTGGCTGCGCTTAGCGACGCTGGTTCCCATCCGTTGCGTCTCATGATTTGCGGCAGTATTGCTGCCGACGGCGACCATCGTCTGCTGGACATGCTGGAGGGAGAAATCGGCGCACGCGTGGTGGTGGAAGATCATTGTGCAGGTTTAAAACCTTTCTATCATACGGTTAAGGAAACTGGTGATCCATTTTGGGCATTGGCTAACGGCTATTTGGATCAAGCACCATGTTTCCGCATGAAAACCCTCGAGGACAATGTAGCCTTTGCCGGTCAACTGGCTCAAGAATATAAGGTTGATGGCGTGTTGTATGTGTATCTTAAATTCTGTTCGTGCTATGGAATTACCAAGAAGCCGTTTCTCGATCATTTTCAAAGTATCGATATTCCGGCACTTGATCTGTCCAGCGATTATTCGGGCAACGATTACGGACAGATCAAAACCCGCGTCGAAGCATTTATTGAGGTAATTAATGCCAGAAGGAGTAATAATAATGAGTATGCATATGCTTGACAAGAACCCTGCATTAACGCATGATGCCTCCGTTGTACCGAGGAAAACCTCACCAGCCATGGAGGAGCTTGAAAGACTTAGAAAGTCGTATACCATTACTTACATCGAAAAGCTCGTTGCTCAAGGTAAAAAAGCGATCTGGGGTGGCCTTTCGTGGGAAGCACCACTAATTTACGCTTGTGACACCATTCCGATTGCATTCGGTGAATTGTGGCGCAGTGAAAGCCACGAAGCCGAAAGTGTGGCGGAGAATTATTTCCAGATTCCGCCTGAATTCTGCTCCATGATCAAAGCCATGATCGGTCGCCTGCATCTGCGGGCTCCTGATCTTATCAACAAAATCATCTATTTCGGTGCCTGTTGTGAACCAATTGTCAATGTTCTGGAGCTTGCGAAAGCTGACAATTATGATCTTTACTGTATCGAAAATACTACCTCATTTAAAAGTGAAGACAAACGTCCAGAAGTGATTGCGTTTCTAGTCAAGGAATTGGAACGCATTGTTCATTGGCTTAATGACGGCAAACCACTGGATGAAGAAAAACTATGGGCTGAAATCAAGCGAAAAAATCTTGTTTCACAAAAAATCCGTACTATTCTGGATTTACAGGTTAAGGCGCCTCTATATATGTCAGTACTTAACACGGCGCAATTACTTTCGGGATCAAATCACTATTTTGGCCAAGCAGAACGGTACATTGCCCTGCTTGATCAATTGATCGATGAATTGACCGTGGCAGCACAAATACCGGAGGATCGCTACTATGTGCCGGTCGTGATCGCCGGTGGGGGCAGCAGGGGTATATTAAACGCCATTGAAGAATCGCATGGAGCAGTAGTAGGCTGGGTAGCCGTCGGAACAGAATACTACCGACTAGATGTTCCACCCCTCGAATCAATTGCGCACTATGTTCTCGATGCGCAAAGCCGCGGAGAACTTGGTGAAGGTGCTGGCACTTCGGTGAGCTACCGTAAACACCGTGTGAAAAATCTCATTAATAAAACCCACGCCAGAGGCCTTATATCTTCGTCAATAACCGGTTGTCCATATGGAAGTGTGGTGCAAAAAATCGAGCGGGACTATTTGCAAGACTTAGGCATTCCGATCATCACACTGGAAAGAAATGTGCATAAAGACCTTCCGGCTGAGGAACAGGTCATGCGTATTAAAGCTTTTTTCGAGATGTTGTCGTAATTGAATTTTGTATCAAGGTCAATAATTGAAGGAGAGATATTATGAAACCAACGTTGTTGGCTTCTTTTCAAGAGATAAGAAACCAGAACATTATAGCCATAAAAGAGGCCAAGGAAAAAGGTTGGAAGGTGGTAGGTACTTATTGCGGTTACTGCCCCAAGGAATTGGTAATCGCTGCGGGAGCAATACCGGTTGGTCTATGTGGTAAAAGTGAGGAGCCTATCCCAGCGGCGGAAGAGGATTTGCCTCGTAACCTTTGTCCGCTCATAAAATCATCTTATGGCTTTGCTGTAACTGATACCTGTCCCTATTTTCATTTTTCCGATCTGGTAATAGGTGAAACTACTTGTGATGGAAAGAAAAAAATGTTTGAACTGTTAGGGAAGATTAAACCGGTACATGTGATGGACTTACCCAAAGGTCAGAACAGGAAAGCATCATTAAAACTCTGGTATTATGAATTGCTCAGACTAAAAGGTGTAATTGAGAAAGCCTTCAAGGTTGAAATTACTGACCACGCGCTGCGCGAGGCGATCCATCAGACCAATGAAGAAATACGGGTGCGTAAGGATTTGCTGGACCTTAACCAGAACAAACCGGCTCTTATCTCGGGACTGGATATGTTAACGACCACATATAATGTTGGTTTCAATGTTAATCGGGTGGAAGGCATTGCTATGATTGATAAATTAGTAGATCAAGTACGTTCGATGGCCAGGGAAGGCTATTGTGTGGGTGCGAAGGATACTCCCCGAATTATGTTAACTGGGACTCCGGTCAGTGGTTGCCAAAAAGTGATTGAGATAGTTGAGGAATGTGGGGGACTGGTAGTGGCTATGCAGAATTGCAGCGGATATACCTGTACTGAACTACGAGTAGATGAGAGCGACCTGAAAGATCCGCTTATGATTCTGGCCGAGAAGTACTTAAAGCTGCCCTGTTCAGTAATGTCGCCAAATCCTGGGAGGTTGGATCTTATCGGTAGAATGATCCGCGATTTCCAGGTAGATGGCGTAATCGATATTACTCTTCAGGCTTGTCATACGTTTAATGTGGAGTCCTATCATGTAGCTAAGCTGGTTAAGCAAGAGATGGGTCTTCCTTTTATACATATAGAGACGGACTATTCCGATTTGGATCGGGAAAACCTGAGGGTTAGGATCGAGGCATTTCTTGAGATGATGTAGGATTTTTAATGGTTTAGCAGAAAGCTTATTAGCCTCTAATTGAATATGGTAAAATAAGGTTGAGGAATTCAAAGTTGAGGATTAGCCAAGTTGCTGCTTGCGGAGGAATAATGTATGAAGTCTAGTTCCTGGAATGAAAAAAGACCAGTTCTCCATATACCGCTCTCGCCTATGGAAAAAGTATTGGAGATTATCGCGGTTTTAGGGCTGGTGATCACTATACTAGTTATTATTCAGGCGTGGCCAATTCTACCCAATAGGTTTCCGACTCACTTTGGGGCATCGGGAAAGGTCGATGGTTGGGGCGGGAAAGAATCCATATTGTTATTGCCGTTCATAAACATCTTCTTAGTATACGTACCGATGACCTTATTATCGCGGTATCCTCATATATACAATTACCTCTGGCCTATAACAGAGCAGAATGCACCAGCACAATATTACAATGCCCGTTTAATGATGGGTTGGATTAAAACAGAGATTGTCGGGTTATTTGCTTTTATTAACTGGCAAAGTATTCAAACGGCTCTGGGTAAAACTGAGGGACTGGGAAGTATGTTATTAATACTAATCCTTCTAGTTCTGTTCGGAACCATAGGTATCTGTATGTACAAATCATACCAGGCCCGGTAAAAGATGAACCAGCCAATATAGCATTGGATGAAGGACTCATCAAGTAAGGGATGAGACTCTAAACGCCACAATACTAGGGGGTTATTGCACAGGCTCTGAACCCAGGTCTTTTCCGAAGATGGCAAAGAGAATCATTCCGATTAGACCGCAGGCGAAGGCAGTCATAAAGTTAGTGCCAGGTGATATATTCCATAGATAAGCACTGCTTAGGGCTGCTACGGCAACAATGATATCACGGATCAAGTAATAGGTGCCGAAGGTGGCTGCTTTCAGGTTTTCAGGTGCTAGATCCATAATCAAGGCCTTGCGGGTAGGCTCACCGAATTCTTTCAAACCTCTTATAATGAAGGCAAATACCAAGGCGGTAAAAGTATGGGAAAAATATAAGACCAGGGGAAACAAAGTGAAAAACCCAAAAGTAATGAGCACAAACGGTTTTTTACCATATTTATCAGCCATATAAGCTACGGGGATATAAACTAATACTGCAGTTATCATTTCCACTGTGGTAAGAATACCAAAACGTAAAGCCGATATTTTATTAAGCTCAACCACCCACAATACTACAAAAGCATAGGGGATCTGTTCGGCGAAGCGGATTAGTATGTCTGACAGCAGGAGTCCTCTGAGGCCTGGAGTGAAGGAACTATAAATTTCCCGAAAATGCAGATGAGCTTCATTCTTTGCTTCGCTATCTTCAATAAAAAAATATTGTACGAGCAGTGAAAAAATTCCCAGAATGAAGGCCAGGCAAAAAGCTATCCTAATTCCCTCCACCTTGCCATAAGCCCCTATTAGAAGGCCGCCAATGATTGGGCCTAAAGCCATGGGAATACGTCTTACCAGGGAGTGCAGGGTAACCCCCATGGTACGCTTATCCTTTTTCATAACCTGGGCGACGAGGCTCATGATGGCTGGCAGGGAAATGGCGGTCCAGGAGATAAAGAAGACACAACCAATCAAAACCGCCTGCCAGGTGGGTATAAGTATAACGATAGCATAACCGAACAGGGCGATAACCGTGAACAGCATCAAGGATTTCTTGTAACCAAGTTTATCCGCTAGGTATCCTCCCGGAAATGAATATATGGCACTTAAAAAGTTATCCATGGCATTCAGAAAACCCACCGCATAAATAGAACCACCCAGGGCAATTAAATAAAGGGGCAGAAATCGCTCCGCCATTTTCTCACCCATGCCTATCAATATCACCATAATAAGCATTGAGACCATGCTTGAGTTAACACCAAAAAAGGCTGCCAACCGTTTTTTAAATTCCACCACTGTCATCACCTCAGTCAATAATGGTTTATTCTAACATGTGGGATCTAAAAATTATATTAATATCTTACGAGTATGATCGGTAAATTAATTACGCAAGCCAGAGGAATAGATTTACTATAGCCTGCTGGCTCGGATCTGCTGGCGCAAGGCTCGCAGCTGGTTGGTTTTGCGAGGGTAGGAAACGCCACCATTAAGGCTTAAAGAAGACTTGTTGGGCTGTTTTCTCTCTTTCTTAAAGTTTAGGGCAAAATACGCAGCCAATACTGTGAAAGTGCCCAGAACCAGGAGAGTTGGCCATAACAACTCTAACCCTGCAGTATTTATACTCACCATCCTAATGCCCAGTACCATCCAAGTGGAAGGGAAGAGAATCCCAATATAGTTTAATATTTCCGGAATATAGGCCTTGGGCCAGGTGTAACCGGAAATCATGAACAGGGGCAGAGACAAGAGCATGAGATAGCGGGTAGCCTGTAGGGAATTGGAACTGTAAAGGGAAATGATAAAACCGGCAAAGGTGATGGTGGTTACATACAAGAGTCCCAATAATATTAGCAATACAACACTGCCCTCAATCTTGACCTGAACGAAGCGCGATGATACCCATAGTATCAGACTATAATTGAAAAAGTTCATAATTAAATAGGGCAATGATTTTCCCAATGCAATTTTCCAGGCGGGAATAGAGGCCGCGATATATTGTATCCAGGACTTTCTCTCTTTTTCCCGGGTAACAGCCAGACAAACCCCGAAGAGTCCGAGCTGGTGAACGGCTATCATCATCAGACCCATGAACAGATAATTAGTGTAGCTGTAAGTGGGATTATTCCAGGCAGTAACATTACATTCCACGCTGTTCATAATATTCTCGATTTCCTTAGGGCTGAACCCCGCACTGGCGAGGCGTGCTGCAGTATGTTGGGTGCTAAAGTCGTTGATTACCTCCCGGATAAATTTTCGGCTGTTCAAGCCCCAAATCAGGTTGGAAGCATCATATACAGCCAGAATCTGGGCGGGATGATGTTGGTAAAGGCTCTGTTCAAAATCCTGAGGGATAACGATACCGGCTCTCAGAGTGCCATTTTTCATTCCTGTTTCCATTTCTTCATAACTGTCTATTCCTGCAATGATTTTGAAGCTATCATCATTGGCAAAAGCAAGCCTGATTTCCCGACTGAGAGCCGAGTGGTCCTGGTCCACAATGGCCAGGGGAACATCGTGCAATATGGCCGAGAAATACACCAACCCAAAAAGGCTGGCATAGAACAGGGGAGCAATAAAAACAATAAGGATAACTATCGGGTCTTTTAAAACGTGCAGGAACTCATAGTGAGCTATATTCCATAGCTGTTTCATGATATCACCTCTCCGTCCAAGCCGTAATCAGAGTTGCCAGACTATAACAAACCAGTGCGATAATTATCAAAGCCCAGAAATACGAAGCCATAAAATCCCAGCCGGGATTTTTGAAACTCAGGTAGTTAAATCCCTGAAAAAACCAGGTCTGGGGAAAAATCCAGACTACCGGCTGTAGAAATCCGGGCATCGCTTCGATAGGCCAGGTGTAACCACTTAATACAAATGAGGGGAGGGCCACCATCATGCCAAAACGGGTAGAGTCCATGGCATTGTTAGCTGCACTGGACATTAGCGTACCAAGACTGTGCAGGGCGATGGCAAAAAGCAGGGTGAAAAAAAGCAGAGGGCCAATGCCACAGGCCAAGGGCAGCTTGAAGATACCAAAGGCGATAATATAAACCGGAATTACCATGAGCATAAAAATGGTAATATGAATTACTGATTTGTTAAAGAACAGGCGAAACTTGGAAACGCCGCTAGCTTTTATTTGCAGCCAGCTTTTAACCCCGGTTTCACCAATCACATTAATGCTGGCTGCGATGGTACAGCACTGCTGCCAGAGATTTAGGGCCATAGCCAGAACCAGGAAGTAGACATAGTTTAAGGTCGGGTTAAACCAGCCTTCTTCCTTGAAGTCTACAGCCAGGTAGGTATCTTGAGCTTGCGCAGGGTCCATTCCTTTGGCCATCAGGGTCTTTATTCCGGCTTCGGCACTGATGGTTCGGGTGACTCCCAGCACCGCCGTGCTGGCATTGGTAGCATAGGCAGTATTGCTGGCGTCAATAATCAATAAGACTTGGGTATGACGGTGCAGGGCAACATCACGGGCAAAATTCTCCGGAATCACCACACCTACTATGATTTCTCCTCGTTGAATTTGGCCTTCCAGTTCTTGGTAGCTGGTTGGATAGGCCACAACCTTCAGGTTCTCCGCATTGCTCATTTTTTCGGATATTTCTCGGCTGCTGGAACTGCGGTCCAGGTCAACAATAGCCGTAGGTATGTCTTTAATATTTTGGGCGTGGTAAATGGCTAGGAACAAGAACAGCCCCAGCAGAGGTCCTAACAGCAAAATGTTACGCAGACCCCGGTCCCGCCACATGTAGCATAATTCACGGCGCATGATCTTAAGGTTCAGGCTAATCATTTTCCGCATCACCCGGTTCCCTGTAATAATCCACTAAATCATTCCACTTGCCACGTGCTTGTAAGGGTGCTAGAATTTCCAGCCGTCCATTTTCCAGCCAGCCTACCCGGTCAAAAAAATCGGCCATTTCCATGTTGCTGAAGCCACAAATACAGGCTCCCCCGCTTTGCAGAAATGGTTTTAGCTGTTTAATAATCAAGGAGCGGGAATAGAGGTCAATATCTTTAATCAATTCATCAATGATCAAAAGCCGGGGCGAGTTTAAGAGGGCACAGGCTAGGGATAGACGTTGGTAAAGGCCAACATCAAGAGCCGTAATGGGATGCCGCAGGTAATCTTTTAATTCTAGCTGGGCAGTTACCCGTTCTATAGCTATATCAACCTGCCTGACATTTTTGAGAGCAGCGATAAAATCAAGGTTTTCCATTACGCTTAAATCCTGAAAAAGGCTTGGTTCCTGGGTAACCAGCCCTATTTCCTGTCTATATTGCTGATTTTTGCTAATGTTGCAGCCCAGAACCTCCACAGTTCCGGAACTGAAGCGATCTACTCCGGCGAGTATATGTAACAAGCTGGTTTTTCCGCTCCCCCGCAGGCCAAAAATACCCATACACTCCCCTGGAAACAATTGCAAGGATACCCCATTCAAAACGGATTTGAGTAAAAACTTCTGTACCAGGTCTCTAACCGCAACTACCGTCTGCTGTTCTCCCATGACTATTTCTCCTCCAGAATTTTCACCGTGGCAGTCATACCAGTTTTCAAGACTAGGTCGTTATTAGGAAGATCTATTTTAACTTCAAAACTGCGTATATCATGACTGTATTGCTCATTAAGAGCCTTTTGCACCGCAAACTGGCCAGCCTGGTTTATCCATACCACTTTCCCATTAAAGACCTTTCCGGGAAAAGCATCCACACTTACTTCCGCCGCTTGGTTCAATTGAACTCGGCCGATCTTTTTCTCGTCAATGAAGATCTTAACATAGGTATGCTTGAGGTCACTGATTTCAAAAACTGGGGTACCGGCACTCAGCATTTCCCCTTCTTCCAGTGTCTTCTGGGTTATGAATCCTGATATGGGTGCTGTCAGGTGGGTGTTGTCCATATAGGCTTGAGCCTCCTCAACTGCTCCCTCAGCCTGATTGCTTGCGCCTATCGCTGCATTATATTCGCTCTGGGCAGCTGATACTTTTAAACGAGCGGCAACAGCTTCATTTAAAGCACCGTTAGCCAGTTGCAAATCATTCTGAGCCCCATTATATGAGTTAGTCGCTTCATCGAATGAGCTATCGGAAATAGCCTGGCTGTCATGTAAGGCTTTAGCTCGGTCATATTTCTGCTGGGCATTGATGACACCAACTTGTGCCTTATCTACAGAAGCTTGGGCCTGCTTAATCTTGGCCTCCACAGTTTGACTGGTTAACGGTACACCAGCATCTGCCTGACCCACCTTTCCCAATGCCAGTTCTTGAGCTCCTCGGCTCTGAGCCAGCTTGGCGGCTATCTCCCGACTGTCAAGTACAGCCAACTCTTGCCCCTTTTCCACGGCACTGCCTTCATCAACCAGTAAAGTTTGAATTTTACCCGGGACTTTAAATGAAGTCATTACCGTTTTTGCTTCGATAGTACCAGTAGCTGTCAGGCTTCCCCTGGCATCAGCCAGAACGGCTTGTTGTTGGTAAAAGTGAGCGAAATATATCCCCGCTGCAGCTGCTATTACTAGCAATAAAAAAATAATCACGATACTTTTTTTCTTTCCTAATTCTGAACGTTCAAGCATAGTCATCTTCTCTCCCCCCAACTAATTTTACTTATGTATCTTAAGTATCTTTAAGCTCATCAGATGTATATCCGCAGCCTGACGGACTGGCTTTGTTAAGCATAATCCCGTGAGTCAAAATAGTTGTCATCAAACTCAATACCCTTTCCGGATCATCACTCAGAGGCTTATTCTCCATAAAGGGAAAGGTTGCATTTTGGAAAATACCTTCCACGAGTATGGCCAGTTCACTGCTATCTGCATGAATCAGAGCGTTTTGTTTTTTCCCACGTTCAAATACCGTAGCAGCCATTTCTAACTTCTTTTCGAGTTTATGGTTAATATCATTTATCCATTCCTCTTTAATATGGCTTTGCATGCGGCGGCGTCCCCAAGAAGATAAGATCTGATTAAATTCTCGGAAGAAGTGGTATTGCAAGACTAAATAGTTGTTTATGGATGACATCAGATCAGGATCTTGCAAGCACCTATTTTTTATATCAGCACAGAGCTTATCCAAGCCCTGAGATATTAGGTGGGTTAAAAGATGGTCTTTGTTTTTAAAATGGAGGTAAATTGTACCCTTGGCACATCCCAAATTCCGTGCCAATTCATCCATGGTTACTGATTCAAAGGGTTGATTGATGAATAGTTTGGCAGCAGCCTCAGCTATAATCTGTTTTTTAAATTCCTTTTGTTTATCTTTAAGTGACATTGGGGTCAACCTCCTGTCTGAGCGGTGCTAAAAATGACTAATCAGTTTTGCTGCTCTATTTTAATTCTGTACCCATGATTTGTCAATAAAAAAGCTGTGTCTAAAATCGATCGATTTTGACATCAGCTTAAGTTTCATTTTTGTTAATCAGGGTGCTGGGGATAATGAGCAGGTTTTGTGAGTTGAATTTTAAAGCCGTTTATAAAATGTTCGCATGATGATTTCTTCCTGCTGCTCACGGCTGAGCTTGATAAAATGTACGGCATAGCCGGAAACCCGTATGGTTAAGTCGGGATACTTCTCCGGGTGATCCATGGCTTCTTTTAAGGTATCCAGGCTGACTGCATTAATGTTGATATGCTGACCTTCCTGAGCAAAATATCCATCCAGGAGGGCAGTTAGGTTGTGGAGCTGTTCGGATGCTGTGGTTCCTAAGGCGGAAGGGGCCACTGAAAAGGTGTAGGATATGCCGTCCATAGCATATTCGTAAGGGATTTTTGCCACGGAATTACAGGCAGCAATAGCCCCATTTTCCTCTCGTCCATGTAACGGGTTGGCTCCTGGAGCTAGAGGTTCTCCTCGCTTTCTGCCGTCCGGGGTAGTGCCGGTATGCTTGCCATAAACCACATTGGAGGTAATAGTGAGAACTGACAGGGTATGCCGGGCGTTCTTATAGGTGGGATATTTCCGTAATTTACTGGTAAAGCTTCTAACTATATCTACCGCCAGCAGGTCTACCCGATCATCATCATTTCCGAATTTCGGGAAATCACCACTAACAACGAAGTCGTTAATAATTCCCCGGTCATTTTTTACTGCTTGTACCCGTGCATATTTTATGGCGGAGAGCGAGTCAGCTACTACAGATAAACCGGCGATGCCAAATGCCATATAGCGGTTTAGGGAGCTATCATGCAAGGCCATTTCTATTTTTTCATATGCATAACGGTCGTGCATGTAATGGATTGCATTCATGGTGTTTACATATAGGGAACTGAGCCAGTCCATTTGTATATGAACACGGCGCATTACTTCATCGAAAATTAAGTATTCATCTTGATATATTGGCATCTCAAGTCCTACCTGATCCCCGGTAATTTCATCACGTCCTCCATTGAGGGCATAGAGCAGGAGTTTAGCCAGATTGCATCGGGCGCCAAAAAACTGCATTTCTTTACCCATTCTCATGGCAGAAACACAGCAGGCAATTCCATAATCATCTCCAAAATACTGGCGCATAAGGTCGTCGTTTTCATACTGAATGGCGCTGGTTTTGATGGACATATCAGCACAGTAATATTTGAAAGGGGTCGGCAGATTACTGGACCAGAGGACGGTTATATTCGGTTCGGGAGCTGGGCCCAGGTTTTCAAGGGTATGGAGGAAACGAAAGCTAGTTTTGCTAACCATAGGTCTGCCGTCTATACCTGCGCCACCTATAGATTCCGTAACCCAATTGGGGTCTCCGGCAAATAGACTGTTATACTCAGGTGTCCGCAGATGTCGCACCAAGCGTAACTTAATAACCAGATGGTCGATTAATTCCTGGGCTCGGATTTCAGTTAGCATTCCGGATTGTATATCTCTTTCAATGAATATGTCTAAAAAGGAGGAAGTCCTGCCTAAACTCATAGCGGCACCGTTTTGTTCCTTGATAGCAGCTAAGTAGGCGAAATACAGCCATTGTACTGCTTCCTGGGCATTGCAGGCGGGAAGAGAAATGTCGCAATTATAGGCGGCAGCCAATTTTTTTAGGTCTTGCAGGGCGATAATCTGATCGAAAAGCTCCTCTCGTAATTGGATGCTATCTGACTGCATGGATTTTTCAAGCCCAGTTAGGTCTTTCTTTTTGCTTTCGATGAGAAAATCTACGCCGTATAGCGGCACCCTCCGGTAGTCACCGATTATCCTGCCCCTTCCATAGGAGTCGGGTAGTCCTGTAATGATACCTACCCGGCGGGCGGTTTTCATCTCTGGGGTATAGACACTAAAGACCCCGTCATTATGAGTACGCCGGTGAGTGGAGAAAAAATCTTTTAAGGTGGCATCCATCTCATAGCCGTATGCCTTACAGGCCTTGACAGTGGTGTTCAGGCCTCCATAAACATTAATTCCTCGCTTTAAGGGTTCATCGGTTTGCAGTCCAATGATTTTTTCCAAGTTCTTATCAATATATCCGGGTTTATGGCTCATAATTGTTATGGGAGTATGGGGGTCAACTTTCAAAACGCCCCCCTTATCATGCTCCTGGCGTAACAGATTCTGGCACTGGTCCCAGAGCTGGCAGGTGGTTGCGGTTGGTTCGGCCAGGAATAGATGATCACCATCATAGGGGGTATAATTCTTTTGAATGAAATCTCTAACATTGATCTCCTGCATCCAATGACCTGGGACAAAACCTTTCCATGCTTCCATAATGCATACCACCTTTTCATAAATATATTTATATTATTTGATAGAGAAGGGAGAATTAATCAAATAAGTTAGGTAAAGTATATTGGGGCCGCTTCTTACCTTTGAGTCTTCAAATTGCAGCCATAAACTAACTTAGAGATTGCAGGGCTGCATTGCTGAAAAGATGTGATGCCTTGTGATACATTGATACAAAGCGGACTAATTGTACAGTGAATATTGTATACAATATGAATGCATACAAAAAACAATTTATCTGAGTTATAATTGATAAAAAATTAACGCAAAACAAGGAGGCAGTATTTATGACACATGGTTCTTACAATCCCTACGAAAATGCCCAATCTCAATTTGATCGGGTAGCAGAAATTATTGGCCTTGATGAGGCAACCCGGGTATTACTTCGGCAACCCATGAAGGAGTATCATTTTACAATACCTGTACATATGGATGATGGAAGTACCAAGGTATTTAATGGCTACCGCATGCAACATAATGATGCCAGAGGTCCAGCTAAAGGAGGCATCCGCTTTCATCCCCAGGAAACAGTTGATACTATAAGAGCTTTGTCTATGTGGATGACATGGAAATGTGCAGTCGTTGATATTCCTCTGGGTGGAGGAAAAGGTGGAATAATATGTGATCCTCGTAATTTGACGGAAAATGAACAGGAAAGACTATGCCGGGGTTGGGTAAGACAACTGGCCAAAAATGTTGGTCCATTTATTGATGTACCGGCACCTGATATAATGACAAATGGAAAACATATGCTATGGATGCTTGATGAATTTGAACTTATTCATGGTGGAAGGTTCCCGGGATTTATTACCGGAAAACCGGTTGGAATGGGTGGATCCTTAGGTAGAACCGAAGCTACCGGATATGGATTGATTTATACCGTACGTGAAGCATTAAAGAGCCTTGCAATGAGAATTGAGAATACATCTGCCAGTATTCAGGGATTTGGGAATGTTGCTCAATACGCAGCCAAGTTGTATCAAGAGCTGGGCGGCACCGTAGTGGCTGTTTCAAGCTGGGATAATACGGATAAGAAGGCTTATACCTTCCGTAAAAAGAGCGGTCTGGATATCCCTGCATTATTCAGCATAACTGATCCTTTCGGAAGCATAGACAAGAACAAGGCCGGTGACCTGGGCTGTGAGATTCTTCCAGAAGATGCCTGGATCGAACAGGAGGTAGACATCCTAATACCGGCTGCTTTAGAAAACCAGATTACTTTAGAAAATGTGGGTAAAATAAGTAAACAGGTTTTATTAATTGCTGAAGGTGCTAACGGTCCTATTAATACGGAAGCGGACGAAATAATTAGAAAGAGCGGCATGTTTGTTATTCCTGATTTCCTGGCCAATGCAGGGGGAGTAACCTGCAGCTATTTTGAACAGGTTCAATCCAATGCTAACTACTATTGGGAAAAGGATGAGGTACTGCAAAAACTCGATGCCCAGATGACATCGGCATTTAAAGCAGTTAAGGAAACTGCTAAAAAACACGACTTGTATATGCGTGATGCAGCATACGTTATTTCCATAAATCGTGTAGCTCAAGCCGTTAAGATGCGTGGTTGGGTATAGAAGGAATTATTGGTTGTAAATCTATTGCTTTGGATGAATGGCAGGGTTTTGTAAATGAATGATAGGGAATCGTCCAATGAATACTTGCTGGATAACCTTAAAGAAAGAGCGAAAGAGCTAAATTGTCTCTACCAGGTAGATGAAATCTTAAATAATCAACGTTTGTCACTGCCTGAAATTTTCAGGGAATTAACCCGTATAATACCTTCAGGATGGCAGTTTCCTGAGGTCTGTAAAGCCAGAATTGTGTATGATAACAATAGTTATCATACACCTGGTTTCCGCAGTTCGCACTATTCAACAGTTGCCAACATAAAACGGGATGGCAAAGTGGTAGGACAAGTTGAGGTTGTCTATATAAGCGAGGTTATCAAGAGTGAGGAAGGCTACTTTCTTGAAAAGGAGCTGAAACTTATCAGGACTATTGCTGACCGCATTGGACACACCATTTTGCAGCGCTATATTGAACCAGTGTTGCGAGAATGGAATCTATCTAAAGGTCAGCAGCCGTTCGAAGGCAGAGCTCCGATCAGTGAATGGAAGGTCATTGTTGACTTGGTGAGCAGAACGGATCGAAGTATGCTGCTGCATATTTGCAGAAAGATGATAAATTATCTCTGTTTAAGTGGAATAAAAGAAGCAGAAGAAGTGCTATGGGATTTTGGCACTGATTCCAGGGATTTTTTCGAGCAGGGAGAGTTGAATTATCCAAGTGAAAAATTCCCCCTTGGTAATTTGGTCAGCATATGCGAAAAAACGTTTAGAATTGCTTCTAATCATCTAAGTGACGCCGAGATCTGGATAAGACTGAAGAACTGGATACAGGAAGAAAAGGCTTACCCCCTGATAAAGGCGGTCGAGCGTTTAGATGCATCGGTAAAGGAAATAGTAAAGGTAATTACGCGCTACAGTTATTCTATTGGGGATAGTAATATAAGCTATTCCCCGATGGGACACTGGCTCGTAGTAGCCTTAACCCGCCGCTTCCTCTCAGAAAAATTAGAATTTATCAACATCGCCCGACAACATATAGAGATCAGCGATTTTTATGATGTGGTTAGCCACTTGATTTTTCCCGAAGGAAGTCACGGTAAAATCGGAGGAAAAGGTGCGGGGCTGTTTATGGCTCAGCAGATACTAGCTAAGGCCAGTGAAGATATGCCGATCTTACAATCGGTTAAGGTGCCTAAAACCTGGTATATCACCACCGATGAAATCAAGGAATTTTTGCATTATAACAACCTTGAGGAGTTAAATATACAAAAGTATAAGGAATTCTTTGAGATACGCATAGACTACCCTAATATAATTCAGCTTATGAAGAATTGTGAATTTCCTGAAGGAATTGTTAAAAGCCTTGCTATGGCACTGGATGACTTCGGAGACTGTCCCCTTATCGTAAGAAGTTCGAGCCTGCTTGAAGATCAGATGGGGGCTGCTTTTTCAGGTAAATATAAAAGTCTTTTTCTGGCTAATCAGGGGAGCAAGCAGCAACGACTGGAAGCTCTTATGGATGCCATAGGTGAAGTGTATGCTTCGCTGTACAGCCCTGACTCCATTCAGTACCGCTCAGAGAGAGCATTGCTGGATTTTCAAGAAGAAATGGGGATAATGATACAGGAAGTTGTAGGAAACAGAGTAGGCCCATACTTTCTGCCACTATATGCCGGAGTAGCCTTTAGCAATAATGAATTTCGCTGGTCGCCCAGGATTAAACGTGAAGATGGATTGATACGCTTGGTTATGGGATTGGGTACTCGTGCAGTTGATCGAGTGGGTGATGATTTTCCGGTACTGGTATCACCCGGACAACCAGGCTTGAGGGTTAATACTATTCCTGAGGAGATTAAACGCTACTCGCCTAAAAAACTAGATGTAATTAACCTGGACAGAAATAGCTTTGAAACCATAGAGATATCAGCCCTGCTTAAAGAATATGGACACATGATTTCCAACGTGCAGCAAATCATTTCTATATATACACCGGAATATGTAAAAAAGCCGCTCGCTTTTGATATTGACTTTGAACAGGATGATTTGGTAGTTACATTTGATGGGCTTATTAAGGATACCTCATTTATTAAGCAAATAGATATTATCCAGAGTATTCTCAAAGAAAAGCTGGGAACCCCGGTAGATATTGAATTTGCTTCCGATGGGGACAATTTCTATCTTTTGCAATGCCGACCCCAGAGTTTTAGCTCTGATACAACTCCCGCAGCTATTCCTAAGGATCTGTCGCCCCGGGATATAATATTCTCAGCCAGGCGCTACATATCTAACGGCACTATCCAAGATATTTCTCATATCGTTTATGTAGATCCGGAGGGTTATAATGGCCTGCATAAACTGGATGACCTGGCGAAAGTGGGAAAGGCCGTAGGCATGCTTAATTATCTGCTCCCTAGAAAACGGTTTGTGCTGATGGGACCTGGGCGATGGGGAAGTCGCGGAGATATTAAGCTGGGAGTGCAGGTGAGTTATTCGGATATAAGTAATACGGCTGCACTTATTGAGATTGCTCGCAAGAAATCGAATTATGTACCGGAACTCTCTTTTGGTACACATTTTTTTCAGGATTTAGTAGAATCCAATATTCGTTATCTGCCACTTTATCCAGATGATAAGGACATTATCTTTAATGAAATGTTTTTAAGAAGAACGGATAGTATTTTAGAACAAATATTACCTGAATTCGGGTATCTGGAGGATGTAATCAGGGTAATAGACATACCCGCAACATGTCATGGAAATGTTCTAAAAATCTCCATGAATGCAGAGTTGGAAGAGGCACTGGCTTATCTGGCCGCTCCTTCTGGTGAAACAACGCTTAGTTACAATGAAATAAGCAAAACTCCAAAAGCTTTTCAGACTGGTGAGTCCTATACGGATGACCGGTTTTGGCGGTGGCGCTATTATATGGCTGAACGTATAGCGGAAAGACTGGATCTGGAGCATTTTGGAGTAAAGGGCTTTTATGTTATCGGAAGTACAAATAACGGTACTGCCGGTCCAGGAAGTGACATTGATGTACTTATTCATTTTCATGGAAATCAGCAGCAGCATGAAGAATTGTTGCATTGGCTAAAGGGGTGGAGTCTATGCTTAGCCGAGATGAATTATCTTAAGACCGGTTATTCATCAGAGGGGCTGCTCGATGTCCATATAGTGACTGATGAAGATATAGCTAAAAAGACCTCATTTGCGATTAAAATTGGCGCCCTTACCGATCCCGCCCATCCTTTGAAATTGAAAACGTAGGTGCATCTCTATGTATTAAGCACTATACTAGGGAAAGGGCATAATTAATATGATAGACCTTCCTGTACCCGGCATTATAGCCGGGTTATCCATTTTTATCGGTGAGGTATCCTTGGCTGAACCATTTATGAATTACGTAAGAGGATAGAGGTTATTTCCTGAGATGGGTGCTGAAACAGGTTCCGATGACAACCCTTTTCAGCACCCATAGCTTGCTTTACGGTCAGACTCCAAGTCATTGCAGGATGACCCTGATTGCTTAAAATGATAGAATGTTACCGTGCATAAAAATATAGAGTTATGGTTGGTGGACAAATGATCGTTTTTCAGGTTCAAAAAGTGAGTAAATCTTTTGCTGACAAAGAAGTGCTGCGAGAGGTCAGCCTGGCAGTTCAAGAAAAGGAACGGGTAGGGCTCGTAGGAGTCAATGGCTCAGGAAAAACTACCTTATTGCGATGTCTGACGGGCGCGTTACAGCCAGATTCGGGCGAGGTAATCCTGTCTTCCTCCTTGTCTCTGGGTTGCCTGGAGCAGATGAGCGATAACAGGCCGGGCATAACCGCATGGGATGCGGTTATGGAAAGTTTTATTCATCTTATAGAGAAACGACAGATGATGCATGAATTAGAAGAGAAGATGGGCGAGGGTGGATCAGGACTACCCAAGGTTATGGAACAATATGCAAGGATTAGCGAAGAATACGAGCGGGCTAACGGATATGCCTGTGAAAATACCGCCCGGCGAATTCTGACCGGGCTAGGTTTTGGAAGCGAGGAATTTCAACAGCCTCTGGCTACCTTCAGCGGAGGACAGAAGACCCGTTTGAATATGGGAAGGCTTTTGGCCCTGGCGCCGGATGTTCTGTTGCTGGATGAGCCTACCAATCATATGGATATGGATTCGGTGGAATGGTTGGAAGATTTTATAAAAACATATCCCGGAACCGTTCTGGTTGTTTCCCATGACCGGATGTTTTTAGACAGGGTTGCGACTCGCATAGCCGAACTACGACTGGGGGAGTTGAAATCCTACTCGGGAAACTATAGCGCCTATGTGAAGAAAAAAGCTGAAGATGAGTTAGCGGAGCAGCGAGCCTATCAGAAGCAGCAGGTATATATCCATCAGACCGAAGAGTACATTAGGCGTTTCAAGGCGGGGATTAAATCCAAACAGGCCCGAGGACGTCAATCCCAGTTGGAACGGGTGGTGCGCATTGAGGCCCCCCAGCGGGAACACAGTCTTGGCAAGCACGCTATTAAAATCAATCGTGCTAGCGGTAATGATGTGTTGACGGTGGATGGGCTGGCTAAATCATACCAGGGTCGGGCAGTGCTTAAAGATGTACAGGTGAGATTGAAGAAGGGCGACAAATTAGCTCTCATCGGACCGAATGGAGCTGGTAAAACCACCTTACTGAAAATAATAAGCGGGCAAATAGATGCTGATCAAGGAGAAATACATCTGGGGAGCCAGGTCGAGATGGCCTACTTTTCTCAGGAATATGAAGACCTGAACCCTAATCGCACCGTACTTGAGGAAATTTTATTTCATTATGACTTGACCCTGGAAGAGGCACGCACCATGCTGGGAGGCATGCTTTTCAGCGAGGACGATGTTTTCAAGCAGGTAGGGGATTTAAGCGGTGGTGAAACGGGACGGCTGGCTTTCTTGAAAATGATCCTGTCCGGAGCCAACTTTCTGCTTCTGGATGAGCCCACCAATCATCTGGATATTGCCAGCTGTCAGGTAGTGGAAAAGATGTTGGCTGATTTTGATGGTACGGTTTTGGTGGTATCTCATGACCGCTATTTTATTGATCAGGTGGCTGACAGGGTGTTGGTTATCGATGACGGCCAAGTAGAATACTACTGGGGTAACTATAGTTATTACCAGGAGAAGAAACAGGAAAAGGCCAAGATTCTCCAAATAGAGAAGCGGGAAACGAAAGAAAAGGCCGCCCGCCCCGATTTGCAGGTACGCGAAGAAGAGAAAGAACGTAAAAGAGTCATCCGTAGTTTAACAAAAGAGCTGGGTGTTTTGGAAGCCAGTATAATCGAGGTGGAACAGAGGAAGGCTGAATTGGAGACCCTCATGTCCGACCCGAACACCTACAATGATGAAGTAAAAGCGCGTGATTATACAACGGAGTACCGGCAAGTGGAACAGATTCTGGAGGTTGCTTATGGAAGATGGGAAGGGTTGAACCAAGAACTGGAAGAAATAGGGCAATAGGGACAGTTCTTTTGCCTGCGCACTTGTTTCAACCGGCAAGGAACCCATTTTTCAGTCCAGCTCTCTTCATCCCATCAAGGCAATTTTTTAACCAGTTTGCTGGTATAATTCTCTTTAGGTGAATCGAAGATATCGACTACCGAACCATTCTCGATAATTCGTCCCTTATACATTACATACACTCTGTCGGCAATTTTCTGCGCTAAAGCTAGGTCATGGGTAATATACAACATGGCAAAACCCTTTGAATTCTGCAAACCCTTTAAAAGCCTTAATACATTGGCCTGAGTAGATGGATCCAGCATAGAGCTGATTTCATCGGCAATCAAAAGCTGGGGTTCCATGATAAGGCTTCTTGCCAGAGCTACCCTTTGTCTTTGTCCTCCGCTTAGCATATAGCATTTTCTACCAATAAAATCTTCATCATGGGGAAGCTGAACATCTTTTAATACCTGCTTGACCTTATAAATCCGTTCTTCCCTGCTGCCGAGCTTTAATATATCTAAAGGCTCCCGGACTACTTGAGCAATGGTCAAATGTTCATTAGTCGCCGTGAAGGGATCCTGAAAAACAATTTGTATTCCGTTTTTACGGCATGTCCCACTATTACCTGCCACCTTAACTCCTTCAAACAGGACTTCACCTTGGTCTGCTTTCAATACTCCGGAAAGGATACTGGCCAGGGTGGTTTTACCTGATCCTGATTCCCCAATCAACACTACCACTTCGCCTGAACGGATTTCCATACAACAGCCTTCACAAGCCCTGATGATGTTACCTTTAAAAGCAAAGCTTTTATATATGTTTTCTCCTTTTAGCATGGTTACAATACCACCACGGTTGCACGCCACTCTTCTTTCAATAGAGACATATTCAAGCTGGGGCAATTTTGTTTGGCATTCGAATAACTTTTGATTGCATCTGTCAAAAAAAGGACATCCTCCCGAACTATAATTACCTGCTTCTCCCGCTATTCCCCACAGGTCACGATAAGGATTTATCGCCAGCGATGCATTAATCAACCCTCGGGTATAACTGTGCATAGGGGTTTTCAGAACATCCTTGGTCAAACCTTCTTCAACCACGTGACCTGAATACATTACAATCACTCTGGAGCTAAGAGTGGCAATGGTCTGCAATTCATGAGATATCACTATCAATGAAAATTTCTTTTCCTTCTGAAGTCTTGCTAAAAGATCTATTATTGCTTCCTTGGCAACAGACTCCAGTCCTGTTGTCGGTTCATCCACAATTAAAAGCTCGGGATCGCAGGATAATGCCATGGCAAGCAGTACTCTCTGACGCATGCCGCCTGATAGTTGATGTGGATAGAAGGTATTCCATACTGGCTCAAGACCTACCATTTCCAGCAGGCGTAAAACCTTTTGGTCAGCTTCTGGTCTGGTCAGGGGGGTATGTTGAAGTATGCACTCCACTATTTGCTCATGCACCGTCAAGACAGGGTTTAAAACATCCAGGCTGTTCTGAAACACAATAGCGATCTTTCCCCAGCGGTAACGGTTCTGTTTATTTTCTGAAAGCAGGTTCAAATCTGAATTTTCATAATAAACTTGACCATCAATGCAGGTTGGTTTCTTTAGAAGCCCCATAATGGCCATGGCAATAGAGGTTTTTCCGCTCCCTGATTCACCTATGATCCCGATAGTGCTTCCTCTATCCAGGCTGAAGCTGACATTATTTACAGCCGGAGTTGTTATTTGGTCTACATGGTAGCAAACCGAAAGGTTCTCTACCCTTAGCATCGAATTTTCCATAATGCACCTCTTCATGCTTTTGAATCGACGATTTTTTCGATGTCCCTACTGATGAATGCGATAGCAGCCACTAAAAATGTAATTGCAACTATGGGACTGACCACCCACCATTTCCAATAGTCGGTAAAGTATATCCCTCTGAAATTGATAGCATGGTTTAAAATCAAGCCCCAGCTTTTTGACGTGGGGTCTCCTAGCCCTAAAAAGGCTAAGCCTGCTTCTGCCACGATAGCCTTACTTACCAGCCGGATTACACTTACCATGACAAGAGGCAGTATGTTGGGAAGGAAATGTTTCAGGGTCAAATGCCAGAAGCCGGCTCCATAACTTTTGGCTACGGTAACATAGTTTTCCTGTTTTACAGAGAGAATTTTTGACCGGACAATTCTGGCGGGGACAGTCCATGAAAATAGTGCTAGTACAATGATAATATTTTTCAAGCTTGGCCCGAAAAAAGCTCCTAATACAATCATCATGGGAAAATCAGGCAGGGCAATCATCATGTCGGTGATACGCATTATAAATTTATCCGTTAGGCCCCCAATGTATCCCGAAAATATGCCTATTATACTTCCGCCCATGCCGGCCAGCAAGGCGGTACCAAATCCCACGATAATACTGATTCTGGCGCCATAACCAAGCTGTGCCCATAAATCAATCCCCAAATCATCAGTGCCTAGCCAGTGTGCTTGACTGGGGGGAGCCAGGGCGATCCCGGAAGGTATGTCATAAGGATGCAAGGTCAAATAGTTCGAAAAGACCCCGACAACTAGGACCATAAAAACGACCCCTAAACCCAGTTTGCCAACACTTGAAAATTCCCTTATTATTTGCATCATATTTTTAATTATTTCATTCAACTCACCCTCGGGTCCATTTTCCTATATATGACATCAGCGAGTAGGTTCATAGTCAGCACTGTAAATGCTACAAATAGAAATATTCCCTGGATCAATACATAATCCCTAACTAGAACTGCTTCCTTCATTAAAAGTCCTAGTCCCGGATATTTAAAAACATTCTCTACCAGTATTGCTCCTCCGAACACCGCGCCCAGGGATAAAAATACCCTGGTTACAATTGGCAGCATGGAATTTTTCAGAGCATGGCGGAATATGATACGTGCCTTGCTCAATCCCTTAGCGCGGGCAGTTCGCATATAATCCTTGGAAAGCACTGATATCATACTGTTACGTGACAGGAGGTAGAAATCTCCCAACCTGACAATAGATAAGGTCAATACCGGTAAAACAGCATGATGGATAATGTCAGCTGCCTTATCAGCCAAGCTATTATAGTTGGCAAATACACTCATACCGCCGGATAACGGAAACAGCTCCATTTTTGCAGCAAGAATAAAAAGGAACAATATACCTATTAAAAATGCAGGTATTTCAGATATAGCAATCATGATAGAGTAGAGTAGCTTATCCAACAGCCCGTTTCGATGCCAGGCTGACCAGCTTCCCAATATCGTACCAATCAGACAGCTTATACCAATAGCTAGAACAACAATGCAAATGGTCCAGAGCATTCTTTTGCAAAGAATGCTTATAACACTGTCATTATAGTAAATGCTGTAACCGATGTTGCCTGTTGTTAGATTGCTAATATAGTCGGTATACTGTACCAGCAATGGTTTGTCTAAGCCATAATAAGCTTTATATTTGTCTATTTGCTCCTCAGAGTAGTTTATGCTAATCTGGCCTTCAGATGCCGATAAAAAAGTAAACGGGTCCCCAGGCATAAGCCTGGGGATGAAAAAGTTCAATGTTATAATGACGAAAAATGTTATGAAATACTCGAAGGTTTTTTTCGGAAATCCTGCCCCCATTAACTTACTTCATATCCAGGTAAGACAGCTTATTGTGGGTTACTTCATGATGGTCAAACATATACTTCCAGCCATCGAATTTCCCCGGTTTAAAAACAATGTATCCGGTGGTATTATAAAGTGGGATTTGAGGAATTTCTTCGGCAATAAGCTCTTGAAGTTTATAGATAAGGTCTTTTCTTTTTACCGAATCCATTTCCAGCACTTGGAGTTTGCATAGCTCGCTTATCTTCTGATTGCTGAATCCAGGTATTGCATCCGCAGAAGGGCTTTGAGTGGAGGTCTGCTCTTGCCCATAAATTGGCCTCAATAGGTCTGGATCGCCACCCCATCCGCCATGGCCATTTAAAACAAGCTCATAATCTCGCTTCTTAATGGCGGCATCCCTAGTTTTGGTGTCCGCAGTTGTAATGCTCAACTCAATTCCAACCTTGGCAAGGTTTATCTTTAAAAGTTCCGCTATTCTTACTTCATCGTTAGAATTACCGGTCAATAGCTTGAAAGAAAGCTGGTTTCCCTTTAGCAGTTGTTGAGCTTTTTCAACATTTAATTTATAGTTTTTCACATTGGGATTGTAGTAGATATGGCCTACGGGCAAATATCCAGCACTTCCAGGTACAGCTGCATTCCTGGCTACCTTTTCCACGAGCTCATTTTTATCTATTGCGTAGGCAAAAGCCTGGCGAATTTCCTTTTCCTTCAATTCCGGCCGTTTTTCCAGGTTGAATATCAGGCGGTAACCCCAAAATGCTGGATTCTTAATGATTTTATATTCCTTATTGTTTTCATATCTCGAAAGAATGTCCGGAGTAATCCCGGTTAGATCAATTTCTCCCTTGTCAAAGGCGAGTACGGTGTCACTAACAGGAACAAACTGTAAGGTATTGACGTTAGGCTTCGGTCCCCAGAAGTCCTGAAATGCTACATATTTATAGGCACCCTGATCCTTGCTGTAATCCTTAAGCACAAAGGGTCCTGTCCCTATTACTGCTTCCGGCGTATTGAACTTTAGGGGATCATCTACCTTCTCCCAAATATGCTTGGGAATAATCCTGGTGTTGCCTATTTTCCCCAGAATAATTGCCAGAGGTTTCTCTACCTTGATAAGTACCGTTTTTGAATCCACCGCTTCCACCGACTGTATAAAGTTTTTACCGTCTACTGTCAGGTCATTAGATACAGGAGGATGTTTAGCAAAATACTCGAAGGAGAATTTTACATCCTCCGCGGTCATTGGCTTTCCGTCATGCCATTTCACATTGTCTTGGAGAGTAAATCTATATTCCAGCCCATCCTTGGAAATTTCCCATTTTGATGCCAGCCACGGGATATAGTCTTTTTCTCCTCTTTCCAGTAAACTGTCGAATATTAAAGTCATTTTGAATACCCCTGGACCTCTGGAATAGTGACTGAATGGGGTTGGATATCCCCAGTCTCCTCCCTCCAGATTAATAACTACGGGGCTGTTGGCATTGACTTCCTTTTTCGCTGCCTTTTCAGAATTGCTGCATCCTACAATCCCGGTCAGGGTAACAAGTACCATCACTATCAAAGAGGCAATCTTTAAAATTCTCCTAAACATAGGTTAGTCTCCTGTCTCTCTAAATTTTCCAATACATCCATGCTATTTTCGCATTAGTTTTTTCTTTGATCATGCCGTCTTCGGCTATATGATTAAGATAATCCACCATGGAAGCCCTTTGCTCAGGACTTAAAGGCTGGGTCATTTCAAAATGGGAGCTATACATTTCTACAGTTTTGTCCAGAGTATAAGTATTTTCCCATTCTGTATCAAAAGGGCTAATTTCGGGATAAAAGCCCATCAGTCGTAATATATTGAAACTGCAGTAGATTGTCTTACTGAAATCCCTTTTCGCATCTTGCCAGTTGATAAGGTTACCTAAATAATCTTTGACAGAATCTGTCCGCTTAACAAAGGTACTTAAAAAACAGTAGCTTTTGCTGGCATTTACCATTTTCTCGAGGGTGTTTTTGCTGTTTATGGCCGGACTCATAGAAGCAAATACCAGGTCAAAATTTTTTTCCCAAGCCAAAGTTTTAAGATCAGCCTCTTCCCAGTCCAAGGTCTCAAACGATACATTGGCAAGGCATTCTTTGGCGGCATTTTCTTTGGCAAAGCTAATCATTCTGGGAGAAATATCAATACCGGTAATACTTTTGGCATGTTTGCCAAACTCAATAGAATACTTTCCCGGCCCACAGCCTATATCCAAAACATTGCTATCATTGGTTAACATTCCTCTGGAAATGAATAATGCCATAATATCATGTAAACGCTGGTCGCCCTTGCCCTGGTATAATCTTTGATTAAATTCCTCCGCTCTACTGTCCCAATAGATTTGACTTGCGGACTTATCGATCTTTTTCCTGCTCCATAATTCTTCGAAATGGTTCATATCCATCGCTTACCAGCCCCTGGAATAGTCATGGAAGCAGTCAAGACATAGTTTTTTACCGTCATTGATTCTTATTTTGTGTTCCGGTGCTCCTTCACCACAAATTTCACAGACGATAGTAGTAAATATTCTTGCTTTTTCAGGCAGTTCAAGGCTGGTTTTTTTGAAATCGAATACTTCATCAGCGGGCGAGTTTAGTATATATGCCTGACGCTCTTCCCGTCCCATGTCGCCTTGGAGCGGTTTTGTAATCATGCGCAGACTCTCCCCGTTAGAGCGGTTGAAAAAGCTGAAAGCCATTTTCCCGGTACCTTTATATAGAAGGTTTCCTTTTCCAAAGCTACAGCCTGTAATGACTTGTATTGCATCTACACCGCAGGCGTCGTTTTCAGTGACACAAACAATTTCCTCATCAGGCGAAAAATTTACCCCCATCTTTTCCATTGCTGCTTCACAGGCCTTGAAACCAATGGCTAGACCCGGACACTCATGTCCGTGAAATGCTACTGCTTTGTCCCATAATTCTTTATCCATTTCATCCTCCTTACGAAAATAAAAAAACCACAAAAAGAGCCGTTTCGTACAGCACCCCTTCATGGTTTAGCTTTTCGAGTTTATTTATGATATTGACAACTAAATAAATTAATGAAATTCAAAGCCTTCATGGCTTTATTATCCAAAAATAGAATATCATATTATAAAAGACAAATCAATTTTCACTTATCTGTTAAGAGATTTCATCTGCTGGTAAAGTTTGTCGGTTTCTGATGGTTCAGAAAAATTTATGAGTACCGGATTGGAATGGTCCTTTAGGGTTATGATAAGTACCGGCCCATGAGCCGAGCGCAGGAAAAGCCTGGCACTACCCATTCCCTCCACCATAAAATGCCCTTTGAGGATTGGCCCCATACCAAGACCATTGGTTTTCATGCCTACCGGCGGTAATTCTGTTTGCAGACGGATGTCATCAATTTCTGAGTAGTTGATGTTGAAACCGTAAGCCCCGGTGATTTTAAGTTGACTCGCTTCCAGGTTGAACTGTGTCGGCAGGGCATTCCAAGTAACCACCCCAGCGACTGCAATTGTGATAATAGCTCCGGCCCACAGGCCGATTTTTTGGGTTCGGGCTGACTGAGGGGCAGCCATCGAAGTCGGAGGATTAAAACGCTGCGCTCGGATTAACATAACAATAATAATCACCACAAACAATGCCCAGGATATATCTTCTCCCCATATGAAGCCAGCTTTTTTGCTCAGGTATCCAGCCAGAATAATTCCTGCTAAAAAATACAGATAATTGCCCATAAAGGCCCCTACACCTTTTTCCGACATGTATTTTTGTTCAGCGGGGGAAGCGGTATTATAACCGGCGATCATACCTTCGCCGCCCAGATATTTGATCACAGTCGCCAGTCCCGCCAACAGAAAAACAATAAATAGAGTAATATATATATCCACCAGAAACACCTCTAGCTATTAAAAATCAACTTTCACACTTGAATAAGTATAAGCATCATGATTGCCAGCTTGGCAATACTACTATTATTTCAATTGCAAAAGGCTGGTTATTTTAATTTAGGTGAAGCGCTAAATAATCCCGATACCAGCATTTTCCCGTCTTGTTCTGAAAACACAACAGTGAATTGAACGGGGTTCTTTTCCAAAGAAAATGTTACATTATAGAATGCCCGGGTATATTGTTGGGCTTTATCGGTTCCGGTAAATATTGATGATTGGTATTCACCCAGATTTGTTTTAACCTTGGAGGCAAAATCCTTGAATTTATCCTCATTCATGGCTTGTTTCATGGGCCCATCGAAGTCTTCAGAGAATTTGCCATAATTGCCTGCATTAACAGCTGTCATCATCTTTTGAAATTCTGGATCCGAATATTTACTTACCACATTGGGGTCAGGTTTTTCTGTTTTCTGACAGCTTGCCATTAAAGTACCAACTAGCAGAATTAAAACCACTATAACTATTTTATTTGTCTTCCTCACCCAGATTTACCTCCTCTGCTTTTTCAATTAACTCCCGGGGTGGATTTGGCATGAAACCATCCGCTGGTTCTTGCTCCCACTTTCCATACCATAATATTATGAATGCAAAAATACTTGTGAATATTATACCATATATTCCCATGCCAAAGGAGAGCAGAATATCATTAGGCATGCAGAGATAATACATAGCTGATGGAAGAACGGTATTGGTAATCAGGTGCAAAAGAGCGGCTATCCATACGCTTCCAGTCTTGAAAACCGCATAACTGAATATAATTCCAGTGGTAATACAGAACAGTACCATGGTTATGATGCCAGCCACAGGATGACCGGGATAATTATACCCTGAGGCGATAACTGGGGCATGCCATAATCCCCAGATCACACCGATCAGGAGCACCCCTTTTTTTATCCCCCAAAGTGGGATAAGTCTATCCTGAAGATAAACCCTCCACCCGAATTCCTCGCCAAAGAAATAGACCCAGGTGGTGCTTATACCGTTTATTATTCCTGCCAATAGCATAGTTGAAAAAGTTGCGATGTCAGCTGTAAGTGCCGGGTTATTCAGATTGAATAAATAATTCAATAGAACATTCCCAATTAATAATAATGAATAGAGCAGCGGGATAATTAGATAATTAATCTTGTGATGACCCCAAGACAGCTTCAAGGTCTTTAACTGTTCACGGGGGGATTTTTTAATATTTAGGATAATCAGCAGTATCAATCCCAGCATGCCCAGAATAGCTGGGATAATCTGCGACAAACCTACTTCCACACTGGAGCCATAGGCGGGATTGTTGGAAGGCATGGTAATTGAGTGATCAATAAATAGGAAGACTAGGGAGAATAAAAAAAAGAGCATAAAATACCCGAGGAACCATTTATTCGCATGGGCTAATCTTTCATCTTTGAATATGAACATGCTAATTATTGCGGATGCTGCAGGCAATAACATCTGCGTTCCCAAAAGAATGCCCCACCTGCTGCCAGCTGTCCCTGAAGCAATAGGTCCATAAACAGCCATCCCGATAAAATTCATAGTATAAGTAAGAACAAATGTGATTGCCAGGAACACAAATACCTGCTTTTTAAAGGACTCTAATTCAACTTGCCTATCGGAGTCGATTAAGTTATGCATTGAAAAGCCTCCCTCATTAATGCACTTGGTATGGCAATGGCATTACGCGGTTAGTATTCCAGTCGACCATGATTCTTTCTCGTAACAACTAGGGTTAATCAGATTTACATTAAGCTTTCTTCCTGTAGCTTAAATACGAGTAGATCATAGGCTCAAATGATGCTATCAGAATTAAGATGAAATATATGGCAGCACTTATAGTTCCGGGTATAAACGCCAGCACAACAAGTGCTAACCCAGTTGCAAACCATACATATCCGCCATGCCGGTGAGATCTTAACCAGACCGACTCATTGGCTATAGTCCAGGGAGTCTTAATTCCTACAAAATAATTATGCTTCAACTTGGGTAGAAGATTACCAATAACAATGAACATGATTCCAACCATCAGCTTAATAACCATATCAACCCTGATAAAATCTGCCCCCAGGCTTATGCTCAGTGTGATAAACTGGATGACTGCGAAAAATAGCAGCATGAAAATTTTTATAAACTGATATTGAGATTTGAACTTATCATAGTTTTCCCTTTTGGGATCGAACTTTGGTAGTATGCCCATGAAGAACACAATCATCAATCCAATAACAGGTGCGGCAAAGGCGTAAGGAAACTTGGGGTAATAGGCGTCAATCTGCCCGTTAACATTCCAGTGCATCGGAATTAAATCCGGAAGCCGGTTAAATACAACCACGGTTATCAGCAAGGGAATAATTGCTATGACCAGCATTATTCGCATCATGCTTTTTTCATTTTTCATTATCTTCTGCTCCTTTCAGTTCCATGAACCAGGTCATTATTTCTTCAATAACCGAGGTGTTCAGCTCATAAATAATGTATTTGCCTTCTCTACGATCGGAGATCAATCCTGCTTCTTTTAGTACCGACAAATGATGTGATACGGTAGCCTGCGTCATCGAAAACTTGGCGGCAATATCTCCTGCTGACATATCGCCTCCCTTTAATAGGTTCAATATTTCTCTGCGGGTCTTGTCTGACAGGGCTTTAAAGGATTCCTGAAAGCCCATTTCTTCACCACACTTTACATTTAGATAATTATCTAAATAAATTATAATGCTCGCAAAAATAAATGGCAAGAACATTTTGATAAATATCTAAATGTTCTTGCCCGATAGGTGATATTAGACTGGTGGGAGCGAAGTTCTAGTTACCAATAAATAATTATAAAGGTATAATATAGAAAATAAGGTGTAAAGTTAACGATATTAATTATTGTTTATAGGAGTATAGCCCAAGGACCATAAACATCTATGCAATAGTTTAATAAAAAGATTGGAGGCGAACGCCATGCACTATTCCAAATTCAAAATAGGGCAAGAAAAAATGGTTTCTGAACTTGTTTGGACTGTATTCAAGAAATATGAAGCACCCGAATATCCAGAGGAAGGCATTAAGACATTTAAAACATTTATTGCACCAGATAATATAAATGACATGGTATGCAACAATGGTTTCCCAATATATTGTTGCTTTGAAAATGACAAACTTATTGGAGTATTAGCATTTAGAGGCAAGTCACACATTTCCCTCTTATTTGTTCATGAGAAATATCATAGACAAGGTATAGCTAAAACACTCCTTAGTAATGCTCTGGATGAAATAATGGCATCAGATAAAAACATAAGCAAAATTACCGTCAATTCATCGCCTTATGCATTGGGTGTTTATAAAAGAATGGGATTTTTAGCGACAAGTGAAATGCAACATCAAGATGGACTTTTATTTATTCCCATGGTTAAGGATTTATATTTGCAGCCATTTAACATCATTTGAGGGGTAGGTTAATGAAGCGATAAGTAGAATTGGGGAAGTTGAATGAAGCTAGTAAAAGGTTCCATTATCATTGGGGTACATGATCGGTACGATCATAAGTCCTTTGCGTTGATTCCAGAGTTGTTATTTTCAGATAGAACTAGCTGTTCATCTGAGAGAACCACTATCTTCTTCCCAAGAACCACCGTCAAAAGGCGGCAGCCTCATCAATTTGTTCGTGCGATCGTCTTGGGTCAAACTGTGAACAAAAGATAGTTGATCCAATTTGATGCCTAGTTTCCACTATTTCCAAGACATCCAGGGCCTGTAGACCTTCCAAACACCTTTAAGCTCGAAGGCATATTTTTCATAGCATTTTGCTGCATGGAGCATGTGTTATAATGGTAATATATTACTATATTTTTGATCTGGCATTGAAAGGAAGTGATGAAATGCAGGAAGGCAAAAATATTAAAGTTGGAATCGGTTTTGCGACGGGGAGAAAGACTTTTCAAAGGGTGCTGAGAACCAACATATACAACTGGCAGGAATCCGGTTTGGTGGAAAACATAAGAATCAGTTTAAATCTTTTCGTCGCATATGATCTTAATTATAATAAAACCAAAACGACGGATTACACCAATATAAAACCAGACCTGGTCGAACAGATCGATAGCAGCACATTTATTGCAGGCATCGCTGTCAAAGCAGAAATAGACTATTTAATTCGGGAAAACGTCATAAATTTTGATGAAGCACACATGATTTTTGGCAGGGGGTATGCAGCCAAGCGTAACGCGGTACTATATTACGCTATAAAGCACCATATGGATTATCTGATTTTTTTGGATGACGACGAATACCCCCTGGCAGTGACTAATACGCGCAGCACTACAATTTGGGGAGGCCAGTATGTTCTGTTAAACCATCTGGAACATATCACTCAAGCGGATATTACCCACGGACATCACTGTGGTTACATATCGCCTATTCCCTATATGGAATTTAATGATACTTTGACCGAAGCTGATTTTCGTTCTTTTATTGAGGCGATCAGCAATGATATCGTTAACTGGGATACCTTGAAAGCCGTTATGCAAAACGGTGGGGTGACCTATGCCGATACCAAGATATTGACCAGCAATGAGGCTATAGAGGTGCAGGAAATAGATCATGCCAAATTCATATCCGGCGCAAACCTGTGTATTAACCTTACCGATCCTCGCCGTATTTTTCCGTTTTACAATCCACCGGGAGCGAGGGGAGAGGATACTTTTTTAAGTACCTGCCTAAGCGAACGAAAAGTTTTGCGCGTGCCATGCTACACATTCCACGACGGGTTTTCTACCTATAATCACCTGTTAGAAGGTGTTCTGCCCATCCGCTTGAAGTTCATCAAAGCTGATACCGAACAGATTGTCACTCGCTTTTACAAGGCTTGTATAGGTTGGATTCGTTATAAGCCATTACTGCTCTATATCACCCAGCCGGATCATTATGAGGAAAAGATTCAAGAGATGCGGAAACAACTTACCGTGACTTTGCCTAAAATCTGCGCTTATTTCGACCAGCCCGATTTCATGAAAGTCTTAGCTGATTTGGAAAAATACAACAGAAATGTAAAGAAGCATTATTATGAATTCCGTGAAACGCAAAGTATTTGGGCAAAAATCATGGAACACTTTGCGTAAGAGATAATTTTAAGTCTCTTCATTATATTTTCTGAGGATGAAACAGATTTGCCAAACGAATTCTTTTATTCGAAACAATTCGCTCTCACGACTGACAGCTCTCCAATCCTTACAGTAATCCATAAGCCAGCTTTCCAGCTTACTAGCCATTTCATGGGGAGTATCCAGTGGATGTACATTCTGTCCATATTCCCTTTGTTTAATGACTAGCGTCAATTCCTGCATTAGTGCTACACCACGAGCAGCAAGGTAATATTCCACCATTTGCTGACGATGGTCTGCATGGGACGTACTATCATTCTGTTTAAGACATTTTAAGATTTCCGCACATCTGGCAACTGCTGCCTTAAGCTGATTCTCTGAAACCTGCATCATCTTATTTTTAGCTTTTTCATGCATAAAACTTCCATCCTGATTGTAGGTCTGATTGAATACCATATAATCCCTGAAAAATACCACATCGTTAAACGTGATTGTATCTTGATGAGAAAGTTCCCGCAAAAGCCCAACCAGCTTTTTACTCTGATCACCATATTCTACCAAAGAAATAACCTGGTCTACATTGGTAAAATCCCTATTATCCTCCACGTTCCAGCCTTGGGCTGCACCGTAAATCATACCGGGAATATTAAGCGCAGGCATATTGATACTGCCACAATCACCCCAATCCGTATTCAAGAGTCCTTCGGCATGATACTTGTAGCCTAACTCCGCCATCTCCCTGATATTGGTAAAGCTCATGTCATAGGCGTTTACCAGGCGGCTGTAACCAGATACGCTGGGACAGGCATACTGCTTTAAGCCATAGTCTGAGAAAATTTTAAATATTTCTTCTTGAACTCCACAATCATAGTACCAGTTGAGGCAGGTAACCTCAGCATTCAATTCACAGATCATCTCGCGATTATTCTGCAAAACATCTCCCCAAATCATCACCTCTTTTCCCTTGATTTGAAGATATTCTACTAACTTATTGACATAAGAAAGATACAGTTCTCCATAAGCCATTTTTTCAGCCAGGCCAGCACTTTTCCCCTTGCCCAAATCAAATGTTTCATCGCAGCAAATGTTTATTTTATTGCTGCTGAACAAGGATATGTATTGGTCAAGAATACCCGTAATAAGAGTAAAGCTTTCTGGATCGGCAACATTGATAGTGTGGTGTCTCATTCGGTTATGCCAAGTAAAGATCCCTGCCTGCTCGTCATCAACTTCTCTGTATTTACCATAGCTGACTGAACAGAGTAAATCATACAAATGTCCAAATGTAGCAATACAGGGCACCAGTTCAATACCTCTCATAATGCAGTAGCGGTCCAAATCCAAAATTTCTTCCGGTAAAAAAGGATCTGTCTGTGACCAAATTTCTTCAAAGCCATCTAAGCGCAAACAGTTTTCCATGTACAACTGAAGCTGATTTATTTTATACAATGACAACCTATCCACCAGAGCTTTCAAGCTGTCCATAGTTGGCACCCTGCCACGGCTGACATCCAGCAAATAGCCCCGTTTGGCATAGGATGGTTCATCGGCAATGTCCACACAACCAATTTCCCCGCGGGATGTCTTGCATAGCTGAATCAGGGTGGACACGCCATAAAGGAAACCACGGTGGCAATCAGCGGAAATGGTAATTTTATTTGGTGTAACCATAAGCCTATAGGCTTCAGTTTCTCTATCCATTTGGTTATATTCAAAGCAAATGCAGTTATTAGCAAAATTTATTTCCCTTCGCAGCCCTTTTTTAATGGGCAGCTTAATGGCTATAACCTTTTCAATTTCCTGCTGCAAAAGCTTGGCGGTTTCGAAGTCAATACCATCCTGCGCCGCGTCTAACACAATGGCAGTATTGTGGACTATGGAAAACGCTCCATCCTGAGCTGTAATCTGGTGTGGTAATGGTATTAGATACATGCTTTGTCCTCTGTTTTCATATTTTTTTACCCTGCCCAATTATTCTTCTATTTAAATAACAGGCTCCTTTGGTTGCGGAAATATCTTCTGCTAATATGTTGACTGAGTCTAAATCCCTTTCTAAGCAGCTTTTGAATTCTTTCCTTACGATATCCACTTTACTGAGAATACTCCCACTAACTCCTATGTTAATGGATTCATTAATCCCAATTTTTTTATAAAGTCTTTCTGTCATAATAGCCAGGTCTTTTCCTGCCTGTTTAAGTATGTTAACTGAATTTATCTCCGCAGCCTTGGCAAGTTCCACCACTATAGGTGCGTATGCTGCAATTTCTCCCTTACTGGCTGAATAAATAAATCCTCTTATATCATTTACCTGGTCTAAATTAAGCTTACTCAAAATCGTCTGAGTAAGTTCACTCCTAACCCCTTCTGAATCTTCCTCAATCGTCATCCTTTTAAAAGCCGCCAAAGCTATAGCATAGCCGCTTCCCTCGTCACCTAAAATATGACCCCATCCACCCGTTCTGGCCTCTCTGCCTTTATATAAACCATAGCTTACCGAGCCCGTTCCAGATATGGTAATAATCCCGTCTTCACCTTTTAATATGGCCGCATGAGCAAGCTCTGCATCGTGAAAGCCCTGTACTTTACAACCGAAATTTTCTTTAAGTAAAGTCTCAACTTTCTCAAGATTGTCACTAACTTCAATTCCCGCTATGCCTAAGTATATACACAAACATTCCCCATGTCTGTCCTGTTCTTCTAGGTTATTTATGCATTGTTGAATGGCATTTATTATGTTTTTTCCTGCCTTATCAAAATCTAATATGAGATTTCCGGAACCCGAATAACCTTCACCCAGCTCTTGGTCTTCTAAACTATAGGCAACCGCCTCAGTTTTGGTTGCGCCTCCATCCACCCCAATTATATATTTCACAATTCAAATATCCTTTCTATTGTCCTTATAGCCGTTTGGCAGCATTTTTTTCAATGACCATAGTGGCATTAGGATGAAGCTGTATAATTGAAGCCGGTACTTCGGGGCATATTTTGCCTTTTATAGTTTTATATATTGCGTCAGCCTTGGTTTCCCCATTTGCCAGCAATATTAGCATCCTTGACTGCATTATAGTTTTTATTCCCATACTTATAGCCGACGTCGGGACTTTATCCTTGGAACTGAAAAATCTTGAATTAGCTTCGATCGTCATTTTATCGAGTTTAACCAGATGAGTTTCGGCTTCGAAATTGATATCCGGCTCATTAAATCCAATATGTCCGTTAGCTCCTATGCCTAAAACCTGCAGATCAATGCCGCCCTTATTTTTAATCTGCTCTTCGTAGTTCCTGCATTCCTCATCAATGTCTGGGGCGATACCATTGGGAATATAGGTATTTTCTTCTTTTGCATTTATGTATTTAAAGAAATTGTGATGCATGTAATAGTAATAGCTTTGGGCATTTTGTCGGTTCAGAGAACAGTATTCATCTAAATTAAAAATAGTAACCTCTGAAAAATCAACTTCTTGATTTTCATACATTTTTATAAGTTCATGGTACATACCCATCGGGGTATCACCGGTAGCTAGCCCTAATACGCAGTCAGGCTTTAAAATAATCTGGCTTCTTACAATAGCTGCTGCTTTTTTACTCATTACTTCAAAAGTTTCTGCCAGTATAATTCGCATTGAAATCACTCCTGCTTAAATTTGTAAATTACTTTTCCTCCGGCTATGGACAAATCTACATTTAAATCTTTATCAAAAATAATCACATCTGCATCTTTGCCTATTTTTATGCTTCCTTTGGAATTGTCCATATGAATAAGCTTGGCCGGATTTAAGCTGGCTAAAGCAACCGCTTCGTATATCTCCATATCCGTATATTTCAAAATATTAAATACTGCTTTATTCATGGTCATAATACTTCCTGCCAGAGTTCCATCAGTAAGGCGGGCTGAATTATGCTCTACAACCACCTGCTGGCCTCCCAGTTCCCAGTTACCCTCTGACATAGAACCTGCTCGCATGGAGTCCGTAATTAGAATCATTTTGTCTTTTCCTTTGGCATTTAACAAAATTTGAAAAACAGCCGGATGGATGTGCAGGGTATCAGCTATTAATTCAAAACTTATATTGCTTTTTAATACTGCACCTACCACTCCTGGATCTCTGTGATGGAAGGACCGCATAGCATTGAACATATGGGATGCATTACTTATTCCAACTCTCACAGCCTCCAGGGCTGTTTCGTAATTCGCATTGGTATGTCCCATTGCAAGTACTATATCAGAATTGTTTTTAACACTCTTTATAAACTTAAATTGAAAATCTTCTTCGGGTGCCATAGTAATTATTTTAATTATGTCTATATAGTTTTCAATAAATTTTAAATCAGGTTTAAGTATATAATTTTTATCCTGAGCTCCTTGGTATTTTGGGCTTATAAAGGGTCCTTCCAGGTGAGCACCCAGTATTTTAGCCCCTTTAACATTATCTTGCATGGCAAGTTTTACTGAATCCAATGCCTTATATATCTTTTCTTTTCTCATAGTCATGGTGGTCGGCAAAAATCCTGTAACCCCATTTTTAGCGATAGTTTCGCTTATTATTTTAATATCAGATATTTCACCATCCATAGTATCTTTTCCACCAGAACCATGAATATGAATATCTATAAATCCTGGTGAAACATATTTCCCATTAGCATTTATTACTTTCATTTCGTAAGTCGGGCTCTTCTTTGTAAAATTTTCTTCGTCTAAAATATCAATTATTTTGTCATTAAAAATTAGTACCTTGCCTACTAGAATTTCATTTTCTAAAATAATTTTTCCGCCTTTAATACAAGTAATATTTTTATTCATTATTTATCATCAACCTTTGTTTTAAATCACTTTATATCTATTCTTATATCATTATTGCATAATGGGGTTATGTTTGTATGTCAGCGTGAGTTTTCGTTTTCATTTGAGATTCTACAAAACCGGTACATTTGTTGCTCTATATCACCCAGCAACACTTGCATCCCTTAAGCAAATCTGTTGTTTCAGGTAAGGTTACCGTAACTGGTATGGATTGCCCAGATTGTGCATCGAAGGTTGAAAAGGCAGTAAAGCGTATGCATGGGATAGATGGCAACGATTACTTTCCCTTCGGGGAAGCTGAAATTTGAGTTCGATGATAGCCAAACTGGCGTTAAGCATCTAATCAACAAGGTGAAGGCGTTAGGATATGGGACTGATGAAGAAGAAAATTCCGGGATATTGGAAGGCGTTTTGAGCACCAACATCTGTATTATTGGAATGGACTGTGCTGACTGCGCTGCCAAGCTGGAAAAGCGCATCTCAAAAGTCCCGGGAGTGGAAGAGGTGAAGATTATAACCTGTGAAGGTATTATTTTAAGCAATAAATTTGTGTGTAGGGGGCTTTTAAATAATTTATGGAAGAAATATGTCGCCCAACCTATTTTCCTTTGCACTTTATAAGCATAAAATGTATATCAATAACTCCATGATATCACATTACACTATTCCCGTAATACTAATTAATAGGTAGCGTATTATTGCAAAAAAAGCTATATAAGGACTACCATACGAATGTTAAAAAATATAAGTGTTTGGATGTTGCAAAGATGAAACAGCCTGTGAAAAAATATATTGCCATTCTGCTGGTGGTGTTCCTTTGGGTTAGCGTAGTTAATAACCAAGCTCTGGCAGCGGATGAATTGCCAAAGCTTGGTTCAGAATCTGCTGTGCTAATGGATGCTAAAACCGGACAGGTTTTGTATGAGAAAAATATGCATATGGAGTTATATCCAGCCTCTATTACAAAGATACTGACTATTCTTCTGGGAATTGAACATGGCAACTTACAAGATATGGTTACCATGTCCAAGGAAGCGGTCTTCAGTATATTGAGAGGGTCTTCGCATATCGCCTTGGAAGAAGGCGAACAGATTACCCTGGAACAGGCTTTAATGGCAGCGATGTTGCCATCGGCCAATGATGCCAGCAATGGCATTGCAGAACACATCAGCGGCAGCGATTTAAAATTTGCCCAGTTGATGAACCAGCGCGCCCGTGAAGCCGGGGCGCTGAACAGCAACTTTATTAATCCCCATGGCTTGCCGAACGATTCGCATGTGAGCACGGCCTATGACATGGCTATGATCACCCGCGCAGCCCTACAGAATGATAAATTTAGAGAAATATTCGGGACAGTGCGGCACACTATTTCCCCTACCAACAAGCAACCTAAATCCCGTGATTTATGGTCGGAGCATAGAATGCTCACCACAAATCGGTTTAATTATGAGGGGGTGATCGGCGGCAAGACTGGCTACACCCAGAAATCCCAGAATACCCTAGTAACGGCCGCGCGGCGCGGAGATAGGGAGCTTATTGCGGTGGTCATGAAAAGCCAGAATTATGTGGTGTATACAGACACCGTAGCCCTGTTTGATTACGGATTTAACCAGTTTACTGAAACCAGGATTTTTCCTTCCAACTTTGTGATCCCTTCAAGGGGCAACGAGGAAACAAGAGTCATACAGAATATTTTATCTCAAAACAAGGATATAAGCGTCATCCGGCTGCTCCAAAAAAGCATTAGCCCGGAAAATATTGTCGTTGATTATCAACTGGTGGATGATAGCCAGCACGCTCAGCCTGACCTACAGATCAATATGAGTGTCGGCGCTGCTAGTAACTTAATGTATCCTGACCTGGGATCGCTCTACATATGCACAGCTTCTTCTGCAGGAACAATCAGTACTCAGCCGAGTTGGATCAGCATTTTTCTTGAGATCATCAAAGTGTTGGTATATTTATGCTTAGGTATACTGGTTTTGCTGTTTGTGTTACGGTGGTGTTTTAAAACGCATAAGATGGTTCGGCGTAATTCAAGACATCAGTAGGAAAGAAAATAATTTAATTATATATCCATATTTAAAGGATATCTTATTGCGTATAAATAACAGAATGCGCAGTACTAATATTAAATGGCTGGGTGTTAAGCTGACTTTTTTGAGATGACGGAGTAAAATAATTTAGCTTGTGGTTTTGGCAAACTGCCAGCGAGTAATCATCTTGGAACCAAATCCATATTCTTAATACAGGGTTCCTAAACTCTTCCTATATAATATTTCATCATGCCCGATAGACACCAAGTCTTTGATGATCCCAACTTGAGTAAAACCATTGCGTTCGTAAAAGCGCTGGGCGTTAATATTGTCAACCGAGCAAATGAGAAACAAATTGGGTATATTATTGGCCGCTATTCCACTAACATATTCAATTAACTGAGCCCCAATTCCACTGCCTCTAAAGACTTGGTCTACGGCTATCATCCTTATATAAGCACCGATGTTTCCAACCCCATCTATTCGGACAGTTACGAATCCTACTAACTTTTCGTTTATTTCAGCAACGTAAATGCTGTCTTGCATTTGTTCAAAGAGCTTCATTGCCTTAGTAAAATCAATGCCATAACAGATCCAGGCCTGGGATGATGATATGATTGCAGCCAGTTCTGCGAAGTCTTCATGGGTTCCTAACCGCATCGCTATTTTTTCCATTATCTTTCTTTTCCCTCCTTATATATTTCGGGAAAACTTTGACAAAGGCAGAGCAAATTCCTGCTCGTGTTCTTAAAAGCTGTAGTTTATGGGATAATGAAAAAAGAGTATTAAATAGTAAATGATTAAATCCGCATTGAAAGGATAAATATGAACTTTTTACCGATAAATAAGGCTGATCTGGAACCAAGAGGCTGGGAAGAGCTGGATGTTATCATCATTAGCGGAGATGCTTATGTTGACCATCCCGCCTGGGCCGCTGCGATCCTGGGGCGATTCATGGAGCATAATGGTTACCGAGTGGGTATTATAGCCCAGCCAGATTGGCGTAGCCTGAATGACATCAAGAGTCTGGGGCAGCCGCGTCTATTTTTTGCAATTTCTGGTGGTAACATGGACAGTATGGTCAATCATTACACAGCTGATAAGAAAAAACGGCATGAGGATATGTATTCTCCCGGTGGCAGGACCGGCCTGAGGCCCGATCGTCCCACCATCGTATATAGCAATCTGGTACGTCAGGCTTATCCGGGCATTCCTATCATTATTGGCGGAGTTGAAGCCAGTTTGCGGCGCTTGGCTCATTATGATTACTGGAGCGATCAGGTACGCCGATCCATTTTGGTGGATAGCAAGGCAGATCTACTGGTTTATGGTATGGGAGAGTATAATCTTTTGGAAATTGCCCGCAGTTTGAAAGCTGGAAAGGATATTGCTTATCTGCGCAAGTTACGCGGGACCTGCTATCTATCCAAAAGCATGCCTGCACATGCTTTGGAGTTACCATCATTTGAAGAGCTGGTTGGTGATGTAAGGGCCTTTGCCAAGGCAACTAAGATGATTCACGAGGAGATGAATCCCTTTTCAGCACGAACGCTGGCTCAGAAGCAGGGAGATCGCTGGCTTATACAAAACCCACCTCCCTTGCCTCTGTCTACGAAGCAATTAGACGAAATTTACGAACTATCATTTGTGCGCCGCTATCATCCTAGCTATGAAGGCTTGGGAGGAGTACCGGGTTTGAAGCCGGTGCAGTTTTCAATCGTAACTCACCGGGGCTGTTTTGGTGGCTGTGCATTTTGTTCTCTGAGCCAGCACCAGGGTAAATTTATTCAGAATCGCAGCCCGCTTTCCATAGTTAATGAAGCCCGTAGGTTGACAGATCATCCTGATTTTAAAGGTACTATCCCTGATGTAGGAGCGCCTTCAGCCAATATGTACGGTTTAAAAGGTCTTGATGAGGAGCTCTGTCATGCTTGTAACCGCAGCAGCTGCCTTTTTCCGTCTGTATGTAAGAATCTCAACACTGATCACAGTCCTTCGGTGGAGCTCTGGAAGAGATTGCGTAGTATAAAGGAAATCAAACACTTTTTTGTATCTTCGGGAGTTCGTTATGATCTGGTTTTAAGGGACACATCCCGTAGGTATTTAAGAGATTTATGCAGTTATCACGTGAGCGGGCAATTGAAGATTGCTCCTGAACACGTAGCCGAACGAGTTACCCGTGCCATGCATAAACCGGGTAAATCAGAGTATACAAGGTTTATAGAGGCATTTAAAAAGGTCAACCTGGAACTGGGTAAGGATCAATATATAGTGCCCTATTTTATCTCCGCTCATCCGGGTTGTGATTTACAGGATACACTTGAACTGGCGGAGTTTGTGCGGGATTATTTGCAGTACTACCCGGAGCAGGTTCAAAACTTTACACCCACACCCATGACGGTTTCCACCTGTATGTACCATACGGGGCTCAACCCACAGAATGGCAAGGCGGTCTATGTTCCCCGCCAGGAAAAGGAACGCAGGTGGCAGCGAGCCTTACTGCAGTATCGCAATCGAGATAATCAAAACCTGGTCCGTGAAGCATTACAGGCCTGTGATCGCGAGGACCTGATTGGTTCCAGTGCCCGTTCCCTGGTAAAAGGTAAGGGAATATCGACAACTAAAGGGAAGCTTAAACCAGTTACCAGCGATAAAAAAAATCGGTCAGCGCCTGGCAAGGTGAAAAAGAAGAAATAAACTATCAGATATTCTTTTTATAGGGAGTTGTGCTAGTGAATGTGACTAATCTTGAAAGAATCATATTAGTGGGGCTTAAGTTGAAACCCGGGAATGATTATAATTTTCAGACCTCACTGGAGGAATTACGGGGCTTGGCAGAGGCTGCCGGGGGTGAAGTTATTGCCACCCTGGTACAATCCAAAGATCGCCCTAGTCCATCTACCTATATAGGTAAAGGTAAATTAGAAGAACTATCCCATCTAGTCGCGGAATTGGAACCTGACCTGGTTGTTTTTGACAGTGAATTGTCCCCAGTACAACTACGCAATCTGGAACAGGCGGTTGACACCAGGATTATTGATAGGACCATTCTGATTCTGGATATATTTAGCCAGCGAGCCAGATCGAAGGAAGGAATTTTGCAAATAGAATTAGCCCGCTTAGAGTATCGTCTGCCCAGGTTAACCGGTATGGGAGTAGAAATGAGCCGGCTGGGTGGAGGAATAGGTACGCGGGGAGCCGGTGAACAAAAGCAGGAATTGGATAAAAGGCGTATTCGCAACCAAATCCTGGATATAAAAAGGCAGATGCAAAAGGTTCAGAGTACTCGCCAGCTTCATCGTAAGCATCGTCAGCGGGCAGGATTGAAAACGATTTCCCTGGTGGGTTATACCAATGCCGGTAAATCATCGCTCTTTAATGCTCTGTGCAGCAAGGCTCACCGCACCGGAAGCGGGCAAGTGGAGGCTAATGAACGGCTTTTTCAAACTCTGGACACCACTACCCGGAAAATTATTTTGCCCTCAAGATCGGAGGCGCTTATTACTGATACCGTAGGGTTTATACAGAATCTGCCTCATCACTTGGTGGCCGCTTTTCGTTCCACTCTGGAGGAAGCCGTAGATGCTGATATATTGCTGCATATTGTGGATGTATCTGATCCGGATCACGTTGACAAAATGGAGGTGGTGGAGAAGCTTCTGCAGAAATTAGGCGCTCTGCAGGATAGAATCATAACCGTGTTCAATAAGGCTGATCTCTTGGATTTTATCCCAGATAATTATATGACTAGTTATTTCGTCTCGTCGAAAACCGGAGCAGGTATTGAAAAACTTATATATAAACTTGATCAGAAGATGACCGAAATATGATTATAGAGCCTTTATTTCATCTGTTGCCATAAAAATTTTATAGACAGGATATTTTGTGGGGGGTAAAATAAATTGAATTATACTTAACAAATTCGACAGGAGAGGTTATTTTCATGACTTTTTTCGATAGTAGAAAAGGAATCATCGGCATATTTTTCGTGGTTTTTGTCGCTATGGCAGGAATTGGAGCGGTTTTAGGCGGCCAGTTAAATGGTTTATTCTTCGAATCAGTGCAAACCAAAGAGATTAAAGGCAAACCCATTAATATTCTATTCATGGGCATAGATGCCAGAGATGCCAAATCCAATTCGCGCAGTGATACCATGATTATGGCCAGTATAGATCCTAATACCAAAAAAACAGCGCTGGTTTCTATTCCCCGTGATACTAGAATCAAGAACTCATCGGGTAAATATGACAAGATTAACAGTGTCAATTTCCTGGAAGGCCCGGAAGCGGCCTGCAAGGAAGTGGCTAAGTTGCTGAATGTACCGGTTGATTATTATGTGGTCACTAACTTTGCGGGGTTTGGTGAGATTGTTGACGCCCTGGGTGGGGTGCATATCAATGTTCCCCCTGGTATGAAGCATTCGGATCCAATAGATCCTGAACTGGCGTTCAATATCCCCCAGGGCAACCAGTACCTGAATGGCAAGCAGGCTTTGGGGTTTGTGCGCTTTCGGGGAGGTCCAACGGCCGACATAGGCCGGACCGAGAATCAGCAGAAGTTTATCAAGGCCCTGGCAGCGGAAATGTTACAGAGTAAAACTATTACAAAGCTGCCTCAGCTTATTCCTCAGATAAATAAAAATGTGCGTACGAATCTACCGCTCAAAGATATGATTTACCTGGCTAATATGGCCAAAGAGATTGATATGGCGAATCTTTCTGCTCAGACCTTGCCGGGCTATTTCCTTCATGATAATGCTACGGGAGCCAGTTACTGGGAAGCGGATAAAAAAGTTGCGAGCATCCTGGTAGAGTCGTTGCTGAAGGGTGAGACTTTCAAGGTGGTTGGCGATACACCACCAGCTCTGAACCAAGGCAAAACCAGTGTTGTATCCGCAGCGCCGGTACAAGAGAAGACAGAATCTTCATCACCAGCGAAGGATACTCTTAATCAAACCGACTCCAAGACTGAGATTCCAGGTAATACGGTTGATAAGGATGGAAAGAAGACTCCCATCCCCATTGATGAAAATACGAGTAAGTCAAATCTTACTCCGACAACAGACAAAAAACAAGTTGGGCCAGTATCTCCGACTCCGTCCGTTCCGGACCAAAGTACGAATAAGTCAGCTCAGCAATCAGATAAAACCATAGTGCAACCTGATAAAGTAATACCGCCACAAAATGGAACCTCTGCGCCTCCTCTGGTGCTGCAATAGATACTAAAATAATTAACCAATCTAAAAAACTAAGGAGCCGAAAGGCTCCTTAGTTGTCAATCCTGTTGATAGCAGGCCAGTATTTCTCCGTAGTACATGATGTGAAAATCATTGTCGGAGTAAAATTTGTCGCGAATTGACTTGTCCAGTGTTCCTGGTTCCATGATCTGTTTGAATTGCAATTGGCACTCAAAGATTAAATCACATTCCTTGATAACCGGACTTTCTATGCACTTTGCCTTCTGAGCTGTCAAATCACATTCCTTAAATTTGTCTATATCTCGGCCTGATTTGGTGCCGGCGGCAGCCAGAGGTTTTTTAAGCTCTCCCAAAGCGGGTACGCTTACCGAAAAATCCTGGGCTTTTTCTATCAAATCATGGGTATAACGGGAATAGCGCACCATTACCATTAGCATAGGTTTGGCCCAGATATAACCGATACTGCCCCAGCCAATCGTCATGGTATTTAGCCTATCTCCTTCCTTTACGGTGAGAAAAGCACCCTTGGGTAATTGATTGAGGAACTGTTGGGAGTATTCCTCATAAGCAAGTTTTTGTGGCATTTTTTGAACTCCTTTCGCACGTAGAGGGGATTATAATCCGTAAACTCAGGGCAGGTTTACAACCCCACTTATTGAGCAAGTGTTTTATAAAGTATATAACAAAGAGTCTATGCTTAGCATTTTTTCTGAATATTTAATACGGTACGATTTAAGCGGAAGCTGTATAATTACTATATGAATTGAGCAGGAGGAAATAGTGTGAAAAACAATTCGGAATGAATTAAAAAAGGGCGCAATAAACTAAGGGCCTTTAATGACCTAAAAATCAGGCCTTGGTTCAAGCCACAGAAATGTCAGCAGGTTTTATTAGACCTTGTGCAATTAGAAGTTTAATTGCCTGTTTAATAGCTTTCTCTTTCTGCTTGTCCCGCATTTTTAGTGGCATATCAATTTTATACAGATCACTTGGATTGAACTCTTCGCCGGTGACAAACATGTGGTATACGGCAGTGAGAATCATCCTTGCGATAGCGATAATGGCTCTTTTCTTGCCTCTCCTTTTATAAATGCGTTCATATTTGACTTTGTAGTAAGGAGACTGATTCGATTTCACGGCTGCATGGGCAACTTGTACCAATGCAGGTTTGAGATAGACACCAGCACGTGTTATGCGAACAGATTTTTTCTTACCGGCAGATTCATTGTTGCCAGGCGTTAGGCCCGCCCAGCAGCATAAACGCTTGGAACTGGCAAACTGAGACATATCGGTGCCAATCTCGGAGATGATGGTGATAGCAGAAGTTCTGTCAACTCCGGGAATGGTACAAAGAAGTGAAATAGCACTTTCATAAGGGGCAACCATCTTATCAAGTTTTTCATCTAACTTTGCAATGGACTGTTGGATGAATTCAAGATGGGAGCGAACTATGACGATACGTTCCTTTTGTTGCTTGGTCATCTGATAGCCTTGGATGGATTCGACTACGGTATCTGCTTTCTTCTTCAAAGATTTTTGAAGAAGTGATGAACAGTATTCTGGGTCAAAAGAGTCAGATGAAATCAAGTAGTCCGTGATGGAAGAGGCAGATTTGCCAAACATGTCGGATACGACAGCATCAAGGGCTACATTACAAACAGTGAAGGCGTTTTGAAAACGATTTTTTTCACTGCTTTTACAGGAAACAAGTTTAAAACGGTAGCGGGTGTATTCACGAAGAATACGAATTGGTTTGTTGGGAATATAACTTCCCGAAACTAAACCTAAACGAAAAAGATCTCCAATCCATTTGGAATCTTTAGTGTCGTCCTTATTGCCTTTTATGGCCCTGACCCATTTGGGATTGGCTACAGTGATATGGAAGGTATCCTCCAAAAGATTGAAGATAGGAACCCAATATTTCCCGGTAGATTCCATACAGACATCAAAGCAGTCGTTATCAATCAGCCACTGCTTGAATTGGAGAATGGAATTGTTAAAGGTAGAGAATCTCTTTTTAGAATAGTGGGGAGTAATTCCTTGCGAGGTAATGATTGTGGCGACGAGAAAAGTCTTATGCACATCGACACCACAACAAATAGGATAAACAACTTTCATGGCACCGCCTCCTTTCATAGTTGAGGAGGAAGACATTGACTGAATCATCACACATTTAACGAGTAGCTAAAGCAATGATTAGTGTGCGGTCTTATAGAACCACTTATTTGTGCTTGAAAGATGATTCTTACACTGGTTAGCATACTGATTTAAGCTGAGAAGAGCAGTCTACGACTCACCTCTCCGTGCTTTGTAGTGTATCTTCTCCTCAGTTTTATAATAACAAAGTGGTGGAAACCGCACACCATTTTTCATTACTATTTGTGTCGCCAGCGGTAGCGGCGAAATGGAGGTTAGCATGAAAAAGCGCTTGGTTATTTGCTGTGCTATATTGATTATAATGAGTTTGACTGGTTTGGAAGGCGCTCAATCAGCAGAAGCCGAGAATAAAGGGGTAAGTATTAACGGTGCATATAATTGCACATTTACCTCTGATCAGGGGGAGAGCTATAGAACTTGGATTTTGTTAGAGGATAATAAAAATGGCACTGTTAAAGCCAGCGCTGATTACAACGGATATCCGGTTAGTATTACCGGGCAGCTTACCGGCACTGTTGAGCAGGGAGGAGCAGTATGCCATTTTGCGGTGAACAAGCCGGGGCTGGTAAAGGGCCAAGCAGAAATAACGATTGTGATGGTGGAGGATAGTTTTCAACTCAGCGGACAGGGTTCGGGAGAGTATTCTTATCAGGGGACTAGTGGGCAGATTTCTGGAAAGGTTTTAGGCAGTCGTAAAAGCTCGGCTTCGCTCCCTACCGATTTTCCTCTAAGAACCGCAGGGTTTATTGCTGTAGTTATAGTCCTAATTGCAATAGTTGGCTATATGGCTAGCATTTATCGAAAGAATACGAATGTTAAGAAATCTTTATAATTTGTTGAAACTATATTTACGTTTACTTGATACACTGAGCATGTAATAAAACAAAGGAGGTTGATAATATGAACAAAAAGAAATTACTTCAATGGGGCATGTTGCTAATGCTGAGTATATTTGTACTCGGTATAGCGATTCCAGCTATGGCCGGAACTAACAATGTCGGTGCAGCAAAGCAGGGCGGAATGAAAAATCGTGCTAATGCACTAGGAATCGCCAATTGCATTGGCAATGGTCAGGGTAGCGGTAACGCTCAGGCTCCGCAGACTATGCTAAAGGCAGTAGCTGAGCTGACTAATCAGGATCTTGCCACCGTAATGCAGGAGAGGCAGTCCGGCAAATCATTACTGGATATTGCCAAGGAAAAAGGGGTTACTGAAACGGCACTAACCGATAAGGTTGTAGCCGACAATCAGGCCAGGCTGAAAGGCCTTCTGGATGCTGGAACCATCACTCAGGCTCAGTACGATACCTGCGTTTCTAATATGCAAACCAGAGTGAAGGAAAACCTGGAACGCACCACAACCGGTAGAGCCAATGGTAAAGGCCAGGGAACTGGAATGGGTCAGGGTCGGGGAAATGGCAAGGGTCAAGGAGCAGGAATGGGTCAAGGCCGAGGCTGTGCGAATTGTACTAACGTTACACCTGTTGCCCAATAATTAAATAGCCAACCAGAGCCCGGCATTAAAAACCGGGCTTTGCTGTGTCCTAAGGCTTGTCATGGAATAAATGTGTCATATGCTAACCTGCTTGACATAGTTATCTCATGACAAGCTTTTATTTTTCTAGCAATTCTATTCTTTCGCCATCCGGCCCGGTGAAGAAAATTATTTTCTTTCCAGTCATGGCTAAGCGTGGGATCTCCGAGAGAAATTCAACCCCCTGCTCCTTCAAGCTGACAATTGCTGATTGTATATCAGGGACCGAAAAGGCCAAGTGATCAAAGGGCCCAGCCTCGCGTAATGATGAAGGAGGTACTAGATACTCCAGGAGTTCAATGGTTAATGCTCCAGATTGCAGATATACAATTTTTAATTGCTCATTAGCAATGCTATCAATCACTGTACAACCCAATATACGGCCATAGAAATTGGTAGATCGTTCGAGGTTTTTTACGACAATGCCTATGTGAGCCAATTCGTACATTTTATCAGTCCCATCTATATAATTGGTATCTTGATTATAGCGACTTGCTAGCAGCTCGACAAATAATTAATAAGGTTTAGCATTCTGCGTTTTATTTCCGATAGGAGTAGGATAGAATAAACTTATGATTAAAAGCTAATAAGCGATTGGTATAGGAGGTTGAACATTGGAAGCTAATGCAATCAAGAAGAGAGAAGAGATAGCCAGCGAATATAAGTGGAAGCTGGAGGATATTTATCCTGATGAACAATTATGGGAGAAGGATTTCAATGCGATTAAGAAGCTGGCGGAAGAGGTGGATGGTTTAAAAGGAACTCTGTCCAGTTCTGCCAACGCTTTGCTGAAGGTTTTGCAGCTAAGCGATGAGTTGGGGCGGAAATCGGAAAAAATATATGTATACTCCCGGATGCGCCGCGATGAAAATAATGCCAATTCACGTTACCAGGCGCTTTTCGATAGGGCTGAGGGTTTGAGCGTACAGGTAGGAAGTATTACTTCTTTTATTGTTCCTGAGATTCTTAGTATTCCCGAGCTTGATTTAGAAGCCTTTATGCAACAAAATCAGGATTTGGCCGTATACCGACACTCAATCGAAGAAATAGTTCGCCAGAGGGAGCATATACTTTCACCGGAAGAGGAACGACTACTGGCAATGACTGCTGATCTGTCGATGGCCTCCGGCAATATTTTTACTATGCTAAATAATGCCGATATAAAGTTTCCGGTAATTAAAGATGAATCGGGCCATGAAGTGGAGTTAACCAAGGGCAGATACAGCGGTTTTATGGAAAGCTCGGATCGGCGGGTTCGTCAGGATGCATTCAAGGGCTTGTATGATTCATACGGGAAACTTATTAATACTCTGGGCGCCAGTTTAAGTTCCAGTGTGAAGAAGGATGTATTTTATGCTCGGACCAGAAAATATAATTCAGCGCGGGAGGCTTCCCTGGATCAGGATAATGTTCCGGCAGCGGTTTATGACCGTCTGATTGAGTCGGTTCATGACCACCTTGACTATATGTATCGCTATATGGCCATTCGCAAGAAGCTCCTTAAGTTAGATGAACTGCATTTCTATGATATATACACACCTCTGGTTTCGGAATACAAAATGGAAATACCTTACGCAAAGGCTCAGGAGACTCTGCTTAATGCACTTCAGCCATTGGGATCGGAGTATGTATCCCACTTGAAAGAGGGCTTTAGCAATGGCTGGATTGATGTTTATGAAAACGAGGGTAAGACCAGCGGTGCCTATTCCTGGGGTTCTTATGAGACTAATCCCTATGTTTTATTGAACTATGATAATAAACTGGATGACATGTTTACCTTAGCTCATGAGATGGGGCATTCTCTGCATAGCTGGTATTCAAATCATGCCCAACCTTTTGTCTATAGTCACTATTCAATTTTTGTGGCTGAGGTAGCATCCACAGTTAATGAGTCCCTTCTTATTGATTATCTTTTGAAGAATAGTCAGGATAAACAGGAGAAAATTTATCTTATTAACCATTACCTGGAACAGTTCCGGGGGACGGTCTATCGGCAAGCTATGTTTGCTGAATATGAGAAGATAATCCATGAGCAGGCTGAAAAAGGAGAGGCTCTTACCCCAGAATTCCTGAAACAAATTTACCGTGATTTAAACCTCCTCTATTATGGCCCGGGGATAGTCCTGGACGAAGAAATCGAACTGGAATGGGCGAGGATACCTCATTTCTATTCTGCTTTTTATGTTTATAAATATGCTACCGGTTTTTCAACGGCCACTGCCCTCAAAGAGCAGATTATAAGCGAAGGACAGCCAGCCGTGGCGCGTTATCTGAATTTCCTGAAATCCGGCAGCTCCGACTACCCCATCAACCTGCTTAAAAATGCCGGGGTTGATCTCTTAACTCCAGAGCCGGTAAGTGATGCTCTTCAGTATTTTGGGAAATTGTTAGATCAGTTGGAGGAACTGCTAAAATAAGCTCTTGAAAATCTAATAAATAATACTATAATGCCTCCTAAATGTGCATAATTATATAGAGAGTTATGCTTAGATAGGGGGCTTAATAAATTTGACCCATATAAATAGCGAAACGGTTTTCGATGATAAAATAAAAAGCATCACACCTCTTCTGGAGGATTATGCTAATTATGATCTGGTCATAGGAATACCTTTTAATGAGGAAAGTGATAAGTTAGCCGCTACCTTGAAGTCCATAGATGAGATTTTACAGAGCTGGATCGGCAGGAGACAACTGATTGTCTGTGTCGGGGATTGTTCCGGGGAGCAAATTTTGGGAGAAATCCAAGGATTAACTCTAAAACATCCGCATATCGAGTTTATGATGCCTCCCGAAGCCAGTGGCAGGGGAATGAGTATTCGGGCGTTTCTCGAAATCTCTAAAACTCTGGAAGCAGATTTATTGATTTTTAATACCCATATGGGGACAGAAGAAGGGCCGGGAATTGATATAAGCTGGTTGGAAAGCTTGTTAACTCCCATTCAGGGGAATTACGACATTGTACTAGGGAGCTTGCGACGTTATTTTGGCATTGATAGCATAGCTTATCAGTTTGCGGTGCCAATCCTGGAATCCTTCTATGGGAGTCGGGTGGGCGACCCATTGGGGGGGATATATGCCATCTCGCATGATTTTATAGAAGAGCTAGCGGGAGAAGCTAAATTCTGGACGGGAACCATAAATGGTTTTGGTATAGATTTTTGGTTGATTACCCGGGCTCTAGCCTGGAATAAGGAGCTCTGTGAGGTCAATCTGGGAGGAATAGTTGAACCCCAAAACCTGGATAGAAGAAACCTCATTTTCCGTGAAATGGCTCTGACTATATTTGAGAGCGTTCGGCGTGACAGCGCCATATGGCTGAAGGATCGATTGCTGATAAAAGTTGCCGATGTCTTGACTCGTAGTGATGTAGAAAAACCAGATATAATCAAGTATTCTCTCAGCGATTTGCTGGATAGTTTTAAAAAGACTACGACCGAATTTAGGCCCATTATTCAACAGTGTTTGTCCTTGGATATGATTAATGAAATCAACCGTATTTCAGAATTAGAGCCGGAACAATTTTCTTTGAACGATGAACTGTGGGTATCCACTATCTTCAGTTTTTTACTTAATTATGTCTTTGGTGAGGAAGGGAAGCAGCATGAATGTTTACGGGCTTTAACCGCTTTTTATAACGGACGCGTGGCCAGCTACGCCATCCAAATGAGCAATTTCAGTGAGATGATAAAAAACTTCCCCCAGGAGGAGCAGAATGACCTGATGGTTCGCAAAATGGAATCGATCCGCCAGCACCTTACTGAAGAGTTCTGGCGACAGAAACCTCATTTCAATAAGATGTGGCTGAATAAATCGGAGCAGTTCAAGCCTCCTCTGATTCCGTTGGGATATATGGAGTATGTACCAGGTAAACCGGTGGTTGTGCCTAAAAAAATGGTTGGTAAAGATAAGCGCGTTGTTCAGGCTGATAACGTATTTAAAAATTTACGCAAGCAATATGAAGATGAATTCAACCAGTTTATAGTTGGCGGGCTGGGTCTGTCGGAAAATGCAGATTCAAATGCGATAACCGCGGCGGTGGGTGAGTTTATGATTCAGGCGGAGAGGGCTCTGGATGAACTACTGCCTGGTAATCTTTATACTACCGAAGGACTGGAACAGTTTGTTACTGCTTTATTCGAGTTTGTACCACACCAGTTAATGTTTACAATCGGTTCTGATCTGTTGAGGGAAATGCTGATGCGCTTTCCGCCCATTAATTTGATGATTCCTATGGGGTACTATAAACCTGCGGAATTGATAAAAAACATGGATGTCCGAGATGTGGTGACATATGCCAATCTGGTGGAAACCTGGAGTTATTCAGAGCGCAATTTAAGCTGGTTGTTCGATGAAATTAGGCCGGCTAGTTTCGAAAGGGTTGATATTAAACCCCTGGTGATAAGTAAAAACCTGCCTTATGGCTCGGTATCCCAAACGAAAATATCAGATTTAAACCGAATCACTGCGCGGATAACCATAAAGCCTTTGGAAAAAGGTAAAGGAAGCAGGTATCCGAAGTTGACCTATTTTTGTTCAATTGTCCGACGGCTGGGGGTGGCTGAACAGTTTTCGCAGATGTTTCAGCAGAATGTATGTGAAAGGAAAAATATTGGTATCAAAATCCATAATTCACTGCTGGGTTTGCGAAAGGGTGATGAATTCTCAGCCAATGTAATATTTGAAAATGCAAACCATCGCGCTCTGGTCAAAAATATTGGGAACGTTGCATCCAAGCTTATGGACGAAGGGCAACATGATATGGCCAGGATATTCAAGCTAATGGCAGATGGATACGGTCTTAGTCAGGTGTTGGAAAATGGAACCTTTTTAACCTGCACTGCCTGGAGCTGGGCTAGCTACAGCTTTAAGGGAGGTTTGAAGATACCGACCCCGCTTACAACCAGTGTGGAGGGACGGTGGTTCAACCATGACTTTTTGGAAGCATTGTACCAAGAACTGGGTTATAATCAGGCAGAAATTATGCAAAATACCTTCAGGTTAATACAGGGTGGTAAGGGCGAGCAGAATTTACTGGATACCTTGTTGCCGGCACGGCCCAAAGATGTAACCGTAATAGTACAGGAAACTACCAATGAGCCCAGCAAATCCCTGCGACGTTATGAGGGTAATCCCCTCCTGGAACCCATTCTAGACCATGAATGGGAGTGTAAATATGTACTTAATCCCGGAGCGTTGAGGATTAAGGATAAAGTATACTTGTTCTACCGTGCAGTTGGGACTGATGATGTTTCACACATTGGACTGGCCATCACTGATGGCTATCGGGTACTTGAAAGACTGCCCCAGCCTATTTTTTCGCCTGCCATTCCGGAAGAGAAGATGGGATGTGAGGATCCACGGCTGATCATTATTGGAGAGCGGATATGGATGCTGTATACAGCCTATGATGGCAATATGGCTCAGATAGCTGCCGCCTCTATCACGGTGGCAGATTTCCTTAACCGTCGTTATGAGCAGTGGCAGCGGGAGGGTTTGGCATTTAAAAATATCTGGGATAAGGATGCCGTTCTGTTTCCAGAAAAGATTAAGGGTAAATATATACTCTACCACCGTATCGAACCCAGTATGTGGATTACTTACATGAATGAAGTGGCCTTTCCATGTCGTGAACAACATGCTATCATTCTTGGGCCGCGGCCGGGACGAATGTGGGATTCCTTGAAGATTGGAGCTGGAGCTCAGCCATTAAAGACTAGATATGGATGGCTTCTGATCTATCATGGTGTTGATCATAACTATGTTTATCGTTTGGGAGTTATACTGGTAGATTTATTCGACCCCCAGAAGGTATTATACCGCTCACCCAATCCTATCCTGGAACCCGAGGAGGACTATGAAATCGGACTCAGCGGAGCTTGGGTTCCCAATGTGGTCTTTACCTGCGGCGCCGTAGCCGGCAGTGATAAGGAAGTGCTGGATGATAACGATGAAATCCTGGTTTATTATGGCGCCGCTGATACCAGCATTGGTATGGCCCGAGCCACCTTGGCTGATTTAATACCGGAAAAATTTCGCAAGTTGCCTTAAACTTCATAAAGAGTTAGTGCTGATATGTTGTGGCTGAATTAGGACAATAAATAATCGATGATAGTAAAATATCTTTCAAAACATAAAAAAGCCTGCCGAATTAGAATTGTCGACAGACTTTTTTTATTTTTGAGCTAAGTTTTTAATCATCGCATATCTTTATTGAAAAGTCACAGTGTTGTTGAAACTATTCCAGTTAACCGTTTCTCCAAAAAACTCGGCTACCCAACGCAAAGGTAGACATTTATGCCCGTTGCTGACTTCTGGTGCAATATCCATTAACAGGTCGGTGTTATTTACCGAAATTATGTTGCTGCCCAGGGTCATTTTCACTACCTTCGTGCCTTCGGTCAGGGTTACCGTTTTATTGAATTCATCCCAAACGACATTGGCATCAGTCATACCCAGACCATAAGCAACGTCAATAATGGGCAGCAAGGTGCGGCAGTCCTTAATATAAGGGGCAACCTCGGTGATCTTTTGCACCCCATCCACCTGGTAGTTTATGGAGCCGATGGTGAAAGTGGCATTCGTATTAGCATTAAAGTTTAAGATACTGCCATAAGAGGTTCCTTTATCGTTCGTTGCGTAAGCTTCAAAATAATATCTGGTACCGGCATCTAAAGCGCTTAATTTATAGCTGAAGCCAACATTTTTATCAATAGTTGAACCTACCTCAACTTTAGTGCTGGGAGAATTATTGGTTCCATAATAGAAACCATAGGAAGTAATATTGGAATCCCCTTCTGCAGTAATTTTACCGTTTAGCGTAGCATTATAGGCGCCAATACTGGTGGCACTATCAGTGGTCACTTTTGGGTTAGCCAAATTTACATTAGTAGTAAAGTTCGTCATGCTTCCATAGACAGTGCCTTCTGAGTTCTTGGCATAGGCTCTGAAATAGTAATTTTTTCCATCTTGCAGATTGGTGAGTTCGTAGTAGAAAGAATTACTCGCATTAATACTAGTGCCAACGATTATTTGCTCGCTGGTGTATAAGGACGTAGCACCATAATAGAATCCATATTCAGTGATATTGGTACCGCCGTTCGTCGTAATCTCTCCATTCAACTTAGCGGTGTTATTTCCAATGCTGCTGGCACTATTAGTGGCTACCGTTGGTTTCGTAATACTGGCTGCTGCCGAAGATGGCCAGTACAATAGGGGTACAAGGACAAGCGCCATAATTAACATTAAACCTGAAAATTTTACATTTCGCAGTGAAGTCATACTTTCCCTCCAATTCTTTTGATTAGTTTAGTCCCGATTTACTTGAATCTTGCAGCGGCCTTATTAAAGGAACCCCTTATTTGATTCCAAGAATGATCCAGACCGTCCTTGAGATCCTCCCAAGCATCGTCGCTCGACGTTTTCAGTTCCTGTAGTTTCGTTTGCATCGATGCCTGCTTGGCGTGTAAGGCTTCAACCTGATCAAAATAATCTTGCCTGGTATCTGCTGCTGCCTTGTCGGCTCTGGCCTTCAATTTGTCAATCTCAGCGCCCCACTCGCTTAGCTGGGCCTCCATTTTGCCTTGATATTCCTCTCTATTTACCATATCTCTTCCTCCTTTTATTTGATATTTAATCTATCTGAAAACTCTAATGAGTTTTTATCTTCCATTGGTTATCTGAAAAAGATGTACCAAGAGGCGTGTCTACTCTGCAGCTTTAATACTAAAACACGAGACGCATATTGCAGCCAACATTATAGCTTTTACATGGTTAATGTAATTGCTTAAATTGCTTAATAAACGACCTATTTAACCTCATATATTGTTTTGAGCGCTTAAGTGGAGAAATTTGAAAGAAGATTATGTGGATGGTTCTGCATGCTTTTTGAATATAACCGCTTTTCCAGATGGGTGAAGAGAAAAAAGAAGATGAATTAGGAAGAGTATCAGAAGAGGATGATTATTAACTATTAACAAATATTACCTTTTTTATTATACGGCTTATCCAGCCAAATGTATACTTATTATTTGAACTTCCCATTTTATTTTTTTATGAAGCCATGATATATCCTAAGAATCAGTAGCAAAATGCCTTGAATAAAGGTTGTTTATCTATGCTTAAAAAAATACGTCGAGAAGCAGATGCCTTTGAATCAGCTGATCTGTATAACATGATGGTAGTGGTCTTGATTTGGAGTTCTATCCGCTACATATCCATACGGAAACGGCCTGTATCTAAGTGACATGTACATACAGCACCATCATCAATCATATGCTGAAGAGCGGTGTTGTGGGAATCTAAAGACTCCGAACCAGCGGTATCCATAATTCCTAAGACATCAAAACCCATCCGCAAACCATGCAGTGAAGTATGGCACATGCACATACTTGTCCAAAGACCTGATAGCACCAACTGCTTTTTGCCGGTTTGCTTTATGGCATCCAGTAGCTCAGGATCCTCAAGGACATCGAAGGTTGGTAATTGGCGGTCTATGAGTGAAGCGTGGGGGAATATCTCAATAATCTCGGGAAAAAAGGGACCATTGGACTTGGCTCGGATGGTAGTTAAAACGGCGGGAATACCCAGTGAATGGACAACCTTTGTTAGGGATATGACGTTGTTTTTGATATCCATACAGCTTTGGGAATCAATGCCATCGAGCAAGCTGTCTTGATAATCCACCAGCAACAGAACACTGTTATTAGCATCCAGAGTTCTAGAAAAATTATATTCCATGAACGTTGCCTCCTTATTAGATATTCTATTTGTCTAAAAATAATGATGAATCTCAACATTTCTTTTTGCTGATTGCGCTTGGGCATTGGACCCTTTACGGTCAACATATAGCCTACTCAGTCCGAATAGCAGCCCCGTATCTCTCTAAATATCCGGCCAAAATATTTATTGGTTTATCGTTGTCAAATTTCCTTTTTCACATCGTAAATTGTTTTGAGCGCTTAATTGGAGAAAAAATGAAGGAAACTGGTGGGAAATGGATCGTCATGCTTTTATCTACCCCAATAGGTAGAGTAAAAAAGAAGAATAATTGTAAGCAATTGTTAATGATTTTATTGTTATAATTATAAGCATTGTTAAGTGTAATGTCTATTTTAATTTAGTATCATTGCAGAAAGCAGCAGGAAATAAATGTTTCCCTAAATAAACTGCGACTTGCATTCCTTGAACAGCTCAAATGTGTTGTTTAAGATGGGTTGACGGAAAAAAATGAGGTTTATTCAGTGAAGTTATTCTTATATATTTGGTGTGACTGAAAGGAAAAATCAAAATACGGCTTGTATTTACCCAAAATAGGTATATAATTAATGACACTAACAAATTTTTCTAGATCAAACAATTTCAAACATTTCAATTCTTTTCAAACAATTCTTTTCAAACAATTCATTCAAACAATTCGTTCAAACATTTCAATTCTTATATTTCTTCACAATTGCCACCTGAAAGTAGGGGCTTATCCGTTTATTGCTAATAAAAAACTATTGAAAGTAAAGCTTTGTATAATCAAGGCTCTGGTATTGACCGACACTTTTAATTGTTTTGATTCTATGTGAATGAATGCTCATTCATTGAATGATCGGGTATTAGTTATTAGCAGTCAAAGGTGATGGTCCATAAGGGTAATTACTGTGTAAAAAATTAGTAATGCCTTCAGGTGACGACATTTCTATTGTTACTCGAGTAATTTCAGAAAACATGTTAGGAGTAAGAGTAATTATGGAGAAGAAGGAGCTTATCCGTTTATCGGCGACAAAAATCTTTGCCAAAGAGGGCTTTTGCAAAACAAAGATCAAAGCTATAGCGGAAGATGCTAAAATCGCTGTCGGGACCGTATATATTTATTTTGAAAATAAAGATGGAATTCTGGACTATATTTTTGAGGCACAGCATGAAAAAATAGTTGCTTTCAGCGAAGAACTCGAGAAAAAGAATATATCTCCATTAGATAAGCTCAAGAAGCTATTGGAATTCCACTTCAAACAATTAGAGGATAATCCGGACTTAGCAAAGGTATTAGTGCAGGAAGGCAGGGGGCCACCTGCAAATGAATTGCAGTGGATAAAAAATGATTCTATTGGTGTACCGGAGATATTTTATAAAATGCTGGATGAATCAAAACAAAAAGGGGAAATCAGGGATATCGATACAGAGCTTTTGGGGGCAATTATTTTTCTAATTGGCAGAGAAACAGGGTATTTGTTGCTGGTTAAGGGAAAAAATGACCAACAGTATAACGTATTTAAGGAGCTGGTTACATTCATTATTAACGGGATTAAGATATGAATTTGAATAGAGAGGAGTGAATGAATTTATGAAAAAACCTAATAAGATGCGATTTATGTCATTACTGCTAACGCTAACATTGGTATTTATGATGGCGATACCTGCAATGACTATGGCAGCAGTCTCCCCACTGCCAGTGAACCTCGGAACGGCAGTCAATTTTGCGGTTCTAGCTGGGTCGACAATCACCAATACCGGACTGACCACAATCAGCGGAGATGTCGGGCTGGCTCCAGGTCTTGCAACTGATGTCACTGGGTTCCCGCCGGGGACAGTGTCCGGGACAATATATGCTGCTGATGCTGTCGCAACTGCGGCTAAGGCCGACCTGGTAACCGCGTATAACAATATTATCACCCTGCCGGTCGATGAAAACCTAACTGGTCAGGATCTAGGCGGATTAACGCGCACGACAGGCGTCTATCATTTTAACACGTCGGCTCAGTTGACAGGTTCTCTCACCCTTGATGGCAATTCCAGTGATGTTTTCATCTTCCAGATAGGATCCACACTGACTACAGCAGCGAGTAGTAGTGTGAATCTCATCAATGGTGTCCTGCCAAGCAACGTCTTTTGGCAAGTTGGCAGTTCTGCAACGCTCGGAACAAACTCTACCTTTAAAGGAACAATTCTGGCAAATGCATCAATCACAGCTACTACCGGTGCAAATGTTACAGGCCGATTGCTGGCCAGAAACGCAGCTGTCACGCTAGACACCAATACCATAACAAACCCAATAAACCCAACCTACACCGTAACCTTTGATAGCCAGGGTGGCAGTGCGGTAGCGGCGATAAGCGGTATCACTACTGGCGGAACCGTAACCCTACCAATAGTGCCAACAAAGGCAGGGAGTACCTTTGCCAGCTGGAACACAGCAGCCAATGGCAGTGGCACAGCATTTACGGCTGCTACGGCAGTAATAGCCAATATAACTGTATATGCTCAGTGGACACTAAACCCAACCTACACAGTAACCTTTAATAGCCAGGGTGGCAGTGCGGTAGCGGCGATAAGCGGTATCACTGGTGGTTCAACCACAGCGCTGCCAATAGCGCCAACAAAGGCAGGGATTAACTTTGCCGGCTGGAACACAGTGGCAGATGGCAGTGGCACAGCATTTACAGCCGCTACGGCAGTAATAGCCAATATAACTGTATATGCTCAGTGGACACTAAACCCAACCTACACAGTAACCTTTAATAGCCAGGGTGGCAGTGCGGTAGCGGCGATAAGCGGTATCACTGGTGGTTCAACCACAGCGCTGCCAATAGCGCCAACAAAGGCAGGGATTAACTTTGCCGGCTGGAACACAGTGGCAGATGGCAGTGGCACAGCATTTACAGCTGCTACGGCAGTAATAGCCAATATAACTGTATATGCGCAGTGGACACTAAACCCAACCTACACAGTAACCTTTAATAGCCAGGGTGGCAGTGCGGTAGCGGCGATAAGCGGTATCACTGGTGGTTCAACCACAGCGCTGCCAATAGCGCCAACAAAGGCAGGGATTAACTTTGCCGGCTGGAACACAGTGGCAGATGGCAGTGGCACAGCATTTACAGCTGCTACGGCAGTAATAGCCAATATAACTGTATATGCGCAGTGGACACTAAATGGTGGCGGCAGCGGTGGT
>CAYWFX010000008.1:82969-85729 GCA_964457945.1 uncultured Syntrophomonas sp.
AGCCAATATAACTGTATATGCGCAGTGGACACTAAATGGTGGCGGCAGCGGTGGTGGCGTTACAGTTTCGCACACTACTACCGTGCAGACAGGGAATAACATGGTAGTCACAGCCAACTCTGTGGTCTTGAACGGTGACATCACTTCAGACAACGGGTATGAAATCACTAACTATGGCTTCCTCTGGGGACCTAGTGCCAGCAATCTCACCAATAAGCTGGATGTGGGCACCGATAACCACTCCGGCGTCTTCACGGCTAACCTGGGCAACCTGACGACAGGTACGAGGTACTACTTCCAGGCCTTTGCCACAAATTCTCAAGGCACGGCAGACGGAGCTGTTCTGAGTTTCTCCACTACGGGAAGCCCACCGCCAACTACGCCAACTGCCCCGATTACGCCGATTACGCCGACTATGCCGACGGCATCGGTACTCTCAGATGTCTCCGCCTCCTACTGGGGAAACGAGGCCATCAGCAGCCTGAGCAGCAAGGGCATTGTCTCAGGTTATCCTGACGGAAGTTTTAAGCCGGATGACTCGATCACCAGGGCCGAATTTGCTACCATCCTGGTGAAAGCCCTTGGGCTTAGCACGAGCGGAGTCACCGCCAAGTTTACGGACATTACGGAAGATTCCTGGTGCTACGGAACCGTGAACGCCGCTGCTTCAGCAAGTCTGGTATCTGGCATAGACGGTAACCTGTTTGCTCCAAATGGCCTGATTACCAGAGAGCAGATAGCCGCGATGGTAACCAAAGGTCTAGGGGACAAAACCCCTGTCACTGACGGCACCGAGCTGAATGCTTTCAGCGACAAATCAGCTGTCAGCAGTTGGGCCGTCTCTGGAATGGCCGAAGCTGTCAAAGCAGGTATCATCAGCATGAACGCTGATATGCTTGCTCCACAGGCTGACGCAACCAGGGTTCAGGCAGCGGTGATGATTTACAAGATGCTCGCTGCCTTAGGCAAATAAGCTTAATCCAGCGCTCAATACGACAGGCCAGTGAAAGACTTGGCAGTTGGATCCTCAGAGGAAATATGCGATAGGGTAAAAAATATTCATGATAAAACGGAATGTGTAACTTTAAAGGCTTTCAAACGGGATTAAAAGATGAATTTAAAGAGAGAGGATTGAGTGAATTTATGAAAACACTTAATAAGATGCGATTTATATCATTACTACTAACACTATTATTGGTAGGTATGATGGCAGTACCTACAATAAGTATGGCAGCCCAACCGACAGTGAACCTCGGAACAACATCCACATTTGCTGTTTTGGCTGGCTCGACAATTACCAATACCGGAACAACCACAATCAATGGAGATGCTGGCGGAGATCTCGGGCTGTATCCAGGTACTGCGATCACCGGGCAGGCGAGCGTATCAGTAAGTGGGGCTGAACATCTGACTGATGCTGTCGCCAGGGTTGCCAAGGACGACCTGGTAACCGCATATGATGACGCTGCCGGAAGAACGCCTGTCACTCGTATTCCGACTGAGCTTGGTGGGACTACCTTGACTCCTGGCACTTACGATTCAGCCAGTGGCACTTTCGGGATAACTGGCACTCTAACTCTCGACGCCCAGGGCGACCCCAATGGCGTATTCGTATTTAAGACTGCCTCCACGCTTATCACAGCAGATAACAGTAATATTAATCTAATCAACAGTGCTCGATACTGCCGAACCTTTTGGAAGGTAGGAAGTTCCGCGACCTTAGGAACAAACTCTCATTTTGTAGGACACATCTTCGCATTGACATCCATCACTGCGAAGAATGGTGCGACGGTACAAGGACAGTTGTTGGCACGAAATGGCGCAGTCACGCTAGATACCAATACCATCACCAATGGATTTTGTGCGACCATAGCGGTCCCAGCGGTTCCAGCAGTACCAGCGGTACCAGCGGTACCAGCGGTACCAGCAGTACCAGCTACTCTTCATATAATTAAGCATGTTATAAATAATAATGGTCGCACAGCAGTTGCGCCTAACTTTAACCTGCACGTAAAGACTTCCGGTAGTGACGTTGCCGCAAGCCCAGCACCTGGTTCTGAAATTGGAACTACCTATACCTTGGCTGCAGGTACTTATGTAGTCAGCGAAGATGCTTTTGCCGGATATACCGCAAGTTATAGCGGGGGTAATTCGGTTGGCAGTGGCACTATCACTTTAGCATCTGGTGCTAACAAAACCATAACGATTACTAACGATGATAATCCAATTCCGCCGGGCTCAGCCACCCTTCGTGTAATAAAGCATGTTATCAATGATAATGGTCGTTCAGCAGTTGCTGCTAACTTCAACCTGCAAGTAAAGACTTCTGGTGGTGTAGTTGCGGCAGGTCCAGCACCTGGTTCTGAAATTGGAACTCCCTACACGTTGGCTGCGGGTACTTATATAGTTAGCGAAGACACTTTTGCTGGATATACCGTAAGTTACAGCGGGGATAGTGATGCTAGTGGCAATATCATTTTGGCTGCTGGAGCTAACAAAACCGTAACGATTACTAACAATGACATTCCAATTCCGCCAAGCGGTAGCGGAGGGGGAGGTTCAACCCTGATACCGCCATTGATCAACGTTATAAAAACCCCAGAACCGCTGGCATTGACTTCTGGACAGGGATTGGTGACGTACACCTATAAAGTAAACAACCCCGGTACGGTTGCATTAAGCAATGTAAGTGTCACCGATGATAAAGTCAGTCCGGTGAACTATGTTTCCGGTGACGTTAACGCTGACAACCTGCTCCAA
>CAYWFX010000008.1:85829-90415 GCA_964457945.1 uncultured Syntrophomonas sp.
AGTCAGTCCGGTGAACTATGTTTCCGGTGACGTTAACGCTGACAACCTGCTCCAAACCGATGAGATATGGATCTATACCAGCCAGATGAATCTCAATGCAACTACGACGAATACCGCCACGGCCAAAGGCAGCGCCAATGGTATGACAGCTAATGATACTGCGTTAGCCACAGTTGTAGTAACTGACACACCGACTGCTACAGTCTATCCACCATTGATCAACGTTGTAAAAACCCCAGAACCGCTGGCATTGACTTCTGGACAGGGATTGGTGACGTACACCTATAAAGTAAACAACCCCGGTACGGTTGCATTAAGCAATGTAAGTGTCACCGATGATAAAGTCAGTCCGGTGAACTATGTTTCCGGTGACGTTAACGCTGACAACCTGCTCCAACCCAATGAGATATGGATCTACACCAGCCAGACCAATCTCAATGTAACTACGACGAACACCGCCACGGCCCAAGGCAGCGCCAATGGTATGACAGCCACCGATATCGCGTTGGCTACAGTCGTTGTAACCCCCCTACAACCACCTACTCCGAAATTTCCTCAAGCGGGGACTGGGCTTAGTGAGCAAAACGTTTCATGGCTTATACCGGTCGGTGTCTTCGCAATGGGGCTGCTCTTAATTACCTTCCCTGTGATAAGACGCCGCATATCATCGTTCAAGCGATGAGCAGCAACAAGAACCTCGAGACGATTGATCGACTGGAGCATAGCTTCACAAATTTATTGAAAACTACTTGGTCATGGAAAAGGCTACTCAGACGAGCACTGATAATAGTTGCCCTGGTATCGTTTGCATATTACATGTTTTCTCTTTCTCAATTTGCTAGTTTTCAACCTGCTAGGGGTTTCATCGAACCACCAGTATCGCAGAGCCAGCTTCAGAGCACTGCAATCCTTGAGACAGAACAGGCGAACATTGGGCTTCCGATACGTCTAAAGATTCCAGGGATAAACGTCGATGCAGCCATCGAGTATGTGGGCCTTACTCCTAATGGAGAAATGGGGGTACCGAGCAAGCTGGTCGACGCAGCTTGGTACAACCTGGGGCCACGTCCTGGGCAGAAGGGTAATGCTGTAATTGACGGTCACCTGAGCAGTAGAACATGGGTACCGGCGGTGTTTGATCATTTAGATGATCTCCTTGTCGGGGACAATCTGTATATCGAAGACGACCAGGGAAGAATTATTTCATTTATAGTTCGAGAGATCCGCACCTATGATTCAGAAGAGGATGCTAGTGACATTTTTAGTCTGAGCGAAGGTATACATCTCAATATTATTACCTGCAGTGGTGATTGGGATAAAGTTCAAAAAAGCTTTAACAAACGGTTGGTAATATTTGCTGACGTCGTGCTTTAGTTTTGATAAATAAATAAGGAGGGTTTCATAATGATTATAAGAGATTTACTAGACTTGGTAAGTAAGGAAAAAAGAAAGAGAGCGAGAGTAAAAGTAGTGCAGAAGGTTGCCGTGGGAATGGGTATCGTAGCCGTAGTAGGTGTAGCAACAGGAATTCTTTTGGCTCCCAAGGCGGGAAAGGAAACACGAGAAGATTTGAAACGAAAAGCTGAAAACACTGTAGAGACCATCAAGGACACAGTTCAGAAGCAGGTAGAGACGGTGAAGGATTCCGCGACTCATGCTGTGCAGGAAGTAACTAATATCATCAAAGAGGTTCATGGAAAAACAGAAGGTGTAAAAAAGGACATTAAGAACGGCAGCCACGAAATTGCACAGGATATTTATAAAACTGCTGAAAATATTTCGAAGGAGCTTAATAAAGCTGTAAAGTGAGGCACATTATGGTAGTTAAATTTACATTAAAGGATCTAAAGAATTATAAAGATGGCAGGAAAAAGGCAGAAAATTACGGTAAGATATTTATTTTGAAAAACAACCAACCGGATGCAGCATTGTTGTCTATTAATAAATATAAAAGGCTTTTAGTGTTTATCGAGTATCTGGAAAGTCTTGAGGCAAAAGAAAAGGCAAGGGTTATTGAGTTTTTACCAAAGGAAGGAAATAGGAAAAGATGTGCATTGACTATTTAATACCCAGGTTTAATTAAAAGAATGAGGTTTGAATGATTGTAAGTCAATAAATATGGAGGTTTTCATAATGATTATAAGAGATTTGTTAGACTTGGCAAGCCAGGAGAAAAGAAAGAGAGAAAGAATACAAGTAGCGCAGAAATTCGCTGTAGGAATAGGCGTAGCAGCCACTGTAGGTGCAGCAACAGGAATTCTTTTGGCTCCCAAGTCGGGAAAGGAAACACGAAAAGATTTGAAGAAAAAAGCTGTAAATACTGTAGAAGCCGTCAAGGATAAAGTCCAGAAGAAGGCAGAGACGGTGAAGGAATCTGCGGCTCATGCTGCGCAGGAAGCATCTAATATAGTCAAAGACGTTCATGGAAAAATAGAAAGTGTCAAAAAGGACATTAAGGATGGGTACCATGAAACACAGGATTCATAAAATTGCTGAAAAAATTGCGAATGAAATTAATAACTCTGTAAAGTGAGGAAGACAATATGGTAATTCAATTTACATTACAGAATCTAATGCTTTTTTTGGTTTGTGCAGTAGGAATTGCAGCAGGGATTCTTTTGCTTCCTATACTTTGGAATATAAAAAAAGTGGTAGATATCTTGCGCATCCTGGTAGAAACCAATCAGGAATTTATTAATAAAACTTTCAGAACAATGCCGGGAACTTTTGAGAATATGGGACAAATCAGCAGTAATGTCAGAGAGACTACAGATCAGCTCAAAATTTCGGTTCCAGTGATTTTACAAGAAGTTGAGTATGTTACCAATGCGGCAAAGGGAAGCATTGAAATGGCAGGTGTTGTGATGGAAAATATGGGTTCCGGAATTAATGAAACTATAGCTGCTTACAAGAAAGATACCCCTGATTTTATGGCTTATTTTAACATCTTTGAGGAAGTATTGCAAATCATATACCGCACTTTTTCTTCCAGCAAGTAGACTTGCTGGGCAACTTTAATATAGGAAGGATGATACAGCATGTTGTGGACAATCGCAACAATTCTCATTGTTTTATGGGTTCTTGGCCTGGTTACTGCGTATACTATGGGCGGATTTATTCATATTCTTCTCGTAATTGCCATTGTTATAGTTTTGGTAAGAATAATTAGTGGAAATAGGATAGTTTAGCAGACGAGCTTTATTAGAAAAATCACCTGACATCAGGTGTTCAGCAGCAAAGTATCATATAGATAGTAAATCAACCAAATAGGAGGAAAACAATGGGAGTAAGTAGAGTTTACAGATCCCCCGAGAAAAATTTGAAATTCGCAAAGATAGTTTATTATATACTCGGTGTCCTTGAAACTCTTTTTGCCTTACGTCTTATTTTTAAGTTTCTTGGCGCTAATCCCGGGAGCACGTTTGTATCACTTATCTATACGAGTTCAGGAGCCTTCTTGGCTCCTTTTAGTAATATTTTTAGAAGTGCTGTAAATAAAGGGATAGAAACCAGGTCAGTTCTGGAGCCTTCCACCATTATAGCCATGATTGTTTATGCGCTTATTGCATATGGAGTTGTAAGGTTAATTGAAATCTACGAAACTCCTAAGGATAAATGATCCTATTGGTGTACCAACAGTTGGACAAAAGAGGGGAGATAATGAAGATGGCAAGGACAAACAAAACAAGGAATATAACCTTTTTAAGCACATATCCTCCACGGGGATGCGGGTTGGCCACATTTACGGAGGATTTGGTAAACGAAATTGATAAAATTGGTCTATTCCGACCGAACGTGATTGCGGTTACTAATACGGAAGAATACGAGGACTCGCGGGTGGTAGCCAAACTTAGCCAGAACAACCGAGCCAGTTATTTCCAGACTGCCCGTTGGGCAAACACCCATACCGAATTACTGGTTATAGAGCATGAATATGGGATATTTGGCGGGGAGTGTGGCGAATACATTATCGATTTAGTCAGGAATTTGACGATACCATTTATCATCACGACGCACACAGTGCTGATGACCCCATCCCCAAAACAACTGCTAGTTCTGCGCGAGCTCGGAAGACTAAGCACGATGGTGGTGACGATGGCAGAAAGTGCAGTCCCGCTATTGATCAATACCTATGGTATCGAGCCAAGCAAAATAGTGGTCATTCCTCATGGTGTTCCGAGCCTGCTGGTTAAGCCTCGGGAAGAACTTAAAGTTAGATATGGCTTAGATAACCAACAGGTCGTTAGCAGCTTCGGTCTCATAAGCCCGGCTAAGGGGCTCGAGTATGGGATTGAAGCGGTTGCGAAGCTGCTGCCGGAACACGAAAACCTAGTATACCTCATTCTGGGCAAAACTCATCCAGGCGTAAAGGAGCAAAATGGCGAAAGCTACAGGGATAGTCTAATTAGTTTGGCGGAACGTCTAGGTGTAAGGGATAATATAAGGTTTATCGACAAGTACCTGACGCAAGAAGAAGTGATTACTTATCTCAAATTGTCTGACATATATATGACGCCGTATCTGTCCAAAGAACAGGCGGTCAGCGGGACATTGGCGTACGCTGTGGGATGCGGGCGGGTCGTCGT
>CAYWFX010000009.1:0-87194 GCA_964457945.1 uncultured Syntrophomonas sp.
CAGCGATATAATTGTTGTCCTGATGGGCAGCGGGCCGGATCGGATGCTGGGGGCGGTGGATCTCTACCAGGGCGGGTATGCGGATAAAATCGTGATGGTGAGGAACAATGTTGGGGGCTATGACCTGGTGGTGAATAAAGGGGTGAAGATTCCTCATGACACGGATCTGGCCCAAATGGTGGCAGTGCAGTTGGGCGTGCCGCAGGATAATGTGCTTATTCTACCCGGGGATGCGCTCAGTACTCAGGATGAAGCGCGACGGGTAAGGGAGTATTTGCGGTATAAGAAGGATATTGATTCAATGATTCTGGTTACATCCAAATACCATTCGGGGCGGGCAAAGAAGATTTTTGTTCGGGCTATGAGTTCCATGGATCGGGAGATCAGGGTGATATCCTGTCCCAGCCAGTATGATGATTTCAACGCAGAGAACTGGTGGCAGAGCAGGGAGGATCTGAAGCGAGGGGTTCTGGAATACATAAAAATGCTAGAGTTTTACGGGTACGAGCAATTTGAATTATAAGCTACATTTTGAAATAAATTAGGTAACTATGGAAAATAATAACATAATTTGCTATACTTTTCACTAATAGGAGAAAGTGAGGGTTAGCGCATGGAGATGGGTAAGGTTGAGCAATTGAGGGACGAAGTAGTTGGCCTGAGACCAGTTTACAAGGATATCGGTAATTGTACTGAGATATTATTGAAGAACGGTGAGGTAGTGCAGGATCGACGGGTACTTAATTCGGTCTTGAAAGCTCTGGCTGCTGTCTATGCCATCGACCTTAAGGCACAGCGGCGGCTCCTGCGGGAAAAACTAAGACGCAAAGGATTGCTGCCATTTTACCTAGGGGCTGGACGGATATTTGTACCCTTGAAAATGCGAAAGGCAGTTACTGAAAATGATGCGGTCTATGGTTATGTAGATATGGCCTACATGGGTGAGCCCCGGGCTGGGGCAGGCAAGGAATGTCTGATTAAATTAACTAATGGCTTAATATTGAAGGTATTGAGTAGTGAATCCACTGTACATAGTGTGCAGCATTCCGGCACAGAGGTGAAGGCAGTCTTTCAGCCATATAAGGGTGGCGATGACCAGCAGGAACAAGTCATGGAAGCAGGTCGGATATTTGCCTGCACCCTGGCCACGATGGCGAAGCAGTTGGATCGAATTGAACAGGACTTACATAGAAAAGACTGAGAAGTTAGCTGGTTGGCTTGAAAAGCAGGATATAGCTTAACTTAAGGTCTAACTGAAATTTTATTTGCGGTATTGCAGGAAATATCTTCATAGTATAGAATATTAGCACTAGTCGACATTTTTTAGCCTTTTAATATGGTTAATTATAGTGCATATTCCTAATTGTGTAGTATTAATCCTGAATTTGGTGAATAGGCATCATGGCTAGTGGTGCTGAATATCCTAGTAGATATAGTCTTAGTGGTTTAAAGTAGGGTTTATCTTCTTAATAGAGTTAACAAAGGTTTTTAAGCTTGCCCCTTTATTTGACTAAAGAACTAAAGGGTAACAAGTGAAAAACATATAGTTTCTTTGGGAAAGGAGGGCAGCCAGTTTATAGTTTGGTTTTCTTTTTCTTTGCAAAGAAAGGGTACTTAATTAGTTTATGGGAGGTGGTAAAAACAAAGAGACAGGATGGTTTTCCTTCTAACGTATGCAGCATACCTAGAGCAAGGAAAGTCATATTAATAAGTATAGGAGGGAAATATACGTGAGATTATCACGCAAACCAAAAGTTTTAATAATCATGTTTGTCATGGCTATGTTCCTGATGACTCAGGTGGGGATAGCCGGGGCAGTACAGGGAATAGACTGGGGCTCCTGGGCTGGAAGTTTCAAGACCAATGGAACGATACCAGGAACAGTATATGCTAATGCTGTTGGTGACAATGTCTATGCAACAGTTTACGCATCTATTTATGGTGAGAATTTAGCTACTCCTGTAGTTGTAGGTCAATATATTTATGGCTCAGGATATAACTTTAGTATTCCGCTTTCTAGTTTTTCAACCTTGACCGCAGGTAGTACTTATACGGTTAATTTGAAGGTTTACTCGGCTGCTACACCTGGCGCGATAAACCTAGCGCTTGCTCCTGGTAACACATATACGTCTGCTTCTTTCACATTAACAAGCGGTAGCAGTGGCGGTGGCGGTGGTTCCAGCACTACCACTACAACTACTCCTCTTGCAACTACCGGCAGCAGCGTGTCCGCTGCAGGTGGTGGAACTGTTAGTGCGTCCGGGGTTACCGTTGTGATCCCAGCTGGTGCTTTACTAGCCGACACCAAAGTTACCATTACTAAAATAACTAATCTTACCGGTTTGCCGGTGGATGCAGCTACCAAGCTAGTCGGTGATATACTTGAGATCACCAAAGACAAAATTGGTAACTTTAGTAAACCTGTAACCCTTACCCTGAACTTTGATAAATCAAAAGTAGATACTACCAAGTTTGACTTGTTCGTATGCTACCTGGATGAAGTAACCAACAAGTGGGTAAAACTGGACAATGTAAAGGTCGATATGGCTACTGGCACAGTCAGCGGCGATACCTTACATTTCACCAAATTTGCAGTAATTGCTTTTGATAAGACTCTCGCACCGGCGACTAAATTATCAGACGTTGCTGGCAATTGGGCAGAAGCCAGCATTAACAAACTGGTTGCTCTGGGTGCAATCAAGGGTTATACCGACGGTACTTTCAAACCTAGTAACAATATAACCAGAGCTGAATTTGCAACAGTTCTAGTCAAGGCTTTCAAACTGGCTCCCGCAACTGGAAAGGTATTTAGCGACACAGCGAATAGTTGGGCTAAGGATTCCGTATCTGCAGCAGCAGGTGCTGGAATAGTAAATGGCTACAGCGCTACTGTCTTTGGAACTAATGATCCTATTACCCGTGAGCAAATGGCAGTTATGATAGTCAAAGCGGCTAAGTTAGCCGAAGCCAAAGCCGGTAATACCTTTACCGACAGTGCTAAGATTTCAGCTTGGGCCAAAGCAGCTGTTGACTCAGCTAGCGAAAACAAGATTATTGCAGGAAACCCGGACAAGAGCTTCAAGCCACAAGGTCTGGCAACCAGAGCTGAAGCGGTTACAGTTATCGCTAATGCACTGAAGTAGTTTGTCCCGAAATTAATCAGATCTAAAGGACTCCCCTGTGGATATTTCCATAGGGGAGTCTTTATTTTCTGGACGGAAACGACAAATTTTCCTATAATAATTTCGCTAACCGTGAAAGAGTTTTGGTAAAATGGGAGTATATAGAATGAAAAACTATTTTTGCCGTGCAGATTAGGCAGGACTTGTAGATCAAAATGTCGAAAGATTAAGCATTTGTTATTTGTGTAAGGGTGGTTTTATGTTAAGAGAAATTAGCAGCAAATTTATTAATACGCTATTGTTATTAACGGTTGCCATATATCTTGTCTTACTGCTGGGGCCATTGCCTGGCCATGTTGATGCCCAAACTGGTGTAGTTAGCGGAAATGTAGTGAATATTCGCTCCGGGCCGGGAACTCAGTATAGCGTAGCAGGAGCCCTTTATAAAAATGCCAGTGTTGAAATGCTGTCTAAAACCGGAGAATGGTATAAAGTACAGTATGGAACAGTTAGTGGTTGGATGCACCAATCTTTGCTGATCCCAAACACTGAAGTATACCTGAAAGTGAACCAGGATCTGGTTAACCTTCGTTCGGGACCCGGTATTGCTAATAATATGATAACACAGGTACATAAGGGTGATAGATTAGTTCTTTTGGAGGTTCAGGGTGAATGGGATAAGGTGAAAACGGCCAGTGGTCAGGTTGCTTATATACGCTCGGATATGGTGGTTGAAGATAATAAGTCGGATACGGCTGTGCCAGCAGTAACACCTGTTCTGCCACAATCTGCGCCAATATCCGTAAGCAGCGCCCCCCTTCTGAAGATTACGTTAGATGGCAAGCCAATGGATTTCGAAGTACTGCCCCGGGTTGAAAACAACCGGGTGCTGGTTCCTCTGCGGGCCATATTTGAAGCGATGGGAGCCCGGGTAGAGTGGAACCAGGCAACGCAAACTGCTACGGCAGTCAAAGATAATATCACAGTGGTGTTGCCATTGAACTCCACCCAGCCAACTGTGAATGGGACAGCCTGGCAACTGGAGGTTCCTGCGAAGGTAGTTCAGCAAAGAACCCTGGCTCCTCTGCGTTTTGTGGGCGAAGCTTTGGGTGGGACAGCCTCCTGGGATCAGGGAAACTACACAGCTGTGCTGAAAACCCCGCCCCCACCTGAACCGGTAGTGCAGCCGCTGCCCCCACCTGTTCCTCTATTTGAAGGACTGCGTATTTTGTCGGAGCGGGATGACACCGGTCTAAGAATAGTTATGGGATCCGGGGCCAAGCTGGAAACTAAGATAGACAAAAGCAGCAGCAAAGTTAGTTATATATTTGCTAATCGGCAGATAGATGGAACCAGCTCTTTAGAGGTACCCTTGGGAACCCAGATGCTTAAGGTTCAGGGCAGCAACCAGGGGAAAAATGCGGTGGTGGATATACTGCTTCCCACTGGAATCGTGTACCGTACTGCGACTGAGTTGGAAGGGAAAAAGGAAGTACTTACCATACCTAACTTTATCACCGGGGTGGAAAGAAATACCTTTGGCAGCAGCGGGGAGAGGATTACCATCAGTTCGACAGGTGTCCTGGCTTATACTTCTAACCAGAACGCCGGGAGTAATCTGGAAGTGGTATTTAGCAATGTCCTGCCTGGTAAAGCACTAAGCGATTACAAGTATGACAGCCGCCTGATTAGCAGCATGGGGGTTAAGACTAAAACCACGGGTTCGCTTAGTCAGACGGTATTAACCCTGGTTACCAGCAAAGCAGCAAAATTTTCGGTTGGTCCGAGCAGTGACGGAACAGCCCTGAACATCATGTTCATAGACCAGAGTGAAATTCAGCCGCGGGTTCCTATGGTGGTCTTGGATCCTGGGCATGGCGGCAAGGACACCGGAACTCGGGGAGATAATCTAGATGAAAAGGATGTTAATCTGGATGTCGCCCTGAAAGTAGGGCAAATCCTCACTCAAAAAGGTATTAAGGTAGGATATACCCGCACTAACGATATCTTCCTGAGCCTAAATGAAGAAGCCGCCGTGGGGAACCTTTATAATGCCGCGCTCTTTGTTGGCATCCATAGTAATGCCAGTACCAGCCCGGATCCATCGGGTACAGAAACTCATTACTATGCACCCCTGGGAACCCCGGAGCTCTATATCCAGAAGGATGAGCGCTGTAAATTAGCGACCAGTTTGCAGCAATCCCTAATGGCTAAACTGGGCCGCATTGATCGGGGCGTAAAGCACACTAACTTAGCCGTCTTGCGAAATACGGTGATGCCCTCGGCATTAGTGGAACTGGCCTTTGTCAGTAACCCCACCGAATGCGAGCTGTTAAAACAGCAAAGCTTCAGGCAGCTTGCGGCCCAGGCAATTGCCGAGGGAATAGAGAAATATATGAAAGAGAATATTAAAAGTTAACGGGGACATTCAACGGGGACATTCCCCGAAAGGGGTGTGTCCCCATACCTTGTTTGTATTGGAGTCATATTATAAATGAAGAGTTACCAAAGATGGCTTATGATAACCTTAACTATTATTCTTTTGCCTCTGCTTATGGTGGGGGGATTGAATTTTTTTATAGATCCGCTCTGGAATTTTGGGCATGCTCATAGATTTAATAAAATTCAGATGTCATTTGATGAGCGCCAACAGAAAACCAACGGCGTTCATTTTGGGAATAATAATTATGATACCCTTATCTTAGGCAGCAGCCGTACCACTTACATGAATCAATATGACCTGGTGGGATATCGAGCCTACAATTACGCTCTCAGTATCATGCTTATGGAAGAATATAATGATTATGTAGAGTATGCCAAATTGAAAAACGGGCATGATTTCGACTATATTGTTATTGGGCTGGATTTCTTTGTCAGCAATAAAAACCTGAAGCTGGAAAATGAGTTCCGCCCGCCCTCTTATTACATAGATAAATCTAATGAATTTGCCTATCGCTACAAGACTCTGTTATCCAGGGATGTATTGCAATACTCGTTGAAGAACTTCGAGGCATCACAGCGGGGGATACCGCAGACCTTTGCCTATGACCGGCGTAACGTAAAGACTTTGAATAAGACGAATGAGTCTGAAAAAGAGGCCCGTATCAATACCAATTTAGACAGGTATAAAAACCTTATTTACGCCAACTATGAATACCGGGATGTTAAACAAATACTAAGCAGTATGAAGGCAGAGAATCCCAATACAAAATTTATCGTTTTCACTACGCCTGTAGCCCAGCCCTTATGGGATCTAATGGTAGATCAGGGTTTGCTGCCATATTATGAACAGTGGTTAAGAGATAGCGTAGAAGTTTTCGGGCAGGTTTATAATTTCAATTACCCTAATTCCATTACCAATGACTTAAGTAATTATTATGATGCCAGCCATGTTTATCCCGAAATCGAGACCATAATAGCGCATAAGATAACTGCTTATCCCGATGACCGTATTCCAGCCGATTTTGGCGTTCTATTGACCAGAGAAAATATTACTCCAACTTTGGAGGGTATGAAACAATCCCAAAAGTTAAGATAACTTCCGGCAGGATAATGTGGAGCATTGCCGAATAAACATATTTAATGGGAAATCATTACATATTAAGGAGCCCTTATACATGAAGTACATATATAAGAAACGGTGGAGGCATTTTCTGTCCTTGCTGCTTTGTTCTTGCATATTTTTGCAGTTTTCTATATATCCTGCCTTGGCCAATGATCGTTCGGCTGATATCATTGGTTCAAGTCCCCTGCTGGTTAAGAATCTGCTCATCCCCTCCGGGCTGAGCGGCAAGGGCCAGATCGTTGGCATTGCTGATAGCGGGCTGGATAAGGGAAGCATGTCCAATATTCATCCTGACCTGCAAAGTGAACCCGGAACCATGCCGAAGGTAGTTATGCTAAAATCTTACACCGATAGGGAAATTCCCGATGATCCTAACGGGCACGGCACCTTCATGGCCGCCACTATCGCTGGCAGCGGCAAAGCGTCTCAGGGCCAATACCAGGGCATCGCTCCCGGGGTCAGTCTATATTTTCAGGCATTATTAGATAAATATAATAATCTGAAGCTTCCCGACCGTCTGGAAGACCTCTTTCGGCCAGCCTATCTGGCCGGGGTAAGGATTCATGTAGATGGCTGGGGTGATAGCAGTAACACTTATGATAACAGTTCCGCCCAGATTGATGATTTTATCTATAAGTATCCTGATTTCCTGGCGGTTTTCGGGGCAGGTAACAGCGGTCCCAGCAGTGGCACCCTGACCTCCGAGGCCAATAGTAAGAATGCTCTTACAGTTGGTTCCAGCCAGGTCCCCCGCCCTGCCTTTGGACCGGAAGCCCGTTTTGCCGACCAGCGCGCAGAATCTTCCAGCCAGGGACCAACAGAGGACGGTCGGATAAAGCCCGAACTCCTGGCTCCGGGGTCAGCTTTAATTTCTGCCAACTCTAGCTTGGTGGAAGGGAACTTTGCGGCTAATTCTCTTTATACCCGCATGGGGGGGAGCAGCATGGCTGCAGCAGTAACTGGCGGAGCTCTAGCCCTGCTGCGGGAGCAGTTGAAAACCGAACAGAATATGCCTGATCCTTCATCTGCATTGCTCAAGGCCTTATTGATTAATGGAGCTCGTACCCAGACCGGCGATCCTGCCTCAGAGGGCTTTGGGATTCTGGACCTGGCGGGAACAGCTCTGGCAATACAGGAAGGAACTTTTAGAATAAGCGATAAAGAGACTGGACTCAAAGCGAACGAGATCAGGGAATATAAGCTGCAGGTAACTGATCCGTTGCTGCCTATAAAGGTAACTTTGGCCTGGGTAGATCCTCCTGGTTCTCCTGGGGCAGGTTCAACCCTGGTGAATAATTTAGACCTTATCGTGCAGGAACCCGGGGGAAAAAGCTATTATGGTAATGATTTTTCCGGAAGAGGAAAGGCCGATGAGAAAAATAACGTGGAACAGGTGTCTATTCCGGTATCCAAGACGGGCGAGTATATAATAAAGGTTAAGGCTAGCAGCATTAGCAAGGCTGGAAGCACGCAAGGTTTTGCTCTGGTGTATGGTCAGTCTCTGAAAAGCCAGGTGATTACGAAGATTAATAATAATGAACTGAATTTGTTGGACGGAACTAAGGTCAATCTGGAAGACCTTAAGTTACATCAGGTGGTGGATGGCAGCCTGGTAAATTCAAGCGCTGGTATTCAAGTGGGCAGCGATATCTACCTGAGTTCCAAAGCTGTCTATATCTTCGGGCGTACCTGGAAAACTGGAGGAATACAAGCTTTGCCTACCAGTGAAGGGGATCTGTTGCTGGAGATGAATACTAAGGTAAGAGAAGGAGGCTATTATCTGGATCCCCAGGCTGCTTCTGCAGGTGCTGGCATCAGTGTGAATGGCCAACCAGCAGCTAGTATTACGAATATTCCTTCAGGGGCTGAGTTGAAGGCTACTATAAACCCGTTTCTCCAAACCCTGTGGAAACTGGAGGCGGGTAATCAGGAAATAAGCGGATTCATTGAGCAGGTGAACCTGGCCGAAAAAGAGATTAAACTATTTGGTGATCAGCATGTTTATAAGCTGGCTCCCTGGGCAGCCATATCCTACCGTGACAAACTGCTGGATTGTACAGTTCAAGATACCCCTTACGGAACAGCAGAACAAAATGATTTGGACAAACTAGTGGCGGGAATGAAAGTGACCATCCAGGTCTCGCCGCAAACCCAGGTGGTACAGTCCTTATTGCTGGAAAGACCTATGGTAATAGGACGCGTGGGCTCGGTCGATATTGCAGAGGAGAAGATCGTGCTGGATTCGGGGAAAACCTACCAAATTGTCTCCGGGACTAGCTTTTACCTGGATAAAGAGCCGGTTAAACTAAAAGATATTAAAAGCGGGGATCGGATTGTAGCTCTCCTGATGCCGGACAGCAGCAGCATCATGCAGCTATGGGCATACAGCAACGTAAGTTATGGGCGAGTTATATATAGCAGTCCCAAGCAAAAAAGCCTTTATCTAATCGATTCTAACAATTGTTCCCGTACCTTTGCCGTTAATAAAGAGACCGAGGTGTTTGGGTGGGGGATACCATTGGAATTAACTGCTATCCTCTCAGGAACCTGGGTGCGGGTTATTGCTGATCCAACCGGGAAAGAGGCCTGGCGCATAGATCTGGCTGAAATCGGAGAAGAAACGGAAAAAACAATTTCCTGGGTCAACGCTGATAAAATGATACTGGGCATGACAGACGGGTCTCAATATACATACAATAGCTCCACCCGCATTAGCAAAGGAGGCTACAGAATAAATGCCCTGGATATAATGCCGGGCGAGAAAGCGAACCTCACTACTCTCTTATCGTCTTCACTTTGGCCTCAGGTTTTAGCGGGAGTAGAGGTGGAATTTCGCTCGGATATAAAGACACCGGATATGGAAGTTACAGCTCGCTCTTTAAACGGAGTTTTGATTATTCAAGGCAATACGACAGCAGATCGCTTATACCTGTACCGCCAGGACGGCAGCACCGAGCGCATAACGGTTGTTGATGGGCGGGCAAGCCGCATATATCGATTGCTGGATAATGAGACCGAGCTACGATTGGTGGCGTTGGATACACGCAGCGGCGGGATGAAAGCCAGAGATTTGAAAATTAGCGTATACCAACCCCAGCCAGTTATGGATAGCTTTAATGACATAAGCGGGCATTGGGCAGAAAATTACATTAAAGACCTGGCCAGACGGAGCGTTGTAAAAGGCTATGGAGATGGCAGCTACCATCCTGATCAGGTTTTAAGCCGAGCGGAATTGATATCGATAATTGCTCGTATGCAAGACTTGACTTTGACCGTAATGGGTGAAAAGCCTAATTTTATAGATTACCAGGATATTCCTTGGTGGGCATTGGAAGCGGTTCTCGCTGCTAAGGAGCATGGCTTGATCAGCGGATGTGCGGATGGGAGTTTCCAGCCTGCCCGGGCGGTAACCCGCAGTGAAATAGCGGCTATTATTTCTCGCCTGGCAGGTGAAACCAAGTCGGTGACATCGGCTGAATTGCCCTACCCGGATAGTGAGAAGATACCCTCCTGGGCCAGAGACGCCTTTGCACAGATGTATGAACGGGGACTTTTGAGCATATTTTCAGGTGAATACCTGGAACCGAATCGCCCGGTAACCCGAGCTGAAGCGGCCGCGTTACTTGACAAGATATAGGATGAAATCATTTATCCACTTTCTTAACCCCACCCAACCAGGAAGCCATAGGCGTTAGGCTAAGCACATACGTCCCCATGATAGTAGAAACGGTTGTAAAGAAATACAAACCCAAAACACCACGATTACCAGCCCACAAACCAGGATGTCCTATTGTGTTGGCGGTATAAACCAGCGTAGTTAAAAGCAGCGGGTGCATTAAATATATCAGAAAAGATTGGGCAGAAAGCCAGGTGAGCCAGGGATTTTCCTCCTGGCTGAACCGTAGTGCCAGTGCATAGAAGAAGAAATAACTGCTGATAGCATATAGCATTACACTGGGTCTAACGATGGAACCCTGGACGGTTAGTCTGCTGTCCAGCAGCATCAGTCCGAGGCTGCTTAAGCAAATAAATCCCGAACGCGACAAGGAGACGGAGAACCGTCCTCTTGTCGCATCGCTGTCCCTTTGCTTTCTAGCGACAAACATACCGAAGACGAAGTAAAACAGCCAGACGGGGAAAGCACGTACATAGAATAGACTATATTGGGCAGGCAGGGAGATGATGTGTAACATATACAGATAAATCAGGCTTTGCGCTGCCAGGCTAATAGTCAGTGAACCCAACAGAAGCGCGCGGGGGTCTTTTTCCATCCATCGCCGCAATAGCGGATAAAGAATATAGAGCTGCAATATGATAGGTAGAAACCACAGATGATAATAGCCGGTTCCCCATAATAAATCCTTGCCCAGAGTACTAAGAAAGAGAAGAGGACTCTTTAAGCTAAGAAAATAAGCGTTTAATAGGCTGTACAGTAAGGTCCAAATAAAATAAGGCCATAGAATTCTATCCAGACGTTTTTTATAAAATGCCCGGGCTGGAAGGACGGCGGCATAGCGGTCAGTATAGTACAATAGAAACCCTGAGATTATGATAAAAAGTGGAACAGCGAAGCGCACTGCGTGATTCCATAGATAAGCCAGGGTGAAATCCATATAACTGGCCGTAACATGGATAGCGATTACCGCCAGAGCCGCAGCTGCACGTATATAATCAAATTCCTGCAAACGTTTATTCATAAAGGCTTCTCCCATAAATTTATTAGCTCACAAAAAAGCGCCCTCACAGGCGCCTCATAAAACCTATCTTTATTCTAGCTAATTAATATTATTTTTCAAGCCACAGTACTATGGTTTCCTGTTCAGCCTTCTGCTCCCAATCGTTCAACTCATTTTGCAGTGTCCCTATTCGCTGATCCAGCTGGGTCTTCTGACTGGCGTCCTGTAAGGTTGCGCGCTGGGTAACCAGTGCCTGGTACTGATACAGGGTTTCCGAATAACGGGTGGAAATATCTTTGTTATCAACTTCCTGACCGATGACCGTACCCAGGTCGCCCAGTTTATTTATTAAGCTATTGGCGGAAGATTTAGCGACAGTAATTTTTAGGGCAGTATAACTGCCGTTTTCATTTACCTGTTGCCCCAGGTTTTGGGTTTGAGCCTTCATATCAGCAGCTATTTGCAGAACCTTCTCCTGAGCTAGAGCAGAATCGCCTACCCTGACTTTCAACAGGGTGGTTCTTATAGTTCGTTCTATATTTAAAAATACATGAGTAGAACGAGCATTATTAGCTACCTGAATCGGAGATACTACTGGCGTGGAATTATTCTTCTTTTCTTCAGCAACTGGTGTTTCTGTTCGGGGCTGTACTACTGGTAAATTATCTGTGGGCTTTACAAGCACCCCGGTATCAGGTTGATATATATTAGTTAATCCTGGTGTTTGAACCGTATCAACTACCTCAGTCTTATCTGCAAGTTGAACAATAGGGCTGGGATTCATACTAACTGCACTGAAAATCAGCAATAGAGCCGCAGCGGCACCAGTTACTGCCTGCCTCCAACGCTGGTTAAACCAACGGGATTTCTGGACCGGAACCAAAACCTTTTCTTCATTTATACGCAACATGAGAGCATTTTTAAATCCCGCAGGTGCAGGCACTAGAACTGTTCCCATTTGTTTGAGCGCAACGGAAAGCTGGACCAGATCCTCATACTCCCTTTGGCAATCTGCACACGCAGTTAAGTGAGACATGACTGCTCCAGCTTCGCCGGGATCTAGCTCACCATCCAGATAAGGAGATATAAGTTTTACAATTCTAATACAGTCCATGCCCATCACACTTTCATAGTTGTTTTTCCAGTTCTTTTTTCAGAGCTTTTCGGCCTCGGTTTATACGGGACTTGACTGTTCCCAGAGAACAATCCAGCATAGATGCTATTTCTTCGTAGTTATAGCCTTCCATTTCTCTCAGTACCAGGACGGTTCGAAACTCAGGCAGCAAACGGTTAAGAGCGCTTCCCACCATCGCATTAAATTCGCTGCGTTCCACCTTTTCCAGAGGACTCTCTTCGCTGGCCGCTAATTCACGGCTAACTTCACCTTCGCGAACAGGAAGGGGTTCATCCAATGAAAAAGTTACGACCTTCTGGCTCCGGCGGCAAAAATTAATCCACAGATTTACTGCAATTCGATGCAGCCAGGTTCCAAAATCAGCATCGTTACGAAACGAGCGGATACCTTTAAACGATTGAACGAAAACATCCTGCGCTAAATCCTGGGCATCGTCAGGGTTGCCTGCCAGATAATGACAATGAGAATAAACCCTGTCCTGGTAGATAAGCACCAGTTCCCCGAAAGCATCCAGGTCGTCCTGCTGGGCTTTTTCGATCAGATCTTTAACAGATGTCAAACAATTACACTCCCTGAATAACCGGGTAAATTTACCTGGTTAGCTATTAGACAACGGGCCGCTCTAAAAAGTTCCCGGTCAGGCAAATTTACGATTATGTATATTTAACTTGCTTCATTTTAACATGCTCAGACTAGAACAACAATTTCCTAAATTGTCCACCGACTTTATGTGCCTTAACCTTTTTCTTCCTTATATAGGGGAGAGATAATTTAATACATTATTCAGTGAATAAAAAACTTTTCTCCCTGCCCGGGAACTTTTTGGATATATTGTGCGTCTAACATTACAGTCAGCCAAGGGATTCCATTTCAGGCATTAGCCGCCCTGGCTCACAAACCAGCCGGAACAAACCTTACATAATAACCGGCTTAAGAAGGAGGCGAGAAGAGAGAAGCAGCGTTGGTATCTATCAAACGATAGATGAGCACCTCTCAAGTTTGGGGCTAACCCCCCTGATTATCTAAAAGAAATTAAAATTAAAATTATAAAAGGAGGAAAACACACAGTGATAAAAGCAAGAAGCAAAAAAATATCTTTATTACTAGTTCTTATGATGTTAGCAACTATGTTTGTTAGCGTTGGAACTGCAAGCGCAAAAAGCGTTTATTCAACTGACAGAGTCGTAGCTATTGCTGATAACTACAATTCTACTACAGCAGCAGCAGTTGTAGGTGCTACCATTACCATCAAGGAAGATGCAGATTTTCTTTCCGATTTTAGTAATAATATGACCTTCAAGGTAAAACTACCTGACAATGTAAAATGGGTTACTGCAGGTGCAGGTGCAACCACAGTCAGCTTTAATGGGGTTGCAGGAGTTCTTAATACCAATTTCTTTAAGAGAACTGATCAAATAATTGAAATCACTACACCTGCTGGTTTTCAAACCGTGGGTTTAGACAGAATCACTATTGTTCCTGGTATTGAAGTAGTCAGCGGTTCCGGTGACGTAGCTCTTACCATTGATGGAATGGATTCCGCAGTTACTTCCGGATCAGTAGTATTTGCTACTATTGCTTCCGGCAAAACATCTATTTCAGTTTCAAGTACTAAGAAGATAGGCAAAACTGGAACTGGCGGAGTTATAGAAGTAAGAGAAAATGCTGTTGGTTCAATCGGATCTGCAGCAGGAAACACCCTGACTTTAAAACTGCCTTCCAACTTTGAATGGAATGGCATGGCTGCAGCTGATATAAGCATGGCTGGTGGATTTGCAGCATGTGCTCCTATTGTAGCAGCAAATATAGCAGGTAATGCAACCAGAACATTAACTATAACTTTCAGCACCGTTGGCGCAACTGCTGCCCGCGGCATGATTTACATCACCCCTCAAGTTAAAGCTAGCAACGATGCAGCAAAAAATTCCGAAGTTATTGTTTCCATGAGCGGAACCAATGCAGCCGGCAATGATATCTGTGATACAGATGCTACCATTGCTACTTATGTTGATTATGGTACTTCTTTTGAAGTGAAAACTGTTAAGGATCTAAAAGCAGGTAAATTCAATGTGACAACTGATACTATTACAATCAAAGAAAACATTGCCGGTACCCTTTTACAGAACCGTGATGTTAACATTTCTTTACCCAGCTGGGTTAAGATTACTCGTGTCAATAATTGGAGCGTAACTGAAGGCGGAGCTGCCTTTAACTTAACTGCTAACCCAGGCGCAGGCGCTGGCGACAAGAGCAGCCGCGATATTACCATTGCTGGTACCAGTACTGACAAAGGTAAAATTGAATTTAAGTTAGAGCTCAGTATTCAAGCTGACAAATCAGGTCCTATCGAGGCTACAATTTCCGGTGCAGGTGCTACTGAGCAGAAATTGGTTATTGCCAATGCGATTGCACCAGCAAGTCTAACCACTACAGCTTCAGATGTTAAAGTTGGTGTTCAAGCTCAGCCTTTAAAAGATATGGTTATCGTTGAAGGCGTAAAAGAAGCCATTGCTTTAGGAACCAAATTTACCGCTGCAGCTACTAATGACGGCGAAATCACCTTGATCTTAACTGAAGGTGCAACTTGGGCAACTACTCCAACTATCAAAGTGACCGAGGGCAACCTGGAAATTAAGACTGACTCTATTACCAGAGCTGATGCAACTGTTACCATTCCTGTAAAATCAACCTCAACTACCCCTGCCAAGATTACTGTATCTGACGTTAAAATAACCTTAGATCGCAGCATCCCTGAAGGACCGATCTATGTGAAATTAGGCGGCAGAGGTATTAATGAAAACCAGAAGGCTGCTGTTGGTTGGCTTAACGGCGTAATCAATAATAACGGCGCAGGTGCCGCAGGCGCAGCTGGTAATCTTGATGCTGGTGAGTTCGACATTGCAACCGTACAAAAAGTTCAGGTAGCAAATGTTACTACTCCTGCTCCAGACAAAACCATATACAATACTTCTAGCTTCGTTATCGGTGCAAGCAAGTACACCCTGAACGGCAAAGAAGTAGATGCAGTTGCCGCTTCCTTTGCGAAAAACAACCGTACCTACTTGGCTATTCGCGATGTTGCGCATGCATTAGGAATTGAAGACAACAATATCGTTTGGAATCAGACTGACAAGACTGTTACCCTTATCAAGGGTGAGAGACTGGTTCAACTAGCACTGGGCAGCAATATCATCAAGGTCAATGGACTTAATGTTTATACCATGGATGTTGTTCCTGAAGTGGTTGCTGACCGTACTTTCTTACCAGCAGCTTGGGTAGCACAGGCTTTTGCAGCATCAGCTACTTATGATGCAGCAACTCAGACTGTAACTATTAAATAGTAAAAAACCGAAAAAGAGTCCGGTTAACTACCGGGCTCTTTTTTTATCCCCATATTTAGATGAATTAGGATTGACCAGCCAGTCGGCCAGATGTATAATGAATATATTTCTAAAAATGGAGTTGATACATCAATGTTTAAATGGCAAGGGCAGAGAAAATACTTACTGATAACACTAGCACTTATTATTATTTTGGGCACCATAGCCCCGGCGGCAGTTGCAGCAGAACCCGCAAAGCCTACAGTAACGATTGATCAGGCTATTTCGAATGCGTTGAGTAATAGTGAGGCCGTAAAAAAGGCCACTAATACTGTTAATCTTAAAGAAGAAAGCAGGAATTATAGTTACCAACAGAATGGTTATGCCCCAACGGCTGCTGCCTATAACTTCACTGCAATGGTAGAGGTACCCTATTTTAATCTCCTGTCATCCGACCTGGATTGGCAAATGAGCAAAAAGACTTTGACATCTCAGCAGGATGGGATTGCGATGGATGCCTGCAACAAATACTGGAGCGTACAAAAATATCAGGAAAAGTTGAAGATTGCAGAGTTGGGTTTGAAGAATGCTTTACGGCAGCTTCAGAACGCACAGGCGGGTAACCGAGTAGGGACCATAGCCGATAGCGGTTTACTAGGAACGAAAACCCAGTATCAGCTGGCACAATCTGCGCTGGATTCGGCTAAAAATGATCTGGATAAGGCTTTCATTGCCTTTAATCAGGTAGTAGGTTTAAGACCTGAGGATAGACCAATATTAACCGATACGGTGGAGTACAAGCCCATAAATATTGAAAGTCTGGATTATGAGGTAGCCAGGGTTTTAGGTAATTCGCCTACAGTATGGTTAGCCGAGCAAAATGTTAAGATGCAAAAGTATACTGAGGAAAAGGGCATCTATTCCGGCGTTTATCGTAATGCTGAAACCCGTAAACTAGAAATGGATCAAGTTTTAGTAAATGCGGCCAGCACTAAGGAGGCAGCTGAACAATCAACCCGCTCATCATATTATGCTATAAAAAGCGTTGAAGACAATTATCCTGCAGCGCTTGATCGTGTTAAGGTAGCGGAAGACAATTTGCGGATTACGAAAATTAAGTTTGATATAGGTATGTCAACGGCAACTGATGTTGCTACTGATGAAAAAGCCCTTGCAGATGCCAAGTACAGCATCTTCGAAACGAACCTAAATCATGAATATATGAAGCTAGCATTTAGGAAACCCTGGGCCGCAAGCGCCCAATAGGTGCCTGTCACCCCACTTATCCACTTATACAGTTAGGCAAGCACCCTTTGTTATAGATGCAGAGGGTGCTTTTGCCATTCTAGAGCTTTCCGATATCCAGAGTCTCGACCTGGGTTTTTAGATCATCTAGCATAGTTTCCAGGTTCCAGGGTGTGACCAGGTATCTTTTATCCTTGCGGGCGATGGAATCGATGATATATTCGTTGAATTCCTGGGAATGATGGGAATAGTCTTTGTATTTTTCCAGTCGGGTATTCAGGCTGCTATCACTCTGGAAATCATAAATCCTGATATTCGTATAGTTATTCAGCTGGGTGTAGATGCATCTTTTTATCTGCAGCTCGCTGTAGAAAAGCGCTGGATCTTCTTCGAAGATGGAACGATAGCGCAGTATGGAATAGGGCGGATAGTAAATTACAAAGTTGACCTCAGGATTCTGCCTGATCAGGGGCAGGATATTCTGGTCAAAGCTCGCCCGCATGGCTGGAAATGAGCCATCCATATTATCATAGAGTTTCACTCCGGCATTTTTCTTCATCTGTTCATCCTGCCACATTTTCATCAGGCCATCCCTGCCGAATTTAGACCAGGCATTCCAGTTGTTCAGGTACTCCAGGTCAGCATTTAAGAGTAAACCTGGTTGGTAAGGATTTCTAATGGCTATAATGCTGCTTTTTAGAGTGGAAATTGACACCAAGTAGGGCAGATCATTATACGGGTTCTGATCATAAAAGTAGTATGGAAAGGGGACATCTTCATCTCTGACCCGGTTCGGTGCACCCTTTAATGAGCCATAATCCAGACCCCAGAGGATATTCTTGACTTGCCCGGTATTGATGGCCAGTTGTACGATTAGATTTTCCTCCCGGGCGCTGGCTCCGGACATGGAGAGTTTTAAGGATTTAATCCCCAGTTTTTCATCTACGTATGAGGGAACAAAATTCTCTGTCATGGAACTGCCAATAATGATGGTGTCATAGCTAAAATTTCTAGCCAGTCCGGGGTTCTGATAGCGCTGCTCAGTCGAAAAAGAAGGCCTGTAAAAAGCTGCCTGCCGATAGAATTGAAACGGATCAACCATGAGGTTGAATCCCACAACCAGGCTAAGCAGAATGAAGGTAATAGCCAGAGATTTTATTAAAAAATTTCTATATACCATAGATTAACCCTCAAATACAACGTAATTCCTAAAAATTAAAATATATGAATTCACTGACCTTATTGAGATTTAGAATCGCGTAAGTGGCCAGGATGGAGATGAAGACTGCCGTCTTCCAGCTGGGTTGAAAGCGGTCTATCATTTCCATAGAATTTCTCATGAATACAGCCATGAGGAAAAACAGGATAAGCAGGACTGTGGCCTGATTAATATCCTGGAAGCGGGCTGCCAAAGACGCGAAATCTACTCCATATCCCGATAAGAATTCCAGCCGATTTGACAACGAAGCCGGGAGAATGATGCCACTAAGCCCAAACATGCCGATCAAAACCTTAATGGCAGCACCCCAGGTCTTGGCGCGGAAAAACACCCAGGCGATATTTACGAAGTTGAAGGTGATGAACCAGGCCAGCCAGGAATTCATCCGCAGGTTTAGTTTTTGCCACAGGCGTTGAATAACCAGAGCTAAGCCGTGCAAAAAACCCCAGAATACAAAGGTCCAGCCCGCACCGTGCCATAATCCCCCCAGCAGGAAGGTTATCATGAGATTACGGTAGATGTTTAACTCTCCCGTACGGTTTCCACCCAGGGGGATATAGATATATTCGCGCAAAAACCGGCTCAGGGTCATATGCCACCGGCGCCAGAAATCCTGGATGCTCAAAGCCTTATAGGGAGAGTTGAAGTTGATGGGGAGCTGAATATTGAACATCAAGGCCGCCCCGATAGCCATGTCGGTATAGCCGCTAAAATCAAAATAGAGCTGTAAGGTATAGGAGAGGGAAGTGACCCAGGCTTCGATCAGGCTCAGGGTGGGAGCGGTATCAAAACCATATATAGCTGCTTTAGCCAGGGTATCGGCAATAATTACCTTCTTAAATAAACCGATAAAGAACAGGAATACGCCCAGAGCCAGGTTTTTATAGTTTAGAGTTTTATTTTCCCCGGATTCGAACTGGGGCATCATCTCTTTGTGGTGTAAAATAGGCCCGGCCAGCAAATGCGGGAAAAAGGTGACAAAGAGTGCATAATTCACGAGATCATATTCCTTGGCTTCAGAACGATAGGCGTCTACCAAATAAGCGATCTGGGTGAAGGTGAAAAAGCTTATGCCCAGGGGCAGTACGATGTGCAGCAAGGGCAGATGGCTGGAAAAGGCCAGGTTTAGGTTGGCCAGTAAAAAATCAGTATATTTAAAATAGCCTAATAAAAGCAGGTTGAAGGCGATGCCGATGGTTAGAACTGCTTTCGGACTGAGCCGGATACGAGTCGGAGTTTTGACTAAAGCTGTGCCCACAGCATAGTTTACCGCGATGGATGCTAATATCAAGGGTAGGTAGGCTATGTTCCACCAGCTATAGAAAAAAAGAGAACTGAGTACCAGCCAGGATTTAGCCCAGCTGCCGGAGGCGATTTTATTCAATATAAAGTAGACGATGAGGCATACAGGCAGAAAGAGAAATATAAATTCATAAGAATTAAATAACAATGGCCTTGGTCTCCTTCAATGCTAATTGAAACTCGTCAATATTATACTGATAAATTAAAGAGCCGGCAAGTTGGAATGGTTTGACAAGCTCCCAGTCCCACCATAAATTGGTTGACCCCCCAATTATTTAGAATGTATAATAATACTACAAACTGACCGGCGGGTCGGCACGGAAATTATTTATTATTGACATCAAAATTAACAGAAGCAGGAGGGGAACGGGTGTAGCTAAACAAATGGGGTGGATATTTTCAAATTGCTGTCCTGTTTAAATACAACGCCGAAATTGCGAGAGAAAGAGGGGCAGCCCTGGCTACAAGGCAACAAATTTATCATTTCAGATTTTATATTTATTTTAAAAGGAGGATTTTTGGGTGAAAACAAGGTATCGGAATGTCATGGTTATACTAGTCATCATGTCTTTATTTATGGTGGTAAGCGGATGTAGTAAGAAAGCGCAGGAAGTAGTACAAAATACATTCAACGTTGAAACAGCAGTCGTAAAAACAATGGATATCACCAAATATTCAAGCTATTCCGGCAGAGTGAAAGGAAGTAATGAAGAAGCTGTACTGCCCAAGCTATCAGGCCGGGTTACAGCGGTTTATGTGAAGGAAGGAGAGTCGGTTCGGCAGGGGCAGGTTATTGTTAATCTAGACCAGAGTAAGATGAATGCAGCCCTTCAACAGGCTGAGGCAGGGCTAGCTTCAGCTCAGGCCGGGCAAGCCGCCAATGATGTTCGAAGGCAGACGGCCCTGAGCGAGTATAATCGCAAAAAAGCACTTCATGATGCAGGGGTTGCTTCCGATCAGGACCTGGAAACAGCCAAGTCTGGGTATGATGCCCTCAACACCGGTGCTACAGAGGCGGGCGTAGCTCAAGCGCAAGCCGCACTTAACTTAGCCCAACAGAATTTGGCAGATTGCGAAATTAAAAGTCCCATGGATGGCGTCGTTGGACGAGTCGATGTTGCGGTTGGAGAGACGACCAGTACGCAGAACCCCGTTGCGGTAATTAACAATAGTGCGGATCTGGAAGTGGATGTCAAGGTCAGTGAATCTGATGTATCTTCGGTTCAAGCTGGGTCAACCGTTAAGGTGCTGATCAAAGCCATCAGCAAAGAACCACTTATCGGTACTATCAAGAGTGTAGCGTCTGTTGCTAATTCGACAACGCGTACTTATCCGGTAAAGGTTTCCCTGCCTAATAATTCAGAGTCACAGGTAAAATCCGGTATGTTTGCCGAGGTTATGCTGGGGACACAGCACCGGGCTGGTGTTATAGCTATTCCTATGGCCGCAGTCCTGCCTAAAAACGGTGAGAGTACTGTGTATGTTGTAAACGAGGAAAAGCGCGCTCAAGCAGTAATAGTTCAAACTGGGCTAAATGATGGAACCTATACCGAAATAACCAAGGGTCTTCAGGTAGGACAGAAAGTTGTCACCAAAGGCAATACTCTTATTGATGATAACAGCATAGTGGATTCTGCTGATGGGGGAACAACGAAATGATGAGGAAAATCGCCCAATTTTCAATAAACAGGCCGGCTACGATTATCATATTGATCGCAGCAATTATCATTATTGGGTTGATGAACCTGTCCCAGCTGCCTACTGATTTGATGCCTAAAATGGATCTGCCCTATGCAGCAGTCATCACCAGCTATACCGGAGCAGGTCCTGAAGAAATAGAAGATCAAGTTACCAAACCTATTGAGAATGTAGTGGGTACAGTTGCTAACATTGATCAGATTATATCCACATCCAGTGCCAATTCGTCCATGGTTCTTATCGCTTTTAACTTTGGCACGAACATGGACTCAGCCATGGCAAATATTCGAGACAAAGTCTCTATGGCTGAAGCGGCTCTTCCGGATGGTGCGGAGAAACCTCAGATCATGAAAATGGATATCAATAGTATGCCAGTTATCTCTCTTAGTATTAATGGCAAAGACCTGTCTCTGGCACAGCTGCAAACCATTGCGGAAGATAAAATCGAACCTCGTCTATCACGGATCTCAGGTGTAGCTTCAGTAACCATTACTGGAGGGCGCAAGCGCGAAGTGAAAGTAGCCGTTGATCCAGTCAAAGCTGAGAATTATGGTTTAAGCCTGAGCCAGGTTGCCAGTTTTCTATCAGCCGAGAATTACAATATGTCCACCGGAAGTATTACCTATGGGGAACGAAAATATTATGCCCGCAGCTTGCAGGAATTTGAGAGCCTGGATGATATTGGAAACGTTGCACTCACGACTGCGACCGGGAACAAAGTTCCATTGAAAGACATTGCTGAAATTAGTGAAGACTATAAAGACGTTGATCAAATCACCCGTACCAACGGTTCTCCGGCGGTTGGTATTCATGCTCAGAAAGAGACCGATGCCAATACCGTTGAAGCCTGTACGGCTGTAAAAGCAGAAATGGAGAAAATCAAAACTGAACTAGGCGGTAAAGTGGATGTAAAAATCGTCATGGATCAGTCGGATTTTATCAATAAATCCATTAACAGTACTGCCAAAACGCTTGTTGAAGGCTCTATCCTGGCGGTATTGATTATTCTTTTGTTCCTGCGCAATATTCGCAGTACGATCATTATCGGGATAGCGATACCTCTTTCCATCGTAGCCACTTTTATCCTGATGTATTATACCGGCAGCACCCTGAATACTTTTACCCTGGGAGGTCTGGCCCTGGGGGTTGGGAGAATGGTCGACGACTCAATTGTGGTTTTCGAGAATATCTACCGACATCGAAGATTGGGATTATCTGCCAAGGAAGCTGCTTTGAAAGGCGCCGGCGAAGTAGGCGGAGCGGTTCTGGCAGGGACTTTGACCCTGGTTTCGGTATTCCTGCCCATTGGCCTGGCAGAGGGAATCAGCGGGGTACTATTTAAGCCCCTGGCCTTCACCATCTGTGTAGCCATTGTCTGTTCCTTGCTGGTCGCCGTAACGATTGTTCCTTTTATGTCCTCCCGCCTGCTGACAGATGCTGCCATGCAAAGGAAAACCAGCGACAAGACGGCCGTAGGTCAGTTGATCAATCGCATGGGGTACTGGCTGGATAATTTGGGTGAACGATACAAAGTCTTAGTGGAGTGGGTTCTGGGACACCGGCGTACGGTTATTTTTGGTGTCACCGGGCTGATGATTGCATCCCTTTGTTTGGTTCCTCTGATCGGTGCAGAGTTTATGCCTGCCTCTGATTCGGGCAGCATATCGGTAAGTCTCGAAGCGGACAAGGGATCTGTCATCGAGGATGTGGATAAAATAACCCAGGTGGTTGAAGAGAGACTAATGCAGAATCCTTCTGTCAATGTGATATTTACGAGTGTCGGCAGTTCAGGACAAATTTCAATGGAGGTGGCGGGCACTAATAAAGCTACCATCTCAGTAAAGTTGATCCCTAAGAGTGAGCGAAAAGGGGTAGATCAGATTGCGGAAGAGATTAGAAAATCACTATACGACATCCCCGGCGTAAAGAAGACGGTCACTGTCAGCAGTGATAGTGGGATGGGCTCAGGAAAGGCTCTCAGTGTCGCAGTCAAAGGTGATGATCTGAATACCCTGCGAGATATTTCCCAGGAAGTTGAAAGTATTATGAAAAAGGTTCCTGGAACCCGTGAAGTCACCGCATCAATGGCTGATGGCAATCCAGAAGTGCAGATCCGGATCAACCGCCAGCGGGCGATGGATTATGGGTTATCACCCGTTCAGATTTCCAAAGAAATCAAAAACGCTATTGACGGTACGGTTGCAACCAAGTATCGCTTGCAAGGGGACGAAATCGATGTAAGAGTCACCAGTAAAGATAAGCAGAATAGTGATATGGATGTGCTCAAAGGTTTGAAGATTCTTACCGCTCAGGGCAGCAGTGTATCTTTATCAGAACTGGCGAGCTTTGAATTGGCAACCGGGCCGGTGCAAATTTCACGAGATGATCAAGCGCGTCAGGCGACAGTTTCCTGCGATCTTTTAAATAGAGATTTGCAGAGTGTTACGAAAGATGTTCAGGCCCAGGTCGGAAAAATTCAGCTGCCGGTCGGATACACCATAGACTATGGCGGACAGAATAAGGAGATGATGGATTCTTTTTCCAGTTTGTTCCTGGCTTTACTGCTGGCGATATTGCTGGTTTACGTGGTAATGGTCATACAATATGAGTCTTTCTTCGATCCTTTCATTATCATGTTTTCAATCCCGACTGCTATCATCGGAGTGATTCTGGGGCTCTTGGTTACGGGGAGAAGCTTCAGTGTAACGGCCTTTATCGGCATTATTATGCTGGCAGGAATTGTGGTATCCAATGCGATTGTCTTTATTGATTATTTGAAAAAACTGCGGGAATCAGGCATGGAGCGGAATGCTGCTATAATCGAGGCTGGCAGGGTAAGATTACGACCCATATTAATGACCGCTCTGGCTACCATGCTGGCTATGATGCCTATGGCGACAGGATTGGGAGAAGGTGGTGAGACGTCTGCTCCACTGGCTACTGTAGTCATCGGGGGTCTAATTGCTTCAACCTTTGTCACACTCTTGCTGCTTCCGGTTGTTTATAGTATCTTTGATGATTGGGGGCAGAAGCTGCGCCGTAGATTTTCCCCGAAAAAGGAATCTGAAGGGATAGAATATATAGAAATAGATGTTGAAAACTAATATAGACGGGATGTCGTAACAAGGGGAAGCTTCTCCTTGTTACACTTCTTGAGAAAATACTGGGGAAACTGAAATATCTGCTCTTATTTTTGAATAGAGGAGTAATCTTTATGAATATTATAAATCCGAAAGAGAGCAAGAAGGACTTGATCATCGAAGCTGCCATAAGGGTATTTTCCCGGAAAGGCTATCACCATACCAAAATGGAGGAAATAGCCATTGAAGCAGGTATTGGTAAGGGAACGATTTATGAATATTTTGCCAGCAAGCTACAGCTTTTGCAGGAGATTATGGAACGAAGTTTTAGCCTGTATGACCAAACCATGGGTTCAGATATTAGTACTACTATATTTATTGAAGATAAAATTAAGATGCTGGTTGAAGCTCATTTTAAATTCTGTCAGGAAAATAAAGAACTAACCCGCATCTTATTCTGGGATACAGAAATTATTGACGAGGAACTTAGAGACTGGGGCTGCCAGAAACGCGCGGATAAGGAAAAGCGCCTGCAAGACTTCATTCAGGCGGGCATTGATTGCGGGGAAATACGTGCCATTGATGCTAAACTCTTGACAGTCATAATTAGCGGGGTCTTAAGCTCTATCTGGGTTCCGGTAGTTATTGAAGGTTGGGATGTTGATGCGATCACTGCTGCAGAAAAGGTTACGGATATCATAATGAACGGGATTAAGAAGTAACAGGAACGATAGGGACACAGTGATGTGGGGGCAAGTGGGACGGTTTTTGCTTGCCCTCTTTCATTGTCTAGGGTGCTGCCGCCGCGGTGCAAACCACACCGGTCGTCAGGGAGCTGTTATCAGTATATTGAATATCGGGGTGGAGCAGTAACCAGTAAGAAGCTCCTGGGAGCAGGTTCTTCTGGGGTACAGCTTGTACTTCGGTACTGCTTAACGGCGTGAAGGTCAGTGGTACCCGTTCCCCGCTGCCCTGAGCGATTAGCTCGATGCGGGAGGGGTTGACTGTCTGCAAGTTTACGCTCTTGGGGAAATGGATGGTGAACTTCTTATCTGCCGCTACATTAGTCAATTGATTGCCGAACAGGTAATCAGGGTAGTAAAGTGACCAGCGATCCGAGAGTTCTTGAGCGGTTACGGGCCTCCAACCGCTAGCCGTTCCCTTCGTCAATCCGAGGGCAACCCGATCTATAATTTCTCCGTAAGCCTGCCAGTATTCCTGCTCCCGGGCCTGCCGGGTATTGATCGTAATGGAGTGGGTGGCCAGGCTGAACTCGACCAGATCCAGTTTGTTTTCTTCGGGATTGCTGGGAGATAAAAGCAGTTGAGCGACCTTCAAAGGGTCGCTTTTTTCAATTAGCAGGTCAGGAGTAATGCCTACTTTATTTATTTGATGTCCCAGAGGTGAAAGGAAATGAGCAACGGTCATTTTAAAGTAATCACCACTTTTTAAGGTGTAAAGCTGCTGCATAGATCCCTTGCCATAGCTCTGAGTACCTATAATTAAGGCCTGGTCATAATCTTTTACCGCACCGGCCAAGATCTCGGAGGCGCTGGCGCTGTTCTGGTTGAGCAAATAAATGGTAGGTTTATCCACAAGATAATTGTGTTTATCTGCCCGGTCCAGCGAGGGTGAGCCATTACGGTACTGGGTCTGGATGGCTACCTCATCACTAATAAAGTATCCGGCTATATCCAATGCGGCAGTAACATACCCCCCGCCATTATCCCGTAAATCAACGATATAAGAGCTAGGGTTCTGGCGGCGGAGATTTTCCAGGGAACGGGCAAAGAGTTGGCCGGTTTCACTAGCAAAAGAGCTTATTCTTAGATAGCCTATTTGGAAGGGTTTCATTTCATTAATGACTGAAGGAACTTCGATATTACTGCGCTCTACTTGGACTGTAAAGGATACTCCGTCTCTCTGCACGAGCAACTGTATTTTGCTTCCCTCTGGACCCCGGATTAGGGGTATGGCTTCTTCTGTGGATAAACCTTTCAGAGAGTGGCTGCCGACAGAGGTAATTATATCACCTGCCCGCAGCACCGCTTTATCAGCTGGGGAGCCGCCGACCAGACCGGTAATCTTAACTCCTGCGGGTACGATATCGAAGTAAATACCTATACCGGAAAAGGTTTGTTCCAAGGAATCATTGAATTCCTGGTACTCAGCAGCGGTCAGAAAACTGGTATGCGGATCACCTAGTTTTTCGAGCATGGCATCAATGGTGGGGGCATTTAATACTTCTGCCGGGACCGGATCTGCGTAGTCATTACGTAACAGTTCCCGTACTTCATTCTGAGCCGTAATCTGCGCTGTGGCTGGGCCAGGGAAAAGCAGCGTGATTAGCAATAGGGTCATTAAAATATGTATTGATATACGTTGGATATTTTTCACCGATTGTCCTCTTAACACACAGATTATCCTCCTAAGATTTCAGCTGGTTTACCCATTAATAATATCACGTTGCGGCTCTGGATTAAACGCAAAATATTTGGAGTTACCAGCTTTACTTTGACTTCCCAATAGTAATATATTACTATGGTGCTAAAGTCCGTGCCGCCCATGCGGCCCATATATATTTATTGGAGGAATAATAAATGCGTTTGGGGAAAGTAATGGTAGTTTTTGGCACCAGGCCAGAAGCTATTAAAATGGCTCCGGTCATTAAGGAATTAAAAAAGGTAGAGGACATAGAAACACTGGTTGTGGTTACAGCTCAGCACCGGGAGATGCTGGATCAAGTTTTAAACCTATTTGCAATTGTGCCGGACTATGACCTCGATCTGATGAAGGATCAGCAGGATTTATACAGTATCACCACTGGGGTTTTGAATGGGCTTAAAGAAATAATGGAGCAGGAGAAACCGGATCTGGTTCTGGTGCATGGAGATACGACTACTACTTTTGCAGCCGCCCTGGCGGCTTTCTATCAGAGAATTCCGGTAGGGCATGTGGAAGCCGGTTTGCGCACCCGCAATAAATTTTCTCCCTATCCTGAAGAAATGAACCGTACCTTGACCGGAAGGCTGGCTGAACTGCATTTTGCTCCTACCGATTTATCGCGGGAAAACCTCCTGGCGGAATCCACGGCTACCTTTAAAATCTGGGTAACGGGAAATACTGTAATTGATGCCTTAATGGAAACGGTGCAGCCGGATTATAAATTTGGCGATGAATTAAAGGAAATTAACCTAAAAAATAGAATACTACTGGTAACCACCCATCGGCGTGAAAACTGGGGCGACCGGATGAGGGATATTTATCAGGCTCTGATTCAACTGGTGGAAGAGTTTGATGATGTGGAAGTGGTATTCCCGGTTCATAAGAATCCAACGGTGAAGGATATAGCTATTGAAATGCTTGAAGGCAGGGAGCGGTTTCACCTCCTGGAACCACTGGAATATGAAGTACTTGCAAATCTCATGAATGCTTCTTATATGGTATTGACTGATTCTGGGGGTATGCAAGAAGAGGCTCCTTCACTCGGCAAACCGGTTCTAGTTTTGCGAGATACTACCGAAAGGCCGGAGGCCATCCAAGCCGGTACGGCAAAGCTGGTGGGAACGGTTCAGGAGCATATATATGAGGCGGCCCGGCTTTTGCTTAGTGACCGCCAGGAATACGATAAGATGGCCCATGCAGTCAATCCTTACGGAGATGGTAAGGCGGCGCGACGTATCGTGAAGGTAGTAAAAGATTTTCTTTACGTTCGCATAGGGGCTAGTAATTTATAAATATTAGGGGACTGCGATACGCAAGAACCGCCCCCAATGTTGCACAGGGCTGCATTTGACTAAGGAGGCAAATATGTCTGAAATAAGGTTTGGATCAGATGGCTGGCGAGCCATTATGGCAGAGGATTTTACTTTTGCCAATGTTAGATTACTGACCCAAGGTATTGCCAATTATTTAAAAAATAACAATCTTGGTAAAAAAGGCATTGTTGTAGGCTATGACAATAGATTTCAATCCGAACAATTTGCGGCAGAGTGCGCGCGGGTTCTGGCAGGCAATGGTATTCGGGTCTCTATGATCAAAAAATCGGTTCCCACCCCGCTGGCGGCTCATGCCATTAGGATAGCTCAGGCGGGAGGGGCGATCATGTTAACTGCCAGCCATAATCCCCCCGAGTACAATGGCATTAAATTTATACCAGAATATGCAGGGCCGGCTTTACCCGAGGTAACTGTTGCCATTGAGGAAGAGGTTAAGCGGATACAGGAGGGCGGCAAAATTTACGAATTGGATTTAAAGGAAGCCGAAACTCTGGATTTATTAAAAGAAATTGACCTGGATCGAGACTACATTAATCAGCTCTTAAAAATTATAAACCCCGAATTTTTCCGGAGACGCGTACTTAAGGTAGTGGTTGACCCTATGTATGGTTCCGGGGCCGGTTATCTGGATCGGATATTGACCGAGCTGGGCTGTGAGGTTAGAACCATAAACAACTATCGGGATCCTCTGTTTGGGGGCTCTATTCCCGAACCTACGGAAGCGTTGCTGCCTGACCTGAAGCGAACTGTTCTTACCTATAAAGCTGATCTCGGTCTGGCTTTGGACGGGGATGCAGATCGTTTTGGAATTATAGATGGGGACGGAGAATTTATAGCCCCCAACCAGTTTGCATACATACTCTTTGACCATCTCCTGAGCACTCGCACTTTTCGAGGCCCAGTCTGTCGTTCACTAACTACCACGCATAATCTGGATCGTATCGCTAAACAAAACGGCCTGAGTGTAATCGAGACCCCGGTAGGATTTAAATACATATCTGAATGCTTACGAGAAAAAGGCTGTATCATTGGGGTCGAGGAGAGCGGAGGTTTGAGCATATTCGGGCACGTTCCTGAAAAGGATGGCATCCTGGCCTGTGTCCTGGCAGCTGAAATACTAGCCTTTAGCGGAAAGTCTTTTAAAGAGTTGAGCCAAGAAATCGTAGCGAAGTATGGGCTTATGGAAGGTGAGCGCCTTGATATTAAGGTTACCTGCCGAGAAAATGAACGAATATTGACGGATTTAAAGGTTTATGAGCCTAAAATGCTTGCTGGGATTAAAGTTGATAGATATAATGAAGCTGATGGTAAGAAAATTATCTTGGAAGATGGTAGTTGGCTTTTGATTCGTCCGTCGGGGACGGAATCGCTGATCAGGGTTTACGTGGAGGCAGAGGGTGAGAAGCAGGCCAAGGATATGCTAAACGAGGTAATAAATGCTTTGAGCTTACAGCCTGATTAATGATTTGTTAACCCGACTGTGGTCGGGTTTTTTTGATTTAGGTGGCCGCCCTTCCCAAAGGTCACGAATTATTTTGCAAATCAGGAAGGAATTTGACAGTGAATGACGAAATAGGTAAATACAATAATGATCAAATTCAGCAGGAAAGACTAGATTCGGTCTTGCGGCAGGTGCTTGAGACCTTGGAAGGGAGCCGCAGGGATATATATGATATTGCCGAAGACTGCCGTAAACAATGTGAGGCTTTGAAAACCAGGTTGGAGGAAGCTATTTTTGAGACAGCCGGGCTTATCGAGCAGGTAGACAAATGCGAGCGTTTGGAAAAAATGGCCAGGGTTCGCTTGATGGAAGTAAGTCGAAATTTTAGAGCTTTTTCAGAAGCTTATATTAAAGAAGCCTACCAAACAGCACTGGTATTGCAAAATGAGCTTATGGGATTGAGGCAGCAGGAAGTATACCTGCGTAAAAAAAGGGATGAATTAAGCCTGCAGTTAAAAAAGTTTGAGGGTATAACCAATAAGGCGGAAGGATGTCTGCAAACTACCAACCTGGCACTAAGGGTTCTGGAAGTGAATGTTGCTAAAGTATCCGATACCCTGGAAGACGTTCAAAAGAAACAACAGATGGCCATTTGGAACGTAGAATCTTTGGAGGCTCAGCGTAGGAAGATTGCTCGTGAGCTACACGATGGACCGGCTCAGACTATGGCTAGCATGCTGCTCAGGCTGGATCTCGTAGAATACTTGTTTAACCAGGATAAGGAACAGACCATGGAGGAGTTATTAAATATTCGGGGGATGGGCCGAGAGAGCTTGAGCGATATTAGGCGCATTATGTTTGATCTGAAGCCAAGCGCGCTAAGAGAATTAGGGCTGGTTGCCACTCTAAAAGAGTATTTTGATGATTATGAAAGTAAATATAATTTTACTATAGATTTTGTTTCCTTTGGTAAGGAGAGAAGATATGAACTGGCCGTCGAGATAGCTTTGTTTCGGTTGGTGCAGGAGGCGATCGCCAATGTGCGTAAACATGCCGGAGTTGATAAGGCCATGGTGAAGATGGAAGAGACGCCAGCTGGTTTAACCCTGGTTATAAAAGATGAGGGTCTAGGATTCAATGTAGATGAGGCTGTTAATTCGGGAGACGATAGTTATGGTATTTTGGGAATGAAAGAACGCGCCGAACTCTTTGGGGGACGAATCAAGATTATTTCTAACCCAGGGGTGGGTACTCAGGTTATTGTAGAGTTACCAGCAGAGAGGGAGGAAGACAATGGAAAAGATAAGGATATTAATAGCTGATGATCATACCATGGTTAGGGAAGGTTTAAGAAAACTGCTTCAAACCGATGAGAATCTGGAGATTATTGCTGAAGTGGGGGATGGACAGGGCGCTATTAATGTGGCTCGTAAAGAGAAACCTGACATTATATTGATGGATATAAATATGCCTGGTACTAATGGTCTGGCTGCTACCCTGATTATCAAGAAGGAATTGCCTGCCACCAAAGTAATAGCAATCACTATATATGAGGATGAAGAAGTAGTCGAGATGGTTAAGGCTGGAGTATCCGCTTACATATTAAAAGATGTGGCTGGAAGTGAACTCATTAGCACTATACATAAAGTCATGGCTGGTGAGGTAGTAATACACCCTCGTGTTGCCAAAAGGTTAATCAAGGAGTTAATACGCAATGAAAATAAAAAAGATGAAATTAAATTAACCAGACGGGAAAAAGATGTGCTGACCCTCTTGGTACAGGGCAGCAGCAATAAAAACATTGCCGATATTATGTTTATAAGCGAGAAAACGGTAAAAAATCACCTAACCAGTATTTTCAGGAAGCTGGGCGTCAAAGACCGAACTCAGGCGGCTGTTTATGCCCTGAAAAACAACATGGTGGAAGCAGATTAGTTAGATGATACAGTAATGGTAAAGTAATCAATTCACCTCTAACCGGCATATTATGTACAAAAGGGATCATGAAAAAGACCTTGTTATTTCATGATTCCTAAGCTGGAAGGAGGTTTTCCTGTGCTCATATTACTTAAACTGACTTGTTTTGGCATTTGGCTCTTAATTATGCTAATTATTATTAAAGCCGTCAATGATAAGCGGAAGTTCCCCGCCCAGGATTTTAAATTGAAGCTGCAGGATGAAGCTAAGCACACGTGTCAAGGGGAAGGTTCTTCGTGACACTCACACTTTTGACATCTAGAGAAATTATATAAAATATTATGGTATAATATTGTCCATATTGTAGATGTATGTTGCCTTGATATGCTCCCTTGTTCGCAGAATTGTTCATAAATGAGGTGTTATAATGTTCGACCCTTTGCTAGATATCCTGTTTCCTCAGGAGGTATGCTGTATTTGTCGTAAGCCCGGAAAATATGGAAGCAGGCAGCCTTGGTGTCAGGAATGCGCTGATAAAATGATAGAATTGCAGTGTTCCTGTTCGGTATGCGAGAAATGTGGTAAGTATTTGGAGGAGGGTGAGATCCTATGTGCCGATTGCCGGAACAATCCTCCTCAGTTTGAAGTGGCCCGTGCGGTAGGTCCTTATGAGGAACCTTACCGTATCGCTACCAAGGTATTGAAATTTATGGGTAAAAAACATTTAGCTCCACAAATGGGTAACATGATGGTCAAGAAAATTCAGCAAGAGCCCCGCTTCGGAAAGATTGATCTAATAGTGCCAGTGCCTATATCCCGGAAAGGCCTCCAAAAAAGGGGCTTCAATCAGACGGAACTGCTGGCCCGGCAGATCAGCAAAGAATTAGGGGTGAAGATGGACAGCAATGTGATACATAGAGTCAAGGAAACGCCTTCCCAGACCGAGCTGTCCCGTGAAGAACGGGAGAAAAATCTCCTGTGTGCCTTTGAGGTAACTGATAAAAAAAAGGTATCTAATAAGAACATACTGCTAGTCGATGATGTTTATACTACTGGTTCTACTGGTCGGGAATGTACCCGCACGCTTTTAGAAGCAGGAGCGGCTCGGGTTTGTATAATTACCTGGGCTACCGGCAAAGGCTTTTAAAAATAAAAAAATGTTTTAAGGGAGGGAATGCATATGAACGCTAGCTTGAGAAATTGTCCCGAGTGTGGAAAAGTTTTCGGTTATATGGGCAGAAACCGGTGTCCCGAGTGTCTAGATAAGGAAGAGAAAGAATATCAGGAAGCCAGAAAGTATGTGCGTGACCATCCGGGGGCCGGGGTATTTGAAGTAGCTGAGGCAACAGGCATCGAGGAAGAGACAATTATGCAGTTTCTGCGGGATGGACGCTTGCAGTCCCGGGGTTTCCAGGGAACATTGGAATGTGAACGCTGCGGGAGTAAGATAACTGGAGGTAAGTTGTGTGATAATTGCAGAGGGCAAATGGATGCCAGTTTAAGACAAGGTGCTCCCTCTAGTAATAAGACGCAAGAGGCGAAGCCTGTTCCTAATGATCGAAAGAAAGGACAAAAAATGTATACTAAGGACTGAGAATAAAGAGATTGCCAGATATCATCTTCTCATGTGAGCGCGCGATGAAGATAATTAGAGATATAAAGCGTAAAACGCTAAAAAACAAGTTAAGAAGAGCTTAAATGGTTTTAAGCTTCTTCTTTTTTTATGCGAAGTATTATATATGATATATAAGATACAAAAATATTGGGGTGGTAAAAGATGATTATTTCTAATAATCAAATACAGGGTCTATTAAAAACCTACGGCAAGGATTTGAATTCCAGTGTTAGCCCGGTCAAAGACATTAAAAGCAAAGCCGTAGCCCGTGACGAGTTGGCAATTTCCGGTGAGAGTAAGATAAAGCAGCGGGCATTTCAGGTAGCTCGGCAGTCTGAGGATATTAGGCAGGATAAGGTGAATGAGCTGGCAGAAGCAATATCTGCTGGAACTTACACCCGTTCCGATGATGAAGTAGCTGAGAAAATGATTGCCTTGGCCATTGTCGATAAGCTGGTATAACAGAATGTTTGCAGGCTTGGATAAGGATATTAAAGAGTTCATTGGCACACTGGTGAAACAAAACTTGGCATTAGATAATCTGGTTCAGCTGGAAGAGAAAAAGCGTCAGGTCATTATTCTAGGTCAGGTGGAAGAACTGAATAAACTCATGCAGAAAGAGGGCATCCTTGTTTCTAATATTCAGAAGCTGGAAGATGCCCGTTTTAAATCACAGGTAAAGCTAGCCAGGATATGGGAAACTTCCGTGGAAGAATTACCGGCTAGCCTGATACTGGCGAAGGTAAAAGAATATCAGCCCGAATTGGCAGGGGAACTACAGGTAAGCATTGAACAGCTTACTCACAGCGTATCTCAACTTAAGGCCATGAACGAAGAGAATAGCAATTTAATAAACCAATCGCTGGACTATATCCATAGCTTACAATCCCTGCTGACGGGTGAAGTAGCGGGAACCTACACGGATATGGGTATGCAGGTGGATGAAAGCACGTCTCGTCCAGTGAAGAGGTTACTGGATAAAAAGATATGATATCCATAGGAAGCGAGGATAATGAATGACTACTACTTTTATGGGTTTGGAAATCGGCAAACGTTCTATCTTAATGCACCAAACCGCCCTGGATATAACCGGGCACAATATTGCTAATGCCAGCACTCCGGGTTATAGTCGGCAGGTGCCCAATATTGTCACCACTTCGCCCTGGCATGCTCCTATGATAAATGGCAGTTCCGGGGCAGGACAGCTGGGTACCGGGGTAGACGTTGCTTATATTCAAAGGATGAGAGATACCTTCGTGGATTCCCAAATTCGCAATGAAAATGAGACCGATGGCTACTGGACGTCTATGGAGAACAGCCTATCCAAGGTCGAAGTTATTTTGAATGAGCCCTCAGATGACGGCTTGCGGGCAGTTATGGATCAATTCTGGCAGTCCTGGCAGGATCTATCCATTAACCCCGAGAGTGAGGCGGTACGAGCAGTAGTGTCTCAGCGGGGCATGGCTCTATCAGAGGCATTTAAGCATACTTACCAGCAACTGATTGATCTGCGCGATGATGTAAATGCCGAGGTGAAAATCAAAGCGGATAATATAAACGCCATTGCGGTGCAGATAGCGGATTTAAACCAACAAATCCTAGCTATATCAGTAGCAAATAAACAGCCTAATGATCTATGCGACAAGAGGGATCTACTGATTGATGAACTGAGCAAACTGGCAGACGTGAATATTCATGAGGATAAAAACAACATGATCGCCTTGCAGTTGGGAGATCGGATGCTGGTGGACGGGATTAGCTATAAACAATTGGGTGCCAGCAAAGATGACCAGGGCATGTATATGCTTATCTGGAAAGATACGCAAAACAGGGCGCAAATTGAGGGCGGTGAGTTACGGGGGCTGCTGGATGCCCGTGGGAAAAGCAAGCTGGAGCAGGAAAGAGTTCCGTCTGAGTACAAAGAGCTCATTCCCACTATGATTGACCAGCTCAATACTATGGCGAAATCTATAATTGTGAAAACCAATGAACTACACCGCGGAGGCTACAGTCTTAACAATAAGACCGGGAGTCCTGATATAAATGCGGGTGTAGAAAATAACTTTTTTTATGCGCCTGATGACCCGGCTAACTTTCAGAACTGGGCTCAGTTCATGCAGGTAAGGCAAGAAATCGAGTTTGATCCGAAAAATATAGCCGCCGCCAGCAGCAGAACCTGGGATAAGAATGGGAAGCCGCTAAATTTTGGGGATGGTTCCAATGCTCTTAAAATAGCTGAATTGAAACATAGTTTAAATAAGATTGAATATGACATCAAGACGGAGGCTATTGGTATAGATCTGAACTCGGCAGTTTCCCTTAGTTATATAATTGATGATGGAAGCGTTCGTAAGACGATCACCTTACCTCCTCCCAATACCTTTGCGGATATGCAAGGCTTGGTTAAGGAACTACAAAAGCAATTGGATAACAATAAGATGGATGTAAAAGTACGCAGTGATGGATTAGAATTATTCTTCTCCTCCAACACGGTCTCGAACCTGGAAATTATTAATCCAAGTTCGGGTATTACGGATTTAAAAACAAATGGTATACAGAATGGGGAGTATCAGGTTGATACGACAGTTAGCACCGGGGGTGCAGGTGATGCCAAATTACTGGAGATACAGCATTATAACCAGAAAACTGCTAAGAGCATATTTGGCAGCGGGTCAATTGGCACCCTTGCCAATCTTGGTTTGGCTTTAAATGCCTCTATCGAACTGACCGTAACTGCGGTGGATGCTGCTTCAGGTCGGGTAACTTATAATTATCTATCCCACGAATATAACCGTAACGGGACTACTGGTCCGGATAGCTCCGGAACATTTACTCTGCAATACGGCGGACCTGCTAATCAAGCGGTTACTATAGGCGCTGTGACATTTGATGTTACTGGCCTGAATACCAAAACCAATGCTGAAGCAGCTGAGCTAAAAGTTGGCGACAAGGGGGTTTTGAATCTCACTGCTGCTACTCCCGCTGCTGCCTACCAAAAGGTGGATATTAACTTCGATTATAATAATCCGAGACCTAATAATCCGGTACCGTCTAAACAAAGTTTCATCTTTGATGATTTGAAATTAGATACCAAAACTACAACAATCCATTTTTTCACTCTGAATGATAAGCGGGACAGTGAGCTTTTTGGCCAGAGTTATGATGGAGATATTCAACTGACTACAGGTACTCTGGCAACCGCGAATCCCAATGTGAATCCGACTACCAATCCAGCTGCACATTTTTCTTATTACAAGGGAACCCTTGAGGATAGCGGCAGAGTGCAAACTGTTACCATCGATGATTACTGGCGGGCTTTGGCTGCGGATGTAGGTGTTAAGAGTCAGGAGGCCCAGCGCATGGTTAACAATCAGGAGGTACTCTTAGGTCAGCTGGAAAATAAACGCCAGGAAGTTTCCGGGGTATCCTTGGATGAAGAAATGACCAATATGATTAAATTCCAACAGGGCTACAATGCAGCTGCACGGTTTATCACTGCGATAGATGAAGCACTTAATACAATAATAAATGGTATGGGCGTAGTAGGAAGATAATTAACTGGCTGGGAGGAAACGTATAGTGAGAATCACTAATAGTATGATGGTTAATAATCTGCGGAGGAACTTGAATACCAATTTGCAGCATATGGATGAATATCAGAGTCAATTATCAACCGGTAGGAGGATTAATAAGCCCTCCGATGATCCGGCTGGGACGGTAAAAGCTCTGCGACTGCGCACCAGCTTGAACGAAGGGGAGCAGTATCTGGATAATATCGGCGAAGCCATAAATTATATGGAAACCACGGATGCTTCCTTTCAGAATATTAACGAAGTAATGCAAAGAATTCGGGAGCTGACAGTGAAGGCTGCTACCGGTACCAATAATGCTGATGAGGAGATGGCTATAGCCAAGGAAATCGGTGAATTAAACGATCAGTTGAAGATGGTTGCCAACTCCACCTATGGCAGTAAGTATATTTTTTCAGGTACCAATGTAACCGAAGCTCCCTACCAAGATGGGGAATGGGTGGGAAATCAGGAGACTCTGAATATAGAAATTAGCAGCGGCGTGAACATAGCGGTAAATATTCCCACTATGAAAGAGTTCTTCACTGGCCGCTTGGATCAGCTTAGTATTGCTGAGGATACTTCAGTTCCCCCTAAGGCGGCTCTGCAGGGTCTGTTGGCCAAGAATATCCAGGAGGGTCATTATAATGTTAATACCCAGATCGGACCGGCAGCAGCATCTACAGCTGCCGAAGCGCAGAGCTACCTGGGATCGATAAACAAAAACCGCAGTTTCTTTTATAACGATAATGTAAGTGCAACTCCGCCCGTTACTCTTGGTGCTGGAACCGCTGCTCTAGCTAACGATTCCGCTTACAATGCGTCCTTAATGGTGGAGGTGAAAAAGGTTCAAGCTATTTATCCCCCGGGTACTCCCCGGGGCAGTTTGACTGCTAGCGTTCCAGGGGCACCAGTATTAACCTTTAATCAAGGTATATATATGAGAGACGGCAATGATGCTGTTTTAAATCCCAATGGAACGGATTTAGCTGCCAACTTTACGTATACTCGTGCTTCAGGCAGCACGGCTAACCTGACTGATGCTGATTATGTTGCAGGAGCCCTTCCTGCTGATCCTTCTGCGGTTACCTTCACTGTGACCGGGACACCGGCTACAGGGGATACTATTATATGGAATAATGATGTCGGTGGTCAAGGTAAGGGCAAAGCTTATGGAGCCGATGGCAAGGAGTATACACCGGTAAAGGCCGTTTATGATGGTACCAAATGGGTATATGATGATATATCCAAGGTAACCGTGGATATCAAGGGACATGTTTATAGCGGCGTTGATGGTGCTTACAAATATGTAGAACTCAAAGATGTGACCTTAAATATGGAGACAGCGAATGGAGGGGCCCTTTTTACCATACCGTCTACCGCATTTAATAAACCTGATGGCACGCCAGATCCTTCATTCCCCAATGGTATTGTGATCTGGAATAAAAGCGGAGCGGCCCTGGGAGGGATTGACCCCAGAAATCCGCAGATTGCTGTGGGTGATAAAACTATAATTTCCGTGACGGCTACTCAGGCAGCGGCTACTACCCAGAGAGTAGACTTCGGCTATACGTTTTTGGATCGCTATGGCAAAGCGACGGCGGAAAAAACCACCAGTTTTGCCTTCCAAAATGGTTTTTTTGATAATAACACCCGAGATCTAAAATTCTTTAGTCTGAATCAGGAGACTGGTTTGACCTATGATGGCAGTATAGGATTAAAAAATGGTACTTTTGCCGCCAGCAATCCAGCCAAGCCCCACAGTTCTTTTGATTTCCAGGCTGGGATATTTGGCTACGTTGAAGACCTGGTTCGGAAAATACAAGTCGGTAAACTACCTCAGGTGGGTAACGAACTGGCCGGCAACGATCTTAGATTAAAGGAACTGCTGCTTCAGCGTGCTACTATAGGAGCTCGGGTAAACCGTTTGGAATTGCAGCAGAGCCGCTTGACATCTACCCAGGAATCATACACTGACCTGTTATCCAAGAATGAAGATGCTAATGAGGCTGAAGTCATATTGAACCTGCAAATGCAGGAAAATGTTTATCGTGCCTCACTAGGTGCAGGTGCCAAGATCATACAACCTAGTCTGATAGACTTCCTACGCTAAGTAATAAGGAGGTGGGCCTCTAGATGTTACAGTTAAGGATAGAACAACAATACGCTAAAATTGCGATGGATATCAAGGAGCCTGCTTTGAAAATGCAGAGTACGCTGCCCAGGCTGGAAATACAGATCACTCCTGCTGAGCTGGAGATGGAGTCTCCCCGGCCTCGCATTCATATTGACCAACGCCAGTGTTTTGCCGATGCAGGTCTGAAAAGCCCTTCAGTTCTTTCAGAAGCTTGTGTGGCCAGAGCCCGGTCTCAAGTTCTGGAGGGCATTGGCAGGAGGGTCTCAGAAGGCAATCAACTGGCTCAGATTAATGGAGCAACGGTAGGGGCTGTAGCTGGCAATACATATATTTTTGAGGATCGACTTGATTTTAATTGCACTGCCATACCTAAACAAAGACCTGAGATCAGCTTCGATTTGCAAGCGGTACAGGTTAGCTATCGCCCAGGAGACATACAGGTTCAGTTACGGCGGGGTTCGGTGGAAAACAACTTTGAAATGGGCAAGGTAGACATCTATTTGCAGCAGATGAACTACGCGAAAATGTACTGCGCTGAGCCTAATATTAATGCCAGTGCTTAGAAGACGATCAATCGAAGGGAGCGGCTTATGGAGATTTTAAGCAGTCTATTAGGAGAACTAGAATTTGACGAGAGTTTTATCATAAATTTTCCCCAGGGGATTCCCGCTTTTGAAGAGGAAAAGAAATTTGTGTTGCTTCCCATGGAGGGAAACGGGCCTTTTTACTATCTGCAATCGGTTAATAACCCAGAATTATGCCTGCTGGTTGCTGAGCCGTTTACCTTTTTTCCTGATTATGAAATAGATATTAACGATGAATACTTGAAGACCCTGGGAATAAAAGAGGAAGAGCAGCAGCTGTCTATTTATTTAATTCTTACTGTTCCCCAGGATTTTAAGATGACTACGGCCAATCTAATAGCACCGCTGGTTATAAACACTGATAATCAGCAGGGCATTCAATATATAGCCACGAAAACGAAATATACCACCCGGCATCATATTTTCCGTCAAGAGCAAAAAACAGCCAGCGGCGGAGAGGGGCGTTAGCCATTGCTGGTATTAAGCAGAAAAAAGGGCGAGACCATCGTCATAGGGGATAACATAAAGATTAGCATCATTGATATACAGGGAGATAATGTAAGGATCGGAATAGATGCCCCTAAAGAGGTCAGCATCTACCGCCAGGAAATATATGAAGAGATTCAGGCCGAAAACCGTAAGGCCACTGAGAATGTAAATGTCCTGAAATCAGAACTGGAAAAACTTAAAAAATATAAGCCTGAAGAGTAGGAGCAGAGGGGAGGTCATTCTAATGACAACGCGTATAGGTGGATTAGCTAGTGGTATCGATACCGATGCCCAAATCAAGGCAATATTAAAACCCCAAAGGGATAGGGTTGACAAAGAAAAACAAAAAGTACAACTGTTAGAATGGAAGAGAGATAGCTTTCGGGACACCAACTCCAAATTGCTTACATTACGAAATGCTGCATCAGATTTAAAACTGCCATCAGTATTTAGTTCGAAAACGGTTGACTCATCCGATTCAACCATATTGACGGCTACAGCTACCTCAGATGCAGCGAACGGTACCCATAGCATCACGGTAAATAGTCTTCTGAACGGTGTTAACCGTATCAGCACCTCGGAGCTGTCTGCCTATAAGGATACCCTGGCAACCCAGTTCGGAGTCTCTGGAACGATTGCTTTTACCCTTAAAGGTAAGGACGGGGTAGCCAAGGCTTATAGTTTTGACTCCGCTACTAAAAGTATTAATGATGTGGTTAGCGCTATTAACGCTAATGCCTCCACCAGCGGAATTAATGTGGGTTATTCGGCTGCTGGTAACCGTTTTGTGATGTCAACTGCTGAAAAAGGAGCCGACGCCAAGATCGAGGTAGTAGCAGATGCGGGTTTTTTCCTCAGAGATACCTTGAAACTGGGATTATCGGCAGGGGTTTATAGCGGAACCGATGCTTCGATCGACTATGATGGAGCGACTGGTATTACCTTTAAGTCTAACCAGTTTACTCTGAATGATATTAATTTTACTCTCAAAAAGACCGGTGCAGCTTCTGTATCAATTAGTAATAATGTGGACAGCGCTGTGACCAAGATTAAGGCTTTTATAGAAGCGTATAATGCGACAATTGACAACGTAAATAGCAAACTCCACGAAAAAAGGGAATTAGACACTAGTAAGCAGATAAAATATCCCCCTTTAACCGAAGATCAGAAGAAGGAAATGACGGCCGAGCAGATCACTCAATGGGAGACCAAGGCTAAAATGGGCATTATGAGGAGTGAGTCCCTCTTACAATCCACGATGTCCAGCGTAAGAATAACTGCTACCAATATGCTAAGTAATAAGGTGGACCTTCAGACCACCCCGGTTAACCTGACCAGCACTTCCGACATAAACCCTTACGGGCAAAGCCTGGCTTCTCAATTTGGAATTTACGGAACCGTTAAATTTACCCTGACAGGTATGGACGGAGCAGCTAAGGACTATAGTTTTAACAGCACTACTCAGAACCTGGCAGATGTGAGAGACGCTATCAATGCCAATACCGCCACTACTGGCATCAAGGCAGACTATTCAGGGAATAATTTTAGTTTGTCTACCGTGGACAGCGGCCCGAAAGGTACAATGACGGTGACCGATACCACTTCTTTCCTGGGTAACCAGTTGCATTTGAATGTGACTAACGGGGTTAACATGTTCAGCACTGCCAAAATAAGTAGTTCCAGTGCTACCTTGGCAGCTCAGTTTGGTTTTCAGGTTACAGATTCAGTTTCATTCACTTTGACAGGTAAGGACAGCATAGCCAATGTCTATACTTTTACTGGTGCCCAGAGCATTAATGATATGATTACTGCAATTAATCTCAATACTACCACCAGTGGCATCAAGGCAGACTTCTCATCCAACGGTTTTAGTTTGTCCACGGTGGACAGCGGCTCTACCGCTACAATAAAAGCGATGGACACTAATTCCTTTCTAAGGAATCAGTTGAAACTTAATGTGACTGATAACGTTACCTATAAGGGTACCCAAACATCCAATTTGACTAATACATTCCAGGGTACCCAGACCTTGCCACCTGTCCCATGGAAGAACGGGTTTTATACCCCTACTTTAACCGACCCTATGGATGATGCTAATTATTTAAAGTATAAGAGCCTTGAAGCCATTGGTATAACCACCGGCACCTATCTGGAGAAAAGCAATGATAATGGAAAACTTTATATCAACGAGGACCAACTGAAAGCAGCCTTGAGGACCAATCCTACGGATGTGATGGAGCTTTTTAATGCTACCCAAACGGTTAAAAATGCAGACGGTACAACCACCACTTATAATATAGGATTTGCTATGACTATGTGTGATACAGCTAATAAGCAGATCACTAGTTTGACCCAAAAAGCGGGTATGGCTGGTGCCGCGTATGATAATAGCACCTTAACCCAGGCAATTTATGAGGAAGGCGAGACAATTAGCAAGTTGAATGATCGTATAGATTATTACGAAATTTTCTACTACAAAAAGTTTGCTGCTATGGAACAGGCACTTCAGAGGGCCAGCCAGCAGAGTGAGTGGATAACCCAAAAATTGAGCACATCGAGTTAGAGTACTAAATAGTGAGCTAATTTTTTTCTTAAGACAGACATTTGCTTGTTTACAGGTGATATGATGCGAATTATGGTGATAATAGCGGGAAGAGAGAACAAAACAGATATAATTGCTTATCGCAAACGATAAACTTATTGTTTCATTTTTGCGATATTAATTATAGCTCTGCAATCGAACCGAAATTCTCATAATTATGGCTTGGGAGGAGGTGTTTAGTCTAAAGGTCGATACTAAAAACCTGCCTGTTGGCTCGATTGAAGCAGCAAAAAATAGCTATGGCCCTACATGGATGTAGGAGCCCGAATTACAAGGAGGTAATGGAATGATAATAAACCACAATATACCAGCCCTAAACACCTATAACAAACTGTTACTAAACACCAAGGGCATGTCCAGTGCTCTGGAAAAACTGTCCTCCGGTCTGCGCATCAACAAAGCGGCTGACGATGCAGCCGGTCTGGCCATTTCCGAAAAAATGAGATCTCAGATCCGCGGCTTGGATCAGGCCAGCCGTAATGCTCAGGATGGTATTTCCATGATCCAGACTGCTGAAGGTGGACTCAATGAAACCCATTCTATCCTACAGCGCATGAGAGAACTGGCCGTACAGGCAGCCAATGGTACTTATACCGCCCAGGACAGAATGCAAATCCAAAAGGAAGTTGACCAGTTAACCTCAGAAATCGACCGTATTGCCGGTACCACCCAGTTCAACGGCAAGAACCTGCTGGATGGCACCAGTTCAGCTCTGACATCTACCGACATGATATCCACTCGGGTATTCATGCGGGATGGTCTGCGACAATTAGATCAATTCGGACAGAAGGCTGCTGGCGGCGGCAACTATCAGTTGAAGATCACTTCTACCCCAGGCGATGCCGAAGTACAGAAAACTGATATCATGAGGATTAAGCATGAGACCGTTACTGTAAGTGGCGGGGTTGCAAGCTATTGCGCCTTGAGTGGGGCTACAGGTTTGTCAGTGGTAGTGCAGAATGATTTTACTGGTCCGAGCGGAGTTCTGCTGACCGGTGTAACTGTCAATTTTACAGTAGCTTCTGGTGCGACTGCCTTCTCAGTTTCAGGTTCTGCCACCGCAGGCGGGGTAACTATTAATGTGCAACTGCGTATGGGTGAAGATGGTACTGCCCTGAGTGGCCTTTATCAGACCACCAACCAACAGATTTATGACGCAGTCATGTCTCTGAAATTGAATAGCGCGGGTAGCAGCATGACCGGAGTAAACGTAAGCTATTTTATGGACATGAGGATAGATGCAGCATCAGGCGGTCTAAATTCAGGAACTATGGTGATCGCTGACGGACTTGGTGCCACTACGGCTAGTGGTTTCTTTGCTACCAAGATTGAACGGGTAGGAGAAATTGCACTAGCTTCAACCAAACTCAATGACATTCAGGAATTCTGGGATAGCTCCGGCAACTTTATACTGGCGAATCCCCAGACTCTTAATTTGGTACAGGGCGATGGACAGAAGACCTATATTACTCTCTTCGATACCGACACCATTCAGTCTGTCCAAGACAAATTGAATTCTGCCATTTACAATGGGCTGGGACAGAAATACGTCGTTGATTCCTCGGTGGGTAGCACTAGTTTTGTTAGCTATGACCCATGGGGAGTAGGGGCCAGCGGTCTTGAGGTTGTTCCGGGTACCTTTATCATCCGCTCTGCCATATCTGGAAACGATGGTAAGATTGCCTTCATTGGTGATGATCCAACTATTAGAGCGCTGAGCCTGCAGACTATTCAAAAGGCTACCGAGACCCAGTTCAAGGTTAGTGTATATGAAGCCCATAAACAAACTCTTTTGGCTAAAGATGTGGCAATTTCGGGTAACAACCTCATTGGGGTTATCAACAAGGATGTGGACGTTCAGTTTGCTTCCAATACTGGTGTAACGGTTAAATGGGATAGCACCAACTACAAATTTACCATGTCCGGATCTGCTACGGCAGTAGATACCTTTGTTCATATATCCGATAATACGACAGTTTTCCACATTGGAGCCAACCAAAAACAGGATATCGGCGTGGGTATCGGCGATATGGGTACCAGAGCTCTGGGTGTAAACAACATTCTGGTAAACAATAATGATCTGGCAAATATTGCTATAGGTAAAATTGATGCCGCAATTTTCCGGGTATCATCCGAAAGGGCGAAGTTAGGTGCTGTTCAGAACAGATTAGATCACACCATTAACAACCTGTCGGTAACCTCTGAGAACCTGACTGCGGCTGAGTCACGCATCCGTGATGTAGACATGGCTAAGTCAATGACGGAATTTACCAAGTACAATATCCTCAACCAGGCAGCTACCGCCATGTTGGCCCAGGCCAACCAAATGCCTCAGACAGTACTACAATTACTCAGATAAGTATAAGTGTAAGAGAAGTAGCGGAGAATTTTTCTCCGCTACTCTTTTCTGATAGAGTATAATGTAAGCATGTCAATATGACAAAAGAGGTGTTACTTTGCAAATACTGGAATTAATCAGACAGAGCGAGAGTAGTATATTTAATTATGACAATAGTATTATACCAATTCAGATTAGTGACCTGATGACTGCAATAATTGACCAAACAGCTTTCGATATTCACGATGGACAACAACTGCAGATGTTTAACCAGCTTATGCAAACCAGCCTGCAGGCCATGCAGGATCAGGATTATCTGTTACTGGCGGACATTCTGGAATATGAATTGAAACCATTTTTAGAATTGGATAAGTGAGGATAATAACTTATGAATATGTGGATCAAGAATAGCAGTTTTTTAAAAAAGCAATTTCCTGCGTTTTATGAAAAGGCCTCTTCTACTGAGTACAGTAATCCTAATATACATATTACTCCGGCTAATGATCCGGGGAACCTTTTTATTGAATCTCAGCAATGCCGATGTTATTTACACAGCAGCTATAATATAGAACGGGAGATGCAAGAGCTTTTTAGTAATACAGGTGATTCGGAGCAAATATTAATTATCTTTGGCTTGGGTATGGGGCACTGTGTGGATTATATCAGAAGTCATAGGATTAAGTACCGTCAGATTCTGGTCTTGGAACCCTACAATAATATTTTTCGTGAACTACTCAAGACTAGAAGTATTCATGATTTGCTTTCCCAGAAAGATCTCTCGATGACCCTTTTTCGTGACCCTCGGGAAGTGATACCTCAAATTATGGGTCAGGTTTTAAGCTCTAATAAAGTAAAGGTGCTATATCATCTGTCTTATCGCACAGTATTTAAGGAAGTGTTCGAGGAGATAACCCGTTTGTTCAGTGATGAAAAGCTAGCCTTAGGGGTGGGAGCTGCCACTTTGAATTACTTTTTAGTGCAATGGTCCAGAAACCAAATTAAATCCATTGCTAAAAAATCGCTGGATGCTTCTGCCTTCTACGGACAATTTAAAAATGTACCGGCTATCATTGTATCCGCAGGTCCGTCTCTGGAAAATCGCCTGGAACAACTCAAGGGAATTGGAGATAAGGCTCTTATTATTGCACCGGGTACTGGTGCCAAGATATGTAATCGGCGAGAAGTTAAGGCCCATATGGCCATGGCGATAGATTCCCAAGCAGCCACAGCCGAGTTGGTACGAGACAGCAGTATTAAAATTTTGATGGGTTCCTACCGCCTGGACGAAGAAGTCGATAAGGCCTTTCCTAATCAGAAGTTCCGATTCTTGATCAGTAATGACTATTTAGCTCAGTATTATCATCATTTGCAAGGGTGGCCCATAGAAATCATTAATGACTTTTCTTCGGTATCAAGTTCTGCGGTGCATTACGCATCCAAACTGGGCTGCAATCCTATCGTCCTTGTTGGGCAGGATTTGTGCTACTACGATAATAAATTCCATGCTGATGAGGAAAAAGACTCCTTAGGGGATGAAGTTAAAACCAACTGGCGAGAAGAATTGGATATCAACGGCAACAGGGTATTTACTGATCCAGGTTTTATGGCCATCAGGCGTGACATGGAGACCCTAAGTCATCATAACCGGGATAAATTTACATTGATAAACGCCAGTGAAGCCGGTCTGGGTGTGCCAGGTGTGGAAAACTGTACATTAGCGGAAATTATTGACCGTTATATAGCTCCCCAAAGTATAGATGTAGCCCAGACAATTGATGGTATTATGGCGCAGCCAACCATGGGTAAGGTGGAAGACACTGAAGTTATGAGTTTTTACCAGCACCTGCTGGATGAAATTAACAAACTGGAACTGATAAATACTAAGAAAACTGAGGAGCTTAACGAATTATATGCCTTGATTCAAAAAGGTTGGAAAAACAATCGTCTGGGATCATATGTTAATAGTATAGAATTAATAAACCAGGAATTAGTATCTAATTATTTCTATAATTTAGTGATATACACTCCTATCAGTCTCTTCCTTGTTTATTATAAAACAGCCGCTTTATATCATTCGGAACCGAATCAGGCTGACCCAGCCGCGTTTCTCTTTTATGAAACCCAGGTGGTGGAATTCTCCTCGCGTTATATGGGCATGCTTAAAAACCTGGTTCAGGAAGAAATAAAGCTGATAGGTGATGATTCAAGTCCCAGGGAATGGTCTATGTAAAAGGAGGGCTAAAATGAAAACGGCGATTATTATACAAGCACGGATGACCTCTACCCGTCTTCCTGGGAAAATTCTGAAAATGGTTTTGGATAAGCCTCTACTGGAGTATCAGATCGAGAGACTAAAAAGAGTTAACCGGGCGGATCAGATTATAATTGCTACTACGATTAACGAAACGGATAACCCCATCGTTGACCTGTGTAACAAAATGGAAGTGCCATTTTATAGGGGCTCGGAACAAGATGTTCTGGCCAGATACTATTATGCTGCTCGTGAGAAACAGGCTGATGTAATTGTTCGGGTAACCTCAGATTGTCCTTTGATCGATCCGCAAGTAATAGATAAGGTTATTGGGTTTTACCTGAATCATAAATCTGACTGTGATTATGTGGCTAATGTTTTAGAGAGAACCTATCCGCGGGGTATGGATACGGAGGTATTCTCCTTTCAAGGACTGGAGGAAGCCTTCCGGGAAGCGGTTGACCCACCTGAACGTGAACATGTGACACCATTTTTCTACCGCCATCCTGAACGGTATAGGCTGAGTAATGTGGCCTATCATGAAAATCAGAGTCAACATCGTTGGACGGTAGATACCATTGAGGACTTTCTTTTGATTAAAAATATTATCGAAGAGCTTTATCCCAGTAACCCGACATTTACTTTCGAAGATGTTTTGCGAGTTCTAGACCGCAATCCAGAGTGGATAAGCATTAACGCAGGCATTGAGCAAAAAGAAATTTAATAATTGATGTGAGGTGACCAGTATGGTAACGTTCAAAACCGAACAGGAAGAATTCTGGGCAGGCAGTTTTGGTAATGAATATACGGATAGAAACGTTGGGGAGAAAGGGGTGGCCAATAACACGGTGCTCTTTTCTTCCATATTGTCAAAAACTGAGCAAATCCATTCATTGATCGAATTTGGCGCTAATAGGGGTATTAACCTTTTGGCGATAAGAAATATTTCCCCCCACATTGAATTATCTGCCGTAGAGATTAACCAGCAGGCGATAAATGAGTTGAATCTAATAAAGGAGCTAAAAGTATATCCTGGGTCGCTGTTGGATTTTACACCTGATTACCAGAGAGATTTGGTTCTATCAAAGGGTCTTCTGATTCATATTAACCCGGAAGCAATCTCAGATGTTTACGATTTACTATACAAAAGCAGCAGGAGGTATATATGCCTGGCAGAATATTATAATCCCACTCCGGTGGAGGTGCTTTACAGAAATCATCAGGGGAAACTTTTTAAACGGGATTTTGCTGGGGACCTAATGGACAAATATCCGGACCTTCATCTAGTTGATTATGGCTTTGTTTACCACCGGGACAAGAACTTCCCTCAGGATGATCTCAATTGGTTTCTTCTGGAGAAGTCAAACCCAGGTAGTAAATAATTGTCTATCGGAATATTGAGGATCTTTTAAATAGGAGGATAATGAATCCTATGCCAGAGATTAAGGTTGGAAAAAACATTATAGGGATAGATCAGGAGCCTTTCATCATCGCTGAGGCAGGGATTAACCATAATGGAGAATTGGAAACAGCATTGCAAATGGTTCAGGTGGCTTGTGAAGCAGGTGCTAATGCTATTAAGTTTCAGACATTTAAGGCGGAGGAATTCGTAGGTGATCTGACTTTAAACTATACTTACCGATCTCAGGGTAAGGAAGTAACAGAGTCCATGCTGGATATGTTTAAAAGATTTGAGTTCAGCAGGGATGAATGGTTTACTATAAAAAATTATTGTGACAAACAGGGAATAATGTTTCTATCAACTCCTCAGAATCAAACGGATCTGGATCTCCTACTGGAAATCGGTATTTCAGCAATCAAGGTGGGATCAGATGATTTTAATAACTTACCTCTTCTAAAAGACTATGCTAAAACTGGGCTGCCCCTTTTTTTATCCTGCGGCATGGCTGATCTGGGTGAGGTTTATCAGGCACTTGATACAGTTGGGGCACTGGATGGTTATCCGGCGGTCTTGTTACTATGTACTTCGCAGTACCCTACGCCTCCGGAAGATGTAAATTTATTGAAGCTGAAAACCCTTTTGGCTGCTTTTCCCATGCTGGTAATGGGTTTCTCAGATCATACTCAGGGGCCGCTGGCTTCATCGCTAGCTCTGGCTTTGGGAGCCAGAGTATTTGAGAAACATTTTACCCTGGACCATGATTTACCCGGTCCTGATCACTGGTTTTCCGAAGATGTAGCCGGACTGCAGGATTGGATAAAATCAATAAGGATTGCTCAGCGTATGATGGGCAGCGCAGTTGTGAGACCAAGCCCCGCAGAAAAAGAAATGAGGAATCTAGCAAGGCGCAGTATGGTAGCTTCATGTGATATTAATGAAGGTGAACTTCTAACCACGAATATGCTTAGTTATAAAAGACCGGGAACAGGAATAGGACCCAATATGGTTAATATAATTATTGGTTTAAGAGCTGCCAGAAAAATCGGTCAAGGGTGTATTCTTAGATGGGGTGATTTTTCATAATGGATTTAGATGAATTCCGTGAATTATTTATCAAGATGACTTCTTTTAAAGAAAATCGGTTTCATTCACTAGTATGGATTAACGGGGAACCGGAGATTGGCAATGACGTCAGCATCGGAGGCATGTCTGAGATTAACGCCAAAGGCGCTAGGGTGTTTATCGGAGATAAATGTGATATTGCATCATTTGTATCCATTAACTGCGCTGATTCTCACAAAAGATGCATAGGTTTAGCCAGTGAAATTGAGCGTAAAGACATTATCATTGAGGAACAGGTCTTTATTGGTTCGCACTGCTTCATTAAAGGAGGAGCCCATATTGGGCATCATTCGGTAGTGGCAGCGGGAACGGTTGTTGAGGGAGGAATACCCCCATACTCGTTAGTATATGGCAACCCCATGCAGGTAAAGGAAGGCTATTATTACCGTCCATAATATATTGAAAGCTAAGGAAAAATAGAAGGTTTTTAAAAATGCAATTATGTACTAGAGCAAATTATCAGGTGAGTGATTTAGGTATGATATTAACTGCACATCAACCAGCCTATATGCCGTGGTTGGGGTATTTTGACAAACTTATCAAAAGTGATAAATTTGTTTTTCTTGATTCCGTCCAATTTGAAAAGAATAGTTATACCAATCGTAATCGAATTAAGACTCCTCAGGGAGATATGTGGCTTACGGTGCCAGTAAAAACCAGGGGACATATAACTTCAACGCTTGCCAAACTGGAAATCGACAACAGCCAGGACTGGAGAAAAAAGCACCTAGGCGCTGTATATTCTAATTATAGAAAAGCATCTCGTTTTGAAGAGTGTTACTCGCGGCTTGAGCAGGTCTATGATAAAAAATATGATTTCTTGGCAGACCTGTGTTGGGAACAATTATGTTTCTGGTTGCAAGAGCTTGATATAGATATAAGTATGGTTCGTTCCAGTACCCTGGGAGTGGAAGCAAAAGGGACTGATCTTATTTTGGAATTGTGTAGATACTTTGAAGCCAGTAGCTATATTTCAGGAATACTGGGCAAGGATTATCTTCGCGAAGATGATTTTCGGGAACAGGGAATAAAAATATATTACCAGAACTATCAGCATCCGGTTTACACCCAGTTATGGAGTGATTTTTTACCTAATATGAGCATTTTAGACTTCTGGATGAACACCGATGATTACACTTTAATATCGTCTCAGCATTCGGTGGGAGTAAAAGCTACATAGGGTTTCTTCTAGGTCGAAATTTGATAAGTATTAGATGTTAGTGGGGAAAGTAAGTTGAGGAAAACCGTGGTTATACGGGCAGATGGAAACAATACAATCGGTTTTGGACACCTGGTCAGAACACAGGCTTTAGCCCAGCAACTTATAAAGCGTGGGGCTAAGGTTATTTTTTTGACCAGGAATCCGGAGTTCATTAAAGCTTTTCCGGTAGAGGCAATTGATAATAGGGTAGATTTTCATACAGAGGATGGGATGGTAGAGGCAAAACTGCAGCAATATGGAGCAGATTTATTAATTGTTGATTCATATAACTATGATCAGGATAGACTTGACCGGATAGGACAACTGGATTTACTGACGGTATATATTGATGACCTAAATAGTTATTTATTTAATATTGATTATGTAGTCAATGGTAATCTGTACGCACCGCACGTGGATTACCAGGGACGAGCCCAATCCCTTTTGGGTTCTCAATACTTGCTTTTACGCGAAGATTTTAATGATTTGTCGGCCCGAAAAGTGCGACCTCAAGTAAAAGATATACTGATTACGTTCGGGGCAGCTGATATGGAAAACGTAACCCCCAAGGTTTTAGAGATGTTGGGTGGATACAGTTATTTTGCTGAAATAAGCTGGCATGTGGTAATTGGCCCGGTTTTTAAATATTCTAAAGAGATCGAGTTTGTAACTCAAGGCATTTCAAATGTCTATACTTACCATAGTCCTAATATAAAGAATTTGATGGATAATTGCGATATATGTATTAGTGCGGCTGGCAGTACAAGCTATGAATTGGCTGCGTGTGGTGTGCCGGCAGTTCTTATCGTAGCCGGTGATAATCAAATATGTTTAGCCCAAGAAGCTGGACGTTTGGGCATAGCTATTAATATTGGCTGGTATAATCATATTCAATCAATTGATCTCTACCAGGCACTTGACCAGCTAATAATGAATTGTGAGGTCCGGCAGGAGATGGTAAACCGAGGTCAGGAATTAATTGATGCTAAGGGTGCAGAGAGAGTTGCAGAGTTTCTGTTGGCTGCGATGCAAAAGAAAAAGAGCGGCTAAGACATTAAAAAAAGGAGGGTTTTTCTTGAAAATACTGGTCATAAACGTGTCTTTACGGCCGAATTCTCCGGTAAAGTTTTTCCCAATTGGTCTGGGATATATAGCTACAGCAATCAAGAATGCCGGTTATGATTTTGATTTGTTGGATATTGATGCCCATCGTTATGGTGATGATTATATAGAGGGTTTCATTAAGAATACGAGCTATGACATAATATGCATGGGTTGCATTGTAACTGGTTACAAAATAATTAAAAACCTAGCGGCTTTAATTAGAACCTATCAACCCCATGCTAGAATTATTGTGGGAAATTCAGTTGCCACATCTATTCCTGACATACTGCTCTCTCGTACGGAAGTAGATATTGCAGTAATGGGGGAAGGGGATGAGACAATTGTTGAGGTATTGCAAACCATTTCTAAAGGGGGCAAACTGGAAGCTGTGCCAGGAATTTGTTTGCGACAGAATGGTGAGATAGTGCATACCCCGACAAGACCCTACATTAAAAATATATCTTCGTTACCTATCATAGATTATTCAATTTTTGATATTGATATTTATTTGGAGGCATCTAAAAATTTAGCCAGTGAGTATCTTCCCATACCAAGGGAGGATATAAGGTCTTTACCGATTAACACTGCCCGGGGTTGTATTGCCAAATGTACCTTTTGTTATCACGTTTTCAAAACCGTACCTTATCGAAAACGAAGTGCGGAGGTGATCGTAAAAGAGATTAAGTCTTTGGTGGATAATTATGGGGTTAATTATGTGGTGTTTGCTGATGAACTGACTTTTTATAATAAGAAACAAGCTTTAGAGCTAAGTGAAAAGCTATTGGAAGAAAATGTTCGGGTCTATTGGTGTGCTGATGTCAGGGGCGATTTATTCCAAAAAGAAGAAGATATAGCTATCATAAAAAAAATGAAAGAAGCCGGATGTGTAGTAGTTGGGTATGCGCTGGAATCAGCTGAACCTGCCATTTTAAAAGCTATGAATAAAAAGATGAACGTTGAGCAATTTTCTACTCAAACCGACCTATTGCGTAGGGCTGGCTTAGCTGCGGTTACTAGTCTGGTAATTGGTTATCCACAGGAGACCCCTGAAACTATTAGGAAAACCGTGGATTGCTGTATAGAGAATCGAATTTATCCCTCTACTGGTTACCTTCTACCTCAACCTGGATCAAAGATGTATGAATATGCTGTGGAAGAGGGCTTTATTAACGACGAAGAGGAATTTTTGCTGAAGATGGGTGACCGTCAGGATTTGAGGTTAAACATGACCCAAATGAGCGATTACGAGATGGAAGCCTGTGTAAATGAGGGATTAAAACGCTGCAATGAGGAACTGGGCACAGGACTGAATTCTGATCAACTGCTTAAAACCCAGTACTATCGGAAGGTCAAGGATAAGTAAAGCAGTAGATTCTTCGTAAGCCAACGTGCTGTTAATTCTATACAGACAGTGATTTTAGCTCAGCATACTAACAAGTGCGGGGCTAAAGTTATTTTTTTGTACTATCAGAAAGTATAACTTTTTTAAGGTACACCGGTTTTTAAAGAATTTGGATGATAATTGCGATATATGTAACATGTTAGTGTCGAGGAGAGATGAGATTGCAAGACCTCATAAAAGGTAAAAGGATTTTAGTAACCGGAGGAACCGGAACGATTGGGAGTCACCTGGTAAAGAAACTGCTAGGATACGAGGCTGAAGTAGTCAGGGTTTTTTCTCGTGATGAGCATAAACAGTACGAAATGCAACAAGCATTTGATGCCCAAAATGGTGGCAGGGATAAGAGATTACGTTTTTTGCTGGGAGATGTAAGGGACAAGGAGCGTTTGTACCGGGCGATGGAAGGTATTGATATTGTCTTTCACCTGGCGGCTCTAAAACATGTACCGGCTTGTGAATATAATCCTTCGGAAGCGGTGAAAACCAATGTTCTGGGTACGCAGAATGTTATTGACTGTGCTATTGAAGCAAATCTGTCAGCTGTGGTATATGCCAGTACTGATAAGGCAGCCAGTCCTACCAATACAATGGGGGCCAGCAAATTGTTGGCTGAGCGCCTAATCGTTTCCGCGGCGGAAGGCTGGAAAGGACCGCGGGATATTAAATTCTTGTGCGTACGGTTTGGTAATGTTTTAAATAGTCGGGGTTCGGTGATTCCACTTTTCCAAAAGCAGATTGGGGATGGGGGACCGGTTACGGTTACGGATAGCGATATGACCCGCTTCGTTATGAGTATGGATAAAGCGGTGGAGTTGATGCTGAAAGCACATAATATTTCTCGAGGCGGGGAAGTATTTGTATTTAAAATGCCGGTAATTCGCATCGGTGACCTGGCTCAGTCCATGGTGGAATTGGCCGGAAAGCCAGTTGAATTAGTTACTATAGGGCTAAGACCAGGGGAGAAGCTTTATGAGGAATTGATGACTGAAGAAGAGAGTTCCAGGTCATTTGAGACCGATGACATGTTCATCATTCTTCCCTATAATTCTGAGTTCCGTGATTGTATAAATACATATGTTGGAGCCATACCTTCTAAAGTCGGTACGTATAGTTCCACCGGAGATCGACCAATGTATAGCGGGGAAATAAAGGCCATGCTATTAGGCGAATAGATGCCGTGCTATTGACATCAGAAATTATTATCGATAATTTCTCGTCCTAGATAGATCCATACGTGCAGTTTACATTAAAGACAATAAATGGATCGATGGTGCAGCGCGGATTATGGAGGGATGAGGATTTGCAACCTATGCTAAAAAACAGTGTTTCTTGGTATCAGAGAATACCGAGAATCTATCAAATTATAGGAGGTAGGTAAAATGGCATTTTCTGAGGAATGGGATGAAAGATACCGAGAAAACACCCATATGAGCATCTGGCCCTTTTCGGATCTGGTTGGTTATGTAATGCGCTATGCACGACCTGACCACAAAGGATACCGGGTTCTAGAATTGGGATGTGGAGCAGGAGCCAACATTCCATTTTTTAAACATCTCGGGGTTGATTATTACGCAATTGAGGGAAGCAGCACGATTGTAAAATCGTTAACTGAAAGATTTCCGGAATTAATAGATAAAATTGTAGTAGGAGATTTTACAAACGATATTCCTTTTGGTGGTGATTTTGACCTAGTTGTTGATCGAGCTTCTTTGACCCATAATTCTACCGCAGCGATCAAGCGTTGTCTGGAACTTGTATTCAATTCACTTAAGCCAGGATGTAAATTTGTTGGAATTGATTGGTTTTCCACAGTTCACACTGATTACGTAAAAGGTGAATTTAGTGAAGATAAGTTTACTCGTTGTAATTATATAGATGGACCATTTGCAAAAGTAGGGCAAGTACATTTTTCAAACCAAGAACATTTGCTTGAACTATTTGAAGAATTTAATTTAGAAGTACTGGAGGAAAAAATAATCGATAGAAAGATACCAGATAAATACCTACTTGCAACATGGAATTTAGTGGCAAGAAAATAAACGTTGTTGGCTGAATGATTCAATGGCAAGTTACATATAAGGAGGATCAAGTTATGAACCAGAATGTACTTTTTGTTAATCCACCATCAATACCTTTTGCAGATCTAGAAAAGAGTTTTAGTAAAGAGAATTTGAATTTACAGACTATAGCTATGCCCATGGGCCTAATGTATATATCCTCGTACCTTAAAGAACATAACAATGTTGGAGAAATCGGAATTATTGATTATGCACTGGAAGCCAATAACATTATTTCTTATGGAAGTATTGAGCAATTTATAGTAAAATTTGCCACTAACGAAGTGAGTTTTGTTCCGGATATAATCGCCTTTTCATTAATTTTTTCTACTGCCCATCCATTCTTTAATTATTGCATTCCTATACTTAAATCTAAATGGCCTCAAGCGGTTATTGTTGTAGGAGGTACCCATGCAACCAATTGTACTCCTAAATTACTCTTAAATAGAGATGTTGATTATGTTTTAAGAGGTGAAGGCGAAATTGGCTTTTCAAAATTGGTTCAGCAAATTTCAGAAGGGCAAGAAATTAATGTAAAAGGTGTTTATTCACGGGCTAATATTGACAAAATATCTTTACTGGAATTGGGGGATATTGCCATTGACTTGGACGAGCTTCCGTATCCGGACTGGAACCTTGTAGATATGTCCGCTTATACGGGAGCAAGAGGCAGAAGTCGTCAAATAGGCGAACCTGAAGATCACAAAATTGCTACCATTTTAACTACCCGGGGATGCCCATTTAAATGTACATTTTGCTCTGGTCATACTGTTAAAGGGCGACAGGTAAGGTATCGCTCCACCGAGAATATTACTAAAGAAGTGAAAGAATTATATAATCGATATAATGTGACAACTTTTATTCCTGAAGATGATTTGTTTACTGCGAAAGAGGAGAGAGTAGTAAATTTATTAAGAGAACTAAAGGCCCTTAATATACCAAATTATGAGATGCAGTTTCCTTCAGGTTTATCTGTAAATACATTGAATGAACAGATTATTGATGCCTTGATTGAAGCGAGTATGAAATTTACTAACCTGGCTATTGAATCCGGTTCGGAATATGTTCAAAAGTATGTTATAAAGAAAAACTGCAATTTAAAAAAGGCTCCCCGATTGGTGAAATATTTACGAGAAAAAGGGGTTATGGTACGGATTTATTATATTTTGGGATTCCCTTCAGAAACTAAGGAACAAATGAGAGAAACTATCGAATATGCCAAGGCGTTAGGTGCTGATTGGAGTGTGTTCATGATAGCAACTCCTCTGATAGGAACGGAAATGTATGACCAATTTGTGCAGTTAGGCTACATTAAAGATGATATCGAGATGTGGTCCAAAGCATTTTACCAGGAAAGATCATTTGACACACCTGAGATATCTGCAGTAGAACTAAATGAATTAAGCTATCAAGCGAATCTGGAAGTGAATTTTTTCCATAATCCTAATAAAGAAAGCGGAAGATTTGAGAAAGCGATAGATATATATAACGATATATGCATAGCATACCCATTTCATATTGTTGCTTGGTATTGCATTATGGAGTGCTATTTAAAGATGGGTAAAATTGATGAAGCCCAAAAAATTTACGATACAATTTTTATGCAAATTGATTCTGATAAGCGATCAGCTGAAATGTTCACTAAATATGGAGATATGATGCCGATACTAAAGACCGGTTTGTTGGATGCTATTGAAAGCTTACAAAGATGAATAACCTAATGGAAATTAACAATTATTCACAAGATATATAATAAATATCCTTGGAAAACAATAATAACAAATTACTTTCTTAAAATAGTACATTACCAAACAGAAATGGAGTTTTGTTATGAATGTTTTGGTAGTAGCGGCTCACCCCGATGATGAGGTTTTGGGGTGTGGGGGAACGATTGCCAAACATGTGAATTGTGGGGATACGGTTAATGTTATTATCCTAGCCGAGGGCTTGACCAGTCGGGATGAGCGGCGGGAACGGAAAAAGCTTTCCGATGAACTATCACAACTCGCTAGGGTAGCGCACGAGGCTAATAGGATATTGGGTGTACAGTCGTTAACGTTGCATGATTTTCCTGACAATCGCATGGATTCACTCGATTTACTCGACATTGTTAAGCATATCGAGGCGGGGATTGATCAATATAGCCCGGATGTGGTTTATACGCATCATGCAGGGGATGTAAACATAGACCATCGCATTGTACATCAGGCGGTGGTGACTGCCTGTCGTCCGATTCCGGGTCAGTGCGTAAAGACCCTGCTGTTCTTTGAAGTCCCATCTAGCACCGAATGGCAGGCACCGGGCTCTACACCGGCTTTTTTACCCAATTATTTTGTGGATATTAGCCAGACCCTGAACCTAAAACTGCATGCTTTGGAGGCTTATGCCAGCGAAATGCGTCCCTGGCCTCATCCTCGCTCATTGCAGGCGGTAGAACACTTGGCCCGCTGGCGGGGAGCTACGGTGAGCACTGAGGCGGGCGAGGCTTTTGTACTGGGGCGAAAGCTGTGGTAACGCTTGTTGTGTTAATCTTTTCACTAATTACCTAGGTACTTGAACCAGTCCGCCGTTTCATTACGAATAGTCTCCGGGGTCCAAACCGGGGCTTTTCTCCAGTATTCAATATTTTCCAAAATCTTGCCAACCCCATTTATAAAGGATACTTGGGGATACCAGTCCAGCATCTTATTTATTTTAGCTGTATCCGCAAATGTACAGTCTGGTTCACCCGGTCTCTTGGGGATATATTCTATTTTGCCACCGAGTAGGCTGACCAGCTGGTTTACAGAATAAGTTCCTCCGCTGCCTACATTAAAAATATCATTTTGTAGATTGGATTGTGCCGCGGACACAAATGCATCGGCTATATCAGTTACATAAGTAAAGTCTCGGGTTTGGGTACCATCTCCTACGACGGTAAAGGGCCTCCCTGCCAGTTTTTGGGCCAGAAATACGCCGAATACAGCCCCATAAGTCCCGGATGTACGAGAACGAGGTCCATATGCATTAAAAAGCCGTAGAGATACTACCGGCAGTTTATAAAGCTGGCCCCAGTGCATTACTAACTGTTCGCCCAAATTTTTGGTCAAAGCATAGGGATATTGAGGTTTTATTTCGGCAGTTTCGGGTGTGGGGTAAACATTAGGAATTCCATAGCAAGAGGATGAGGCTGCATAAAGGAATTTTTCCACTCCGCTCTGACGAACCGCCTCCAGAATCGCCAAGGTGCCATTCACATTAGAGCGAAAATATTCCTCCGGTTTTTCAATAGAAGGGACTATATCCGCTAAAGCGGCCAAGTGAAATACCCAATCTACACCTTTGAAATATTTCTGGATAGCCAATCTGTTCTGGATATCAACTTCAATAAGTCTCAGTCGTTTTTCATTTGCTTGATGCTTAAGATTTTCCGGTCTACCAGTACTGAAATTATCCAGTACCGTTACCTCATGGCCGTCCAAGAGTAGTCTATCGACTAGATGTGAGCCAATAAAACCTGCGCCGCCAGTTACAATTACTTTCACTGTTTTCCTCCCTTATCTCTCATTTCGTGAACTTTCTTACCATACTTACATACTGTTGTCCGCGACCGAAAGCTGCTGCAAACGCAACCGCATTAGCAACCTTTTCAGCATTAAGATTATCTTCCTTTAGCAAAGAAATGGCTTCATTGATTGCTGCAGCGATACGACTATCGAGATCATTGGTTAAAACAATGACCTCATTCAATTGCTCAACAATATCTTTAATAATACCCGGTGATCTCTGGCATTCAAATTCTCCCGCCAGCTTTCTCACTGCTTCACAGACCTGTAAGAGCCTTTCATTTAGCTCGGTCCTTCTTTCACTTGCATCCATATTCCATAAAAGCAGGCTATGTCGTTTTCGATTGAACTGTTCAACTATAGAATTAGAAAAATCAAAATCAACGTTCTTATACCATGAATAATTTGTAAACATTAAAGGAGAACTGCCCATGAGTTCAAAATCATTGCCAAAAGCCTTAATGCAGTCAATTATACTAAATAATTCTCCATACCCTGCAGGATTCAAAAACTGATCAATTACCCAGTCCTCAACCGGTCTTGATGCATACTTTAAATTTTTTAAATGAGATGAAAATGCCCTCGACAAGATACCTACTTGCTCCTCAAAATTGTCAGTTTGTTGAATAAGTCGGTTAGCTATTATTCGCTTGAGGATTTCAAAGAAATAACTTATTGCATCAACACAGGTAACAACAGCAACTCCACCTGGATTGACCAAATCCGCAATTTTATTGACTACTTCAATTGCATTATTAATACCGGGAAGAAAACCTTCCGCAATCACAATATCATAACCACGACCATTGGATGCCATCTCTTCTATTCTCACCGGAAAAAGTTCCCATCGTTCATTCAGTATCCCATGTTGAACTAATAGTAATCCAAGTTCATCTTGAGCAGTTGGATTGGGTTCAACGAAAACAACATTGGCTCCCCAATTGAAAAATGCCAAAGAATTGTAGCCCCCTCCAGGGCCAATCTCAATAATCGTTTTTCGAGAAAAAGCACAGAGAGGAAGACCCAAAGTTCGATAAAGCTTTTCCCTTCTTAACATGTGGAGTCTAAAATTATCAATATCCTGATGCACTGGTGAAATACCATGCTTGCCATAAAACTCCACAAACGGATTGTATCCACCTAAAGCCATTTACTTTCACCCCCAGCATTTTAAGTATGTTTTGCTTGATATCTCATCTTTTATTACAGGCTAAAACCAATAAATAATAACATTGGCCAATATACGCTCCGGATGACTTCCCCTTTGTTCGCTAATACCTATATATGTCACGACCACTTAAATGGCGGTGGCAGATGATATGTCACTTGGGGACTTTTTATACGTTCCAGCACTTTGGTGGCCAGGGCAGGAGGTAAAGTAATATAAACATGACTGGCTTCCGGCACATTCTGAGGTTCATAAACAGGCCGTCCCAAGTAATAGGTTCCAACTCGATTTAAATCTTCGTCAACAAAGAATTTAACAACTTCCCCTAATTCTTCACAAAGCCAGGCAGCTGCTATGGAAGTCCCAAACAAGCCATCTTTATTCGACTTCAAGGATTCCCGTGCCAACACAATTATATCATGTAGCCACTGTATACTTTGATATGCCAGATCGACTTGATCAAGGTTAAAAAAGGGTTGCACTTTCTGATCCTTATTTGAAGACTTTCTAGCAATAATTGTTGTCTCCTTGGGAATCCACTCGAAAGTATCATTAATAATCTCAAACCCCACACTCTGAATCAGTCTGGATAGTGATTGAATAGTAAAATGCGTAGCATGGTCTGCTATTATAAGATCGAACGGATTCTTGGTGTAATCAGGCAATTGGAGAACTAATATACCATCAGGCTCCAATTTATCACCCAGTTTCATTAAAAAGTCACTCGGACATACGATATGCTCAAGCAGGTGAATCATGGTGATCAAATTGAATCTGCCGGGCACCACATCAGGCATATTAACCGAATACATGGCCTCGACTTGCTCTATTTGTTCAACCTCATTTTTATATTTTTCATTTAATTCTGTTCCTAGCAACGACCATCGCGGTCTGATTTGATTAAAAGCCTTCAGTAATGCCCCATTACCGCACCCGACGTCCAGTATTCGCCCTTCTTCAGGCAATGCAACTAGCGCAGCCAACTGCGCTAGTAGTCTTTCTGATCGAGCCGTCATCTGACCAGATTCTACTACGAAAACCTGTTGTTCAGAACCACCCGCCTGATGATAAATAGAATAGGCTTGATATATCTCATCAATTGACTTCTGCCAAAGACGATTCACGACCTTCTGAACACAACCACAGATTTCACAAATGCACAAATCACTTTGCGTAGCACACGGCTTACAATCGGAAGATACTTTATGTAATATCTCATATCCAGATATTTTCCTTAAAATTATACCTCCACAAACATGGCAATTAATTCCTTCATCCAAAGTCTTCATAATAAAACGCCTCTTCTTTTTCGGTATTAATCACCCGCTCAATTATCTGCAACACATCAATTGGCGCCATTTGCAACTCTTCTTTTAATCTACTGATATCTAGGCTTGCATGTTTAGGTACCGATTCGATGCTTAATTCAGATTGTTTTACGAGAATTGGTTCTATTAGATTAGGGCTTGCACCTATAAGCTGCGCAATATACCTAGCTGCCTGTTCGTATGTAATTTCCCTTTCGCCAGATACTTGTATAATCCCAGACAACTGTCTTTCTCCAATATCTTTCAAAGCCTGAACTGCAAATGCATCAATCACAGGTGAAAAGACCATATCTGAGAATGGGTGTATCGGGCTACCGTTACGCAAATCCATTATCCATTTGTCAAACAATACTGTTCTGGGTCCTAAAACTTTTGTAAAACGAACAACCGCTGATCGGTCTCCCATAGATAATAATTCCTTTTCCACTTGAGCCTTTTGTCGGCCATACTCAGTCAAAGGACACATCAGCTCATCTGCTTTTCTAAATGGCAAGACTCCGTCGAAAACCAGGTTACTAGACGGAAAAACCACAAAAGCTCCTCCATCAACAAGTTTCTTTGCCAACTTTATTGTATTATGAACATTTACCAAATAGCTTTCCCTCGGATTTTCCTGGCACTCTTTTAGGGAACTAACTGCCGCACAAAAATATGCTATAGAAATATTATTCGGTAGTTCTATATTGGTAATATCTTCTGCAAGATCAATGATAATCGCCCCTGCAGATGGTAACTTGCGCTTCCTGCTTGTCTCAACTACATTCTTGCCTGAACTGTTAAGGCAGGCTACCAGCGCACTTCCCATCATTCCCTCTGCACCTATTACAAGCCAAATTTCTTCTGATTTCATGTCAATTTCTCCGAACACAATTAAATCCTACCCGGGGTATAGATTGAAAAAATTGGTGCTATAAATTGTAAAACATCCTAATATTTCCGACTGTTCAAACCAGCATATGGCTTCTCTTACCAAGTTCTCATTTCTGATATCGCTTGTTACAAGCCAGTACGAACAAGTAATGACACATGGGCAGAAAACCAGTGTGCACTACTTCGTCATTCATCCCAAATAGGAAAACATTATGAAATTCCTTCAGCAGCAGTTCCTTCAATCGTTGGTGGTCGTAGAGATTAATATGGCCTATTCGACTGGCTTCAGAAGCATATGCCTCAGCAGCTATATTCGGCGTACCTATCAGGGCAAAGCCATCTTCATGTAAGTTATTAACGATGGTTTGCAGGAATAATTGTTCCTTTTCCTTGGCAATATGTTCAATAACATCCAGCGATACTACAGCATCGAAACTTCCAAACCGTACGCCTAAAAAATCAGCGGCAACAAAGTCCAAGCCTTTCCGGCTCAGGTTTTGCTCGGCCCAAGTAATGGCCCTTTTATCGAAATCCACTGCCAGCGTACGGGAAGCCACCTGTGCCAGGTGCAAGGTACCAAGTCCCTCATTGCATCCCAATTCCAAAACCTCTAAAGCCGGCTTGTCCCCTAAGATACGAGCAGCAAACTTGTATCGCGCAAAGGTAAAAAGCAAATGTCTAACATCACCTTTTATCTGGTGCGCAAAATATGGACTTAGGGTAAGTGTATCTTCTGTGACGCTTCCCATAACCTTCTGCCAGAGGACGTTTTCCTGCATGTTAATTCCGTCCTGCATGTACAAATTCACCTTTCACCAGTAATGTCTGATTCTTTTTTCAATAATAATAGTTACCTAATATTTATCCATAGGAGTATAGCGTATATGTATCATTTCATCAAATTATGACCAATTAAATTCAGAGTTTACTATATAAAGCTATTCAAAATATATAAAGGAGAAATCTCCACTAAAACACCATTCTTTATAAAGCCACTCCCATTCCTGGGGAGAAAAAAAAGCTTCACAAGTCAACTGCCAGTAAAGTAGATTAGCCTTTTCTCTTTCATTCCTATACGATTCCACCACTATATGCGAAATACCTTTTGAGACCCTTTCTATTTCTTGAATTGCCTTTTTCAAATCAAACAAATATAAATTGTGCAGGGTTGTTATTGAATAAACCAGGTCAAAAGAATTGTCCTCATAAGGTAAAGCCTGGGCTATCCCCAGTTGCAGAAATGGTTTTATCTCTTGCTTGGCATTATCAATAGCATACTGAGAAATATCCAGACCCACCACTTCTATTCCTGGAACTGCCTGGGTAAATTCATATAGCAAGAATCCTTTACCACAGCCTACATCCAATATTCTATGTCCCGGCTTAAGCTTATAATGTTCTGCCATGGCTTCGGCTACTGCTCTCCATCTGCCATCATATCGGTAACCACCATAGCCATATTTTCTGTCTCCATCCCAATAGTCCTGGTCAAATTTCTTGGCTATTGGGGCACATTCGGCTTTATCATTTTGAGTTACTCTGTCTATATAATTTCTTTCTGTTTTTTTGTGTATAATCGAAACAAAATCTATATATGCCATTCAATCAAATCCTCTGTATCTAATTCCGGCAAAGCTCCAAAGCACTTTCCATAATTTGTTCGATAGCCAGTCCATTTTTAGCTTTTAGATAAGCATGTGATCCATAACCTTTGCAGAAACAATCCTGCACCCCAATAGATTTGAAATTAATATCTGCACATCTTTTTTCTAGCAGGACCTCTGCCGCTGCACTGCCTAGGCCCCCTATTACACTGTGCTCTTCTACCGTCAGAATTCTACCCGTTTCTAGTGCTGCTTTTTCAATGATTTCTTTATCAATAGGCTTTATAGTGGTCATATTAATTACCCGGGCAGATATCCCATTTTCCAGCAATTTGCCAGCCACCTGCAATACATCATGTACTATAGATCCCATAGCAAAAAGGGTAATATCTCTTCCTGCAGCTAATAGCACACCTTTTCCTAATTGAAATACATAATCATCTCCGTAAATTTCAGGCTCCTTGGTAGCCTCCAACCTTAAATATACCGGTGCATCTATTTCAGCAGCATATCGAGTTGCGGCATAGGCTTCCTTGGGGGATGCTGGCACGATAATATTCATAGAAGGCAGCACCCTCATAATGGCGATATCCTCTGTGGCATGATGGGTAGGCCCCAGTGTACTGTAGCGCATGCCAGCTCCAACCCCAACTAGTTTTACATTTTGCTTTTGCAAACAAACATCATTTCTAACTTGTTCAAATGCCCGCATCGTAATAAATCCTGCAATTGTATAGGCAAAGGGAATTTTTCCACAATTAGCAAGACCAGCTGCTGCAGACACCATATTCGCTTCTGAAATACCAAAATTGATGAATTGTTCAGGAAAATCTTTACGGAACTCATCAAAGACTATAGCTCCGTTATCGGCAACCAGGGCCAGTATGTTTTTGTCTTCTTTAGCCATATCATAAATTGCTTTTATATACGCATTTCTCATTATCCCACCAACTCCTGCATATCCATTTCCAGTTCATTAAGGGCGATCTTTAGTTCTATCTCATCTGGAAGTCTAAAATGCCAGATCGGTACTCCTTCCATAAAGGAGACGCCCTTGCCCTTAATGGTATTTGCTATGATGATACGTGGCGAATTGTTAACGTTTGGCTTTTTAGCGAGAGTTGCTATCAATGCCGGTAGGTTGTGCCCATCTACTGCTTCGACAAGCCAACCGAATGCTCTCCATTTATCCATAAATGGTTCCATTTTTACTATGTTATCCAGTTTGTCCATGGCCTGTAGTTTATTGTAATCTAAAATAACGCTTAGGTTATCCAGCTTTTGAGATGCAGCAAAGAGGGCGGCTTCCCAAATAGACCCCTCCTGACATTCCCCATCACCAATTAGAACAAATACTTGATAATCTTGCTTATCCAGCTTGCCTGCCATAGCAATACCGGTTGCAAATCCCAGTCCGTGCCCTAATGCCCCAGTGCTTGCTTCTACTCCTGGAATTTCATACATATTAGGGTGTCCTCCCAAAATAGACCCTGCCTGGCAAAATGTATCCAATAGAGCTTCATCAAAATAGCCGGCTTGAGCTAGCACAGCATATAAAGCAGCACTGGCATGTCCTTTGCTTAATATAAATCTATCTCTTTGCGGATCATGTGGTCTTTGGGGATTATGCTGTAAAATATCACCCATATAGATTGCCGTTAGAATCTCTACTATAGAAAAAGCAGGTGCTATATGACCGCCACCGGCTTTATAAGCCATTTTAAATATATTCTTTCTCATTTCCTTGGCAATACTATTCAAATAGTTCTCATTATCGCTATTCATTTTTATCTCTCCCGGCATCAATTGTTTTAAATGTTTTACATGAAATTTATATGGTTTTTATTTAACGAAAAAAAAGTGTTTAGCAGGATATTTCTATCATCATATACACAGTGATGATTACACTCCTTTTCGGCATCAAAATTTTTATACCTTTCCTCTACTTCTTTGGAAAACCAGATTTCTTTAAAGGACATTTTATTAAGATCACCGACTACTCCGCTGGTCACATAGGCCTTATCGTGGCAAAAATACACTTTACTATCAGCTGCAACAGTACTTACAAATTCCTTAAGATAGCATTTAGTATATCTTCTATGAAATTCAGCACATAGACCAAAATCCTCTTCATATTTATTTATAATTAAAAATTTATCATCCGCTAATTCCTGGACTGATTTATGGATTTGATTAATAACACGTTCTTTAAAAGGCTGGTGATAGGAATCTAGATCTTTGGTAATTCGAGCCGTATATTTAATATGATTTGCTCCTAATGACTTAAATAACGCAGCAGCACCATATACTTCATCCTGGTTTTGATGATTTATTACAAAATTTATCCCTAATTCACATTCAGGTTTTTTGCTTCCAGAAAATTCTATTATATTGCTGCACACTTTTTCAAAGGATTTTATTGAAATATTTCTTATATCAGAATAAGTTTTTGCATTAGCAGCATCAGCCGAAATTCGCACCCATTTGGCATTTGACAATAATTCAGCATTCCGATCCAGCAACAATTGTCCATTGGTAATAATCGACAGATCTATTTTATTTTGCAGGATAAGTTCCATGGTATCCTGTATATGAGGATAGGTTAGTGGCTCTCCTCCTCCACTCAAGGTAACTGCTTTAATCCCCATATCAATAAAATCCCTTATTATTTCCTGCATTTTTTCCCAGGGTATATGATCCTGTGATTTCACATCATCTCTCAAGCCAAGTTCAGTATCAGCATAACTACAATAAAAGCATCGATGATTGCAAATATTGGTTGGCTTTAGCCTTATATACACCGGAGCAATCCTTTTATTATTCTCAATTGCCTGCAGCTTATCAGCGTGAGCAAATATTTTCAGATTACTGTAGGGAGTTGCCTCATTTGCCATCTATTGTCATCCCTTCATTATTTAAATAAAGTTAACGTGTCCCTTCGGATTCTTTAAATCATGCAAGTAGCTGTTAATTTCATCCAGTCTACATAATTCTCTGCAAGCATCTAGCTTCATGTTGGCTACATATTCCAATACTGCTTGTCTTTTGGGCCCCTGCCAAATTTCTTTGAAACTGTTTTCCTTTAAACTGCCATAGCAAAATAAATCGTCTCCAATATAAGCTATACATCCCCAAATATTTGCCTTGGCATCAATGTAAGCCCAAAAAGGAAGCCCCAAACAGTGCTGGTATTTTCGATCATTATTTAGTTTTTTCATCGATGTGGAGCGAAAAATAATGTTAAATTCTTTGGTTCTTAATTGATTTAGTTTGTTTTCCATTTCAAGATAATTTTTATAATCAAATCCTTCATCAATACAGGAGTTGCTTTGCGGATGTTTGGAAAAGGGTTTTACTGTAAAATAATCCACTCCTATTTCCTTCAATTGATTGGCCAAAACATATACTTCATTAAAATTATCTGGAATTAATAGTAACTGCACCCCTATGGTTGTTTTTAGAGCATTGCTTTTTTTAATTTCGACTGCGTTTTTTAGGTTTGAAAGTATTTTTTCGTAATCCCCTGCTTTGCTTTTATGTATTTTTTGATGGTTTTCATCTGAGCCTGCGTTCAAACTGACTCTTATCCAAGTCAGAGACTTCAGGCAATAATTAGCTAGCTCAGGGGTAAACAAAATACCATTGGTAGATATCCCTACATCCATACCTATATTTTTCGTATAATTAATAATATCAGGTGTGTTTTTATTTAATAAAGGTTCTCCTTCTCCACAGACAACGATGCTTTTCACATCGTTGTCATGCATTTCTTTCAGCGCGTCAATCATAATATCATTACCCATTAATTCTGGTTCATAGTTTAAATAATCAAACGCACAAAAAACGCATCTGTAATTACATGCTCCTGAAGGTGATATCTCAACCGTAAGTGGATATACATCCCCCTTTTGCAACCACTTAGCAACCCTGGCGGGATGATAGATAAGCTTATGGGAATCAATCCGCAAATCATCTTCCATAATTACTCTTCCTCACTTTTATAATGTCAATAAAGCTTATTGCTGCCTTGGAGCCTCCGAGTATATTGGCTGATCATCTCCGGCAATAATGCCACCATAAATGCTATTTACTGGTTAAAAAGTCGGCAAACTCCCCCAGGTCGGCAAAAATATAATCCGGCTCTACCTGCTGTTCAAGTCCGGTTGCTCCATATCCGGTGCGCACTAATACGGTAATAACACCAGCCTTTTTACCGGCCAGAATATCGCTGGCCCGGTCACCCAGCAGGTAAGACCGACTTAGATCAATATGGTTATCCCTAGCTGCCCGGAGTATCAAACCTGCCTCCGGTTTTCGGCAATCACAGTGAATGGAGTAGGGAAGGCCTGCTTTGCCATCCGGATGATGGGGGCAATAATAGATCTTATCGACAGGTATTAGTTCTAATAAACGCCTGTGGACGAGATCCAGGTCTTCTTCAGTCAATATACCCCGGGCTACCGCAGACTGGTTGCTTATGATATAAATTTTCCAATTGGCTTCCATCAGTTTAGTAATAGCTTCCTGGGTAAAGGGATATAGCTCCAATTGCTCTGGAGAGCTAATGTAGCCTTTTTCTAGGATTACAACTCCATCTCTATCCAGAAAAACCGCCTTGTTCTGTAGATCTTTCATTCGTTTTTCCATTCCCCCGAGCTGACATTAGATCCAATATCATATGCATAACTATTTGATGGGTTAGTTCGACAAATCCATACTCATGTGAAGAACAATATATATTTAACTCTCCCAGCCTACGTAAGGGATTTAGAGGAGAAAAACCAGAAAGCGTAATAATCGTACAACCTAGCCTGATAGCCGCCTCTACACCCCTAAGAATATTAGCTGACTGTCCGGAACTACTGATAGCAATCAATATATCTCCCGGTCTGGCAAAAACCTGAACCGGCTTTTCAAAAACGGCTTCATAACCATAGTCATTTCCTAGACAAGTTAGTTGGGCTCCATCGTTAAAGCAAATTGCTGGAATGCCCACGCTTTTCCAGTAATCTATTGCCATATGGCTGGCAATAGCGGCACTACCACCATTACCTATAAGGATTAGTTTCCTATCTGCAACGGTAAGGCTCCCGAATAAAGCCATTATTTCCAGTATGGCCTTTTCAAAATCCAAGACCTCTCCCTGATGGTTGCTCAACTCCAGCTTTTCAAGAACTGTAAATAATTCATTAATATAGTTTTTAGCTTGCATGGCTTTGCATACCTTCTTTCACTCGCAGGTAGTTAACAATTAAGCAGGGTAGAAGCATATTTGAGTAATTTTACCTTGTCAACTGCTTGTGAGTTACCGAGAATATTAGCGGCCAGAGCTCCAGCAATATTGGCCAGAAAATTGGCAACCTCCAGGGGAACCTGCGCCCTCGCACATAAGCTAGCCAGGGCAAAAAATGCATCACCTGCGCCTACGGTATCTTGTACCTCCAGAGTAAGGGCAGGTCCCTTCAAGAGACGACCATTTTCCTCAATACCTACAGCTCCCAGCGAACCAAGAGTTAGCCAGCCCATTTTAGAATTGAGCTGCGCGGCCAGGCGCTGCAACAGAATATCCATATCCTGTGTACTGCCGCCTAAAGCCAGCTTTAGCTCCCTGATATCCAAGGAAAAGGTATCAGCTCTCTGATACTTGCTTATCGGGTTATTACCATAATTGGCGGAATTAGTCTGGCAATTTAAGGCTAGAAAGCTAGCTTTATTCTGAATGATTGACATGACCCTTTCATCAACCAAGCCGTGGCCAAAATCACACAACACCACCATATCAAAATCGGTGATTTTTCTATCCAGCTTTTCATAGAAAGCATTTCGATCTATTTTGTCGTCTAGCCCACTAATATAATTAATCCCAAATAGTTTATCATAATCGTTCCGGATACCCCTTCTTTCAACATATCTTCTTTTTATAACCGTCCGAAAATTATCATCATAGTGTAAGTCAAGGAGTATTTTACTGCTTAACTCATCAAGAATGCTACTATGAATTCGGGACTCATTTCCGATCATTGTGCATAAGCTAACATTATTGGAAAAATTAGATAAATGCCGGGCAATCGCCAAGACTCCCCCTAAGTATTCTTCTGATCTTTCATAAAGGGCAGATAGGGCACGGTCTTTAGCGCTTAAACCCTGTATAGTACAAAATATATATTGATCAATAATGATATCCCCAACTACCAGGATTTTAATGGATTGCATTCTCTCAATATAACTTCGAATATCGTCGAATGAAAACCGGGGACTGATTTCTTTAAGATAATCTTTGGCATCAGTTGAAAAAACCGGAAATTCACTGTTCAACAACTTGGTAGAACTAAAAACCTGCCCATCTGTAAAATGGATTGCCCCGCCATGGGAGTGTACCTTTTCAATTTCTCGATTAATATTTTGGGTTATATCGTTTTCTGTATCTTCATAATCGGAGCCTTTTACATATAAATCAGGTTGAATATAATCTAAAATTTCCAGAGCGGTCTCTGTTTGAGATAAAACTACAAAATCCACACATGACAGGGCAGCAATACTCTGCATGCGAAGGTCATCGGAAAAATAAGGTCGGCCAGGACCTTTATGAACATATTCTGCTGCAGTTATTGAAACAAACAGTATATCTCCAAGGCTTTTAGCTTGCTGCAAGTGGGTAATATGACCGGGATGCAAAAGGTCAAAAACCCCATGGCAGTGTACCACTTTAAGATCTTTTGTTCGGAATTCCTGGCGCAGTTTCATAATTTCAGCAGGGTTTATAATCTTGGAATCTTTGGTAATCATTATAGCACTACACTCCATTTCTGGGTTCTTCCAGTTTCAGGGCAATTTCTCGCAGAACCCGGCTCATTAATGCTTCATAAGTTAAGTGTTCTAAGATTTTCTTCTGGGCACCGCTGATTATCTTCCTGCGAGCTGCTTCGTTTTCTAGATAGTAATCTACTTTTGCATAAAGATCCTCCCGACTGTGGGCAAAAACAATTTCCCGATCTTCTTTAAGGTAGTTGCGAATGTTGGCCCAGTCATTTTCTTCAGGAATCCTGTATGCGATATACATACTATTGCTTAAAATGCTTTCAAATGCGCGTGGGTGAGTAGTCATACCAGGGTTGGTCCCAATTACAATCTTGCAGGTGTTGATTATTTTAGAAAGGGTTTCACCATTGGCAGCTACCCCCTGGGCATAACTGTTCAGTACCGGGTGATCTACCCATTCACTTCCCCAGAGTTTCATATCATAAGCTTTTTCATGTAGCCATTCAAAAGGAATTGATCGGCAGATACGATAGCCAACTTCATCCCTCCATACCCGGGCAAGTGTATCTAAAACCTCCTTGCTTGCTATTATGTCATTGGCTTCAAAGTGTCCTGCAATAAAATTTATGTATTCGTTATGGGAGTAAATAATCTTTTCTTGGTAAAAAGATTCATACATATCTCGGTAAGCTAACTTGAATACTTTTTCCAGATTATCGATAGGAGAATCACTAATTTGGGCCAGGAAATAATCCAGGCCCTTTTGAGGATTGCCTGGATTGGAAATGGCAAAAAGATCAGCACCATAAAGCTCTTGCTCTTTTTGATCCAGGGAATAGCTTTTGTATATGTACGGGTTGGCACCGACAGGAGCTGCAATAATGGCTTCACTGGGATAGCCAAAGTCGAGTAGATATTTATTATTGCTGAAATAGGCATTTAGAATAAAATCCAAGGGGCCAATACTGGCGGCAGCTTCTCGCGAAGCTATATTGGGTAGATCATCCTGAACCCAGTTGATAAAGAGCATATTTTGAGGCAGGAAAGGACTTTGATATCTAAGAAAATCAATGCAAAAGACAATATCTGGTTTGAAGTCATTAAGTATTTTTAGCCATACAAGCCGGTTAAAGCCATGGAGATTAGAATTCTGAACTAATGTCTGGTTGGGAATCCCCAGTTTTTCACAGGCCAAAGCACAATCCCGGGAATAGTATTGTAGGGCCGTAGTAAACCTGGACGTAACAAATAAAATGTGCGGTTTTCCCCCTTTAATACTTGCCAGTAATTTTTGCATACTAATATTATTATAATAACTATTAACTCTGTCCTGTAAGTCACGAACTTCCTCTTGGATAAGCTCATTGCGATGTAAAATATACTGTGCTACATCGTCCTTCTCTCCACCCTCAGTGTTAAATAACCGCTTGGGGATAAATGCTTGGGGGTCTGAAAAATACTGTTCCAATTCTTCCATGCCAAATAAAAAAACGATACGATTTGATTCTAGTACTGGACTAAAATCGAATAATTGTAAATATTGGACAAATTCATTGATATCAGTGTAATAAAGGAATAGCGGAGTTCTGCTCCAAAGAAATGGTTGGGGATCTTGGCTAGCTTTTTCATAGGCTAGTATATTGTCAACCCGGAATTCATTTTTAATCAAATACACTTCCTTAATTTTACACTGGCTAACATCAAGTTGTATCGTTAAATCAATATCAGAGATAAATTCGCATTTTTTTTGGTCATATATAGCAAACTTAGAAGTTGAAACGGGAATAAACTGAAAGCTTAGTTCATCAAAATCGGGATAATCCTGGCTATTAATATAAGAATAGTTACGCAATAAGTCTATATTACTCAAATAGTTTTGTTTATGTTGATCTTGATAGGGGATATAATAGTGTTCATGAACAATATTTTCTATTGCTTGTTTATTAATGCCATCGCGGTGGGATTTTAATAGGGCTTCTAGGATAAGCTCATCTTTTTTCCCCGTTAGCCAGAACATCCCGCTGGCCAACAAATCTTGACCCAAGCGTTCATTTTTTTTACTTCTTTTTTTTGACAAAAATCCCAGCTCCTTTGGTGAGGCTTTCAAATATAATAATCCAATGACTTACGACACTTGTCAAGAAATATGTCACTAACTGCAGTATCCTGTATCTATATAATTTTACCAGCCTTTATTTTATCGAGCCGAGCCTTGCAATGCTTTAAATCCATGTTAGATAATTCAGCCAATGCTTTAAGTATTTGTTTTCCATAAACGAAATATAAAGTATTTACGGAGTATTTGCGATACTATGTAGTGTATAAAATTTTTAGCTCTGAGCTGATTGATGGATACAGGCAGACGATCTGGAATGGAATAAATAGCGAGGTGTGTTAATTGCAGGAAACTATAAAAATAGTATTATCTCCTCATCCTGATATTGAACTGGGAACTGAGCGGCAGGAGATAGAAGCTTTTCTAACTTTTCCGGAAACGGGAGTAAACTCGGAATCAGGTATAATTTTGGTAGTCGGTGAGGTGGGTGAAGCCGATTATCAATCTAAGCAATTGCGTCCTTATTTGGCTAATAAATTTAATTGTATTGCTGTGGGTGTAGATTATTTCGGGATTTTTAGAAATCGCCAGATTCAGATTCGTCCGAGCTTTCTTAACAATATAAATCGCATCTATGGTTTGAATCTAAGTTTGGAGAGTTTTGCTAATGTAAAGCATGGGACGGAGATATATAAGATCATAACTGAAGCGGTTATAGTTCGGGGTGTGACCAGCTTGGATCTTAGATGTCAACCTCAATTAATAACCGGCAGGGGTGAATATCAATCATGGGGTTTCCTGCCGGCTATCGATTATCTGTACGTTTTGGGAGAGGTATTGCAACGTTACGAGCTTAATCAGAGGAAAATTATAGCTTGTGGTAAGCATTATGGAGCATATGTAGCTTCGTTGATGGGCAAATATGCTCCCCATACTTTTTCAGCTATTATAGACCAGGAAGGCTACACGCGGACTGTATTAAAACACGTCATCAGTGGTGAGCTTATGGAAGCAGATTATCTCTTCCATTATGACTTAAATAATGGAGTGAAATTCTATATTGCTTCGACCTGTAATAATCCTTGGACCATCGAGAATGAATTATCCCCGTTATATTTCTCTGACAGCCATAGAAAGATCCGTAGTCTCTTATATGAAGACCACCGCATTCCTTCCGAAACCGGTTATCATATCTTTCATTCTGAAGATGATGGCACTGCTCCTATTATTGAAAAGGATCAGTGCGTGGAAATTTTGAGGGGTTATAATCCGGTGAATTATAAACGTGTTGCTGCTGGCGAGCCGGGTACATTTAAATCAGACCAGGAGTTATTCGATTGGTTGGCTGAAAATGATGATGCCGGGTTGCAGAAAACTAGTGCAGATACTGATTTTAGCTTAAATAACAGCCATGTATTTGTCTGTGGGGAGAAAAGCTATTGTTTTGAATATAGCGAAAATGGGAAGATTCAAGTTACTATTATTTGATCCTGCTATGAGGGGAACATATGCTGGGGTATTATATGCCCCAATATATTGGGAGGTTGCAATATGAACATTTTGGTAACCGGCGGAGCCGGGTTTATTGGTAGATGGGTGGTAAAAAAGCTCTTGCGGGAAGGACACCGGGTGGTGGCTTTCGATGATTTGTCCAACGGGCGTATGCTGAATATTGAAGAATTTTCGGGTAACCCGGCTTTTTCTTTTATTAGGGGTGATATTAAGGAGCGCAGCTTGTTGGCAGATGTTTTCCAGGATCATTTTGATCTGGTATACCACTTGGCGGCCAGCATTAATGTACAGGATTCCATTGATGACCCTCGTACCACCTTTGACAATGATGTTACCGGGACTTTTAATGTTTTGGAAGAATGCAAGCAAAAGAGGATTAAGATGCTCTTTATGTCCACCTGCATGGTCTATGAACGCAGTCTGGATGAGGGGGGGATAAGCGAAGATCATTCGGTTAAACCTGCTTCTCCCTATGCGGCCAGCAAGCTCTCGGGAGAGGCTCTAACTCTGTCCTATTATTATGCCTATGGCTTGCCTACCGTGGTGGTGAGACCCTTTAATACCTACGGGCCTTTTCAAAAGGCTTCCGGTGAAGGCGGGGTAGTAGCCATTTTTATTGATAAGGATCTACAGGGCGAAACGCTAAATATTTACGGAGATGGAAGCCAGACCCGTGATCTGTTGTATGTAGAGGATTGTGCTGATTTTGTGATCAAGGCTGGAATGGACAAGCGGGCAGATGGGCAGATATTAAATGCCGGGCTGGGCCAGGATGTAAGCGTTAATGAACTGGCGGCTCTGGTATGTGGTGATGCCCAAAGAATTATGCATGTGCCTCACATTCATCCTCAGAGTGAGATTCAGAAATTATTGTGTAACTATAATAAAGCCCACGATTTACTGGGATGGAAGCCGCAGGTGAGCCTGGAGGCAGGTCTACAGAAAACCAAGGAATGGATCGAACAAGCATTACAATAAAGGCAGTGTGATTTTCATGCAAAAGTATATTCCTTATGGCCGACAGAATATTGATGAAGATGATATAGAAGCATTAGTCAAGGTATTGCGCTCGCCCTTAATAACCCAGGGACCAATTGTGGATGAGTTCGAGGCTCGGGTAGCTGAGTTTTGCGGATCAAAATTTGGGGTGGCTTTTAACAGCGGTACCTCGGCCTTGCATGCAGCCATGTATGCCGCCGGTATTGGCCCCGGTGATGAGGTAATTACTTCTCCGCTAACCTTCGTGGCGTCTGCTAATGCTGCGCTCTATATGGGAGCCTGTCCGGTGTTCGTGGATATTGATCCGGATAGCTATTGTATAGATGCGTCTAAGCTTGAGGAAGCCATTACAGCAAAAACTAAGGCTATTGTTCCGGTGGATTATGCCGGTTATCCCGTGAATATGGGCAAGATTAAGGAAATTGATAAGCGGCACGATCTAGTCGTTATTGAAGATGCGGCCCATGCTCTGGGGGCCTGCCGAGGAGAATTATCGGTGGGAAAAGAAGCTGATATGACTATGTTAAGCTTCCATCCCGTTAAGCATATTACCACTGGCGAAGGTGGTATGATTGTCTGCAATGATAAGAACTATTACCATAAACTCCGGCTCTTCCGCAGTCACGGAATCGAGAAAGATGAAAGTTTATGGGAGGGAAATGAAGGTCCCTGGTATTATGAAATGCAGGAGCTGGGTTATAATTTCAGGATGACTGATATACAAGCCGCCCTCGGCATATCGCAGCTTAAAAAAATGCCTCATTTTTTACAGGAACGCAGGCGGATCGCTAATCTTTATGATAAAGCCCTGGCCGCTTTACCCTGGATTGCCATACCGCCTAAGCCTGCCCCTGGAAACGAGCATGCCTATCATTTATATCCGATTCTTCTTGATCAGAGTATAGAGCGGAAAATATTTTTCGAATATATGCGTTCACATGATATAGGGGTGCAGGTGCATTATATCCCGGTGCATTTACAACCGTATTATCAGCGCAGTTTTGGTTTCCGGCCTGGAGATTTTCCTGTAACGGAGGAGATCTATTCGCGTGAAATTAGTCTGCCCATATTCCCTGGACTGGGTGAAGCGGAACAGAGTTATGTAATTGATACCATTAAGAATTTTAGGTAACCGGGCTTACCTTGCCAAGGCAATAATTTACAAATAAACAAAAAGGTGTAGAATAATAATGAAGGGTTATTATCAAAAGGAGCTTTACTAATGATCTTATCTACAGGGGATTTAGATATAATCAGGAATTATCTCCGCGAAAAATTGGCGGTTTTTTTAATCACTATTTTTGGCTCAGCGGCTAAAGGAAATATTAGGCCGGATAGTGATGTAGACATTGCCTTTCTTTCTGACCAAAAGCTTAATGCCTATGAGCTTTTTCTTCTATCCCAGGAGCTGGCGGGGCTAATCTCCAGAGATGTGGATTTGATTGATTTAAACCAGGCTTCGACCGTATTCCAGGCGCAGGTGGTAGCCACGGGCAAGGTCATTTATAATGCGGATGCAAAGCGAAAACAGTTATTCTATATGTTGGTTTTAAAGAAATATGCACGCTTGAATGAGGAACGGGAGCCGGTATTAGCCAAAGTGAGGGAAAGAGGCAGGATATATGTTTGATGATATAATTTTGAATAAAACTCAGATTATTGAACGCTGTATAAAGAGAATAGATGAGGAATATGCGGGTAACCCTGCTAATCTTAATAATCTGACTATTCAGGATTCAATTATACTTAATCTACAAAGGGCCTGTGAGGCGGTCATTGCTTTGGCCATGCATATCGTGGCTGAAAAGGGCCTGGGTGTACCCCAGATGAGCCGTGAAGCATTTGACTTACTGGCGCAGAATAATATTATTGAGGAACCGCTGGCAAACAGGTTAAAGGCTATGGTAGGATTCCGAAATATTGCGGTGCATGATTACCAAAAGATAAAGTTGGAGATTCTTATGGAGATTATTGAGAAAAACAAGGGTGATTTATCTGGTTTTACGCAGAACGTCTTAAAAATATAACGATCGAGAGACTAAATTTCTATAGTAAATGTACCTAACAGCCGATAATATATACGTACAGTCCAGGGAATAATTTCCTGTGCTCTACAAGTCAAATCTTTAGAAAGGGGGAATCACGTATGGATACCAATGCTATTGCGGGTATGGCTATGGGTATGAAGGCGGCTAGTCTGCAGCAGGAAGTAGGCGTCAGTATGCTTAAAAAGCAGCTGGATAGCACAGAACAGTCTGCCGAGGCCCTGGTCAAAATGATGAATGTCAATACCCAGCTCATGGAGAAATCAGTGAACCCCTACCTGGGAGCCAGCCTGGATATACTGGCTTAGTTACCAGGAAACCCTGTCCAAGCCTCCATCCCCGGATGGGGGTTTTGGTATTTATGGCGTGCCTTTAAAGGCAAAAACATTAGCTAGCCACGAATTTAGAGTAAAGCTGAAGTGTTTAAGTTACGATATATGCATAAAATATAAATATAATTTAACATCCAATGAATTACTAAGAGGAAGTATACTGCTGGGACGCAACTGTCAAGTTGTTGCCGGGCACGAACGAGTAGGAGAGGAAGATATCATGGAGAACCAAATTAGTTTGTGCAGAGAAATAATCATCATGGGGGGGACTATGGAAGAGGCTTTAAATCATCTGGTGGGCAGGATGGGGGAAGGCCATTTCGAAGATACCCGTTATCTTTTTGATGATATTATGGAGGCTTTTAGATCTATCAATGCAGCTCTGGAGACGGTAAGCATTCAATGGGAAGAAACGAAGGCGGGAGAACTATCTGATCGTTTGCAGATGAGTATTGATAAGATGAACCAGTCTTACGAAGATAATAAATTGGATCAGGGTCGTATTGATATGCAATTTATATTGATGCCAGCTTTTAAAGCCTGGATACAAGAAATTGATAAATGTTTGAGCCCGCTCATTCAATCCTAGAGTATGCAAGTAGTTGGGGGTTGCAAGTTATAAAGCGAGGTGGAGGAAAATATGAGTTTTGCAGGGCAGACCAATAGCATGGTTGGAGTTATAAAACCTGAGGTCAACGCCAGGGAGAAAATATCAAAAAGTATTTCGCAAAAACCATTAATAACCCTCACGGATTTAAACGCACCAGCTGTTAGTCAAGCTATTGACATTAAAATGCCGGAGGATAAAGAACCTGGCAGAGAAAAGCTTAAAAAAGTAGTGCAAAAAACCAATAAATTGATGACTTTGTCCTCCTATCACCTGCAGTTCCGGATTGACGAAGACAGCGACAGAATTCAGGTAAAACTGATTGATGATGAATCTAATAAAGTAATTAGGGAAATCCCCCCTGATAAGATGCTGGCACTTTCGGCCAAGATTAAGGAAGTTATAGAGACCTTCAGAAAAATGGTGGGAGTTTTTGTTGACGTGCTCGCTTAATTATACGGAAAGATGGTAAAGTATTTTCTGATTATCAACGATAGTATTAGTAACTATATTTAGCACGGAGGCGATAATATGAAGATCGAGGGGCAAGGGATGGCCACAGAATTAGTTGCACCTAAGCACGAAGTTGCCAAACCTGTTATCGAAAAGAGCAGTGGAGAGGATAAGCCTAAAGTGGGGCTTGAAGTTTTGAAGACTTCGCAACTGGTGGATGAGGAGCATCTTAAGAGTTCGGTCGCAATAGTCAATGAAGCCATGAAGATATCTAATTTCCATCTGGAATTCAGACTTTACAAAGATAGCGGGAGCTATCAGGTATCAGTAATAGATTCAGATTCACAAAAGGTTATAAGAAAAATACCGGCTGATGATGTATTGGATTTCCATGCCAAAGTAACCGCTATGCTGGATAAGATGATTGGTATACTTGTGGACGAAAGAATATAAGTAAAATTAGCCTGTGTTTATTTTTAAAATAGAACGGGTGCGGATTTTATTCTTCCGGATGGTCCTAGGAAATATGTCCTGGTTATGATATTTTTAAAAGATATGCCTATTTTATAGGATGTTTAGTCTATGCCGAAAAGATGCAAGGGGGCAATATTATTGAATGCGAATGCGCAGGCATATAACCAATATCAGAAAACCAGTATAGAGACTGTAGCTGCGGAAAAATTACTGTTAATGCTCTATGATGGGGCCATTAAAAATATAAACAATGCTAAAAAAGCTATAAATGAAAAGGATATAAATCTTGCCCATCAGAATATTATAAAGACTGAAGATATCATAATTGAGCTAATGTCTACGCTCAATATGGATTATGAGATATCCCTGAATTTATTTGCTTTATATGAATATTTATTACACCAGTTAACTCAAGCCAATATCAAGAAGGACATAAGCTTATTAGATGAAGTAGCAGGATTTTTAATGGACCTAAGGAAGACCTGGGCTGAAGCAATAAAATCACTAAAAAGTACTCCAGCGGCTGCGACTAATGTAGTAGAAGCTCCCCTCAAGACTATTAATGTAAAGGGATAAGAGGATATGGAAATGGATATGGATGGCGGGCAGGAGTCGTTGCTCGTAATTAAAAGGCTTTATGAAAATATACTGGAGATTTCTGTCCGGCAGAAGCAATTACTGGAACCTGACCAGGAAATATCCTGGCCTATGGATCTAATTTTTGAACTTCAGGATGAACGCCAGGAAATTATGAAGCGCATTGATGAATTGGATAGCTTTTTTGGATCCGGTTCATCCTCTCCGAGTTTAGCGACTGATACCAAGCTTTACCGGGAAATATTATTGCAAATGCGGAGTATTCTAAGGGCCATTGATGCAAATGACCATAGTTGTCAGGACAGGCTGGAAGATGCTATGCAAAAAATGATGAGCAAATTATCTCAGACTAGAGAGAACAAAAAAGCTCAGGCAGCTTATATTCAGGACGATGTTTACGCACCGGCCTGGTTTTTTGATAAGAAACAATAGTTGGCTACTTGGAGTAAAGGGCGGAATTTGAGTGAATACCAAAGAATTAATTGAAGAGATTCTGCAGAATTTTTATAAGCAGCAGGAACTATATCGACAGATGGCGGAGTGGTCGCGCCAGCAATTAGATTTACTGGAGCAGGAAGACTGGGTTGGGGAGAGTCTTAACCGACTACTGGAACAGCGCCAGGGAATCATCGCCGAGATAGATGTTCTAAGCAAGCAAAATAGGCAGGTACAGCAAAAGGTTACCTCAAGCCTGGGTTTGGACGAGTTTGTCTTGAGTTCCCTGGAGAATAATTTGGTAGCTGATCAATATCAAGCTCTTCAGGATGCCTTAAAGGCCTTAAGTAATATTCTGGCGGATATAAGTGAAATGGATCGCCAAAGCAACAACCTGATAAGGAAGAAAATAGGGGATAGAAAGAGTGTAGGCAGACGAGACAGCCGTCTGGTTCAGAAGGCCTATAAGGAAGCGATGCAGCAGGCAAAAAAACCAGAAGAATCCTAAAATTATTGCTATTTTATTACGTGAAGTATATAATTATTGGTACTAGCTGGGTATTTTTGTTTTGTTCTCAAAGGCCCGGCAATACTCAAAGAAGTGAGGGATATTTTTAAATGTTCGAAGACAAAATTTTAGTGTGTCAGGATTGTGGCGAAGAGTTTGTGTTTACCATTGGTGAGCAGGAATTCTATCATGAGAAGGGTTTTGAAAATGAACCCAAGCGTTGCAAAGATTGCAGACAAAATCGTCGCAACAATAGTAGCAACAGAGGGCCAAGAGAGATGTTTACAGCTGTGTGCGCCGAGTGTGGAGCTAATACTGAGGTTCCTTTCAAACCGGTTGATGGAAGACCCGTCTTCTGTTTGGAATGTTTCCAGAGGCAAAAACAAGCAGCATTATAATATGGACATTTTCACCGGGCTTTTCAAGCCCGGTTTTATTTTTTTCCAGGTATAAGTATGTTAATGTGTTACGGGCGCAAGTTAGGGACGGTTCTTGCGTTGCGTTATTTTTTTCTAGTGTAGTATTTGTTCGGAATTGAGTATAATAGTATTATCGTAGCAAGGAAAGGAGTGGTCATATGAGATTAGATGTCAGAGGAAGAAATATCGAAATGACTGATGCGCTCAAAGATTATACCACCAAAAGGCTTTCCAAATTAGAAAAGTATATTGATGACGCAAGAATTGCCCAGGTAGCCCTCTCTCTTGAAGGTGAGAATCATAAGGTGGAAGTGACTATCCCATTAAATGGTTTTATTCTTCGTGGAGAAGTAACCGCAGAAGACATGTATAGTGCTATCGACATGGTAGTTGAAAAATTGGAAAAACAGATTGAGAAGCACAAGACCAAACTTTACAAGAGCCATCGCGGTGCAGGACTCAAGCAGGCGGTAGCCGATGAGATTAAACAGCAGTTGGATCTCAAGGATACTACCGAGAAGTTTAAAGTCGTTCGAACCAAGCGCTTTGCCTTGAAGCCAATGGACGAAGAAGAAGCTATTATGCAGATGAGTTTACTGGGCCATACTTTTTTCGTTTTTTTCAACTCGGAAACTGATGAGGTAAATGTCGTATACAAGAGGAAAGATGGCAACTTTGGCTTGATTGAGCCTGATTTTGATTAGGGGCTAGTTCCTCAGTTGCTGTAAACCTACTAAACGTGATACTATATAGATGTTTTAGTTCGATTATTAGGAACCTTATGGTTCCTCTTTTTTTGGAAAGAGGTAAGAAATGGCACTTAAAGATTTTGTGAAAAAGTTAATAGATGATAATGAAAAAGAGGTCAAGAAATTAAGGCGGGTAGCTGAGAAAATTAATACCTTGGAAGAGGATTGCCGGAAACTGGCGGACGAAGATTTTCCTAAAAAAACTAACGAATTTAGGGAAAGATTAAAGAATGATGAAGGATTAGACGATATATTAGCTGAGGCATTTGCTCTGGTTAGGGAGGCTTCGCGCCGGACGCTGGGTATGAGGCCATTTGATGTGCAATTAATAGGTGGTATGGTTCTGCATAAGGGTAAAATTGCAGAGATGAAAACCGGGGAAGGAAAAACCCTGGTGGCTACTCTACCTGCTTATTTAAATGCTTTGGAAGGCAAAGGCGTACATATTGTTACCGTAAATGATTACTTGGCCAGCCGCGATGCGAATTGGATGAGGCCGGTCTATGAGTTCCTGGGCTTGTCAGTAGGGCTTATTGTTCACGACTTAAGCTATGCGGAACGGAGAGAAGCCTATGCCTGCGATGTGGCCTATGCGACCAATAATGAATTAGGATTTGATTACCTGCGTGATAATATGGTGGTGGCAGCGGACAACATGGTACAGCGTCCTCTCCATTATGCCATTATCGATGAGGTGGATTCCATCCTCATTGATGAAGCACGAACCCCTTTGATTATTTCTGGTGAAGGTGATAAACCCACCGATTTATATTACAGGATTGCCAAATTCATGCCTCGTTTGATTAACGAAGAAGATTATAAGGTAGATGAGAAGGCTAATCTGGTTACCCTGACTGAGGAGGGTGTTAAAAAGGTAGAGAAGCATTTTAACATTGATAATCTGGCCGAGAATATGGAAATAGCTCATCACGTAAACCAGGGTCTCAGAGCTAGCACCCTGATGAGGAAAGATAAGGATTATGTTATCAAGGATGATCAGATAATTATTGTTGATGAGTTTACTGGTCGTTTGATGTTTGGCCGGCGCTATAGTGACGGACTGCACCAAGCCATTGAGGCCAAAGAAGGGGTTAAGATAGAGAAGGAATCGCAGACCCTGGCTACCATAACTTTTCAGAATTATTTCCGCATGTATAAGAAACTAGCCGGTATGACTGGAACGGCGAAGACCGAAGAAGATGAATTCAGAAATATTTATGGTATGGACGTAGTAGCTATTCCTACCCACCTGCCCATGGTACGTGATGATAACTCAGACTGGGTGTATCGCAGTGAACAGGGCAAGTTTTTAGCTGCGGTGGAAGATATTATTGAAAAATCTAAAAAAACGCAGCCGGTTCTGGTGGGAACAATTAGTATTGAGAAATCCGAATTATTGAGCGCGATGCTATCCAAAAGAGGTGTCAAGCACCAGGTATTGAACGCTAAACACCATGAAAAGGAAGCTCAGATAATTTCCCAGGCTGGTCAGCCTGGAACTGTTACTATAGCAACTAACATGGCTGGCAGAGGAACTGATATAGTCCTGGGGGAAGGGGTACAAGCTCTAGGCGGCCTTTATGTACTGGGAACTGAAAGGCATGAATCCCGTCGTATTGATAACCAGCTTCGGGGGCGTTCAGGGCGTCAGGGTGATCCTGGGGAATCCCGCTTTTATGTATCTCTGGAAGATGATTTAATGAGACTATTCGGCTCGTCTAACATAGAGGGAATAATGGATCGCCTGGGGATGGATGATAGTATTCCCATTGAAAATAAATTGATTAGTAAGGCGATTGAAAATGCTCAGAAGAAAGTCGAGACTCGTAATTTCGGTATCCGCAAAAATGTTCTGGAATATGACGATGTAATTAATAAGCAGCGGGTCGTTATTTATGGGGAACGCAAGAAGGTTCTTTACGGTGAAGATTTAAAAGAGACTATTGCTGCTATGATCGATGATGTAATAGAGCAGGTGATTGACAGCTTTGCCGGTGAATTTAAATATACTGATGAATGGGATTTGGATGGCCTAATAAACTATCTGGAACAGAATGTTCTGCCTGACCCTGGTTTTACGCGGGAGAATATTCTAGGTATGACGAAAGAGGAAGTAAAGGAACTGGTGGGTGAAAAAACCCATGCCCTGTATGAGAACCGCGAAGAAGAACTGGGCCACGAGACTATGCGGGAAATAGAGAAGGCTATCATGCTCCGGATTATTGATAATAAATGGATGGATCACATTGATGCCATGGATCAGCTGCGGAATGGCATTAACCTGCGGGCATACGCTCAGCGGGATCCGTTGATTGAATACAAATTTGAAGCCTATGAAGCATTTCAGGCCATGATATTCAGCATAAAAGAAGATGTAGTAAGATATGTTCTTAGGGTCAAGGTCATAGAAAGGCCAGAGGAGAGAAAAATGGTCATGAACCAGGGCGAAGATGTGGAAAAGAAGCCGGTTCGCGTAGGGGAGAAAGTAGGCAGAAACGACATCTGCCCCTGTGGGAGTGGTAAGAAATATAAAAAATGTTGTGGGAGAGGGGTTAGTTAATGGATCTAGCTACTCTGATTGGATTGTTTGTAGGACTTTTTATGATAGTTCTTGCCTTTATTGAAGAAGGCGGGAAGATGGGCATGCTCCTAGTTGGTACCGCAGCTATGATTGTGTTTGGCGGAACTATTGGTGCGACCATAACAAGCTTTACCTTAGAGGAAATTAAAAAAGTTCCCTATTTTTTTAAGGTTGTTTTTACTGATAAGCGGGTGGATTATGCCAGCGTTCTGGAGTCATTGGTTGATACTGCGGATAAGGCCCGTCGGGAAGGCTTACTAAGCCTGGAAAGCCAGTTGGCTACGATCGATAATAAATTCCTGGCCCGAGGTCTGCAAATGGTTATTGATGGTACTGATCCGGAATTAACCAGGAGTATGCTGGAAATGGAAATGGAAGCCTTCGAAAGTGGGGAGAAAGTCGGTACTGAGATATTTATGACGGCAGGTGGCTTTGGTCCTACCATGGGTATCATTGGTACAGTTATGGGTATGGTCAATGTTTTAAGTAATTTGTCTAATCCAGATGAATTGGGGGCATCTATTGCGGTGGCCTTCCTGGCTACTCTATATGGTATAGCCTCAGCTAACTTATTTTGGATTCCTTTTGGCACTAAAATTAAAATAAAGACTGCCAAGGATGTTTTGCTAATGGAAATGGTTACGGAGGGAATTCTTTCTATTCAAGCTGGAGAGAATCCCCGGGTTATAAAAGAAAAGCTGATGACCTTCCTCCCTGCTGAAACTCGGGAAAAGGTAGTCGCTCAAGAGAGAGCACAAATGGGGATGTGATAAGATGGCAGGTCGCAAAAAGAAGAAGCATGAAGAAGGCGAAGGCAACTTGGAGCGATGGCTGCTTAGCTATGCGGATTTCATAACCCTTTTAATGGTGTTTTTTATAATCATGTATGCCATGAGTAAGGTGGATGTTACTAAATATTCGGCCATGGCTAACTCGTTAAGCGTGGTTTTAAACGGACAGGCCATGTCCATGCTGCAAGCCCAGGGACCTTCCCTCGCTCAAGGTATTTCCGGCCAGCAGGTTCCCGAAGGACCAGGCCAGACACCGGCCAACCAGGGACAGCTAGATGAGGTTAAAAAACAGATTCAAGAGTTTATTAATGAGCAAAAATTAGAGAATCCAGTTAAGGATACGGGACAAACCTCTACTAAACTGGGAGATTACATAGTGATAATGGAACAGGAGCGAGGACTGGTGATCAGCTTCAAAGACGCCCTCCTTTTTACCAGTGGTTCCGATGTACTTAATCCCCAGGCCCGGGGTATAATAAAACAGGTAGGTTCGGCCTTGAACAAAGTACCTAATTTCGTTCGAGTTGAAGGACACACTGATAATTTACCAATTAATACCGCCAAATTTCCCTCCAACTGGGAGCTTTCAGTAATGCGGGCCTCAAATGTAGTGCATGTATTATCGGAAGATGCAGGCATTTCTCCGGATCGGCTTTCTGTCATTGGCTATGGTGAATATCGGCCTCTGGTTGCTAATATGGATGCCGCTTCTAACTCTATGAACCGGAGAGTGGATGTAGTAATTCTGAAAAAGAAATATGATTATTTTGAGCCTGGTCAATAACAACTATATTGTGAAATAGGGCCTGAGTGGGCCTATAATGAGGTGATTTTTTTGATTGAAGATCCAGGGAGTACTATCACCGGGATAATAAACAGATTAAATGAGATGAGGGTCTCTCTTTGACATTGCTACAAAACAGCAAGAAATAGAAAAACTGGAACATGCTAGCCTGGCCGAGAATTTTTGGGATGACAATCAGGAGGCCCAGAAGGTATCCAAGAGGATTAGTGAATTGCAGGATAGCGTGCAACAATTCGAACGATTTGAGCAGGAAGCCCAGTATCTAGGTGAAATGCTGCAAATGGCCGAGGCGGAAAATGAAGCTGAACTATATAGGGAGACGGTTCGCGAGCTGTCTTACTATGTTAGAAAGTTCAGGGAATTTGAACTGCTTATTTTATTTTCTGGGGAAAATGATCATGGCAACGCTATTGTATCGCTGCATGCCGGAGCTGGAGGCACCGAGGCTCAGGATTGGGTTCAGATGCTCCTGCGTATGTATACGCGCTGGGCGGAGTCAACCGGGTATGAAGTGGAAATTCTCGATTTCCTGGCCGGTGATGAGGCCGGCGTGAAAAGTGTAACCTTTATGGTTAAGGGGCTCTATGCTTATGGCAAGTTAAAATGTGAAGAGGGCGTGCATCGCCTGATTCGCATTTCTCCCTTTGATGCGTCCGGTCGGCGCCATACGTCTTTTGCATCGGTGGCGGCTTTGCCGGAAGTAAGCGAGGAAATAGCGGTGAAAATCAACCCCGAGGACTTGCGTATTGATACCTATCGCTCGAGCGGAGCGGGAGGTCAGCATGTTAACAAGACTGACTCGGCGGTGCGCATCACTCATCTGCCTACCGGGATCGTAGCCCAATGTCAGAACGAACGCTCTCAGCATGCTAACCGCCTGGCGGCTATGAAAATTATCAATGCCCGCCTCTATGATCTGAAGGAGAAGGAACGAGAGGATAGCATGCAAAAAATAAAGGGAGAATATAAGGAGATAGCTTGGGGTAGTCAGATTAGAACCTACACCATGAACCCCTTTTCCCTGATAAAAGACCATCGCAGTAATCTGGAAGCCGGTAACGTGCAGGCGGTTTTGGATGGCGACCTGGATGATTTCATTAATGCCTGCTTACATCTAGGGACTATCAAAAAATAAACCAGTCATTTACTCCGGTCTTTTTCGCACTATACTTCGTTCTCAAAACT
>CAYWFX010000010.1:0-81808 GCA_964457945.1 uncultured Syntrophomonas sp.
TCGATCGGATCATTCTGATTGCCAGGCTTTCATATTTGAACAGAATGAAAGGCGATGGCGACTCATCAGGGGGTGTGCATTTGTATCATTTATAGTAGATTAGCCAGTTGAAATGTTACGCGGGACAATGTTCCCGCGTTTTGTTGTTTCTGGCGTGCCCAGCCTAGCACGCTCGCACTCATGTCTAGAGAGATAGTCGTTTGTGCGTGGCAAACAAATTCTAATAATGCAACATTCACCATTAATTGTAATAAAGCATATTTTAATATAAAAAGCGGTAGGAGGAGTATTTTATTTCTGCGTACAATGAAAATAAAGTGTTTGTAAAACCACCGGGGATAATTGCAGGGAGTAAAATGGATCAAGAGATTACCGAATTATTGAGGAAGAAATCACGGGCAGTAAAAACCCGGGAAAAAGAGATAACGCAGGGAGAATCAAGCCAAAATAGACATCATAGACACTATAATAAGCCGCTGGCTTATGTTACCAATTTTATAGATAATACTGTTTCGGTGGTAGAGATTCGAACCGGACAGAAACTAATGGATATACCAGTTGGCGGCTGTCCTTATGGCATCGACATAAGTCCCGACCAGAAATATGTCTACGCAGCCAATATGAATGATGCAACCCTGTCTGTCATTTCTACTCGCAAGAACTGGGTGATTAATACTATTGATCTGAATAAAACTCCGTTCTCAGCTGATAGCCCCATTGGGGTTAAGGTCTCTCCCAATGGGAAATTTATTTATGTGGCCGGCTTTGAAAGTAACAATTTATTAGTAATTAGCGCTCATCACCAACAAGTGGTGGCTGAGGTTCCCCTTCCGGAGGGAACGGCTCCATACGATATAGATATTACGGCTGATGGTAGGCTGGCCTATGTAACGCTATTATATGTGGGAAAGGTTGCCGCAGTAGACCTAAAGGTAAACCTAGCCGTAAAATTTATAGATGTCGAGAAATGGCCAATTGGAATAGCTATTGCCAAGAGAAAGTCCCTGGCAATGGTAGCAAATCAAGAAAGTAAAAACCTTAGCGCCATCAACACTGTCATTGCCGAAGCTTCTCCCAATACTATTGCCGTAAATGGTCCTGGTGATGTGGTTTTGTCTACCCGGGGGAATATCGCTTATGTCAGCAATTGGGATGATAGTAATATAGGTATTATAGATGTTTTTTTTCACCAACAAATAGGAAACATCCCACTTGCCGATCGTCCTGACAGGCTTGCCTTAACTGCCGATGATAAATTTCTTGTAGTCTCCAATAAATTGAGCAATACAGTATCAATAATCGATACCAGGATACGTGAGGTTACAGCCACAGCGACTGTAGGATATCATCCAGCGTTTATTGCTATATTAAATAAATGTCTTAATTAATTCTATTAAGCTTATGTCAATGGGGCTTTAGTGAATAGAAATTATTGTTGGAGCATTTAAAAATTTACAGTTTAATGGTTGACTGCATTTTAGATCAATTCATTTATCCAACTTGATTAGATATATATTGAAAAATAGAATCCGAATAAGTGCAAACTATACAAGTATGATCTCTTACACTAGTTGAAATGTTACGCGGAACAATTTTTCCGCGTTTTGTTGTTTCTGCCAGGATTGGTGGGAATCCCCCTGGGGGTTTCGCCAAAGATTGAGAATATAATATTGTGATATAAATACGAAACATAATGGTATAATATGCCATAAAGAAAAATAGGATGGATGAGATTTAGTTGGATAATTTTATAATTTATCAACTTATATTGTATGCATATTATATTAGTGGTCCTATTGTTGCATTAATAGTATCAACTGCCTTAGTTCAAATAATTATAAATAGTAAGGTTAGCCGAGATCATGCTAATAGAGAAGCCGTGGTATGTCCTGAGAGGGCAACAATGTTCAAAAGAATAATACTCCCAAACATTTTATCGCTACTTTTTCACTTTATTTTATGCATGATTGCTGCAAATACTTTTGGGTTGCACGGTTATATTGCAGCAGAACCCCAGAAGCTTTTCATTGTGTTATTTGTCCCAATTGTTTATTTTTTATTTGGGTATTTGTTAAAAAACAGTATTGGAGCTAAGTTCAATATTTTTTCAGTATCAGCTGTATCAATTATTATCTTAGTGGTCCTTCTTTGCGCAAATACTAATACAAAAAGTAATGAGTGGAGTATTTTTTATTTTTCCTTCTCTCCTATTTCTTATTACGAAATATCATTAACACTAGAAAACTTTTTCCTAGCATTGTTTCCTACTGCATTCATTTGGTCGGGTGCAGAATATAAGATGGATAATAAAAGGAAATCTGTGTTTATCGTTGTGTTTCTAATTTTTGTGGGATTTTTTTGGGCACCTCAAGTGTATAACGAATTCCATAGCGCAGCTGCAGAACGCGAATACTACGAGAGGTTTAAGAGAGATACCGTATATCAAGAGTTATCAGTTTTGATCAGTGAAAATTATCCCAACAGCCACTTTGGTGGCGTGCAAATTAAAGATGAAAACAATAAGAAAGCATTTGAGCAAGATTATGCAGTGGTACTCCCTGAAATAGATCAAGATAAATACTATTACGTGATATGGTGGGGAAGAAGGGTTGAAATTGCTGAAGGACAAATGCAAACAAAAGAAATCCTTAATAATAATTCTATGGTGATATATAAGGTTAATCTCGTTAAGTAGTAGCTCCGTAGACTTCATTTAGTACGTATTGAAAAAATGTCTTTTCGATTAGTGCAAAATATGTGTGTTGAAACTAGAGCCGTTGGGCGCAGGTACTACGACTACAGCTTCACGATTTTATTATGGGTGATGTCGAGCATTAAGATATATAGAAAAATATAAATATAATTCCTGAAGTTATTAATAGCCCGTTGACAATCTTCTGGGGTTGGGTTATTTTATAAATGTATTTTAATAAATCTTGAAGTAAGGGATGAATGTATGTCCGGGGTAGTTCATAACTAACCATAACTTGATATGGACCTTGATCCGTGATTAGATGTGCCATGATTTAGGGCGCTATTTTGTACTATCAGAAATTATAATGATTTTGTAGATAGTATAAGTGCAACCACGACTTCTGCTGTCGCCAAAGGCTAAGCACAAGCCGGGTTTTCTTTATGTTGCGAATGAAGGATTATGAACACTGGCGGCATATTAATAAAATTGTAACGATGAGTGCCGTGCTCTGTGCACGGTATTTTTGTACCCTTTTACAGGGGATACAGCAGTTTATTAGCTTTTAGGGCTGTGAAGGAGCCACCGTGTTCTTCACAGCCCTTATTTTTATAAAAATAGGAGTGAAAAACATTGAATCAATATACAATGAATATCCTTGAGTTCAATAAAGTGATAGAAGAAATAAAGAAATATGCAATGACTGAAAAGGCCCAGCAGAAGATTGCGGTGCTTCAACCGTGTATGGACATCGACATTATAAATATTTGGATGACTGAAACTAGTGAGGCTGCTGCGATGTTGGCAGTCAATTCCAGTGTACCCCTGATTTCAATGGAAGGCATGGAAGCTAGCATTGTTAAAGCAGAGAAGGAAATGGTTCTTACCCCCCAGGAACTAAGCTCCTGTCAGAACTTGCTGGAGGGTGTGAAGCGTATCAGGAAATACATGGATAGCATGCAGTCGATTGGCCCCAGGATTACCGCTTATGCCTGGTCCATGTATGATCTAAAAGAGCTGGGAGAGGAAATTCAGCGCTGTATCGTCAATGGCCGGGTTGATGACCGGGCCACTAGTGAGCTGGCTCGAATTCGCAAAAGGATTTTGATTGTCGAGGATCGGATAAAGCAAAAACTAAATGAAATTATTCGTTCTCCTGCCTATAAGGGTATGCTGCAGGATTCCATTATTAGCAGCAGGAGTGGCCGATATGTGGTGCCCGTGCGGCGTCAGGAAATGAAAAAATTTCCCGGTCAGGTACTGGATATGTCTTCCACTGGTTCGACGGTGTTCATAGAGCCGGCTGTAATTACGAAGCTGCAGGCAGAATTAAATCTATTGCAAATGGAGGAAAGTAATGAAGTTTATCGGATACTAGCTGATCTATCAGGGCAGGTAGGGGAGCATCGCCAGGAGCTTTCTATTAATATGGAGGCGATGGTCCATTATGATTTTGTATTCGCTAAGGCCAAGTATAGCCGTAGTATGGATATGATGGCAGTTGGTCTGAATCGTTCCAATGATATTAAGATTTATCAAGGTCGTCACCCGCTGCTGGGTCAGACTGCAGTTCCACTTGATTTCAGTATTGGTCAGGAATATCGGGCCTTGGTGATTACTGGTCCTAATACCGGAGGGAAAACCGTCGCTTTGAAAACGGTCGGTTTATTGACTTTAATGGTTCAGTGCGGTTTGCATGTGCCGGTAGCAGAAGGCAGCGAGTTTGCTATTTTCTCTGACATACTGGCTGATATTGGCGATGGACAGAGCATTGAGCAATCTCTTAGTACGTTTTCATCACATGTTAAAAACATTCAAATGATTGTTAAAACTTGCGGACCTTCCACTCTGGTGATTATGGATGAGCTGGGTGCAGGCACAGACCCAGGGGAAGGGCGTGGCTTTGCAATTGCTGTGCTGGAGGAGATTTTTAATAAGGGAACTACCATTGTAGCTACCACCCACTTTGGAGAAATAAAAGAATATGCCCTGAATACGCCTGGTTTTGAAAATGGGTGTATGGCTTTTGATATTAGAAGCCTCCGCCCGCTCTATCAATTGCACATCGGTAACTGGGGAGACAGCAATGCCTTTCTTATTGCGCTGAGATTAGGGATGGAACGGCATATCATAGAAAGAGCACATGAAATTACCTACGGAGAAAGGATCAGCTACGAAGGCGATTATGATCAATATGTGGAACGTATTGTAGATCAAAAGGATATTCAGACCCAGTTAGAAGACAAACGCAGGTCGGAAGAACGTAACAAAGAAAAGGAGAAGCGAGAGCGGAGCGAACGTTATATTAAGAAAGACCTAAAACTAGGGGACCGTGTCTATATCAGCACTATGCAACGTACCGGCATAGTATGTGAGGAACAGAATGGGCGGGGCGATCTGGTGGTGTTGGTAATGGGCAAGAAATATGTTATTAACAACAAACGCCTCACCCTCCATATAGACCGAGAGGACCTGTATCCTGAAAACTATGACATGGATATCATTTTTGAAACCAAAGAGAACCGTAAAAAGCGAAAAATAATGAGCAAGCGGCACGTAGAAGGCCTGGTTATCGAGCAAGACAATGAAAGCAAGGATTAGAAAATGTTATTTTTGAAATTTCGTAATTTTTATTTAAAGTAGGCCGTTGTTAATTATTTCTGTTTAAGTATAGTTGTAGTGTTGACTAGGACAACAATACAACCATACTATTTATAGGGAAATAAACACATATAGAAAACGCCTCCTAAATGAAAGGAGGGTGTAGTTTTTTAAGGCGATTTCAACGTACACATTTAAGACCAGTTACCTGCTGAAAAACAGCTAAAACGGATTTCTGGCAAATAGAGTTGCAATATTGAAATCCCGCTCTACTTTCCTCCCGGCGACGGTGCTAACAAACCAGCCAGTGCGCCTACTGATACAGAACCAAGAGCTACAACCGACTCGGGAATGGGTTTGCCTATAACTGCTAAAACAATAGCTCCGCCTATGGCTAAAATCGCTATAATTCCTAGTATTCTTACTACCGTATGATATATGGGAATGTCTTCAGTTTCATGTGGGGGTAATGCTCTAATATCTTCGGACATGGATTTCACCCCTTTTCTTTCGTTGATTAATACGGAACAGAGCTTAATCCAAGCTGATATTAAATATTTCTGTATACCTAGTACCGTTTGAGCAATCCTGCTATGCGATATTTATCACTAATAAACATTTCATGTAATAATATTGATTAAGCTTAATGCTATTTTACACTTATTAACCAAAATATGCCATTTAAAGTGTTTGCATTACTAACTTCAGGCCTTTTCTTTTGTGTTAAAATAGTCATGAATATTATTTATTGATATCTGCTTCAAGTCTATAATTAAAGAATACGGAGGTATTGGGATGAGAAGAATTGCCTTAGTTTTTATGCTCGGAATTATCTTAACATTTGCATCTGCATCATTAGTTATGGCCAGCACCATGAGTATAATTGTAAACGGAAATCCGGTTGACTTCCCTGACGTAGAACCTTATGTTAACGAAGATAACCGCACGATGGTGCCGGTTCGGTTTATAAGTGAGCAGCTTGGTGCTAATGTAAGCTGGGATCAGCTTAATCAAACAGTTAATATTGCCTATAATCAAAAAAAGATAGGCATCCCAATCGACAGTAAGTTAGTTTATGTTGATGGTAACGAAATACAGTTGGATACCAATGCTGTTATTAAGAATTATCGTACCATGGTTCCCTTAAGATTTGTTAGCGAAGCTCTGGGGGCTAGAGTATTATGGAGTAGTGCTGCTTCGATCGTACGCATTAGTAACAGTAGTTATGATTTAAGCTCAACCCAGAGCCGGAATAATAAATTCAAGCTATCACCTAAAATGACGATTGATTCTAAAAAACAGTATTTTGCTGTGATTAATACCAACCGAGGCAACTTCAGCATTAAATTATTTGCCTCCCAGGCCCCGATCGCGGTAAATAATTTTGTGTTTTTAGCCAGGGATGGATATTTTGATGGAATCAGTTTTCACCGCATTATTAAAGATTTTATGATCCAAACCGGCGATCCATCAGGGAGCGGCACTGGTGGTCCCGGCTATACTTTTACAGATGAATTACCACCAGTAAAAGCATATGGACCTGGAATTGTTGCCATGGCCAACAGCGGACCTAATACTAACGGTAGTCAGTTTTTTATCTGTAATGGTGATGGGGCCAGTCAATTAAATAGCCAAGCAAACTATACAGTGTTTGGTCAGGTAATTGATGGAATGGATGTTATATTAAAAATATCTGATACTCCTTTAGAAAGCAATTTGTCCGGGGAAATTAGCAAACCGATGGAAGATGTTTTCATCCAACAGATAATTATTGAAGAAAAATAATTTGGCGGTAGATATAGGATGGGCTTTTTTGTCAGTATGACTGGCTAACTTTCGTTAAACACTATAATAAACGAAAGGAGTTGCGATTATGATGAAACCCAGGACGATGAAATGCTTATGGTTTTATGGATGTATTTTACTTGCTGCAGCCTGGAAAATGGGGAAAATGCATGAACAAATCATTAGTTCAGATAAGGATTGTTGTAGAAGATAGAGAGCCATTAAGTAAATAGGATTAAGTTTTGAGCCTCGAGAGATCGGGGCTTTTTGATTTAGGTAAATTAGATAAGTATTACATGAGCCTAAAAAAATATAAAAAAGAGACGCCGCAGAACTTTGCGGCGTCTTCCTCACTACCTACAGAATTGTGACCTTTACGGTTTTAATTCCCCAGTTTAATCCCTGTTGATGAGTATCAAAAAAGAGATCGATTCTATTACCATTAATAGCGTTGCCCTGATCAGCAGCTATGGCTTCTCCATAACCTTCAACATAGAGTCTAGTTCCCATGGGAATGACCTTGGGATCAACGGCAACGATTCCTCTCCTCAGGGGAAGTCCAATGTAGGATGGTTTTCCATAGTATGGTTTATTGCACTCATAACACCCGTCATAACCGGTTGCTACCATGGTTAGAACCTGTTTTCCCTGAGGTGCAGCAGAACTACCTCTGGATACTGTTGGAGCCGTTTGCGTAACTGGCTTTGCAACAGGTTTTGTAACTGACGTTGAAGCAGGATCTGAAACCGACACTGAGTCTGGTGTTGTCGCCGGTGTTGCAGCAGTAATAGTTGATAAACCTGGAGATTGTCTGGTTCTAAGTCCAACTATACCATCAGCAACCAGGTTAGCCTCGATTTGGAACCTAACTATAGCCTGGTATGATTCCGAATTCAAAATACCATCCACTGCCCCGCACCAGTACCCCTTGGTATTCAAGGTTTCCTGCAATTGTACGGCCTCAGTGCTTCTTGAGACCTCGGATAGGTTAGAGGCTGCCATAGCAGCATCATTTCCAGCCAAGAATAGACCCGTAAACAAAAATGACAATATGAAAAATGGAATTATAATCTTTTTACTTAACATTTATTAACTCCTCTCTAAACTGTTGTTCAGTTCTCTAAAAACGATAAATAGCTTCAATCGTTTGACGAAGCCCTTGCAAGTATTGCTTGTATAGTCTAATGCATGGACCATTATTGTTCAAACCGGCTATAAGCTCTGTGAAATGGACAAGTCCAGCTATGATTGGAAGTTCTCTGGGATTTTGTCCAATTCTAAGATCTCTTAAGATATCCTAGGTGTTGGGATATCATGTCAGATTGGAAAGAAAGTTAAAAGGTAGACGGTAATTATACACCAATACTATGCACTATATTATCGGGGTAGAAATTTACCCTGACTTCTTTTTTCTTGGAACCATTCTAAACCTCTAATAAATGCCCCTAGCTTTTCTGTTTTCAAAGATATTAACCTACTAAAGGTAGTTGTAGGTCTCTGATTTTGGGAGATTTTTTGTCATATTAAAGTTAACATGAGTGCTTTCGAGCACATTGAAAATATATTGACACATTATCCAAAATCATATAATCTTCAACTATCCACATATTAAAATAAACATTTAATTAAAATAATTATTTATTTTAAAATATGGTAACTAGATTTTAGGTACCAAAACACTGCATAACCAGAATGTGCTTCTACCAAGCTCATTGAGTTATTAGTTTCATCATCAGTTTTTAACAAATCGTGAAAGGAGGGATTTATTGATTCGCAAAAATAATGCTCCTATTTTTGGCTAGCATAGCCATAATATTCGGTCCATTATGCCGGCGTGAAGCTGGAAGCTTAGATGTTCCGAGCCTTCAAGCCTAAAGGACCGAATTAAACCCAGTTTAAAAGCAATAAAGGGGGACAATGAGATGTCAAGCATCAAAATGACGAGGCGAGGTTTCGTGAAGGTTAGCGCCGTGGCAGGGGCTGCAGCTGCGTTGGTGCCTTCTGGGAATCCGGTAGTGGGATTGGTCTCAGCAGTATCAACTGAGGCTGTCTCTGAAACCAAAGTCATTCCAAGTGCCTGCCGTAACTGCTATGGCCGGTGTGGTATTCTTGGGCATGTTCGGGATGATAAACTCGTAAAAATTGAAGGCAATCCAAAAATATTTAGTGAAGGAACTTTATGTAGCCGCGCATTTGCAATTCCTCAACTCATGTATAATCCTTTGCGTCTTCAGTATCCTATGAAACGTGCTGGGGAGCGTGGAGAAGGCAAATGGCAGCGTATTTCCTGGGATGAGGCTATGGATACCATTGCTATTCGTTTCAAAGATATCCAACAGAAGTATGGTGGGCATACCATCGTCCATCAGTATGGAACTGGTCGGGACATGTATAACTTCCAGGCTATAAATAAACTGTTTTTGGAAATGGGCAGTACGGCTACCTTTGGGGTTGGGAACTTGTGCTGGGTAGGTTCTTACATGGTATCGCGCAGAATATATGGGGATGAGACTCAGTATACAGGTTGGGACGCGCAGAATACCAAGTGCATTATTTTGTGGGCGCGTCAGGAACGTTCCCGTGGTTATTATGATTGGTTGGCAATAAAACGGGCTCAGGACCGAGGCGTAAAGGTTATTGCTGTAGATCCGCGTTTTACTACCACTGCTGCTAAGGCTGATGTATGGCTTCCAGTTCGTCCTGGCAGCGATATGGCCCTGGTTTTATGTTTTATTAATACCATGATCACTGAGAATAAATACGATAAAGATTTTGTTAGTAAATGGACCAATGGGCCTTTCCTGGTAAAGGATGATGGCTTTCTGCTGCGCGAGAGCGATATTAAACCCAGTGGAAGTAAAAATCGCTTTATGGTTTGGGACGAAAAATCAAACAGCCCGCAATACTGGGACGGTGATCAACTAACCTGGAGCTCGCCTACTATGGTACCAGCAATATCAGGAGAATATTCAATTGATGGCAAGCCATACAAGACTTCGTTTACCATCTTCGCAGACAGTATTAAGGAATGGACACCTGAAAAAGCAGCGGAAGTAAGCTGGGTACCAATAGACAGATTGAAAGAAGCTATGCGGCTATATATAGATAACAGCCCAGGGGCTTGTTTTACACGCGGGCAAAAGGTCGAGTTCAGCATTAATACCAGCGGAATAGCCCATGCATTTACCTTAATGATGGCACTCGCTGGTAACTTTGATGTTAAGGGTGGTCAGAATATTGCGAGAGAACCTGCCAGTGGGTTTGACTCCATGATGTTTGATATTATTCCTCCGAAAGGGGAGCTTCGTAAGAATACCTTGGCAAATATTGAAAAATATAGTGTATGCCCAGGCACCCAAAAAATTCTTGGTGAACTGGGTGGCTTTGGTGCAGCTACAACCCATGCCATGTTGACCGGGAAGCCATTTCAACCCCGGGCCTATTGGGGACAAACCTCTGAACCCATTGTTGGGGTGGAGGACAGCCGAGAGGTTTATGAAGGACTCAAGAAGCTAGATTTTATAGTTAATGTAGACCTATACATGACTCCAACCGGAGAATTAGCGGATATTATACTTCCGGCTGCTCATCCCAACGAAGTAGACCGTATTGAGTGGGCTCATTCCGGACATGGCTGGCCGGCTAGTCATACTGCTCTGATTCGCCAGCCTTTCCACAAACCTATTGGTGAATGTCGGGATGATATCGATATTTGTTTTGATTTAGCCAAACGTATGGGTATTGATTTGGGTTGGAAGGATAAATATCACTTTTTCAATTTTGTCCTAAGCCCTATTAAAATGAATTTTGAAGAATTCCGTAAAAAAGTATCAATCACAAGACCGGCTAGTTATCGCAGATTTGAGACCGGCGGACTAAGACGTGACCGTCGACTGGGCTTCGAGACACCTAATGGTAAATTCAATCTGTATTCTGAGGATTTGAAGCTGTTTGGACATGGGCCATTGCCAAGGTACATTGAACAACCTATCACCCCCTATAGCAGGCCTGATCTTTTAAGTGAATACCCATATGTGTTAATAACAGGTGGAAGATCTCATGCCTATTTCCATACTGAATACCGCCAATCTCCTTGGATGCGTGAGATTCACCCCTTTCCTACGGTGGATATTAACCCTGAAACAGCTGCCAAGCATGGAATTAAAGATGGCGATTGGGTCTATATAGAGACCAATCATGGTAAATGTAAACAAAGGACTAGGATTACCTCGGCAATTCATCCCCTGACTATTCACGCCGAACACGACTGGTGGTTCCCAGAAAAGGCGGCAACCGACGATTTGCACGGTGCGTTTGAATGTAATTGTAATACGATGATCGCCAATGATGGTCCCTATGATCCGGCGATAGGAACCGACAACTTCGGCGGCCTCTGCAAGATTTATAAAGCCACCGACGGTGCGCCTAAAGGAATATATACTACAGCGAAACAATTGAAGGCATTCCTGCCCAAAGGAGGTAAACAAGCATGACCCGACATATTATGATGATTGATCTAGATAAATGTATAGGGTGTCACTCCTGTGCGGTTATCTGTAAGCAGGAAAACAATGTTGAGTTAGGCAATTTTTGGAACAAGGTCTTAACGGTTGGCCCCCACGGAAAATACCCGAACCTCGAAATGTACTACCTTCCCACCATGTGCCAGCATTGTGATAACCCTCAATGTGTGGAAGTTTGTCCAACTGGTGCTTCATATAAGAGGGAAGATGGAATTGTCCTGGTTGATCATGATAAGTGCATCGGTTGTCGTTACTGCATTATGGCTTGCCCCTATGGGGTGCGCGACTATAGCGAGGACAAAGGGGTTATTGAAAAATGCACCTTATGTGCCCAAAGGGTTGATAAAAGTGAAAAGCCAGCTTGTGCGAGTATATGTCCGGGACAGGCCAGGATATTTGGAGATCTGGATGATCCGAATTCGGAAGTATCCAAAGCAGTAAAGCAGGCTGATAAAAACCTGCATCGCTTAAGTAATGTGGGTAATCACCCCGGGGTTGGCTATATTTTGACCAAATTGGAATGGAGGGGTTAACATGTCGATCCAATGGGAATTATTACTATTCAGTCTCCTGGTTGCACTTGGAATGGGGTGTTTTGCTTTTGTAGCCGTAACGGAATGGTTAGGTAAGCTAGAAAACATCCGTCTTCCTGGGGCCATCACCAGTTTACTTGCTCTGGGCATCGGAGGAATTATTAGTTCCTTGCACCTGGGACATCCGGAACGCATTTTCCACATACTCGGTAATATTAAGTCCGGGATAGCCCAAGAGTTCATTATAACTGCTGTTATCGGTGCCGTGATAGTGTTATATATAGGCTTGTTAATCTGGAAAGGAGCCTCCGATGGTGCGCGTAAAAATGTAGCGACTATCGGATTGCTGGTATCTGTCATAGCAGTATTTTCTACCGGGCGTATCTATGTTTTACCTGCAAGACCGGCCTGGAATACTTTCATTATACCCATCCTTTTCGTAGCAACGGCTGCTGCCCTAGGTTTGTTCACAATGTATATATGGACTGTACTCAAAGAGAAGGATGAAGTAATAATACAGAAGGTAAACAAGGCAGCGTTTTTTGCTCAAATTTCATTTGCTATCATGATAGTGTCCTACATCATATATCTATTCGTTGCACCCTTCCCAGACCCTAGTCGTTCCCCGCAGCGTTTACTAGCAGGAGATTTATCGCTGTTATTCTGGGGGGCAGTAGTGCTAATAGGTTTGACAATTCCTATTATTCTTACCGTAAAGAAAATGAAAGCCCAAACAATGGGTTCTAATCTAATTGTACCTATTGCAATAGGTGATGGTGGTTCGGTGGATGCGGACCAAACCACGGGTTCTCTTCTAACTGTACCTATTGCCGGGCTTTGTTGTACCGTGGTTGGTTCGGTTGCAATTCGAGTCCTGATATACCTGATGGGCAGCAGTGTACACCAGTTTATTGTCGGTTAGTCTATTGGGTGAATTGAGGATATATATGTATCCTTCAATTCACCTTTAACTGGTTTTAGACAATGCAAATACAGCCTATTTATTACCAAGCTTGATCAGGCAGTACTTACTATGAACAGAAGGAAGGGATCAGAAAATGGACAATTATGGCCGTTCAGTAATAGAGGAATTAGTTATAAATAGTGGAGCAATGTATGCATTTCTGGCTCGTTTTTATCGACAAGAGGTTGATCAGGAGCTAGTGGAGTGTATGCGGGTAGTGAATTTTACATCAGAGCTTGACGTACCTGAGGTTGCTGAGGGATATAGAATAATGGATCAATATTTAAAAAGTGCCGGTGATAACGTGGTGGTTGATCTGGCAGTTGATTATGCACGGATTTTTCTGGGTTGCGGTCCCAAGCAGGGTGAGGGGGCTTTTCCTTATGAGTCTGTTTACACTAGTCAACGGGGGCTTATTATGCAGGAAGCCAGGGATGAGGTAGTAGCTGTGTACAGAACTGAAGGTTTGGTCAGGGACCAGGTATTTAATGAACCTGAGGACCACATAGCTTTTGAATTAGTTTTTATGGAGTATTTATGTCGGAAGGTGCAGGAGGCTCTCCAGCAAGGTGATGATGAAACTGCAAGCTCCTACCTTAAGAAACAAAAAGATTTTATACAAAAGCACCTGATGAATTGGATACCTGGCTTTTGTGATGATGTTGAGCGTATTGCAACTACTGATTTCTATAAAGCCGTTGCCAAAATAACAGTTGGATACCTGAAAATGGAGCAGGAGTTGATTGAGGAAGTAGCCTAAAGGATTATACCTTCATAGATATTAGGTCGTACATTGTTAAAAAAAGGATATGAGATTTATGGATTTAAAGGCATTAATAGCACGCAGGGATTTCATGAAAGTAGCAGGAGCGTCAGCGGTTCTGCTTGGCTTGGGAGGCACTTTATATGACTTTGAATACGATAAAGCCTACTTGCGTCCACCGGGATTAGTGAATGAAAAAGACTTCCTGGCGAAATGCATCAAATGCCAGAAGTGCCTGGCGGTTTGTCCAGTTAGAGTCATTGTTCCGATATCCTTCTCAGAAGGCCGCATGCAATTGAGTACCCCGACTATGAATTTTCGACAGGGGTACTGTGATCTCTGCATGAAATGCGTGGAGGTTTGTCCGACCGATGCATTGCAGGTTATAGCCAAAAATGACGTAAAAATTGGAATTGCAAAAATCAATCCTGACATCTGTGTAGCCTGGAATTGGAGTGGTTGTGTCGAATGTTCCAAGCTTTGTCCGTTTGATGGTATTCACTTGGATGCCCATCAGCGACCGGTGGTGGATGCTTTGAAGTGCAATGGTTGTGGTTTGTGTGAAAACATCTGCCCCAGTGGTTCATTACGTGCGTATAACAATCAAGTAACAGGTAAAGGGATTGTTATTGTTCCAATAAAAACGAATTAAGGTTGTATGCACTTTTATGAAGGGACTGTGAGTATGAAAAAAATAAACGTAAAAATGTCCAAGCTTCGTTTATTGACGGCATTTGCATTGGTCTTGGTGCTTATTGCAGGTGTACATTCTAAACTCGATTGGGGTAGTGTTTGTTCCTATTGCCCACTGGGGTTTATGCAAATCGCTCTGGCAGGTAGAAGTATGCCTATGGAACTTCTAGCACCAGTCATTTTAGTTACATTAGGGTTGATTTTTTTAGGCAAAGTCTTTTGTGCCTGGCTATGTCCGGCTGCTTTACTGAGAGGTGTTTTCAAAGGAGCCAATGATGAACCATCCGGGGTTAAGCACTTTAGTGGGCAATGCCCGTCCTGTTCCAAACTAGGTTCTGGCAGCAGGTCGTATGCGATTTATGCTGTATTGGTCGTAACCCTAATTGCATCATTTATATTCAAATTTCCAGTTTTTTGTTTGATTTGTCCGGTTGGCTTATTTTTTGGTTTCGGTTATGCCGTTTTTCGGGTTTCAACCATATATCAGCCTGGTTGGGAGCTTATTATATTTCCGCTTATGCTTATAATGGAAATTTTTGTGCTGCGTTCATGGTGCAGCTCTTTTTGCCCGCTGGGCGCGATGTTTAGAATTATGAGCAGCCTGGGAATAAAAAGTGGAATTGCGGTACGTCCCATTGTAGATGGGCAAGCATGCCTTCACGCCCAGGGAGTCAATTGTAAGGTTTGCAGCAACAGCTGTCCTGAAGAATTAAATATGCCGCCCTTAAGCAAGTCGGGGCAAGAGGATTGTACGCTATGTCTTGAATGTCATCAAAAATGCCCTGCCCAGGCTATAAATATTCGCTGAATTTTAGTAGGTGTGTGGATGGACAAAGATGATGCCCATAAATCATCAATATAAAAAAGGTCAAGTTCCCTGACGTTAATAAAAACCAAGTAGATCCAGGAAACTTGGATAGAAGGAGGTCTGGAGCCTTTGAAGAGCAGTCCAGAGTTAAAAAACAGATCATTGGGTGGCGGTTCAGGCCAGGGCATAGTATACATGGAAAGTATTGCAGAAAGAAAACTGCAATCGCTTAGTCATGAGCGGCAATGTAGTGCCCTGCGGTACGGACTTGCCAGCATACTGGGTGCTAGCCATTCACTGCAAAAAGTATTGAGTCAGGCCAGGGCAGCAGCATGCAACAATTCCCATGTACTTCTTCAAGGGGATAGTGGCACAGGCAAAGAGCTATTCGCTCAAAGCATTCATGAGCTGAGTAGAGCGGATGGTCCTTTCGTAGCTATAAACTGTGGAGCTCTTCCCAGCAATCTGGTTGAGAGTGAACTGTTCGGTTATGAGGCGGGTACTTTTACAGGTGCGGACCGAAGGGGGAGAGCGGGTAAGTTTGAGCTGGCTAATGGTGGGACCTTGTTTTTGGATGAGATAGGAGATATGCCTCTATGGATGCAACCCGTCTTGCTTCGTGTTATAGAAGAAAAACGGGTTATGCGCTTGGGAAGCGGACGATATATCCCGCTCAACTTTCGGGTTATTGCGGCAACGAATCAGGATCTTAATGCCATGGTAGTTAACAAGAGATTTCGTCAGGATCTTTACTACCGGCTGTCCGCTTTTAAGATTACTTTGCCTCCATTGAAGGAACGGGGAGAAGATCTTCCACTCCTAACCCAGCATTTTGTTCAGCGTGCCTGTTTGGAGATGAACCGGGATAGTATGGAAGTTAGTCCGGAAGCAGCTAAACGTTTGATGTGCTATAACTGGCCTGGAAACATAAGGCAGTTAGAGAATGCGATGACTTACGCAGTCAGTATGGCTGAGGGTGGAATTATAAAGATAGACGATTTACCTGAAGAGATAATTCATCCGCTAATTTATGACCATCAGAATTTCGAGAGCGTTGTGATTAGTCTTAGTGAAAGCGAAAAAAGGAACATACAAATAGCTATGGATTACACGAATTATAACGTAATCATAGCGGCGAGGCTCTTAAAGATATCTAAATCTACTCTTTATCGAAAGTTGCGAGAGTATGAGATCTGCTCATTCTAATTTAGCTGATCTCTATCTCGGGCTATGGTATCGATTTCAGTTTAACCAGGCATTAATAAGCAGCCTTTTATGTTATTGGGGGGCCAACGATGATAAATAGCGTTTTGTCTTTAATAAAAGATGAACATCCACTGAAAATTAGGAATGAATTGTGTGGTCACAGTATTTCCAGCCGATTTCACTGCCATGATTGTACAGAACAATGTTCCACCCAAAGTCTATTATGGAGGGATTCGGCCTGGGAGCTTAAAGATTGTTCCCTTTGCGGCAAGTGTGTAAGCGTCTGTTCCAACCATGTTTTTAAACTAGATGAAGACTTTATTGTTCAAAGATCTAAGCCGCAGGCACGAATGGTTCTAAGTTGTATGGTCTTGAAAGAAACCCTGCCTAATCAGTTTAAAAACATGGTAAGCGATGTGCATTGCCTCAAGCAGCTGTACCCGGAATTAGTTCATTTTCTCCTGGTAAGATCTTCGGATATCTATATTTACATTGATGAAAGTGTTTGCCAACAATGCCATGGTTTTGATTGCCAACAATTAGATGAGCAGATCAAGGAATTTGGAATCATCCCCAGACAGATTCCCTGGGTTCATCGGGTTGAAGATTTAAAGCGATTATTACAGGGTAATACGGTCGAACAGATCGATAGGAGGGACTTTTTCAAGGGGCTATTTCGCCGCGGGCAAACAGCATCGGTGGAAATAATTAACGAAAAAGCAGCTGATTTTGCATTTATCATGGATGAAGAAAAACCAATAATTATGGTAGGAAAGAGTGAGCATCCAGAAAAGAGGCCCCTATTAGCCAAGGCTTTAAAGATATGGCGTGATGAAAATAAAGTGGAAGCTGGTGCAGTTCTTCCCTATATGCATTTGCAGGTTGATAAATGCAATTTTTGTGGGTTTTGCACTCAATTATGTCCAAGCAATGCCTTGCAGATTAAGGGAGAAAAGGGATGCAAGCAATTAACATATTTACCTCGTGATTGTACAGGCTGTGGATTATGTCATGATGTATGTTTGTTTGGCCAGATGGGATGGGGAAAAAGGATTCATGTTAGTGAACTCTTACAAAATGAGTTTATTACACTCGCCATTGCCGAAGCTAAAAGTTGTCCGGTTTGTGACCAAGAGTTTTGTTCTTATCCTTATGATGCTTATTTAACCTGTGCTGACTGCCAAACCCCTAGGCACCTGAGTCCCCTTAAGCGCTGGAAATATGATTCGGCCTAAAGCATCAGGTTCGCTATAAACCTAAAGAGCTGAGCTATTCTTCAGCTGGACTATATCTAAGCCCTCCCATAATAAAACCCATGGTATCCTCAAGCAGTTGGGAACTATCTGGATGTTCGTCAGCAAGTAAAGGCTGCAGAAAGCGTGGGTTAATACGGGGGAAAACAATGGTGGATACCACTAACTGAAAGACTTGATCAAGGGATTGAAACTGAAAAAGTCCTTTTTCACGACCGTCTTGCAGGTAAAAGCGCAGACAATTCCAGAGCGGAAATATGTACGACTCGATTTCACTGTTTCTGGGGCTTTGATTAAGAATTTCGCGGTGCAAAATCGTCATCATTTCCGGATTTTCAATGCGAAAGCGGATAATTGCACTAACAATGCTCCGTATACCTGCAATTGGATCATTGGCAACTTGCTTTTCAAACAACAGAGTTGAATTTAGAAAATAGGTTTTAAACAAGGCGGATAACACGTTTTCCTTGCCACCAAAGTAATAGGAAACCAGAGATATATTAACCCCGGCATCAACGCAGATTTGCTTAACAGATGTGGCAGCAAATCCCTGTTCGGCAAATAATTTTTTGGCTGCCTCTAGAATTCTAGTTTTGGCATCTGGTTGTTTCATAAACGGAATTTCTCCTTCCCGGAAATAGGTTAATGGTCGAGTAACTTATCATTTAATTCATTCAATGAACCATTATAATTTATACCCTGCGAAATTATAAATGTCAATGTGTAAAAGGATTTTAATAACTATTTTTCCAGCCAAATACTGGATGGCTTATGGATTAAACAAATGGGGGAATATGGAAATGTTAAAAAGGACTAAGATACTGCATAAATTATTATTGTTAGCCTTCCTGCTGCTAGTCTTTATTTGTGTGGTGGGTTCAGCAGGGTATTATTTCAATCAGCGAGCCAACCAGGATATGAATCGAATGTATCACGAAAATTTGAAGCCGATTCAATGGCTGAATGACACCCGGGTACAAATTAGGGCCAATGAAGCTAGTCTTCTGTATATTATTTTAGCCGCAAATGATGCTGAAATACAGAAACAGTTAGCGGATATGGGGAAGAGGGGTCAGCTTATAAATGAGAATTGGAGTAATTACAAGCAGTGCCAACACAATCAATTTGAGGATGAGACTATTAAGCTGATTGAAATGAATATGGCAGAGTTTCCAAAAATAAAAAATAAAGTCGTTTTGCTTACTCAGGAAAGAAAGCAGGAAGAGGCTTTACAATATCTTACTCAGAATGGCATAGCGCTTCAGGATATCCAAAAGATGCTGCAAGATCTGGCTAACGATAAAACCCAGTCGGCAGATCAGATTAAAGCTAATAATGAGAGGCAGCATCATAACGTAATTAGAGTACTTATAGGAATTATTCTAGCTGCATTATTAATCGGCCTTTTCGTTTCATTCATTATCGCTCGAGGTATTATTATTCCTATTCATCGTTTGAAAAGTGAACTTGAGCTTTTAGCCGATCGAGGAGGTGACTTGACTCAGACGATTAAAATAAGCGGTCAGGATGAAATTGCAGATTTGGCTGAAGCCATCAATAAATTTTTTGCGAAAATACGCGATATGTTCAGCAGTGTAATTGATGAATCCTATCAAGTAGAAAACTCCATTAAAGGGGTTAATAAGCTGATACAGGACCTAAATTTAGAAATTCAAAGTGTATCTGCAACTACGGAAGAGCTTTCTGCTGTCATGCAAGAAACCGCAGCTTCATCAGAAGAAATGAAAAATGCATCAAGCGATATTGCCCATGTTGCCGAATCGTTTAGTTCTAAAGCACAAGTAGGAATGAGCATGGCTAGTGAGATTAACCGGCGTGCCGGTGACCTTCAGCAAACTGCCATTCATTCACAAAAAATGGCTGAGGAAATGCATGCGGATATTAATAGTAAACTTTGTATGGCTATAGAAAAATCAAGGGCAGTAGAGCAGATAAATAATTTAAGTGGTTCAATTCTTTCTATTACTGAGCAGACTAATCTACTGGCGCTTAATGCTGCCATTGAAGCAGCACGTGCCGGTGAAGCTGGTCGCGGGTTTGGAGTAGTAGCAGAAGAAATTAGAAAGCTGGCAGAACAATCTAAGCATACGGTGGGCGAGATACAAGTAATAACCAGGACGGTGGTTGATTCAGTTTTCAACTTGTCGAACTGTTCTCAGCAAGTTTTGGTGCACTTAGATGCGCAAGTAGCGAAAGAATACGAGATGCTGCTGCAAACTAGCCAACAATATAATAAGGATGCAGCGACCATTGAAAGTCTAATATCAGAAATCAGCAGCAATTCAGAAGAACTTCTCGCATCAATTCAAAATATGAATAGAACCATTGGTGGAATCAATTTGGCTACCGCAGAAGGAGCACACGGCACTTTGAATATCGCCCAAAATGTCATGTCAGTTCGAGAACAAGCTAATCAAGTCATTAAACAGGCCAACGACGCCAAGGACAGTGCTGTAAAGCTGATGACTCTGGTGGCAGTTTTTAAAGTCGTACAAAAGGAATAAGAAAACCTATTGGAGAGGAGTGATGCGCATGGCTGAAAAGGAAATTGAAGCCGAAACATGCCTTTCCTGTGATCATTTTGGATTCTGTATGGTGTACTGGGGTGCAGAATGCAAACGGCAAGGAGGGAAAAAAATACCGCGCATGAAGAGCATGTCGCTGGCAGGCAAAAGGAGATTGGATAAATGGGATGCGAAAAAGCAGAAGGAGCCCAAAAATCTAACTGTTGAAATGTTTGAGCCGATAAGGACGAAGATAGCAAATTGGTAGATAAAGTTTCATTATCAAACTAACTTCTCTTTTTGAAACGGCAATGATAGGAAATAGAAAATAAATATGATTAAGAAGGCTAGAGTACCGGCTTACTTAATCTATTAAGGTTCGAATTAAACTAGGCATAGTTCTTGCAATATATAACAACAAAGCAGGTGGGACATATAATCTTGTGGGGAGAGGAGCTTGGGTTATGAATAATGATAAAACGCCCGTAATATCTTTTGTGGCAAAATCTGGTTCTGGAAAAACTACCTTGTTAGAAAAAGTTATCGTCGAGCTAAAAAAGGCCGGGATTAGGATTGCTGTTATCAAGCATGATGCTCACCATTTCGATATGGATAAACCAGGCAAGGACACCTGGAGAATGGCCCAGGCTGGAGCTGATGTCGTTGCTATATCAGCTCCAGCCAAGGTTGCCATGATTGAAAAAGTTAATGAAGAAAAGAGCTTGGATTCGATTATTGCCATGTTACCATCTGTTGAGCTAATTCTTACCGAGGGCTATAAAAATAGTGGTAAGGCATTAATTGAGGTATCCCGTTCTGCAGCCCACGGTGAGCTACTGTGTGAGGCGCATGAGCTTCTTGCGCTGGCAAGTGACATCAAATGGGATATTGGTGTTCCCTGCCACCATATCGATGATGTTGATAGCATTGTTCAAGAGATCCGGAACTATATGTCATCGCTGGCCGTGAAGGCTGGCTGTTTTTAATTTTGTTGCTCTTAGTTGTAATCCGCAAGAGAAAATGAGTATGTGATGAACCCAGGAAAAAGATTAGGAGGCACTAAATGCAAAACAGGGTAATGAGCTATTCTAACAATCTGCCGAAAAGTAACGCGATCAAACGAATCGCACTTTTATTGGTCATGGTTGCGCTAATTCTTTTAGCTTTGTCATTAGGTCGTTACCCTATTTCAATTCACGAAATATTTCTGATATTAGAATCACGAATATTAGGGGTAGAGCTTTTGCTTCAGCCGGCCAGCGAAACGGTTATCTTTGATATACGTATTCCCAGGATCATGGCGGCTCTGTTGATTGGCACAGCGTTGTCTGTGTCGGGAGTTGCATATCAGGGTATTTTTCGAAATCCGCTGGTATCACCTGATATTTTAGGGGTTTCGGCAGGTGCAGGTTTTGGAGCAACACTTGCTATTTTATGCTCCTGGGGGTCCATGGGTATTGCATTATCTGCTTTTGCATTTGGGTTATTGTCCGTACTTCTAAGCTATTTGATTGGAAACTGCATTCGCAATTCCAGCGAATTTAGTCTGGTTCTGGTGTTAAGTGGGATGCTTATCGGGACCATATTTTCATCCATGGTATCGTTCCTGAAATGTATTGCTGATCCCTACAACAAACTTCCGGCCATAACCTACTGGTTAATGGGGAGTCTTGGTGCTATCAAGATGGGAGATGTATATATTATAGCGCTCCCGATTGTGCTGGGCATTATTCCCTTATGGATCTTGCGCTGGGAGTTAAACCTGCTGGTATTTGGAGATGAAGAAGCGCAAACCATGGGGATAGATACTAGACGCTTAAGAATGATTGTTATCATTTGTGCTACCCTATTAACCGCAGCAGCAGTATCCGTAAGCGGGATGATCGGATGGGTGGGCTTGATCATTCCACATTTGGCTAGAGCTCTAGTCGGTCCCAACTATCAAAAACTTTTGCCTGTTACCATATTGGTGGGAAGTTTTTTTCTGCTTATCGTGGATACACTGGCAAGGACCCTAATGCCTATGGAGGTTCCAATCGGTATACTTACATCACTAATAGGCGCTCCATTTTTTATTTATCTACTAACACATACTAGGAGGGGTTGGAAATGAGTCTTGAGCTTAAGAACCTTAGTTTTGCTTATAATACAGATCCGGTATTCGAAAATATTTCCATGAAGGTGGAATCAGGTGAGATTGTTTGTGTATTAGGACCCAACGGTGCCGGTAAAACCACGTTGTTCAAAACCATTTTAGGTTTGTACCAGGCTAAAAGTGGGCAGGTTTTGGTCAATCACCAAGACGTCAGTCATTGCAGCAGACGAGAACTAGCTAAAGAGATGGGATACGTTCCCCAAAATCATGTCCCACCATTTCCGTACTCGGTGATGGATGTAGTATTAATGGGGAGAACGGCTCATATCAACCACTACCGGGATCCTTCAGAAATTGACAGGGAGATAGCTAGAGATGCGATGAAGAGCGTAAATATCATCCAACTAGCCAGTCAAAGCTATACCGAAATAAGCGGAGGAGAACGGCAGCTGGTTCTCATTGCTCGTGCTCTAGCGCAGAAGCCTGGAATTCTAATTATGGATGAGCCCACTTCAAATCTTGATTATGGAAATCAAATGAGGCTGCTTAGTCATATTAAGCGACTGGCAAAACAAGGGCTTACGATTGTAATGTCTTCTCATTATCCCGATCATGCTTGGTACTGTGCAGGGAAGGTTGTCATGATGAAAGAGGGGTCAATCCTGTGTGCTGGAGAGGCCCAGGATGTTCTAAACGACATTAATTTAAGCATGCTGTATGGAATTGATGTGGAGGTTGCTCGGGCTACTGCGAAAAATGGGGGCGGGCATACAGTTTGCATACCGGTAGTTGCATGACAAATTGGGGGGAGGAAAATGCATATGAATAAGAAAACTGTTTTGATAATAATAGGTTTGCTTTTGGGTGTTGCTTGCCTGTGTGGGGGCTGCAGCCAGCGGACAACCAGTCATAAACAAGCGGAGAGGATACAAATTATAGACATGGCTGGCAGGACAGTCTCCATTCCTGGAAAGATTGATAAAGTCTATGCGAGTTCAGCCAATGGAAGTGTGTTTGTTTATACCCTGGCTCCGGATAAACTGGTGGGTTGGAATAGTGCTTTACGAGAAAGTGAAAAAAAATACATTGCTGCCCAGTATCATAATCTTCCTGACCTGGGTCGTTGGAAAGGTACAACTCATACAGGCAGTATTGAGGAACTGCTGAGAGCAAAGCCGGATTTAATTTTGGGTGTAGGCGATATTTCAGCTGAGTTCATCTCTGATGCCGACAATATGCAAAAACAAACCGGCATCCCGGTACTTATGGTAGACGGAAGCCTTATGAATAGTTCACAATCTTACCGCTTTGTTGGTAAAGTTCTCGGGGCAGAAGATAGGGCCAAAGAGCTCAGTGCTTACTGCGATAAAATATTACAAAAACTTGAACAGCGTATTGTTCAGAATACACAGGGGAACAAGGTACGACTCTATTATGCTGAGGGAATTAATGGCTTGGAGACAGAGCTCAGTGGTACGGTTAACTCCGAGGCTATTGAGCTAGCTGGAGCTGTTAATGTAGCCCAAATTAATATGGGCAAGGGAGCGAGCAGAATCCAAGTATCTACGGAGCAGGTGTTAGCATGGGATCCAGAATTGATAATAATCAGCAGTGATGGTGATAGTAGCCATGAAGTCTATAACAAGATATTAACTGACTCAAGCTGGAATAAAATTAGCGCTGTCAAGAACAAGCAGGTGTATGAGATTCCCTGTCAGCCCTACGATTGGGTAAATAGGCCTCCTTCTATAATGCGTTTGTTAGGGGTTCAATGGCTTGGGGATGTTCTGGCTCAAGATGAGGACAGACAGAATATCAAAGAGGATATGAAGGAATTCTTTCAATTGTTCTTCAATTATTCAATTGATCAAAGTGAAATAGAGCAGGTATTATCAAGATCCCAGGTGAAAAAATAATGGAGGGATATGCAGCATGTCAAGCAATTTATTAATTACAGGAAAAATACGATGTGGCAAATCTTCCTTATTAAAGGAACAGCTTATACCTATTGGGGAAGGCACGGGAGGCTTTTTTATTCAGCGATTGTTTGTGCAGGGTGAGTCATGTGGCTTTAGGATGGCAGATATATCCGTTGAAGAATTCATTCCGAATATTGAGGTGGATAGAATTGATGCATTTTCAGATCTAATTGCAGAGCAAGATCCCAAGCGTTTTTACCTGGAGACGTTCGAACTTAAAGGGGTCGGCCTTTTGGAGCAGGCTATGTCCAACAGCAGATTAGTTGTGATGGATGAAATTGGCACTATAGAAGCTAATGCACTTGTATTCAGGGAGACGGTTTTTCATATGCTGAATAGCGATATACCAGTATTGGGAGTTTTAAAAAAAGCAAGCCACCCTTTTTTAGACAGTATTCGAAATCGTTACGATGTGAGGGTTTTGGATTTGGATACACATCCATATAGTTGGGTTCGCAATGAAATTAACTGTTTTATTAAAAGGGTTTTAACCGATATATATAGAAGGCAAGTGTGTTGAGATAAATTTTGATGATGCTTAGGGACTGTAAAGAAATAAACTAATCATTTATAGTCCCTTACCTAGAATAGGATAGCTCCAAGATGGGAGGACAAAATGGTGAACCGATTACTGAAGCCAACTATTCTTTCTATCTCTCTATTAACTGTCATGGCAGGTGCAGCTGTATCTCCTGCGTTAGGCAGTATAAGCCAAGCTTTTCCTACCGCAAGCCCGGAGATAATAAAAATGATTTTATCTCTTCCAGCAATTATGATCATTATTTTTTCTTTTGTTTCTGGACGATTGGCCTCTAGCATGTCAAAACGATATATTATGATAGCCGGAATAGTTATTTACTTGATTGGTGGGGTGGGCGCTGGCTTTTGCACTACGATTTATCAACTGCTTATGTTCAGGGCTATTTTGGGCGTGGGGGTTGGCCTGCTTATGCCGTTATCCATAGCCATTATTACCGATTTCTTTGAGGGAACTGAAAGAGCCAGAATGATTGGTTTATCACCAGCAATATCATTATTAGGAGGAGTTGTTGCTAGTCTGATTGGAGGCCTGTTGGCAGCAGCGAACTGGCGTTATACCTTCGGAGTATATATTATTGCTATTTTTGTCTTGTTACTAATTATTTTTGTTGTGCCTGAGCTACATAAGCAGCCCAGAATAAACGTAAGGGATCAAGTTAGAGCAGAGCTCCCGCGTTCACTATATTATCTAGCCTTTGGTCAGTTTATGCTTATGCTGGTATTCTATACGGTTCCAACTAGTTTGGCTATTTTCATGCAGAATCAAGGTGTTGGAAATGCAGCCAAGGCGGGGATAGCGCTTGCAGTAGTGAATGTCTTTGGCTTTATTGCCGGGTTGATTTTTAGTAGAATACTTGAATTAATTGGCAAAAACACAGTAATTTGGGCAATGGCGTCTATGACAGCAGGGCTATGGCTATTAGGCTTGGCACAGCATCTGGCTTTTATACTTTTAGCTGTATCCATCTTAGGTTTAGGCTTTGGGATACTTCAGCCCCTTATTTATTTAGAAACAACCAGACTGGTACCAAAGCAAAGTACACCCATGGCGATGTCAATTATCTCCAGCGCTCTTTTTCTGGGACAGTTTATGTCTCCAATTTTATTGGGTTTTATTGGGAAATTAGTGGGGGATACGAGTAGCCGTTTTAGCTTTAATTTACTTGGTTTAGTTATGTTTATTGGCATGTGTATAGCAATCATGACGCTATATAAGTCCTCAAGTCAATCAATATCGCCGGTGAATAGTGGAGGGCTTGAGAATAGACATCATTAAGAAAAAAAATCACCAACTAAGGAATGGGTTTAATAATGAAAATTAATTATTCGACACCAATACTATGCACTATGCTATCGGGGTAGAAGGTAACCCTGATTTCCTTTTTTTCTGGATCCATTTCTAAACCTTTAATAAAGGTTCTAATAAGTATTCTGCGTTCAGGAATGCTAGCATTTTCAAAGGTACTTGAGAACTGAGTAGAGAACCGGATAATTTTATTGTTTTCAAAGGCCAGATCTCGAGGAGGATTACTTTTCAGTGATTTCATTTTTAATTCCAAATTATCAATTTTGATTTGAATATCTGTAGATTCTTTGGCGATATCACTTGGGTGACAACCTGTCTTAATAGTATCCAATAGTTCTTGCTGTTGTGTTGCCAGGTTTGCCTTCACCCTAGCCAGGTTATTAAGCACATCATGATAGCCTTTAGAAACAGCATTAAGGTCTTTATAAACCTGCCTGGTGATCTCATTTAGGTGCTCCGATGTGGAATATCTTCCATTGATTAGATTAACAATTGTATTTTCGAGCCATTCTTGGTTGACCAGGAACTTATAAGGGCAAGCAGCTTCACCTTTATAACGAGAAGGGCCACATATGTATTTTTTCCAATTCGTGGAGCTAGAACGGTAGCCGATAATACTACCACCACAAGCTGCGCAAACGAACATGGGTTGATCTTCTAAATTGTTTCCGGTAAATAGGTAGGGGCTTTTAGTAGTTCTTCCTGTACTAGCGTTGTTTTGGGCTCTCGTTTTACGATACAACAAATTCTCTAATTCCTGGGGGCTTATAATGGCCGGGTGAGCATTTTCAACTTTAATCCATTCTTCTTTGGGATTGAAACGTCCTATGGTATGCCTGTTCTCTTTATTCCAATAAGCCATGCCGGCATATTGTTCAAGACGGTTATCTCTTAACATTTCAACAATTGTAGGACTTGTCCAGGGTTTACCCGTCGGACAAGGGACACTATTTTTGTTAAGATAATCACGAATATTTTTATATGACATTTCTTGATTCAAATACAGGTCTATGATGATCATTCTGGCGCGTTTAGAATTTTCGGGATGTAGTTCCCAGATGCTTTTGGTGATAGGCCTGCCTTTAGAATTGGTACCCCTATCTAGGTGGATTATTTGGTAGCCATATGCTGGTCTGCCGCCATTTTTATAACACCAACCGGTTTCCTGGTCGCGGTTTTTTATATTTACACTCATACCTTTGAAAACATTATGTGAGGTGTTCTTTATTTGAGCGTCGTCTTTAGTTTCTCTTGTGCCTTCTAAGCCATCTTTCATCATATCACCTACCTTTTTATACTTTAAGCTATTTACCAGTACTTGAAGATAATTTTACTATAAATACCAGTAGATAAGTTAAACATTTATTCTGAATTTACTTGGAACTGATGTCCATGAAATAAGGAATCAAGTATGCTGATGGATATTTGCCGGTCAACTTCCCAGTAGCTCGCCCCAGAATAGGTATCTATATAGGAATATCCGGGGAGTGTCTGGGTCACTATGTTACTCTCATCGATTTTAAGAATTAGGTTAGCTAGATAAAGCATATTACTAGCAGAAATATTCGTTTGCACATTCTCCTGCAGCGCAGATATTAACTCGGGAATTTTGGCTATAGTATCTTTTTGCAGTATTTGCTTAATTAACGCTCTCAGTAAGTTTTGCTGGCGTTGAGTTCTTCCGATATCTCCATCCGTTTTTCCTCTATAACGCGCATATTTGAGGGCCTCTTTACCGCTTAAATTTTTATACCCTTTGGTAAGGTATACATCTGAAGAAGGACTAGATAAATTAATATCTACGTCCATGTACACCCCTCCCAATATATCTATTATTCTTTCAAACCCGGAAAAGTTGGTGAGAATGTAATAGTCAACCGTAGTACCTAATAGTTTTTCAACTTCTTGGCAGCTTGCATTTGGCCCTTGGAGCTGGTTTACCATGTTAATTTTCTGGCTTTTATGGGGTGATGATATTCTTGTATCACGGGGTATCCATACTAAAACAGCTTTATTTAGATTATGGTTAATGCTGGCTAATATAATAGTATCACTTCGAGCGTTGACTTCGTCCGGGCGGGCGTCTATCCCCAATAACAAAATATTTATGGGCTCACCACTTTTTATAAGGTCCTTAATTGATAAAGGAAAAGCTTTATCTATGTTGGTATTCAGGAGGGTAATAATTATTATTAAAAGTAAAACTATTGTGGGATTTCTAAATTTTTTCACGCCATATACCTCTTTAGGAAAAATACTATTAATAGCTATGTTTATACTGATTTTGCTATTAATATAACTGCTATATAAACACAATTAAGCACCCTTTCATAATACGAACATATTTTAAAAATAGATACTCTTAGTTATGGGGTAATTAAATAGGGGAGAGAAAGTATTTGATTTCGTTGGAAACAGCTCGAAAATTAATTGATAAGGGAATTGACCCGGACTCAAGTCTGGAGGATCTTATATGTAGGATTGAAAGCCTTGGTTACCATGGGATTTATTTATCTCGTTCTCCAAATGGGTGCAAATTCACAATCATGTATAGGGGAAACACTTATGTTTATATAAAAATATTAGCAGATAATCGTAAAGAGGCCCTTGCTCTTGCCCTTCTACTAAGTGATTTTCTAGAATAATCCTCAATTAATAATTAATATAATAAGCATTTAGTATTCAACCCGCTAGATTTAGCGGGTTGAATGCAGTCTGAACAGTTGCCTTAACATATTCAGATGATATTTATTTGCTTATTTCTTAGTTATCAAACCTACTGTTTTATCAGCTGACAACCTACCCCTTTTGTGATGTTACTCTAGTGTTAATAATCTCTATTTCATTTTTAAAGTCCGATAATGGTTTTCCCTGGGCAAACCCTCGGGCCACAGCTTTAATCATTGTCACCGTATCCATGTCTGAAGTTACGGATATGTTGTAGTTAGGCTCCAAATACACCATTCTATCCATTATACTTTTCTCTATTGCTGTTGACTGTTGTTTATCAAGATTTGCCTTCAGGTCTAATCCGATATAGATGTTTTTGTCTGCAACGAGTGCTGTAGCCTGGTCTACTCCGCTGACCTTGCCGGCCTCTGTTTCAACCAGGGTGGCCACTTCCTTGGGGGTTCCGGGCATAGTTTCTGCAGGTTTCTTCGCCGGGCTACAACCTCCCATAAGCAAACAAGCTCCAATCAATAATGTTATAAGAAATATTTGCCTTGATGTTTTCAAACAACTACCTCCTTTATTGTCCATATAGATATATTATATGTATCATTTTCAAAGCTATCCGAGTGTACACAAACTATGGGTGATTTATTTCCAGTGATTAGTAATAAGACTATAAAGGGTTGGTTATACTAAATCGATTTTCTTTTCATTTACTGTACATAGATTGTCTAGGTGAGTGTATATTAAGGGTGTTTCGTCCAGTCAATGTTACCCAATCATTAGCAAAATTTACAAAGAAGAATGAGATAAATAAAAGGATTTCAATCCCCAATGACGAACTATAATTACTGGAATCAGTGAGGAGGAATGTCTAATGCTAGGGTATACAGTAGGAGCTACACTCGTATTATTTTGCTTGTTAGCAATTATATCTCTGATAAGGATTTTCAACAGCAAACTGGCCGGAGGTTGGGGCAAGGCGACTGGTGTTTGTTTACTGCTGTTTATTTGCGCTTTTGTTCTCTGGGTAACAATAGAGATTCCAACCTACGAGAGACAACAGGCGAAAATTAATTATCAAAAGGGCCAAGAATATTTGGGGACTCAGGATTATGAGCAGGCATTTAACAGTTTTGCCAAGATATCAAAGTCTGATAAAAATACTTACGAAATGGTTCAACCTTTAATTATAGATCTCAAATTAAAATTAGCTCATGCTAAACTTGAGGAAGCCCAATCATTTTTTTCCAACCAGCAATATACAGAAGCATTGCAGGAACTTAAAAGAAGCATACAGTATACCGAACTCGAGGATGCCAAACCTTTGTTGCCAAGCTATCAGGCAGCAGCAGGGAAAAAATAATATTTTATTATAACTTGTGAGGTAGATGTTAAAATGAGCTTGGAAATGAATAATGGCAAGTTTATGGAGAGATTCTATAGTTTAATAGCAATAATAGTAGGAATAATCTTTCTAATTGGCCTATTAGGTCAGGAGATTATGATTGGTAAGAATATTCCTCCTAATATTATAGTGTACGTTGATGAAACAAATAATATTTATTACGCTCCCCCATATATAGACGGAAAAAAGTATACCGGTAATTTGGAGGTTAATAATCTAAAAAGAGAAACTATATCCGAAAGTAAAAAAAAGAATTATAAGGCGGATAGTAACTGCACTCTGCTCGGATATTTTGATGAGAAAACAACCTTGACTAACAACATCTTAGTGAAGTTAGGCTGGGTGAAACCGAATCCAAGCCGATGGAATCCAGACGGGTCTTGGAATTGGTAAAATGGTATCCAAATTTAATGTTATGATGTAAAAAGTATTATGGAGATGATGCATAGTGGTTCGGATCGCAGATCTAGAGACAGGCCCCTACTGGAAACACATGAAAATGAAAACGGTATCCAGCATAGATGGAAAAATTAGAGTCGTAATAGATGTTACTGAGGATTTAAAACAATTTTATGGAAATGTTCATGGAGGGGTTATTTCTAGCCTGCTTGATTCAACTATTGCGGTGGCTGTCAACCAACAGTTAGATCCAGGGGAAGGTGCTTCAACAGTGGAACTTAAGCTGAATTACTTCCGTCCAGTTAGTGAAGGACAGCTTTGGGGTGAAGGAAAAGTTATTCAAAAAGGTAAGAGGATTATTGTTGGACAAGGTGAGATTAAGGATGATGCAGGCCGAATGGTAGCATTTGGTACGGCAACATTTATGGTTGTTAAAGTGGACCGTTAGTCCCTAGCACTATTACGGTTAGAGTACTATTGAACAGGCAGTTATATGGCTAGTTTATTCTTTGATAGTTCCTCAAATGAGTTCAAAGCGATCGACTATACCATTTAGGGCGAAAGGCCACACCTTTTTACCACAAAACAATTCGTAGGGGCGAGCATAAAGCTGGTCGGTTTTTAAATTGCGGTAGATAACCATGGGACTAAGCGTTTCAGTGTTTTCCACTAGATCGATAACGATTTCATAGACTTCTCCGTTGAAATGTTTATATTGCTGTCCTGGCTTTATTTCCTTTTCCATGGCTTGTGAATTGATTTCCTTCTTTATGATACCGATTAACTGATTGGTGGCATCAGCCATTGATGAAATATTGTAGACTACATGATCGCAGGTAGTTATGTCGTGCATCTCCAGTTTAGCCATATCAAAGCGCTGGTCGGCCTCGGAGCTGCTTATATTAAGTTCATTGATGGTTTTTAAAATGGCGGAGAGATCGCGATAGATAAAGATGCTGATAACCTTCTGATAGCCAACATTCTGTTTGAGTATACGGATTCCTTCCAATGTCATGATAGCAATACCATTTTTACCGGTGTTCTCCACTCGTTTTAATTCTTTACGAGTAACCCCATAGATATAATCCAGGTAATTAATCTGTTCTACAATCTGATCGGTTTTTTGCAGTGCTAAGTACTGGTCACTAGAAATGAAATAATAGTCCTTGCCATAACGTTCACCACTTCTGGGTGGGCGGGTGGTAAATGATTTAATTGGTTCCAGAAAATCATCGTTATTGTGAAGCAGGAAATCCAATAATACGGTTTTTCCTGCAGCGCTAGGACCATTTAGGATGAAATATTTCACGGTAAATTCTCCCTCCGGTTATTTAAGTTAATTTGCTCCATCAAAGGAAAAAGGCAGTATGCATTTATTATCGAATAAGGTATGAAATTGTTTTAGCTTAATTTAGAGCAAAATAATAATTTCTCTCTTAAAAACAACAAGTTATTATTGCGCCGTTCCTTAGTGTGCTATTTTAATTTGCGGATAAAAATACGCAGATTATGATGACTGCACTGATAGTTCCCTTACCTTGGCAGATAAGAATAATAGAATATATTATTACTATTAGGAGGATTTAGTAAATTGATGTCGAAAGATTAATAAATTATAGTTATATAAGAAATATTATTTATTAGGGGGGTTAATATGGCAAGTTGGATTCTGGATAATTTACCACAAATAATAGGCAACTTGATAAAAATGATGCAAAATGAAGTGTTTTATTCAACCGATCTTACAAAATTCACCTTTAAGGATGAGACTAATTTTCCGGTACCTTTCGTAGAGATTGGCAAGGAATTTGCCAAAGGGGGAGCAGCTGATAAGGTTATTCAATCAAAACAGAAGTTAGTAATGGAACTTGATGCAAGCTTCTATGGAATACCCCTGAAAGTAACGACTACCCCAATTTTTGATGATGAAGACCGCAACCAGGTAGTGGGTACAATAGGTATTGCGATTAGGCGTGACAACGCATTCAGTCTTCGTAGTATGGCAGATACATATCAAAAGGGTATGCATGAGATATCCGCAGCTATACAGCAAACCGCCGCCGCAGCAAGTGACATCAATACCAGCGAACAAAAATTACATGGAGAAATCATGTCCATTCGTGATACTTCTAATAAAATTATAAAAATACTTGATTATATTCGTACCATTGCTGATGAAACCAAGATGCTAGGCCTCAATGCTGCCATTGAAGCTGCCAGGGCTGGTGAGGTAGGCAGAGGATTTGGCGTAGTAGCTGAAGAGATTCGCAAGCTTTCTGAAGTGTCCAAAGAAACTGCAAATCAGATAAAAGTGCTTACCAAACAAATAGAGGGTAATATTTCTGTGGCTATGCAAGGCTCGCAAGTTACACTGAATGCCAGTCAAGAGCAGGCAGCAGCTGCTGAGGAGATAACTGCCAGTGTTGAGGAATTGACCAGCATGCTCGAAGAACTACAAAGAATAGCCTATGCTATTTAACGAAAATTCTATATAAGTAGACTACATATGCTATACATATTGCAGCCTCAACTATGCGAAATGATATGGCAAGAAACGTATAAGTATATAAATCTGAAAAACTGATGTCTTTAGGACTATTACTTATAGTTGCGGGAATATTTTTAATGGTATAAAAAATAAATGCCAATAAGGTGACAAGGCTAACAATTATTATAAATACTACAACTGTTGCTAATATCATTAGCGGTTTGTCTATACTGGTGTGCGTAGCTAGATATCCAATAAAGGCAGTAGCTAATCCGAAACCTATAATGTTTTTAATTGAAGCTAATACAATTTTAAAAAAAATCTTTCTTTGCTCATCGCCGTTCATGTCTTCCCTCCCAATGCTAATATTTTAATACATCTGATGTGGGTAAGTTAATCATAATTTTTGTGCCTTTATTTTTGCTGCTTTCAACCTTGATGTCGCCATGGTGCTGTTCAATAATCCACTTGGCAATAGAGAGTCCCAGACCAGCACCTCCGCTTTCTCGGGTTCTGGACTTATCAGCTTTGTAGAATCGATTGAATATATAAGGCAAATCCTCTTCTGATATTCCTATTCCGGTATCTTCAATTATCATTAAAGCTTTATTAGCTTTAAGACTGCTATTTATGGTTATAGAGCCACCAGATGGGGTATATTTTATACTGTTATCTACAAAGATTCTTAGTGCTTGCTTAATTAACCCCCTATCCCCATTAACCATAATTATTTCATTTATATTACTGCTAATACTATGCAGTGAATCAATTAGAATGGTTTCTTTTAGCACTTCATCTATAAGTTCATTCAATGCAAAAGAGCTTGCTTCCAATCTTTGATTTTTCTTATCAGCACTGGCCAGGAATAAAAGCTTTTCCACCAACTCCTTCATATAATCAGATTCACTTATTATAGCATCAATGGATTCTTGCAGCACTGTCTTATCTTCTTTGCCCCAACGCTGAAGAAGGTTTGCATAACCCTGAATCACGGATATTGGGGTTCTGAGTTCGTGGGAAGCATCGGAAACAAAAACGTTTTGCTTCTCAAAGGATGTTTGAATTCGATCCAGCATTTCATTGAAGGTTAAGGCTAGTTCCTTTAGTTCATCGTGAGAATCTACCAGATCTAAACGGGTATTTAGATTCCCCACAGCAATAGACCGGGCTGTCCGGGTCATGTTATCAATAGGTTTTAACATTTTTCTGCTGGCCCTGGAGCCTATGATAATCGTAAATATAATGGCTAAAATAAAGCTTATGCTAATAGCTGTTATTAAGCGTGCTAGATAGTTTTTTTCATGAGCCAAATATTTGGAGATTTCAATTTTGCTAATACCATAGTTAAGTTTAACCGGGGTCTCGAAATATAAATATTCCAGATATTGATCCAGAGAGCTGGTAGGAGACAGCTTGGTTCGGTAGGTTGAGCGGTCTTTTTGACTGGCCGGGGCAGTACTATAAATGATATTGCTTTCTTCATCGAATAGGGTAACAAAAATGACTTCAGTATCAGCATATTTTTTAATCTGATCTTGAGGAACATCTGCACTTTCGCTGATTAAATTCATAATAACCAGACTATTCTTTTCCAGTGATTGATTAGATTCGTACAGAAGGAAAAAAACAAAGGTGCCAGACAGAAGGGTGCCCAGTATCAGAAGTATTGCAGAAAAAATCAGGGTATATGTGCTGGTAGTTTTGAAAGTAATAGAGAAGCGTAAGCGTTTATTTATTGCCTTAACGACCTCATTAAATATACGTGGCAAAAGGGGCAAGAAGATTTTTAGAAATGCAGCAATTATTTGCAAGATACTTTTTACAATGTATTTTAATATCTTAGCGAAATCTCCGGCTTTACTCATGTTTTAATACATAACCCACCCCGCGTACGGTGTGAATAAGTTTTAGGTGATACTTTTCATCGATTTTACCACGCAAATATTTTATGTAAACATCTACTGCATTGGTGTCGCCATAGTAGGCATAGCCCCAGACATTTTGCAGGATTTTTTCTCTGCTAAGAACTATATTTTCATTTTCTGACAGATATTTAAGCAAGTCGTATTCCTTTTTGGTAAGATCAATGGATTCATTATTATAAAGAACTGAGTGTTTGCTAAGATCAATTATTAAGGAGCCGATAATAAGTGTGTTTGCTTTCTCAGAATGAATTTTCTTCCGTTTGAGCGATACCCGTATCCTTGCTAATAGTTCTTCAATGGCAAAGGGCTTGGTCATGTAATCATCGGCACCTATGTCCAGCCCCATTACTTTGTCGGTCACGTCATCCTTGGCAGTGAGCATAATTACAGGCGTCTCCGAAGACTGCCGAAGACGCCTTAATACTTCCATGCCATTTAGAGAAGGCAGCATCACATCGAGTATCACCAGGTCGAATTTACCGCTCAACGCTTTTTCCAGACCTTCACGGCCATCATGTGCTTGTTCCACCCAATAACCTTCGTGGGTAAGCTCCAGCTCCAAAAATCGTGCTATCTTTACTTCATCTTCAATGATTAATATTTTCTCAGCAGCCATAAAACACTATCCTATTTTTTATTTATTGCCTCCGCCACTTGCTCGCTTACCTTAGATGCAGCAGATGATATATTATCCAATGTCTGGTTAATTTTCATGTCTTCACAACCGGGTTTTTCCAAACGGATTTTGTGGTTGGTAAAAAGTGCGGCTATTAGGCCTATGACTGTTAACGGGGGCATTATTATAGTTGCCAATATTATAATAGTTAGCGGTAAATCGATTATGGTGTTACCATTTTTACTAATTATCAACTTGGTTATATTGCAGGTCTTAACCAACTTTTTGACTGTCGTCCAAAAACCAGACTTGCAACAAGTTTCATTTTGGGGAGCTTTTATTTTATCCATTTTTTCCAGATAAATAAGTGCTTCCACAACATCATTGTTGCATTTTTCCAGGGCTTCCTTGGCCTCCTCATAACTAACATTCGCTCTTTCCCTTAGCATTTCTATAAGTTCTAAACTAACGGCCATGTTCATTCCTCCCATATATTAATTCATTATAACATCGTTAGTATAAAACAGATGAATTAGAGGATTCTTAGACAAAGATTAAGATTTGATTAAAAAACGAGTGGGGTTAAATCCCACCCGTTCTTATTTTTTCATAAATGATACTCCTATTATACCTGCAACTCTAGCCGCAGGAGGAACAAGAAGAGCATCCACCGCTGTCAGCAGCTTCTTTTTCGGGAAGAATCTTAAAGTAGGTCTGTCCCTCTTGTTGGAAAGAACTGACTGTGAAGCCTTTGCTCATTTCTAAAAGATTATCTTCTACCACAAAATGGAGGCCGTCATGTTCTTCAACCTTATCATTTTTAGCTGGTTCATCCAGAACCAGATTATAAGACATGCCCCCTCAGCCAACACTAGCATTAATTCGTAAATACATGGTATCCATTTTTCTTTCCTTCAAGATTTCTTTTATATCCTGAACGGCTTCGGCTGATATTCTTACCATATCCATATTAATCACACCCTTTTAAAAATATTTAGCTTGGCTTTTGGGAATTATCTATTCTTAGTATGCCCTGAAAATTACTTCCCAATTACCCCCTAAGGGTATTTTAGACCAGTCTCTGTGATTTGACAAGGGGATATTAAATTTTTTCATTAACAGTCAAGAAAAATTCTAAAGGTTCTCATCCCTTACTGCGGTGCAAAGCAAAAACCTTTTTTATGAAACAATTCCAGGCAGAGCGCAACCACATCCCGGTCATAAAGTTTGCCGGCATTTGAGGATATTTCTTCCAAGGCTGCCTCAATACCCAACGCTGGACGATAAGGGCGATGAGAAGAAATGGCTTCAACTACATCCGCTACGGTAATGATGCGAGCTTCCAGCAGAATATCGTGGTATTTTAACCCACCAGGATAACCGCTGCCATCGCACTTTTCATGGTGTTGTTGGATAATGCGCGCAATGGGCGAATCGAAGTCAATGGACTTCAACATGTCATAGGCTATCTGCGGATGAGCTTTTATAATGGTGAATTCTATCGGATCAAGTGTGCCTGGTTTACTCAAGTACTCTGCGGGTATTGATATTTTACCGATATCGTGCAGTATAGAGGCTATATATATGCCGTTTTTGTCCTTATCATTTAGATTCATCTCATCTGCTATGGCACAGGCCAATTGGCAGACTTTTTTCTGATGACCGGAGGTATAGGGATCGCGCTTTTCCACCATCAGGGAAAGACTTTCCACGGTTTGCAACAGAACCTGCTGCAGTTTAGTTTCAGCTTTGCGACGAGCTATAATGTGCTTCCATTCCCGGAGGGCACGCACTACGAAATCCGGCATATTAGCAAAGGTATCCGGGGATTTTACTATGTAATCCAATGCTCCCGCTTTCATGGCTCCAACTGCCAGTTCCTCATTGCCGTGGCTGGTCATAAGAACCACCGGAAAGAGGGAATCCTCACGGATGGTCGGTAGTAACTCTACGCCTTTGCCATCGGGGAGCAGCCAATCGCATAATACTATATCGGGAACATTGTTAATCAGGTAATAGCGTGATGAGGCTACACTAGATTTAATGGACAGATTAAAACTAGCCCGATGTGCATCAAAGGCTCGTTGTATTAATTCAATATGAGCTTCATCATCATCGACAATTAATACATTAAACGATTTATCCATGTTCTATCCCCCTAGCTGCAAACATATTAATAAGGTTTGGCATTCCATCCCAACCAGTACATACCTAATTCATTCATTAATTGGGCAAATTTAGTGAAATCAATAGGTTTCACCAGGAAACTATTGACATGATTGCGATAGGCAGCACAAATATCATTTTCCGATTCGGATGATGTAAGCACAACCGTGGGGATAACCCGCAAATGCTCCGAATTTTTGATTTCACTGAGAACAGTCAAGCCATCCATTTTGGGTAGACGCAGATCCAATAGAATTAAATTGGGTAAAGGATAATTATCGGCTCGAGTGTATTTGCCGCGACGAAATAAATAATCTAGAGCATCTTCACCATCAGAGCAATGTATAATTCGGTTAGCGATGCGCTGAGTCTCAAAGTTGCGTTTGACCATTTCAGCATGGTCCTCATTATCTTCTACCAGCAAAATTACCAGAGCTTCTCCGTTCATTAATACGCCCTCCTATCAGTGGGGTCTGCTGTCTGGGGCAGAGTAAAATAAAACGTAGAGCCTTTTCCTAGACCCGCAGATTCTATCCATAGTCGACCTTGATGGTATTCAATAATCCTTTTCACTAGTGACAAACCGATACCAGTTCCCTCACATTTAGGGTCGAGCTTGTTAAACAGGCCGAAAATACTTTCGTGAAAGCGAGCTTCTATACCAACTCCATTGTCACGTACGAAGAAAGTCCATTCGCCGGTAGTGTCTAGAGAGCCAATTTCAATCTGCGGATGAGCCTGATTTCCCATGAATTTGATTGCGTTTTCTACTAAATTCTGCAGGACCTCGCGAATACGGGACTGGTCTGCGACTACTTCGGGTATACCGGGATCAATTATGAGCTTTACACCTGTCTCTTGCAGCCTTCCTGTGAGTAATTCAGACACCTCTAGGGCAAGAGTGCTCATGGAGAATCGACTGAAGGTATTAAGCAGGCGTCCGATTCGTGATAGCTCCAGCAAATCATGGAGCAGATCGTCCATTTTTCCAGCAGCGTTGATAATTCTCTGTAGATCATTTTCCAAGCGGGAATGATTACTTTGTTTTAGATCATCCAGCAGTAATCCTGCAAATCCCTTGATAGTGATAAGAGGGCTGCGCAGGTCGTGAGATACAGTGTAGGTGAATCGTTCCATCTCAGCGTTTTTGGCTTCCAATTCCTTTAGTTGTTCGCTTATAATTTGTTCAGTCTTTTTGCGATCACTAATGTCAGAATACATAACATAAAAACCGTAACCAGTAATGGGCACTGAATTAATCATGACATTGAACATTCTGCCATTTTTATGCTTGCGAACACTTTCCTTTTGGATTAACGCTCCATTGAATACTAAAAGGCGATTTTCTTTAAATTCCTCAAGGTACTCTGGGGGGACTATCAATTCATCTATTCGCTTGTGCCGACATTCTTCCAGCTGGTAACCAAATAGATTGAAAAACTGAGGGTTGACATTAATAATTTCTTGCTCCAGGTTACATAGGACAACAGCGTCGTGTGAATTAAAAAAAAGTGCCTGTAAATTTTGCCTTTGCTGTAATAATTCTGCTTCAGCCTGCTGACGTTCGCTTAAATCCCGGATAGCTGCGGCTCTGATTCTACGCCCTTGATATTCAAACATGCGTCCCTGTATTTCTACAGGCACACGGGAACCGTCTTTGCGCATTGCAATTCCCTCGTAGGGGAGTTCATAACCGGCAGCCATATGACTTTCAACTATTGAGCGTGATTCAGGAACTGCCAAGGCAATAGCATGCATACCTATCATTTCCTGGTTATCATAGCCAAACATCTCGGCCGCTTGCTGGTTAACCTCGATACATATTCCATTTTCAGTAAGAATAATACCTTCAAAGCTCGCATCGGATAAGGCTTTGAAACGTGCTTCCCCGACTCTCAGCGATTCTTCCACCTGCTTTTGCCAAGTCATATCCCATAAAGAAATAATGGTGCGTTGATCCGGCAACTTTATGCCATGAAATTCCACATCTCTTATCTGTCCGTTTTTACAGTGTACCCGGGCATTTCCCCTGGCTCTTTGCTTAAGCCGAAGCTGCTTATACCAATCTTGCATTAAAGCATTACGTGATTTTACTTTGGGGTAAGCCTTTTGCAGCCAAAGTTCCAGGGTGGGAATGTCTTCCAGAGTATAACCAGTAATTTCGGTAACTCGAGAATTTAGAAAGACAAAAAGATTTTCATTATCAAGAATAGCGGTTCCAGTGGGGGAATGTTCCAGGGTCATCTTTAATGATTCACTCTGATTAATAAGTTCGTTTTCCATTTGCTTGCGATTGCTAATATCGCGAATTGATTCGATAGCTCCGGTGATTTCCCCATTGGTATTATAAAGGGGAGTAGCTATGCCCCACAAATATGCTCCTTCATCACCGAAGTTGGGTACAAATAGTTCTACGGTTAGTTTATTGTCGACATGGTTTACATAAGGATAATGATGCTTTATAAGCTCATTGTCTTTCAAAACCATGTCGATTAAAATCGGTCGACGTTCACCGTAAAAGGGAATGGCGTACTCATAATTGCTCTTCCCCAACATTTCCATTGCAGATAGGCCGGTCATTTTTTCCATAGCCCGGTTCCAAGCTAAGACCTCACCATGAGAATCGATGACCAGGGTAGCATCAGGCAAGAAATCAATGATGTTGTTCAGTAACATTTTTGATTCCTGCAAGGCTTCTTGCCCGTGTCTAAGCTCAGTAATGTCAATGGCTGAAGCCATAACGGCTGGTTCTCCATCATAAACACTTCGACTGCCGGTTAGATAAATCCAAACTGCCTCGGAATTTTTGCTCTGCAGTTTAAGTTCATAGGTAGAAGTAACATCTATACCTTGTTGGCGGGCTAGACCTCTTTCCATGGCTATTTTACGGTATTCCGGGTGTACCACATCCCAGAAGTTCATCTTGAGAAGCTCTTCTTCACTGTAAGCAGTAAGTCTCATTAGAGCCGGATTTACATAAACGAAACGATCGCCTTTTATAATATATACAATAGCGGTGCTGTCTTCGGCCAGGGTGCGAAACTTTTGTTCGCTTGCTTCCAGTGCTTCCTGGATCTGTTTCTGTTCAGTAATATCACGCCCTGCCCCCTGAATAGCAATTGGGTGTTCACCTGCAAATATTAATCTGGTATTTAGTTCAATGCACAACTTTTTTCCCTGGCGATCTAAAACTTCTATATTATAAGTGGTGATGTCAACGCCTTTTAGTTTTTCAATAATTTTGGAATTGACCAGATCCCGATATTCGGGAACTACTATGTCAATGACTTTCAGGCCTAGAATCTCTTGGGGAGTATAGCCTAAATTAAGTAGACCGTATTGGTTGAGACTGGTAAAACGTCCCTCTAAATCGGTTGTAAAGAGTAGAATAGCGGCGTTATTAAAGAGATCACGGTACATTTTTTCGCTTGCTTGCAGAGCTTGCTCCGCATGTTCCAGGTCTACCCGAGAAGAATGATAATCCATGCTAACCTCCTATATAAGTATGTTTATGCACGCTATCTAATCAAACCGCTTACGACCATTTTGTTGTTGGATGAATAGATGAATAGAGATGAGCTACAGGAAATGCAAAAAAATGACATTAAGGGTTAATTATTCTTAAAATTCTACAAAATCAAGTATAACTCCTTTAATGTGAAAATATTCTTTAACATCGTCAATGGGAGAAATGATGTGTGAGCATAGCGGTAGGTGAGTATCAGGTTCGGGATGTATGCCTGCACGCACAGGAAGAGGCGAGCCTATAAACTGAGATTTCGGCTCGCCCCAGAATTTGATCTTATAAATTGCTTTGTCTTTAGTTTAGTTTAGTAAGAATTATCTTATGGTGGTCCCCATCAACTTTGTATCCCATTTTCTCAGCTATTTCTTTCACAGACCCCAGTGGGTTTGACACTTTGCTTAATATGACGGGTTGGGTTAGGGAGATTCGTTTGCCATCGACTTTCATGAATTTCATTCCCGGAGTGATTTCTATATGTGTAGCAAACTTAGGGGGCGTAATGTCTGTAGCGGTCCACGCTTCAAGTATGCACCAGCCCATATAATTAATCCTGTTTAACCATTCATACGGCAGGTATGCGTACCCCTGGTCACCCCATTCGGCGCCCCAGGAATTTCTAAGAATCAAACAGCCCCGGTTAGGCAGGTCGCCGGCTATTCCAACCGCATGCCCCCCTCTGACTGAACCTTCTGGAAGCGGGAGAAAGTTGTTCTCATCTGGCTCGAAATTCTCGCATACCAGCAAAGCTATCATAAACGGACCTTCTCGTTTCAATGCCTGTCGCATAGCATCTAAAGTCTGGTCGCGGTTCAAATCATAAGATGAGCAAAGCTGAGCATAGGTATCAATTTTGAAAACAGATGCTGCATCCAGAGCATTATTGGAAACCTGAGGAACCTGGGGGATCGGTAGATCTGTCAAAGTCGAATAAGGCATAATAGTCTCGGGGCAGACCCCATACTTCTGTAATACCTTCATGGCTGTTTTGGGCTGAGTTCCTTCCTCAGACGGCATGCCATCGTTTTGCTTACAAAGGCTGTAAAGAAATGCTGCCGAAAGTCCGTCGCCAGGATAATCGCCCTGTTTGATTTCTTCAAAAGCTTTAATAGTCCAGGTGGAAGCACAGGCCACACAGCTTCCCCGCTGTTCCTGGTCGAAAACCGGGGGAAGATTCGGCCTATAGTCAATGGAGACGGCAGGTTCTTCCTCTATAGCACCGATAAGCTTGGTGTATATATAGTCTCGGGGGTCATAGGGTGAAGGAAAATACCTTAGTGGGTGGTTATTATGTTCTTTCGGCAGGCTCTCAAAAAACCTGCGTAGTTGGTAGACTATTTCAAATGACATTAAATTCTGCCTCCTTTACACTTTTCAGAACAGACCACAGAAATATAAGTGATTCTATATCGCAGATCAAATAACAAATTGATTGAATTGTTATCTGTCACAATGTATGCTGAAAAAGGAATTTGCATGCCAGCGATTGGGGAGGCTAACCGACCATGAATTGTTAAGAAATCTTCACATTTTGCAGATATCATATTAACAATATTTTGCTATCATTAAACGTCAGGTAAATAGTGCCAAGGTCTTACATTTTAATAGTGGATTTACAATTTAATTCCGAATGATAGAAAATATGAAGAAACCAATTTTTTCGAGAATCAATTAGATATTAGCCCCAGCCGGGCTATACATTATAACTTATGAGGGGGAATGACAAGAAATGGCAGGGAATGAGACTGAACTAATGAATGCAGCGGTGACTAGAAAGAGCTGGCCGAAGCCGGTTAAAATTATTCTGATAGTTATGCTGCTAGTGGGTCTAGGCATCGGTGCTTATTATACATACAAATCATTTAACAAAAAGGACCCCGTTAATCTAACCATGCCGGTTAGCACAGGTGCCATCGTAGATCAAATTCAGGCCACGGGAACAGTTAAGCCTCTGCATGAAGTAGACCTGTTCTTTCGACAGCAGGGAACTTTACAAGCTCTAAACGCTCGCAGTGGTGATTCAGTGAAAGAAGGCCAAGTTCTGGCTTTGCAAGATGATTCGACTTTGCAAGCTCAGGTACAGCAGGCTAAGAGCGATTTAGAGCAGGCCCAATACAAACTTCAACAGACCCAGCTTAATTATGAAAAAGTCAGTGCTGCGGCTAGCCGCCAAGATGAGCTATACAAGCAGGGAGCAATAACCAAGGTTGATTGGGAGCAAGCTAAACGCGATAGCGATAATGAGGCTATTAACATTAAGACGTCTCAGGTTGCAATTGAGACTTCGAAGGCCAAGTTGGTAATCGCTGAAACTAATTTAAAGAACGCTCAATTGACCGCTCCATTTTCAGGGGTAGCTGCTACGGTTAACGGTGAGGTTGGGCAGGAAACCGGTAATTCTTCATCACCTATGTTCCACCTTATTAGCAATGAGCTAAAGATATTGGCCATGGTAAATGAAGCTGATATTGGCCGGGTCCAATTAAATCAGGAAGTAGTTTTCACTGTCACCAGTTATCCGGGTAAGTCCTTTCAGGGAACAGTTGCCCGGATAAGTCCGCAGTCCACGACCGTAAGCAACGTGCAGCTCTACGAGGTGGACATTGCTGTAAAAGAATTATCGAAAGAGTTGCGAGCTGGTATGTCAGTAGCAGCTAAACTTATTATTGATAAACGGGATAAGGTGACCATGGTACCTAATATAGCATTTTCTTATGCTCAAACTTACCTGAAAAACAATAGTCAGAGTTCGAAAGCCAATTCAAGCGGGGGAGTAAATCAAAGCTCCGATAGTACTAAAGGAACTGCAAAAACTGCTGAAAACGCTGCTATGAAAAACGATAAGAAGGTACAGCAGGTGGTAGTTTTACAAGATGGCAAACCAGTTGTAAAACAAATTACAGCAGGCTTGAGTGATGGCCAGAATACCGAAGTTATTGAAGGTTTGAATCCAGGTGATCTGGTGGTAGTAGGTACTAATGCAGCTGCGCAGACTACCTCGTCAGGAACCAGCAGTGGTCAACAATCGGGTGGACAGCAGCGGTCTCCGGGCGGTGGAGGTATCGGGGGAGCTTTACACTAGTATTGTGGTGCCCCAAGAGGAAGGGTGTATAGTTAGATTATGGGAAACATTAATATAAGACTCGAGCAAATCACCAAGACCTATTATGGAACAGATACGCCAGTCCATGCTTTGCAGGGAATTTCCCTAGTCTTAGACAAGCCTGAGATGGTTGCCATTATGGGTCAATCGGGATCTGGTAAATCAACTCTGATGAATATTTTAGGCTGCCTGGATAAACCGGACGGCGGCATCTATACTTTTGCAGGTTTCGATGTTATGCAAATGGATCGAGACCAGTTGGCATATCTGCGTAATCGCCGTATAGGTTTTGTTTTTCAAAACTTTAACCTGCTGGCTCGCACTTCTGCACTTGAAAATGTCTGTTTGCCCCTTAGCTATGCGGGGATACGCGGAGCTGAGGCAGAGAAACGTGCTCGGGAAATACTGGGACTGGTGGGTTTGGCTGGTCGTGAACAGCACCGTTCCACCCAGATGTCAGGAGGACAGCAACAGCGGGTGGCGATTGCTCGAGCATTGGTTAATGATCCCGATTTATTACTGGCGGATGAGCCTACCGGAGCCCTTGACAGCCAGACCGGTAAGGAAATTATGACCCTGTTGCAGCAATTAAACCGGGAACAATCCTTAAGCATAGTTATTGTAACGCATGACCCCGAAATTGCCAGGTACTGTGACCGCATCATTCGGCTCCGCGATGGGCTTATTATAGAGGAAGAATAAGAATAACCTGTATCAGCACATGGAGGGATACATCAATAGTCCACGAAGGAGGCTTTCTGGATGGATCTTTTAACAATATTTCGCACTGCCTGGCGCAGCCTGACCGTGAATAAAATGCGTTCCATACTTACGGCATTAGGTATTATTATTGGAGTGGCCTCAGTGATTATGATGGTCTCTTTGAGTCAGGGAGCAACCGCCGGCATTACTCAGCGCATTGCCAGCATGGGTACCAATATTATTCAGATATCTCCCAGCGGAGGCCGTGCTGTTGGAGGAACGGGAGTTTTGCGGATTGAAGATGCCCAGGCACTTGCACAGCTGCCCTATGTAAAAAATGTTGCCCCACTGGTTGAAAGCAATGTTACAGCTGCAGTAGGCAGCATAACCTGGAATGCCACAGTCGCTGGCACTACTCCGGAAATGGAAGCTATCAAAGAATGGAAATTAACCACGGGCGGTTTTTTTACCCAGGCGGATGTAGATAATATGGCCATGTCGGCTGTTATAGGACGTACTGTAGCAGACAATTTGTTTCCCGGGGTTGAAGTACCGATTGGCACAGGCATACGCATAAATGGCCTCTCTTTTACGATCATCGGGGTGCTTCCCGTACAGGGTGTTGGGGGCATGGGTGGATCAGATCCAGATAATACGATTTATGTCCCTCTAAGCACAGTTCAATTGCGACTAATAGGTAATAATAACTTGCGGCAGATTATCGTCCAGGCTAGTGAGCAGGATGCTCTGCCATTTTTACAGAATGCAGTCACCACTATACTGCGAGAGCGTCATCGTCTAGCCAGCACTGCAGATAATGATTTCCGCATCATGGATATGGCTCAGCTCTTAGCAACCGTTGAAGATACTACCCGCATATTAACCCTGCTTTTGGGTGGAATTGCTGCCGTATCCCTGATAGTAGGCGGTATAGGCGTGATGAATATCATGCTGGTTTCAGTTACCGAGCGTACTCGGGAAATCGGTATACGTATGGCTGTGGGTGCCACTACCCGTGATATTTTGAACCAATTTATGATAGAAGCAATTCTTCTTTGCTTGATAGGTGGAGCTCTGGGCAGCACTTTGGGGTATGGGTTATCCAGCTTATTTGGATCCCTATCGGGATGGAAAATGCAGGTTTCACCCTGGTCGGCATTAATAGCAATCGGCTTTTCATCCTTGATAGGTGTGGTCTTCGGATTCTATCCGGCTCGCAAGGCCGCAGAGGCCGATCCCATTGAAGCGTTGCGTTACGAATAGAGGGGTTCCATTTCTAATACCAATAAAATGACTTTAGTTGGGCTTACGTATTTTGTGAAAAGCAGAATCCGTAAGCCCTTTTTGCTTGAGACGTTTGCATGGTGTACAGCAGATAAATTCATATTTATTTCATGGTAATTTGTACTAAGTTTTATTTTATGGAAACAATGATAAACCAAAATCATTAAATATTAATATAGTATTGTAGAAATTAAGTGTTGAGAGGTTGGGTAATATGGCGGGAAAAGAGAAAAGCAGTAAGCCGGCGTGTAAAAAAAACAGGCCTAAAGAGGTGGTCAGCCTACCAGTTTCACTAGAAAAATCGATTGAGGGAAAGTATTTTGTTGGACAAAGCGAGACAGTAATATTTGGAGGAGATTTAAATACTTGGGGAGCATTGATTAATCCTTGGAATTCAGATGTTAATCTATTTGTTAATGTATTTACCATTACAAATATAACCGATCAATCTTTTTCAGCCCAAATATGGTTTAACTCCAATCCCCCTGGAGAAGGTACTAAATCCGACAAAATTACCCCGTCCAATACCACCCTGCGTCCATTACGGGTTCCCAGGACAGAGTTAAGATATCAAGGTGCTATTAATGGAGCACCTCAAGGTGGAGTCAATGGCTACAACCGAGAGGTACCAGCATTGACTACTGTGGTAGGTGAAGAAGACGGCAAGTTTATCATTCCACCCGGAGGATCATATCTTATCTTCCTTCCATCTCCAGGTTCTAGATTAATAACTGCAAAATTCGCATTTGGATGGTGGGAGGAGAAGGTCAAATGCAATGCGACAGCAAAAACCGTCTCCCATACGGATAGAATCAAGTATCGGGAGCTTGATATTATGAAAGTTAAGAGGGCTAGTATCACCTATTAATCATCGACATCATGCAGTAAATAACCCTTAAATAATTGGGCAAGTTCTTCGCAAAGATATCGGGAATATATGGAACCCATCAGTAAGCTTTTACGTATTATACCAATGTAAAGGCTTCAATGAGCAATCCCTTTAAGTCCAAACGAGAGGAGGTTATTTATGAGCAAGAAATATAATTGGACTACCGGTCCAGTGCGCAGCAGTTTGGGTTATGACAGTACCTTGATTGTATTGTCAAACGATTCCACCAAGACCCAGAAAGTAGAGGTAAGGTTCTATGATCTTGGTTACACACCCAAGAAGAACATATTGAGCCAATATGTAACCTTGGAGTCTGAAGAAACCAAAAGCGTTGATACTCAGAGGCCAGAAGTCGCATGCTGGGAAGTGCAGATAAGCACCGATAGTAAAGATGTGCGCGCCTGGATCGGAGGCAGAAGGCTCAATTCCAACCTTCCAGGCAATACTGTTTTGAATTCGGAATTACAGCGGTATTAATTGGAATTTAGAATTGATATAACCGGAAAGGATGGTGTGAAGTGGCAACAAAATATCATTGGACCACCGGACCTATTAGCAGTAGCCTGGGACTTGACCATATCACGATGGATGTTTTAAATAATACTTCCGATACTCGTTCTACTAGAATTAATGTTTATGACCTATCTGTTGGAGCACCTATTCTTATGTTTACAAAGAAAGTAACGAATCAACCCTTTTCCAATGTTACCGAAGAGGTAGCGGCGAATGAATCAAGTATCTGGGAAGTACAGCTAATAACGAGCAGCAAAAGGATACGTACCTGGGTAGGAGGACAAGATGACGCTGGAATGAATTTAATTGGTAATGTGGTTTTAAGTTCACAGTTACAACTTTTATATAGCGAATAGCTTATAACAGAAGTGAACAGGAGAACGGTTCTCCTGTTCACTTCAAGCGTTATAAATAATAGTGGTACCTATACCTGTCATTTCGCCTACCGAGAAAAAAATAACCCCATCTATAACACGAAGTCATACGCAAAAAAGCAGACCCGCACCACCTGCCATAATAAAGGCATATCTTTCCATAGGTATCATCTCCAAAGTTCAGTCTCAATGTCAAATAGCTACATAAAACATTATTGCCTTCATCGAGGTGATTTGGAACACTTCCAATTCGTAACATCATATTGTAATAAAGACCGCTTTAAAGACTGGGAATAACACCTCAGTAATAATGAGGCGGTTAAGTAGGTGTAAAATATATTTCATTTCTGGTGAATCCAAGCATTGGGGTTTGAATGGGGAGGTAGTAAGTTGTTGGGGAAAAAAGTTCTAATTACAGGTATAACTGGACAGGATGGTTCTTATCTGGCTGAGCTTCTTTTAGCAAAAGGCTATGAGGTGCATGGTATTAAACGTCGGGCATCCACATTTAATACTTATCGGATTAATCATATTTTCCAGGAACCACATGATGCTGAGGTTCGTATGTTTCTTCATTATGGAGACCTAAATGATGGTACTGGTTTAAGACGTATATTGCATAAGGTCTGTCCTGATGAAGTCTATAATCTGGCCGCCCAATCGCATGTTAGGGTTTCTTTTGATCAGCCCGAATACACCGCTGATACTGTTGCTATCGGAACACTGCGATTACTGGAAGCTTTAAGGGATTATATTGATGTTACAGGCCAGGAAGTTCGCATATATCAGGCCTGTTCATCGGAGATGTTTGGTATGGTTCCACCTCCCCAGGATGAAACGACCATGTTTCATCCCCGTAGTCCTTATGCAGTATCCAAGGTCGCTGCTTACTGGTATGCAGTAAATTACCGGGAGGCCTATGGAATGTATATTTCTAACGGTATCCTGTTCAACCACGAGTCTCCACGGCGCGGAGAAACATTTGTAACCAGGAAAATAACCCGTGCCGCCAGCCGCATCAAGCTAGGTTTGCAGGATAAATTGTACCTGGGAAATCTTGATGCTAAAAGAGATTGGGGATTTGCGGGGGACTATGTTGAGGCCATGTGGTTGATGTTGCAGCAGGAAAAGGCCGGTGATTATGTAATAGCAACAGGACAGTCCCATTCGGTAAGGGAGTTTTTATATGAAGTTTTTAATCAACTGGAATTAAACTGGCATGATTATGTTGTTGTTGATCCCCGGTATTTTCGACCTGCTGAAGTAGATTCTCTGCAGGGGGACGCATCGAAAGCCCGGGCTATATTGGGATGGAACCCCAGGGTCACGTTTAAGGAATTGGTGAAAATGATGTTAGACCATGATATGGAACTAGCCCGGCAGGAAAAAACTCTGCGAGAGGCTGGGCATGCAGTTGAGGTGAGGGGGGCTTACGAATAATACCAGCGCAAGGCAGAAAAAACGTATTATTGGCGGGCGGGGCCGGGTTCATAGGAAGCCACCTGGCGGATAGATTAATAGATGAAGGATATCGGGTTGTAGCAGCGGATAATCTTATGCTGGGTCGAGAAGATAATATTAAGCATCTTTTTTACAACCGCAATTTCACGTTTGTACAAATGGATCTTTCGTTACCGGTGGAGGTTCATGAGCTTTTCCAAACCCATGCATTTGATGTGGTTTTTCACTTTGCAGCAAATTCAGATATCAAAGCCAGTGCCCAAGATCCGGTTATAGATATAAACAACACTTTTTTAACCAGTATTAATATTCTGGAGTGTATGAGAGAATTCCAGGTAAAAGAAATTATATTTGCATCCAGTTCGGCTGTATATGGGCATAAACCTGGAGTTAAAATTAGTGAAGATAGTGGAAATCTCTGGCCGGTTTCCTATTATGGAGGAGCCAAACTGGCATCAGAAGCATTTATAGCATCGTATTGCTATATGAATAATATGAAAAGTTGGATTTTTCGTTTTCCAAATGTGGTAGGTGGACGTTTAACCCATGGAGTAGTATATGACTTCATTTCAAAATTGAGAAAGAACCCGACTTGCCTTACGATACTGGGAAATGGGCAACAAAGCAAGCCATACCTGTATATCGACGATTTAATCGATGCAATCTTCCATATATGGCTTAGCAACCAGGAGATGATTAACTGTTTCAATATTGGAGTGGATTCACAGACTACGGTCACCTCCATTGCTGACATGGTATCTGAAGAAATGGGTCTGCAAAATGTTAAGTATTTATATTCCGGTGGCAAGACGGGATGGAAGGGTGACGTACCGGAATTTCAGTATGACCTGTCCAAAATTCACGATACTAACTGGAAATCCAGGTATACATCTGATGAAGCTGTGCGCTTATCGATAAGAAGGATATTGCATAGCTGAAAGCTGATTGAAATTACATGTTAACCCAGCAAGGACGTCTTTTCCCATTAAAGGGGGAAGGCGTCTCTGTAATTAATGCCACTCCCTCATTTGGCCGGGGATGTTCTGCACCATCCTTTGATATTTCTTCCGATAATGCACCTTATATAGAGCGAAAATCATATATTAAACCAACCCCATATGGCTAGTAAGTGAATGGGAATGCATCTTAAGGGTGAAGTGATTGATGGATTTGGAGAATATTAAGATGAAAGCGGTAATCTTAGCAGGAGGAGAGGGGCAGAGATTAAAGTCACTATTTCCTGATATACCTAAACCTCTGATCAGTATTGGCGGTAAACCGGTACTGCAATATCAAATTGAAAACCTGTGCAGATATGGGATTACGGATATCGTCCTGGTGATTGGACCAAAAGGCGATAAGATTAAGGAATATTTCGGAGATGGCAGTGCCTTTGGGGCCGCTATTAACTATTTCCAGGAGTTGCATCCCATGGGAACTGCAGGAGCCCTTTTCTACCTGGCAGATAATCTATCACCGGACTTTGTTTTATTGTATGGTGATTTGGTCCTGGATGTAGATTTCACACGACTCCTTACCTACCATAGGAACCAGGAAGCATTAGCTACGCTGGTAGTCCATCCTAATGACCATCCTTATGATAGTGACTTGGTAATACTGGAAAATCATATGCGCGTTCGCGGGATATTAGGTAAAAAAGATAGATCGGATGGCTGCTATGCCAATTGCGTTAATGCAGGTATTTTTGTTTTTAATATAAAGATACTTCAGTATATCGAGGAAAATAAGCAGCAGGATCTGGAAAGGAATGTTCTTGAAGCTGCTATTACCAGTAACAAAATTTATGCTTATAGAACCACTGAATATATCAAGGATATGGGTACTCCAGAACGATACCATCTGGTGCAGAGACATATCTATGAGGGTATTGTAGAAGAGAAAAACCTATCCCGGCCTCAAAAGGCAATTTTCTTGGACCGAGATGGAACCATTAATAAATATAAAGATCTGATAAGTAGGACCGATGACATAGAGATCATACCGGAAGTTTTTCAGGCCTTAAAACAAATAAATGAATCCGGGTACCTGGGTATAATTGTTACCAACCAACCGGTGGTAGCGAGGAGTCTCTGCTCAATTGAAGAATTGGAAACGATCCATAACAGAATGGAAAGCATTCTGGGGGACAGAGGTGTTTATGTAGATGATATCCTCTATTGTCCTCATCATCCTGACTGCGGCTATCCAGAAGAAAATACTAAATTCAAGATTGATTGTAATTGTCGTAAACCCAAAACCGGATTGATTGACCAAGCAGCGGCCCAATATAATATTGATTTAAGTAAATCCTATATCATTGGAGACAGCACTGTGGATGTAAAGACCGGAGCTGCAGCCGGTTTAAAAAGCATTCTACTGGCTACCGGTCAAGCGGGAATGGATGGTAAATTCAATATTGAGCCTCATTTTCGAGCTGATAATCTACTCCAAGCCGTACAAATTATCTTATCCAGGGACGAACGATTTAATAGTAATATTGAAACCTATCTGGATGAATTAAAAAAGACCCTTGACAGGTTGGATCGCCAGAAAATTAGTTCTTTGATAAATGAGCTAATTAATGTACATGCCCATGGGGGAACTATATATATTTTTGGCAATGGTGGCAGTGCTTCTACTGCCTCCCATTTCGCCGGTGATTTTAACAAAGGGGTAAGCGAAAATCTCAGTAAGCGCTTCCGCTTTGTTTGCCTGAATGATAATATACCGTCTGTATTATCCATTGCCAATGATATCGGGTATGAGCAGGTATTTAAATTTCAACTGGAAAACTATTTAAAACCTGACGATCTGGTTATCGCTATTTCGGGAAGCGGAAATTCGAAAAACGTTATTATGGCTATAGAATATGCCAATTCCAAGGGAGTAAAAACCTTTGCCTTGACAGGGTATAATGGCGGGCGGCTCAAAGAGATCGCGAGTAATTATATGGTTGTACCTGTAAATGATATGCAGAAAGTTGAGGACATACATTTGATCCTAAACCACCTGATGATGCAGATCATTAAGAAATGGTTGGAGGGAGATCAGAATTGATAATAAGCCAGACTCCTTTACGAACCAGTTTTTTCGGGGGTGGAACCGACATTGCAGATTATTACCGGCAGTTCGGAGGTGCTGTGCTTAGTTCCACCATTGATAAGTATATTTATATCATTGTTAAAGCAAGACATGATGATTATATTATTCTTAATTATTCAGAAAGAGAAAAAGAAAAAGAAATAAAACAGATAAAACACAGTATATTTCGTGAGGCTCTGCAAATGGCGGAAATTGAAAAAGGTATTGAAATCACCAGTATTGCTGATATTCCAGCTGAAGGAAGTGGATTAGGTTCATCCAGTTCCTTTACGGTGGGACTTTTAAATGCATTGTTTGCATTTAAAGGGGAGTATAAAAATGCCTTTGAACTAGCGGAAATGGCCTGTGAAATAGAAATTAATAGATTGGGTGAGCCTATAGGTAAACAGGATCAATATGCAGCGGCCTTTGGGGGCTTCAACAATTTTATTTTTGAGCCCGATGACAAGGTTAAGGTAAGTCGAATTGTTCTGGATAATAACTCCAGGAACCTGCTTAATTCTTTTTCTATGTTGTTTTATACCGGTATTGCCAGAAAAGCTGCTATGATCTTAAATGATCAAAAAACCAATGGATCCCGTAATATATCTGCTTTGCACCGAATCAAGGAAACGGCTATTCAAGGAAGGGGATATTTGGCTAATTTGAATATTGAGATACTGGGACAGTTGCTGGATCAAAACTGGGAAGAAAAGAAAACCCTGTCCGATAGAATAGGAAATAAGGAAATTGATTATATATATTGTCTTGCCAAAGAGGCGGGGGCCTATGGGGGAAAGCTCCTGGGAGCCGGTGGGGGAGGATATTTTCTTTTCTTTTGCCCTCCAGAGAAGCAAAAAGCGGTTCGAACAACATTAATAGCCTATCAGGAATTACCATTTTCTTATGAAAAATTCGGAAGCAGAATCATATTTAATATTAAAGGATAATATCAGTTTATATTGATGTTTGCTAGCAATTAATAAAAAGATAATGTTGTGTTATTTCCGCATCGTTTGTAAATCTTCCAACCAGGCTGATAATATTTTCATTTCATCTTTTACGATAATCTTATTCCTTAGTAAAGACTCGTAAACATTAAATAAGTTATCTTCAATTGTATAAGCGGAACTGACGTTTCTGGCAGCAATATCAATTATTTTATTAGCATTAAGGTATACAGGGATTTCCTGAGCAAAATCTTCCATATAATTGTGGGGGTTTCGTTCCTGATGAACAGTTGCAGTTAAGAAACCGATTTTGTAACCAAACTGCCACATAATAGGTTGGGCCACCAACCCGCGCAGAATATCAGTAAATCTAAAGGTGACCAGAGCAGGCAGGTATAACAGGGAAAATAATTCTGAACGAAAGGCTGTATTTTGCGAATTGAAAGGACAGATAGTGCCTTCTCCCAGGACAATAGGAGGCCGGTTTTCAAAAAAGCATGGTTGATTATCTACCAGGCGATAGATAGCATCAACATCAGGGTCTCCATCTGCCAAGCCCTGCCAGACCCCCACTTTTACAGGCTCTTTTTTTAATTCCTGTTCATTAATTGTTACAGATTCACTGTTAATAAGGCTCAGGTCAAATCCTCTTGGCCAGATATGCTTATTGGTAAAAGATTTATATATATTTATAAACCCCAGGTTACTTGGAATTATATCGTAATATCCATCGAAATTCGGGAATCCCCAGTTATCTTTAGGTATGTTATCATCATCGGTATCTACGACTAGACTACTTCCCATTTCAATAGCATATAAATAGCCAAGCATTTTACGGCAATAATGGTTCCATGGCAGTAGTTTACTAATTTTATAGTTTAGATTCTCTTGTTGTTGCGGTGAAAGATACATGACATCTTGGCAATTCCAAGCCTCAGGTGATTTTTTATCACCAGCCACAATTAAAGTCCATTTTTCAAACCGGGCGTAGTCTCTAATAGCTTGAGAAGGATTATATATGCTGGTAATAACAATAGATCCAGGATTATTTTCCATCATTTATCAACTCCCATTGTGACACTCTCTCGAATTTTAATTACTGCGTCTCTATGTAAGATATTAGATAAAACAGGCGAATGTTACTAAAATGAGTGATATACAGGCAAATTTCATTTCTAATCAAAAAATAATGGTCATTTTGGGGTCGTTTTGGTTGCACGGGTGTAACAAAGAAAATGCTATTTCATAATTTATATTAAAGGTAGAGTTTAGTATTGTTTGGAGGTTGAGCAGGTTTGAATGAAGAAAGGAAAATATCACTATACACGGGGCCTGGTGTAACAGTGATCACTCCGACTAACCGTCCCGATTTTATGGAATGGGTATTTGCCAATTATCTTCGGCAAAGATATGAACCCCGTGAATTAATTGTCGTGCTAAATAATAATTCCATGAATCTTGAAGAGTGGAGGGCCAAAGCCGCACAGTATGAAAATATCAGGGTATATCAGCTGGATGAACAGGTTACTTACGGTGAATGCTTGAATTATGCCGTCGAACAGGCTAGGTTTGATTACATTGCTAATGTTGACGATGATGATTATTATGCCGCACCCTATCTGGAGAATGCAATGGCAGCTTTTGATTATGTCGATACGGATGTAGTAGGCAAAGGCAGCCTCTATGTTTATTATGAAGCCAGTAAAACCCTAGCTAATATGTGGCCAGACCGTGAGAATCATCATGTAACCGCTGTTGCCGGAGCTACCCTGGTATTTAAAAAAGAAGTATTTAATAGGGTGAGATTCCCAGACATAAACTGTGGACCGGATAGCTATTTTACTGCTGAATGCATTAAAAATGGAATTAAAATCTATGCGAATGATAGATTTAATTTTGTTTATATTCGACGGAAAAACCCGGAACATCATACCTGGCAGATTGAAGATGATATTTTAATGAGATGTTGTAAGTTTGTATCGAAAACCGATGACTATATAACCCCAACCACTTCCTAGAACTTGCTTATCCCACTCAGAAGTTTCGTTTCAACCATAAAGAGGTGAACTGGAAAAATGGTGATTGTTCAATTAGTAGGTGGATTAGGTAATCAATTATTTCAGTATGCGGCCGCCAGGAGACTGGCGAATATTCATGGGGCATGTCTTAAACTTGATATATCTGCTTTTGAAAGATATACTTTACACTCCTACCACCTTAGTCATTTTTGCATTATTGAAAATATCGCAACTACGGATGACATTGTACAGGTTACAGGTAACAATTTTCTTGCTCAGGATTCCCGGGGACTGGTAATAAGAGAACAATTTTTTAATTTTAATCCTGATTTACTAGAGCTTCCGGACAATGTATATCTCATGGGATACTGGCAGAGTGAAAAATATTTTGCCGATATCAAAGACATAATTCGCAGTGAGTTTTCCGTGAAACATGAACTGGATCCGATAAATAGGGAAATTGCTGATTGTATTCAAAACTGTGCCTCTGTGTCTCTGCACATCAGACGGGGTGATTATATTAATAATCCCCACACTAATTCGGTACATGGTACCTGCAGCATGGAATATTACCGGCGATGTGTTTTGGAAATGGCGGAAAAAGTTCATAAACCACATTTTTTTATTTTTTCTGATGATCCGGAATGGGTTGCGAAAAATATTATATTGGATTATCCCATGACACTAATCGATCACAACGGACCAGCCAGAGATTACGAAGATCTCCGATTGATGAGCATGTGCCAACATAATATTGTTGCTAATAGTACCTTTAGCTGGTGGGGAGCATGGCTTAACCCTAACCCGAATAAAATCATTTTCGCCCCTAATAGATGGTTCCAAGAGGATACAATCGATACCAGTGACCTCATACTCGATAAATGGGAAATAGTTTAGCAAACCCATTGTTTTTAAACCAAATGCTAAACAGGAGGTTACAGAAATGATTGATTTAAATGAAAGCCAGTGGTGGTCTTTTGAAAGGTTTATTGAATTTCAAAATATACGTCTTGCTGAAATTCTTGATTATGCTTACCACAACATACCCGCTTACAAAAACAAATTTGATGAAGCAAAGCTAAAGCCTACAGATATAAAAAATAAGGATGATTTATACAAGTTACCCATAACTACCAGAGAGGAAATGCAAAATAATCCCGATTTTGTTAATGCAGAACTTATCTATGATACTCTTTATACCGGAGGTTCAACCGGTAGTTCCCTTAAATATTATGATTCCAAAGAAAGCCGTTATATTCGTGCCCAGGCCCATGCAAGAGGTTGGCTCTGGAATGGCTATACTCAGGGTAAAAGACTGGCAGTGATCTCCTCTGCTCAAGGCACTGTTGGCGGACCCAATACCCTGAATCTTGTGGGAGATATGAGCACCGGAAACTTGAAGGAGATTGTGGAAAAACTGATTGGATTTAAACCCCAACATTTGCGAGGTTATGTGAGCTCTTTGTACATTCTGGCCAAGTATTGCCTGGATAACAGAGTAACATTTGAAGGAATAGAATCCATTGATCCTATATCAGAGAACCTTTATGATTATCAACGCGAAGTGATGGAAAGAGGCTTTGGCTGCAGGGTTTTTGAAGAATATTGTTGTAATGATGGAGGAGCATGTGCATGGGAATGCGGAGCTCATGAAGGCCTTCATTATTTTATGGAACGAGCTATCATTGAGGAAATTGATGGTGAGATGATCGTTACCGATTTATGGAATAAGGCTATGCCCTTTATTCGGTATCGAAATGGTGATGCAATAATCTTTCTGGAAGAAAAATGTTCCTGTGGCAGGCAATTACCGCTTGTTAGGGCCAAAGGCAGAACAAATGACATAATAATAGGCAAAAATGGTCCCATTAGCCCGAGTTTTCTGGTACATCACGGCATAGGGCTGGTAGGGCCGGATAGGGGTGAGAGTCATTTCAGATCGGGTATGCGAACGGTGCAATATATCCAGAAACCCGGTTATATACTGGAAGTTAATATTGTGAAAAACGACTGGTGCACAGATACGGAGATAACAGAATTTCTTAGAGACCTTAACACGATTGCTCCAGGGATGCAAATAAGCGTCAATTTTCTTCATGATATTCCTACTACGATCTCGGGAAAAAGAAGTTTCATAATCAACGAAGATAAAGAACTGTTAAAGACCTGGGGACTTTAAACCACTAATGTGCAGGCTGTAATCATTAAGGAGTGATACCATGACAACACCAGCTCTATCTGAGGTTGCATTAATTTTAGTATTTAACCATAGATATGATCAAAATATTGAAAAACTGCAGCAGATTTATGAGAAAAGGTTCAGTAATATTTTTTATCTAATGCCTTTTTATGATGGGAATAAGGAGGGTGTCATACCGGTCTATGAAAACTCCTTCCAATTTCAGGGGTTTTTCGCTCAGGGGTTTAATCAGCTTTTCCAGGAAAAATTTAGTCATTATATCTTTATTGCTGATGATCTAATATTAAATCCAATTCTAAATGATATGAATATTATTGAAATACTGCATTTGCATAATCAGGCATCTTATATTAAAAGTTTAACTCCATTGACTGCAATAGACCCAGGTTGGTCACATTTAGCAGGGGTTCTCAAAGTATTCCAGGATTATAACGGTGTTGAGTTTCGCAAGGAATTACCTCCAGCCAATGAGGCTATTAGTTTGATGGGCAGTCACGGAATACAGATGGATTTAGATAATTTTGCTCCGAAATATCCCCTGGTAACTGGATATTCCGATTTTGTTGTAGTTGGGCATGAATCAATAAAACGATTCTGCAGGTTATGTGGTATTTTCGCAGCTATGCGACTGCACGCAGAAGTGGCTACCCCTACTGCCCTGGCGTTATCAGCTAAGAAAATTATCAGGGAAAATGAAGTAGATTTGATGGGAACGGAACTGTGGTCAAAAGAGGACCGTCTAGAACTGGAAAGAAAATATGATAGAGACTTAAATAAATTGATGGAGTCTTTTCATAAAGAATCTTTGTATATTCATCCAGTAAAACTAACCGGATGGAAGATTAATTAAGGAAGAATTCCCTGTATGATGAAAGGGGATAATTAATGGCATCTAATCCATATGTAAGTGTCATATTGTCAATATATAATGGCGAATTATATCTGCGGGAAGCCATGGAAAGTATTTTAAATCAGACAATTTCTGATTTTGAATTTATTATAATCCTCGACCCTTCGACTGATAAAAGCAGAAATATCATTGAAAGTTATAAAGATACTAGAATTATCCTATTAAATAACGATCATAACCTGGGACTAGCCCAGTCTCTTAACCGGGGATTGGAAACAGCCCGGGGTAAATACCTGGTTAGGATGGATGCTGATGATATCAGCCTGCCAGAACGGCTGGAAAGACAGGTGGCTTTTATGGAAAGCCATAAGGAAGTAGGGGTGTGCGGAAGCTGGTTAAAAATTATTGGACCCGGCGGAGGTTGGATACGGGAGTTACCGGTTGACCACGAGACCATAAAGTGTCATTTACTATTTGGCCCTTTAATTGCCCATCCCACGGTTATAATGCGCCGGGACTTGCTCATCGAACATAATTTATTCTACAACCCGGCTTTTTCATATGCGGAAGACTATGAACTCTGGAGCCGGTGTGCCAGGCATTTTCGCCTTGCCAATCAAAGCGAAGTTTTATATTTATACCGTCATCATGCGGAACAGGCTTCGCGGGCTTTTAAGGATCAGGAGCAATTTGGGATATTGGTAATATTGGAGGAATTAAAAACCAACCTGGGTATTAATACATCTGCAGAGGAACTTAAGCTCCATTTAGATATTGGTATACACAGGATACCAGCCAGCAGCAGTTTTGCAGAAAGAGCTTTCCGGTGGTTTGAAAAATTAAGGGAAGCCAATCGCCAATACAATTATTATCCTGAACCGGAATTTACAATAATGCTGGATAAGCGGTGGGTGGAAATCACTAATAGATGTACCGTTAAAAAATGATGTTATAAGGCTTCGAGCTTAAAGTGGTAAATTGATTAAAATGATGAATCCCCGGGAAAGGATACGAAGAGTCTTGTTACCTTTACTGCATGATGTAAAAAAGGGGGATAATTATTTAATGACATATGATAAAAAAGTCAGCGTAGTGATGTCTGTGTATAATGGAGAACTATATCTGGCAGAAGCAATAGAAAGTATTCTAAAACAAACTTTCACCAATTTCGAATTTATAATAATAAACGACGGTTCAACAGATAGCAGCCAAGCAATAATTGAAAGTTATAAAGACCCAAGAATTAAATTACTTAATAATGATTGTAACCAGGGGTTGGCCCAATCTCTAAACAAAGGAATCAGCACTGCCAGAGGAAAGTATATAGCACGAATGGATGCCGATGATATTAGTCTTCCTGCCAGACTGGAAAAACAAGTAGCTTTTATGGAGGAAAATGCCGAGATTGGAGTATGTGGGACATGGGTCAAAATAATCGGAATAAACCCTGAATGGGTAAGAGAGCTGGAGACTGATCCTGAAACTATGAGGTGTAATTTTATCTTTGAACACCAGATTGTTCATCCTTCCGTTATTATGCGTAAAGACCTCCTGTTAAAGCATCAACTTTTTTATAATCCGGTCTATAAAAAGGCTCAGGATTACGAACTCTGGTGCAGGTGTTCAAGGTATTTATCAGTAAGCAATATGGCTGAAGTATTATTGCTATACAGGGAGCGCAATGATGAACAAAAAACGACCCATTTACTGGAACAACAGTATTATGCAAACTTAATACAGCTGGAAGAACTGGAAAGACTGGGGATGAAACCAACAGCAGAAGAAATGGAACTTCATCAAGAAATTAGCGTTTGGAGGATACCAGCCGAGGAAATCTTTGCTGGCATAAGCAGGCGATGGTTTGACAAACTACTGGAGGCCAACATCAGGACACATTATTACCCAGAAGCGGTCTTCTCAGAAATAATTAAAAAACGGTGGGTTAGTATTTGCGAACTATGTGGAGTTTATCAATTTGAATGATAAAAAGTTCTGGCTTAATAAAGAGAGGCTAACTTATAGAGAATTTAGATGGTAATTTATATACCATTCAATAAATTTCGTTATTCCCGTCTCAATAGATGTAGCAGGAATAAAGTCCAATTTTAATTTTGAATAATTTATGTCTGCATAAGTAATTTCCATCTCGCCTGGTTGGGCAGGAAGATACCTAATTTTGGCTGTTTCTCCCAGACTATTCTCCAGGCATTGTATGAGGTATTTTAGGTCAACCGGACTTGAGCAGCCAAGGTTGAATATCTCAAAGTCATAATTCCTATCTAAGGTTGTGAGTATCCCGGTTACAATATCATCTATAAAGGTGAAATCTCGTTTCATTTTTCCATTGTTATATAGCTCAATGGTTCTCCCCTCTATAATAGCCTTGGTAAATTTATAATAGGCCATGTCCGGTCGACCCCAGGGACCATAAACGGTAAAAAAGCGTAATCCTGAACACTTCAAACCATAAAGGTGATGATAAGTATATGCCATCAACTCATTAGCTTTTTTAGAGGCTGCATAAAATGAAACTGGATGATCCGTTCTATCATTTATATTAAAAGGCAGCCTGCTATTATTCCCATAGACTGAAGATGACGAAGCATATACCAGATTCTTAATATCGAAATGCCTGCATAAATCTAAGATATTAAGGAATCCTTCTATATTAGACTTTTGGTAGGTGAAGGGATTTTTAAGAGAATATCCAACCCCGGCCTGAGCAGCTAAATGGCAGATTTTATTAAAATTATGATTTTTGAATAGCTTTTCTAAAAATCCATAATCAGTTATATCCCCTCGATAAAACGTAAAATTCACGAATGATTTGAGTTGTTCCAACCTGTCCATTTTTAATGACGGTGCATAATAGTCGTTTATATTATCCAACCCAACTACCACATCACCTCTGGATAATAATGCCTTAGCCACAGAATAACCAATAAAGCCCGCCGACCCAGTTACCAAATAAGTCATTATATCCTCCTTAAAGGGCTATTTTCTTCCCAGGGAAAAGTATTCGAATCCCATACTCCTGATAACTAGAGGGTCATATATGTTTCTAAAGTCAAAAATCCTTGGGGTATTCATCAGCGTTTTGAGTTTTTTTAAATCTAAATTTCTAAACTGCTCCCACTCAGTCAGTATTATCAATGCATCAGCATTCAGAGCGGCCTGATATTCGTTTTGGCAATAGGTGATGGCGTTAATATCACTTAACCGTAACCTGGCTTCCTTCATCGCATGGGGATCATAGGTTTTGATTTTGGCGCCTTTTTCATTCAGTTTTGAGATAATAATGAGTGAAGGGGCTTCTCTCATATCATCTGTTCCAGGTTTAAAGGCCAGACCTAATATTCCAAATGTTTTATTATTAAGGTCAGTCATAAACGTTTCAATAATGCTGAGCATCCTTTGTTTATGTCTTTCATTGGCTTCTATCGTAGCTTCTACCAGGGTCATATTGACTCCATGTGTTTTTCCCATATTCGCTAATGCACTGATATCTTTGGGGAAACAAGACCCTCCATAGCCGGGTCCAGGATTTAAGAACTCTGGCCCAATCCTGTCGTCCATTCCCATCCCTCTGGAGACATCATTAATGTTGGCTCCAACTTGCTCACATATGGCAGCCATCTCATTTATAAATGTTACTTTCATGGCCAGGAAAGCATTAGACGCATATTTAATCATTTCTGCAGTTTCAATATCCGTATACAGAATCGGTGTTTTACTAATCCTAAAATACTGGTAGATATTTTTCATGGTTTGTAAAGCTCTTTCACTTTCAAATCCGATAATTATACGATCCGGATGTATAAAGTCATAAACTGCGGTACCTTCGCGCAGAAACTCAGGATTTGATACTATAGTAAAGGAATATGATTTGATCTGGTTTTGGCTTACTATTTTTTTGATTAATTGTCCGGTGCCAACCGGTACGGTACTCTTAACAACGATAGTCTTATCGGAATTCATATATTTAGCAATGTCTTGGGCTACGCTTATTACTTTTTCTAAATCAACCGAACCGTCTGGTTGTGGTGGAGTATCTACAGCAATTAGAATTACTTCGGATGTTTCAATGCCAAATTTTATATCCGTAGTGAAGGTCAACCTTCCTGCCTGGTGGTTTTTTTCTACCAATTCAGCTAGGTCAGGTTCATAAATAGGTATGATTCCATTAATTAAACCTTCAATCTTACTAATGCTATTATCAATACATACTACCTCAAATCCCAAATTCGCTAGGCACGTACCAGTTACGAGGCCAACGTATCCAGTCCCTATGATTGTTATTTTATACATCATTTTATTCCTCCTCGAAACCTTAAGCTCTTTTATCATTAGATTAATTTCGTTATGGCTGCTAGGCCTTGAGATGAATTGTTATTAAATCAGCTTACTTAGAACTGAATATAATGCCAGTAGTTGTTCCTGAAGGTCAGTGGAATGATTACCTACATAAAATCCGTTTTCATCAATCCACATAGCATTTTCTAAAATCCCATGGACCTCATAATCGATCCAGCGAATAACATCGTTCTTGACAAAATTACCTGCTACTACAGGGCGACATTCAATACCATTTTCCTGCAGTACTGTAACAACAGATCCCCGATCCAGGGGAACATCGGGTCGTATTATTAATGCAAAACCCATCCAGCTGCTCTGTTCGATCTCCTCTTGAATCATGAAGTAAGGGTTATCTCTAAAAAGCTCCTGGAAAAAGGCGGCATTTTCGCGGCGTATACGGATAAACTCAGGTAATTTCTTTAATTGTTCCAGGCCCACCGCACCGCTAATTTCCAGGGGCCGTAAATTGTAACCTGGCAGAACAAAACGAAAAGATTCCGTGAAATGATTGCTGCTTTTTATTCCACATACTTGATTTTGCTCGGGTAAGTTACGGGTCCAGCCATGAGCGCGAAGGGAAAGTAGTATGTGATAAAGTTCTTCATCGTCACTGACGATAAGACCACCCTCCATAGTTGTAATATGATGGCTAAAAAAAGTGCTGAATGTACCCATAATTCCAAAGGTTCCCGTGTATTTTCCCTGATACATGGCTCCCATGGCTTCGCAATTATCTTCCAGTAAAATGATGTCTCGTTTATCTATAAGCCTGTTGATTTCATTAAAATGGTTGGGGTTACCGAGGAGATTTACTGCCATGATCAGGCGGGTCCGGTCTGAGATGGCTTCGGCCAGGGCTTGGGAATTGTAGTTCAAGGTAGAACTGTCTATATCAACGATTTTTAATTTTAGTCCATACTGGTGTAGAGGAAAATAGGTTGTTGACCATGAAACTGCCGGAACAATAACCTCATCTCCTGGCTTTATAAAACCGTCTTTCCGGTAAAAGAGGGCTGCTACAGCTAAAAGATTTGCTGAGGAGCCCGAGTTCACCATAAGACAGTAACGACTACCTATAAATCTGGCAAACGCTTGTTCAAATTCATAGACGTATTTTCCCATGGAAAACATACTTGAATTGATAACGTTTTGTATAGCCAATAATTCGGCGTTATCCCAGGTACTACTGGCTAATGGATATTTTATTTCCATCTAATTTGCCTCCTGTTTAAGGTAGAAATCGCAAGTTGCAGCCAGCCCTTTTTTCAGTTCACAATTTTTTTGCCATCCGCATTCTATTTGTTTCGTAATATCCACTAGCTTGTTTTGCATCCCAACTGGTTTAGATGGGTCATGAATAAAAGAACCAGAATACCCCATAACTTCGGCTGCTAATGCATAGTATTCATTAACCGAATAGTCCTTCCCCACCCCAACATTCATAAGATAGGGCAAGCTTTCGAAGTTTTTGATGGCATGAATGAGACAATCTGCAAAGTCACCTGCGTACATGAATTCCCGTCGTACATTCCCATCTCCCCATATTTCAACTTGTTTGGTCCCAGTTATTAGTGCTTCATGTACTTTTCTAATGATTGCAGCTATTAAATGCGATTCCATGGGGTCAAACTTATCCCAACGTCCATAAAGATTACAGGGTATTAAGGTTTTATATTGATAATCAGCATTTTCACGATGTATATATTGACATAATCTGGTTGTAGCAATCTTGGCTAGTGCGTATCCTTCATTACTGGGCTCTAATTCACCGGATAAAATAATTTCTTCTCGTAAGGGATTGGGTGCATTGCGGGGATACATGCAGGAACTACCCAGGTTGATTAAATATCTAACCCCATTCTGCCGGGATGCCCAGATAATATTCCGGCCCATATCCAGGTTTTGTATGAAAAACTTAACCGGGTTTCGAATATTAGCATGAATCCCTCCTACTATTCCTGCAGCATGAATAACCATGTCAGGCTTACAAAAGTATAAAAACTTTTCAACACTTTGGTAATCCAGCAAATCAAGTTCAGAATGGGACGGAGTGATTACCTCAAATGTAGTTATATCTGAATGTTCCAGAAGATTTCGTCCTACCATTCCTGAAGATCCAGTTAGCAGGATACGCATAATCATACCATCCCCTCCGAATTTACCCGACACTATTAAGCGTTACTTACTGCGAGACTTCTTTGAATCTACATATTAAGAAGGTTTTTCAAGCCAATAATCTCATCTATCCAAGCATCATGGACAACTTCTTCTGTTATAAGACTTTTCATGCCCCAGCCAATATCAAACGCGACTTTTCCGTAGGTTTCAGCTATATATGGAGCAAGGATAAGGGCATTAGTACCGGCTGCTAGAATACACAGGTCAAACTGATAATCAGCTATTTCCTTTTTTACCTGCGGAATTTCTTCATTATCATGAATGGTGATTGCACCTACAATCTCAAATCCTAGTTTAGCTTTAAGATTGCGATCCAGAGCGATTCTGGCTTCTGGGGCCAGGGAACCGATTAGTAATATTTTCCTGGCTCTAAACATTTCTTCAATCTTTTCCTTTTGAGAAAACATGCATACTCGTCGGATATTAGCTTCGAAGGTATATTGGGGGTGGATATCATAGGCTTTAAAAACTATGTCAGCAAACGATTTGGCATCATTAACAATGGTGTTGTAACCTACAATACTAGCCTTTTTGGCAGCCTCTACGGCATCATCCCGGGCCTTTATATTGGGATAACGTATGCCACGGTGGAAAGAGCCGCTTCTTTCCCCTAGGTTGGAAATATATACCTCACGGTGATTCATGAATTCTTCCTCTGAATAAATAGTATATTGGGCCATTACAAAAGCTTCGGTCGCTCCAACGGAAACGATAGATAGTGGTTTTTTAGCTTCAAGAGCATGCAATATTTTATCCATTAGTTGACCCGAGCTTAATAAGGGTGTAACCGATTCCGAACCTCGACTCAAAATGGGTGACATATCTTCATTGAAGACCGATATATTAGGAATAGATTGTTTCTTATCCCCTAATACAGGCCATTTGCGTAGGGGTATTTTCACACCCCTATTTGTGCTGATTTCCAAATCTTGTTCACACCTCAATTTGAATTAAATGCCCCTCGATTGTTTTCCATTAGGAGAATAGTAGTTATAAGTCTCTTTAAGACCTTCCTCAAGTGAGAATTGTGATCTCCACGTAAGAAGTCTTTGAGCTTTACTATTATCTAGATAGCTATTTCGGATATCTCCGTCCCTTTTCTTTGCGAAAATCGGCTTAACACTATAATCAAGTATTTTTGACATCATTAAGTAGAGTTCATTTATGGAAATCTCTTGGTTGGTGCCAATGTTCAGAATCTCCCCATCCGCTTGGTTGATAGCATTCAGGTTCGCATTAACTACATCCATAACATAGATAAAATCTCTGGTCTGATTACCATCGCCATAGATAACAGGAGACTTTCCTTTTAGCATGTCTAAGAAAAATTTGGAAATAACACCTCCTTCTCCTTTTTCGCCCTGCCGTGGCCCATAAACATTGGCATATCTTAAAACTGTGTATTTTAATTTGTGTACCTCAGCAAATATCTTCAGATAATATTCCGGTGTATATTTTGACAAGCCATAGCAGGATTGCGGATTAACAGGGTGGTCTTCGTCAATTCCCAGATGCTTTGGTTCACCATAAACTGCTGCTGAAGAGGCATAAATAACTTTCTTTACACCGTGTATCAGGCAGTTTTCAAAAACGTTAAGGGAGCCAATAATATTGGTATTTGCATCATCTAATGGCTTACTTAAAGACTGTTGTACATCAACCTGTGCTGCATGATGTATTACGACCTTCGGTTTTTCGTCCTCAATGATCTGTCCGATTCCTCTATCACAGACATCAATGTTATAGAAGACTGCCTGGCTATTAATATTTTCAATCCGACCTGATGACAGATTGTCAATACATACTACTCTGTACCCCTGGGCAATTAACTTATCAATTATATGAGAAGCAATAAAACCAGCTCCGCCAGTAACTAAAACTGTGACCATGCTTTGAAATACCCCTTTGGTTAAGAAAGTTTTGTAAGGCTCTGGTTTAAACTATGATATTTAAACAAAATTGGTTCCCCGTTTTCCTTGAAAATAACGCGAATGGACAGGAGTTCCTTGTCACTTTTTAATAAGTAGATTCATATCATAATTTTAGAGAAGAACGTTTATATAGAGAGAAAGAGTAACAAGAGGGGGAAGAAATAAAATGTCAGATTTGAAGTGTGAATATCCTGAAGGTTGCAGAATAGATTTATGGACAAAGGTTATTAAGGCAAAATATGCTGATGAATTATCAATACTGGATGATACCGTCTTTATTCTGGAGTCGGAAGTAGGGGGAAGGATTACTAATATTGAAGATATTCGGATAAGGGTATTGAACACCAGCTATAGTTTTAACATTAGCTCTGTTTCTATTAGTACCGAGTATAAAATAGTTATGTTAGTTCTGGTTGATGATGAAGAAAAGGTTGTTACTATTACCAACACCTATGAACCGACTATTAAATTGGATCAATTTGATCCTCCGTTGACAATTGATGAATTTAGATCCGAAGTTGACCAAGCTGAGATTATACTAGAGAACTGGCTTCCTGACGCGGAAATTGTAGGGGATTATATAGAGCGCTATGATACAAGTTTTTTTTCACCTGTCCCGGGTACCCTAATAAGGATCAAAATTTTGGTTGACCTGCTGGTGATACTCGACAAAATGCACGGTATAATCGTATATGGGGAGTTCGATCCCGATTGAAAAAAATCGGAAAAGAACATATAGGCTTATGTGAACGGGCAAGATCATATCTTACGCCCGTTTTTTGAGTTTTCGAACAGGCAGGAGTAAGCGAATTTACCAATCCACGTCTATCCTTGACCCTCGCAATATATACGCATATTAGTAGTGCCACTAACCGCCTTCTTTATATAAATGGCTTTACAGCTTACATTTATCATTATTTATTTTATTTTAATCAATTGGGGCAAAAATAAAGTGGTCTCCGTTTATTCCCATCGAATGTATTATGATGAACTGTTGTTATATACCCACAATGTAACAAAAATTAGGCATACGGAATAGGATAGAAAAGAGGTCAATTCTAACGGAAATGTTTAAAATATAGCAGGGTTTTAACACAAATTCTATAAAGGAGGTCTGTAGGCAGGTTAAATAAATATATAATCAATTGATTTCCAGTATCACAATTATTTAAGGAGGTTTTTATTAAATGGTCAATTATAATTTGCCGTGCGGAGAGGTTAATTGTAATGACGATTCTGATTCCAATTCACATCATCAAGATGTTATTTTAAGCTGTGGAACCGGAGCTGGCTTGACTCTACCCATAGGGGGCTCAGGTGGCGAATGCGGTTCGAGCTCTTGCTGGCAACCACCTACACTGGTTGTTGGTACGATAAATCTTGATACACTAAACATGCATAAACCTACGGTTAAAATAGATTTTTCCAGTTTGATTAATTTCAGAGCTACTAGCTGTGGTGGAGAATATTTTCTCGGCATTATATTTCAATTAAGCAAATTCTGCAATAATGGCGCTAAAATCCCGTTAACAACATGGAGTTTTGAGAAAAAAGCAGACAATTTCAATGCTAATGGTGGTTGTTGTTGCGATTCTAATTGCGTTGCACCAAACTCTGATCTTGTAAAAATCGGTGATTCAGCGGCGTTCTCATTTACTTGGTGCGAGTGTGAATCCTGCCCCGGCTGTTGCACATATATTTTGGAAATTATTGATTTTGACAGTGCGTTTATTGATTTTGCATCTATTTCGAATATTAATATTAGCGCCATGGTTGTCTAACGCAAATACCCATTTGCATTTTCTCAAGATTAATCAATAATCCAAATAGCATGAAGGAGGTACGATACCTCCTTTTTGTCTGTCGATAAGGTTGGCAAGCTTCGAGGCTGATGAAAAGAGCGAAGTTAAAGGCCTGTGTAAAAAATTCATTATTGTTGGAGCAGATTGAATACTTATTTAATATATTAATACAGTCATAAGTTAATTCTTGTTTTTGGAGGTATTTAATTGATTAGCATCAGTCTGTGTATGATAGTAAAAAACGAAGAGGAAACTCTAGGAAGATGTTTACAATCCATTAAAGATCTGGTAGATGAAATAATTATCGTAGACACAGGTTCTAGCGATAAAACGAAAGAGATTGCCGCAGATTACCAGTCTGTTATCTATGATTTCGAATGGATAGATGATTTTTCAGCAGCTAGAAATTATTCCTTTGCCCAGGCAAGTAAAGATTATATTCTTTGGTTGGATGCTGATGATGTTTTGCTTGAGGAAGACCGTGACAAGTTTAAGAAACTAAAAGAAACCCTGGATCTGCGCGTAGATGTGGTTATGATGAAATACAATCTAGGGGTTGACGAACATGGTAATGTGACCACAACCTATTTTAGGGAACGGCTATTAAAGACAAGCAGGCAGTTTAAGTGGTACGATCCCATCCACGAATATATGTTGTTTAGCGGCAACATAATTAACGCAGATATTGGTATTACTCATAGAAAGGTTAGAGGCAGGTCATCTAGAAATCTGGATATTTTTGAGAAAATGCTAGAACAGGGTAGAACATTGAGTCATCGAAATTGTTTTTACTATGCCAGGGAACTCTTACACAACGGTCGTTCTGATGATGCTATTTCTTATTACCATAAGTTTTTAGATGTGGAAGATGGTCTGATGGCCAACTATATTGACGCCTGCATTGACCTTTATAACTGTTATACCTTTAAAGGTGAGATGAAAATGGCACTAAAGGCTTTACTGCGTAGTTTTGAACATGACATACCACACGCTGAGATTTGCTGTCAACTGGGCTATTACTATAAAAAACTTGGTGATTATAAAAAGGCAATTTACTGGTTCGAAGAAGCATCAAATATTGATCGGCCGGATAACAGCTGGGGATCGATCATACCAGACTGTTATGACTATATACCCTATATGGAGTTATGCAGTTGTTATTACAAATTAGGAAATATTGAGCGAGCCATTTATAACAACAATCAGGCCGCTCGATACAAACCCAACGATCCGCTGGTTCTGCACAATATAAAATTCCTGGAATCTCTTTCATTATAGTAGGTTCCTGCCGAATGTTCCTCGTATATATGGAAAGACCGCATCCATCATTAGGTCTTTCCATATCAAACCTTTGTTTCACGAAGGGCACCCCAATTTATCCATCCCCAATAAATCCCAAATAGTAACTCATTCAAATCCAATTTCATATATTATTGTGTGCAAAAATCCAGAAAAATATGGGAGGTGAATATTTTTAATATACACTGCTGCAGTGAACTTCTTCATAATTATAGATTGGAGTGATAATATTTGGATTACAATAAGACAAATCCCCCCAGATGTTCCAATAGTCATAATTGGCACTGCCATAAATCGAGTGGAGACTGCCAGACAAGAGGCCCAATATGTCCACCTCCACGCCCTTGTCCGCCTTGTCCACCCAAGCCCGATTGTTGTCACAAAATAATTCATGAACTTGAGGATATAGAGGACTTGCTGAATAGTCCTACTATCGGTCTGGCTGAGATCAAAACGGAAATATGGAAGGTTGAAAATGCGGTTACCAGTCCAACCATTGGTCTGGCGGAAATTAAGACGGAGATCTTTGCCATAGGTAAAGATGTAGACGATATAGAAATCCTGCTCAAGAGCCCAACCATTGGTCTGGCTGAGATCAAAACGGAAATATGGAAGGTTGAAAATGCGGTTACCAGTCCAACCATTGGTCTGGCGGAAATTAAGACGGAGATCTTTGCCATAGGTAAAGATGTAGACGATATAGAAATCCTGCTCAAGAGCCCAACCATTGGTCTGGCAGAGATTAAGACTGAGGTTTTTGTCATCGGCAAACTGGTAGATGATATCGATGCTTTGCTGAATAGCTGTACCATCGGTCTGGCAGAAATTAAGACTGAAGTTGCTGCAATTTTGAGTGCCATCAGCAGTTCCACCGAAGGTCTGGCAGAGATTAAGGAAGAAGTTAAAATAATCGAGGTAGCGGTGACCAGCCCCACCTTTGGTTTGGCTGAAATAAAGACCGAAGTCTTCGCAATAGAAAAAGACGTGAATAAAATCAAGTCTCTGTTGAAAAGCCCAACCATAGGTCTAGCCGAAATAAAGACCGAGGTCTTTGAGATCAATAATGCTGTGACCAGTCCAACCATCGGTCTAGCTGAGATTAAGACTGAAGTATTTGCCATCGGTGAAGATGTAGACGAGATTGAAAGCCTGCTCAAGAGCCCTACTATCGGTCTGGCAGAGATTAAGACTGAAGTTGCAGCAATTCTGAATTCTATTAGCAGTTCCACCGAAGGTCTGGCAGAGATTAAGGAAGAAGTTAAAATAATCGAGGTAGCAGTGACCAGCCCCACCTTTGGTTTGGCTGAAATAAAGACCGAAGTCTTCGCTATCGAAAAAGACGTAAATAAAATCAAGTCTCTGTTGAATAGCCCAACCATTGGTCTGGCAGAAATTAAAACTGAGGTATTTGAGATAGCCAGTGCGGTGACCAGTCCAACCATTGGTTTAGCCGAAATAAAGACCGAAGTCTTCGCAATCGAAAAAGACGTAAATAAAATTAAGTCTCTGTTGAACAGTCCAACCATAGGTCTGGCAGAGATTAAGACTGAGATATTTGAGATAGCCAGTGCGGTGACTAGCCCAACCATTGGTTTAGCCGAAATAAAGACTGAAGTCTTCGCAATCGAAAAAGACGTAAATAAAATCAAGTCTCTGTTGAACAGCCCAACTATTGGTCTGGCCGAAATCAAAACGGAAATTGTTGATACGCTCAACTTGTTAAATAGTCCCACCATAGGATTGGCTGAAATCAAGACCGAAATCTTCGAGATTGGCAATGCCGTGACTAGCCCTACTATAGGCTTAGCTGAGATCAAGACTGAGATATTCAGGATAGAAAACGCTATACTCAGTCCCACCATAGGCTTGGCTGAGATCAAAACTGAAGTCGCGGCAATTCTGGCCTCCATCAGCAGTTCGACTCAAGGTCTGGCCGAAATTAAGAGTGAAGTTGCGGTAATTGAAGCAGCTGTTACCAGTCCTACTATCGGTTTGGCTGAGATTAAAACTGAAGTCTTTGATATTCGCACCCTGTTGGGCAGCAGTACTATTGGTTTAGCCGAGATCAAGACTGAGATTGTTGATGCTCTGAATCTTTTAAAGAGCCCCACTATTGGTTTGGCCGATATTAAAACCGAGGTATTCGCCATAGCCACTGCCCTTAGCAGCTCAACTGCAGGTCTGGCAGAAATTAAGAGTGAAGTTGCCGTCATCGAAGCAGCCGTTACCAGTCCTACTATCGGTTTGGCTGAGATTAAAACTGAAGTCTTTGATATTCGCACCCTGTTGGGCAGCAGTACTATTGGTTTAGCCGAGATCAAGACTGAGATTGTTGATGCTCTGAATCTTTTAAAGAGCCCCACTATTGGTTTGGCCGATATTAAAACCGAGGTATTCGCCATAGCCACTGCCCTTAGCAGTTCCACCGCAGGTCTGGCAGAAATTAAGAGCGAGGTTGCGGTAATTGAGGCAGCTGTTACCAGTCCTACTATTGGTCTGGCTGAGATCAAGACCGAGATCTTTGATATTCGTACCCTGCTGGGCAGCAGCACCATAGGCCTGGCAGAGATCAAAACAGAAATCGTTGATACACTCAACTTGTTAAATAGCCCTACCATAGGCTTGGCGGAAATAAAAACTGAAGTAGCTGCCATCCTGGCCTCCATTGGCAGTTCTACCGAAGGTCTGGCCGAAATCAAAAGCGAGGTTGCGGTAATTGAAGCAGTCGTGACCAGTCCAACTATAGGGTTAGCTGAGATCAAGACTGAGGTATTCGCAATCGGTCAAGATGTAAACGATATTCAAACTCTGTTGGGTAGCCCAAGCATAGGTCTGGCTGAGATTAAGACTGAGGTATTTGCAATCGGTCAAGATGTAAACGATATTCAAGCTCTGTTGGGTAGCCCAACCATAGGTCTGGCTGAGATTAAGACTGAGATATTCGCAATCGGTCAAGATGTAAACGACATTCAAGCTCTGTTGGGTAGCCCAACCATAGGTCTAGCCGAGATTAAGACTGAGATTGTTGATACCCTTAATCTTTTGAATAGCTCCACCATTGGTTTGGCTGAGATCAAAACTGAAGTTGCTGCCATTCTGTCCTCCATCGGGAGTTCTACCCAAGGTCTGGCAGAAATTAAGAGTGAAGTTGCGGTTATCGAAGCAGCCGTTACCAGCCCCACTATAGGTTTGGCTGAGATTAAAACTGAAGTCTTTGACATCCGTACCTTACTGGGCAGCAGTACCATTGGGTTAGCCGAAATTAAGACTGAGATTATTGATGCTCTGAACCTGTTGAAGAGTCCCACTATCGGTCTGGCCGACATTAAAACCGAGGTATTCGCCATTGCCACTGCCCTTAGCAGTTCAACTGCAGGTTTGGCTGAAATCAAGAGTGAAGTAGCGGTTATTGAAGCCGCTGTAACCAGTCCAACCATCGGTCTGGCTGAGATAAAGACCGAGATATTTGATATCCGTACCCTGCTGGGCAGCAGTACCATTGGGTTAGCCGAGATCAAGACTGAGATTGTTGATGCTCTGAACCTGTTGAAGAGCCCCACTATTGGTTTGGCCGACATCAAAACCGAGGTATTCGCCATAGCCACTGCCCTTAGCAGCTCAACTGCAGGTCTGGCTGAAATCAAGAGCGAGGTTGCGGTTATTGAAGCAGCGGTTACCAGTCCCACTATAGGTCTGGCCGAAATCAAGACTGAGATATTCAGAATCGAAAATGCCATACTCAGCCCCACTATAGGTCTCGCTGAGATTAAGACTGAGATATTCGAGATTGGCAATATCGTGACCAGCCCTACCATAGGTCTGGCGGAGATCAAAACTGAGATCTTCAGAATCGAAAATGCCATACTCAGTCCCACCATAGGTTTAGCTGAGATCAAGACTGAAATCTTCGAGATTGGCAATGTCGTCACTAGTCCCACTATAGGGTTAGCTGAAATCAAGACGGAGATCTTCAGAATCGAAAATGCCATACTGAGTCCCACCATAGGTTTGGCGGAAATCAAGACCGAAATCTTCGAGATTGGCAATGCCGTAACTAGCCCCACCATAGGTTTAGCTGAGATAAAAACTGAAGTCTTTGCTATAGATCAGGCCGTCTTAAATCCAACTTATGGTTTGCAGGCCATAGTCTCCTATTTGCTTAGTTCTACTTTCAGTCTAGTTGAAATCAAGAGCGAGATTATAGACATAGAAAATAAAATAGGAGTATCGAGTTCAACCAGGAGTTCCGGACCGTGGGCCGTTAACCAAAAATACCTGGAGACCAAGGTCCTGAACAATACAGCAGCCACAGTTGGACCGATAACGGTGACGGCTTACGATCTGGATCAATGCCCGAAAACTATCCTGACGAGGGGACCTCTCCCTACACGGATCACAGCCACGTTCTCTGTTGGGCCTTTCTGTGCTACCATTGTATCCTTCATTCGTGATGTAAACGGTGATAAAATGCAGTCTATGGTTGACAAGGAAATAGAAGTTCAGTTCACCGGTTTAACGTCCGGGGTTTATGTATATTCACGAACCACTAATACCAGTGAATCAGAAAGTGCTGATGTCATATATAACTGCTGTTACCAGTAGTAAAACATTAATGTCTGAATAGGATTCGGTGCCCATTCAATCAACCTGAATGGGCACCCTTCCTTTCATTAATAGGAGATGGCTATGGACGATATTTTAGCAGTTAAAGGAGTAAACAAGACTATCTGCCTGCCCCCGGGCATCCCGTTGCCACTTCTGGAGGATGTGAATTTTACCATTCGCATAGGTGAGCTGGTAGTCCTATCCGGCCCTCCGGCCAGCGGAAAGACAACTTTATTAGGATTCCTGCTGGGTTATGAAAAGGAGGTGGAGGGGGAGGCAGTGATTCTCGGCGTTGAGATTGGTTCCACTGCTGATCAGGAACTTACAGAGTTTAGAAACAGGAATATTGGTCTGTGTTATGCAGACAAAGCACCTATTATCCTTAATTACACCGTGGCTGATAACATTATCCTTCGGCTGCAGTACCTGGGGAAACAGGCTAACCCGCAGGATTTAGCGGCAATTCTGGAAGCTTTTAATCTCACTGTAATTGCCGATCAACTCGTCTGGGATGGCTCTTTTGAAGAATTATATAAACTCATGCTGGCCGTAGCCTTTTGCGGACCACCGCCTGTAGTCATAATCGATGAAGTTTTCGACTATCTTGGAAGTAATGAAAGATATGAAATATTAGCACGTACACAGATCCTGCAGAAGCAATGGCAAATTACCATGATTGTTGTAACCCAGGACATAGAAATTATTAAACAAGCCGACCGCACTTTGTATTTGCGGAATTGCAGATTACGTGAAGTGGATATGGCCCGCCTGCGAGCCATGATCTCATAAGGAGGAAATATGGTTAGTATCAGCTTGTGTATGATTGTAAGGGATGAAGAAAAAAATTTGGCCAACTGCTTGGATTCGATTCATGACCTGGTTGATGAGATCATTATTGTTGATACTGGTTCTATTGATAATACCAAAGAGATCGCTGGCCAGTACACTAGCCATATATATGATTTTACCTGGATTGATGACTTTGCCGCCGCCCGCAATTATTCATTTTCCAAGGCCAGTAAGGATTTTATCTTGTGGCTGGATGCTGATGATGTGATCATGAGCCCTGACCGGGAGACTTTCAAGCTCTTAAAAGAAGATCTTACCCTGGAATTCGACGCGGTGATCATGAAGTATATCCTTAGAACCGACGAAGATGGGCATAACATTAATTCAGCCTATCGAGAACGACTGGTCAAAAGCGCGAACAATTATCAATGGCATGATCCGGTTCATGAATACCTGGATTTTGACGGTGTTATCCTGCACACCGAGATTGCAGTTACCCATACCAAAACCGCAAGCAGCGGACCTCGGAATATCAAGTTACTAGAAAAGATCATGACTAATCCTGGTGAGGTCCATCCCCGTTATCTATTCTACTATGCCCAGGAGCTACAGTTGTTGGGTTATGTAGATGAGGCCATAGCCAATTATCTTAAATTCTTGGATAGACCTGGTGATGCTACTTCCCATTATGTGGAAAGCTGTATCCGACTGGCTACCATCTACATGGAACGAAACCAAAAGAAAGAGGCTTTAAGAGTACTGATTAGAAGTTTTGAATATGAACCCCTGCGAGCCGAGGTCTTGTGTCTCATTGGGCAGTATTACCGGGAGTCCCTTGATGATTATGCAACAGCGGTTCGCTGGCTGGAACTGGCCCTGGTCATGCCCAAACCGAAAGTAACCTGGGAGTTTACCTGGCACGACTACTGGGATTTTATTCCCTGTTTGGAATTGTGTCATTGCTATTACTGGCTGGGAGATAAGGGGAAATCTCTGCAATATCACCGTCGAGCCCAACAAATCAAACCCAACCACCCTGCAGTTCTTTATAATCAAACTTTCTTTGCACTATCTGAAAACAAATGAATTTTAATGTAGCACCCTTCGAGTATTACACATGCTCCCTGCGGTTGCTATTAAGGAAAATAGTATAAGTGCAACCACGGCTTCTGCTGTCGCTAGGGCTCACCCTGCGGGTACTACTGGTGTTCGCTTCGCTCACTATTAAGGTTGCGGCACAAGCCGGGTTTTCTTTAAGAATACTCAGGAATAATTATTGAAAGACCATTTTGAAAAGCAAACAAGGAGGATTGCGGTGATAAGTATTAGCTTGTGCATGATCGTTCGAGATGAGGAAGAGACCCTGGTCCGGTGTTTGGAAAGCGTAAAAGACCTGGTGGATGAAATCATTATTGTCGATACCGGCTCACTGGATAGAACCAGGGAAATTGCCCACAGTTATTCCCCTAATGTATATTATTTTGCCTGGAGGGATGATTTTTCGGCAGCCCGTAACTATTCCTTTTCTCTGGCGACGATGGAATATATCCTATGGTTGGATGCTGACGACATCCTGTTAGAGGAAGACCGGCACAAATTCAAGTTGTTAAAGGATTATTTGGATCTATCCGTAGATATGGTCATGATGCAATATAACCTGGGTATTCCTAATCAAGATACGCCTTTCTGTACCTATTACCGGGAGCGTCTATTGAAGCGAAACATGGATTATACCTGGCATGATCCGGTGCACGAGTATATTGAACCAGCTGGAAAGGTAATTAGCGTAGACATTGCTGTTAGCCACAGAAGGGCAAAAGAGAATTCATCCCGCAACCTGAAAATATTTCAGAACATGCTGGAGCAGGGAAAAATACTATCCCATAGAAACTTTTTTTACTACGCGCGGGAGCTAAACCTCAACCAGAATTATGATGAAGCTAAGAGATATTATGAAAGGTTTTTATCCGGGGAAGGGGGCTTTCTCTTCAACTATATCGATGCTTCAATAGATCTATCCAGAATTTACGCCCGAGAGGGCAATCGGGAGGCTGCTGTTAAGACCCTAATCCGAGGGTTTGAGAATGGAATTCCCCGGGCCGAACTATGCTGCGAACTGGGAAGCGTTTATCAGGAAATGGAGGACTACTATCGTGCTTTATCCTGGTACCATGCCGCCACCCAGCTAAAAAAACCAGAAAGCGCTACCGGGGCAGTAATGCACGACTATTACGGCTATATTCCCTATGCGGCTATGAGTATTTGCTGCTATAAACTGGGAATGATCCAAGAAGCCATAAAATACAATGAGAAAGCGGCTGAATGTAAGCCAGACTCCGGATTCGTTATCAATAACCGACAGTTTTTCGCCAGTATTAAAGGTGACAACGCGATGACGACCGGCTACCGAATGTGGCCTTGAGAAAATCCAAAGTTTAAATGCATTTGTAAAATTTATAAGTCGTCAAAAATAAAGCCCTTGTGAAACCTATTTTCACAAGGGCCTAATTGTAAACTTAATAAACTCTTTACATTACTTCAACTTCAATAAGTTCATGATGTAATACAGTATTTCCTTGTACTATTGCAAATGGTGAACTAGTTAGTAGCCCATAACAGTTAATAATTAAATCATTGTCATAAGGACAAACAATCCTTATTTCGTAAAAGGATGCAGAACCTAAATTAGCGGTAACCTGTTGAAAGGTATTTGGTGGAAGTATTATGGGATTTGGAATAGATGTTGGTATTGGTAATGATGGCGAGCCTGAACTCCAATCAATAACAAAAACCGATACGCTAAATGTATCAATCGGGTCAACATTTGCTATGGTTATTCCTGCAAAGACTACCGTAGTCTCCTTCGCAAGTACTCCAGTTGATAAGTTCATAATTGACACTTCCTTTCAAGATTAGACAATTTATCATTGCTTAATATATAGTCTATGGGCACATGTAGAATTATGTTACAAAACGCATGTCCGGATGCAGCACTTTGCTTCGAGCTGTGCCTAATCAGCTTATTTTCCGCCCTGAATATGCTGATTAATCAAATTCATAAGGTCGTCAGGAAGAATACCTTTTTTTAGAGCAACCTGCTCTAATGTCAACTGACCGTCGCCATATCAGCAACCTACATTTATATCATTTTCTCGAAATACCTGAATAGCAGCTGGAAAACTACTGACTACTCTGCTAACCGTCCAGTCCTTTCCTACCATGATATTCCCTCCTTAAATTTGATCCTTTGGTAGTATATGCGCGGTGTGGTAGAAGGCTACCATTTCCCGCATGGTAATCAAATATTTTACTTATGATCATGGATATCTTTGTCTGAATCAGGTTATAAGTAGACACATTTTCACCTTAATGAGCATAAAATGATTAGTGCACTGTGTGCTTCGCAATAGTAAAAGACTAGCTTCACGCCATGTGTTTCAGAAATAGCTGCTTGGAGGTTAATCTATGGTTGAGCGTATTCTAATAGCCAGTACAGTAAGGCAAAAACCAGCGGTTTTAAAGGAATTTCTTCTGGGGCTGGCTGAGTTGGATTTAAGTGGCCTCAAGTTTGATTTCCTATTCATTGACAACAATGATGAGGAAGATGCCACCTGGTTATTACAGACTTTTGGGGTACCTGGCAGCACCACCTATCTTGCCCGTGAAAAGCCCCAACAAGATTATCTTTGTTCGGAACAAACTCATCAATGGACCGGAGATTTAGTTTGGAAAGTAGCCAGTTATAAGGATAGCATCCTGCAATTTACCAGAGAAAAGGATTATTCTCACGTCTTTCTGGTTGATTCTGATTTGGTTCTGCATCCACAAACTCTAAAGCAGCTGCTCGCGGCCCAAAAGGATATTATATCGGAAATATTTTGGACGGAATGGACACCTGGCACAGGCAAGATGCCTCAGGTATGGCTGTCAGGCAATTACAATTTCCGCTATGGTGATCAGTCATTTAATAATGGAGAAGCCTATCAAAAGGAAGCCAACAGTTTACTGCAGCAATGGCTACTACCGGGAGTCTATGAAGTTGGTGGTTTAGGAGCCTGTACACTTGTTTCCTCTCAGGCCATTGCTCGTGGTGTCAGCTTCAAGTGTATCAAAAATGTCGACTATTGGGGGGAAGACCGGCATTTCTGCATTCGCGCTTCAGTATTGGGCCTGGGGTTATATGTTGATACCCATTACCCTGCCTATCATATTTATAGAGAGTCTGATTTACCTGGAGTAGAGACATACCAAAGATGGATTAAGGGAGAAAGCTTAAAAACAGGGATTGGAACCGACTGGAAGCGTAAAAACAGTGGCAATAAGTTAACGCTATCGATGATAGTTCGTAATGAGGCTGGGCGTTACCTAAGGGAAGTGCTGGAACATGCTAAGCAGTATATAGACAGTGCCGTGATAATTGATGATGCTTCAACTGATAATACTGTGCAAATCTGCCGCGAGATTCTGGAAGGAATACCGTTCACCATCATTGAACTTGAAGAGTCCTTGTTTAAGACCGAAAACCGCTTGCGTCAAATCCAATGGGAGGAAACTATAAAAACCAAGCCGGATTGGATTCTAACTCTGGATGCCGATGAGCTTTTTGAGAACCGGGTTTTATCTGAAATCCGTCCCATAATCAACCAGAATCGCTTTGATGTTATGTATTTTCGGCTCTATGATTTCTGGAATCAGGACCACTTCCGGGAAGATGACTATTGGCAGGCTCACAATTCCTATCGTCCTCTGCTCGTAAGGTATATTCCAGATCAAAAATATATTTGGCAGGATACCCCATTACACTGCGGACGACTACCCGCCAATATTCAGGAGCTTCCGGGAGCCGCTTCAAATCTGCGAGTTAAGCATCTGGGATGGTCAAAACCTGAAGACCGGGAATTAAAATATCGGCGCTATCTGGACCTAGATCCTGAAGGACAGTACGGTATTATGGAACAATACCAATCTATTCTCGATCCACAGCCCCGGTTGGTCAAATGGGAAGAATGATTAAGCCGGGTTTTCTTTAGAATTTAGGAAAGCGGGTGAACCATGCCACGTATAGCCCATACCTTACCACTGCTTATTGCAGATGAAAAGGATATTAACATGATGCTAACTGCTCTAATAACTCTTGCAGAAAGCGATCCGGGTGGTTTACTAGTGCTTTTCAATCAGGGATTAATTCCCAATGAGGAATTGCTGCCCATTCTGAAAAGCGTAAACTTGCATTCAATCATTCTCGGAAATGGTGATAATGTTGGCATTCCAAGGGGCCGGCAAAGTTGTTTTGAGTATATCTGGAATGCTCATCCTAATATATCCTATATATCGGAGATCCATGTTGATATGCTTTTCCCCAAAGATTGGATCAATGTACTGGTCACTTATCTTGAAAACCACGATGAACCAATGATATGCCCGGGAATAATGACTTCAAGCGGAGAATTGCATCCGGAATATACTGTTGGAATAAGCTCTGGAGGTATTCCGCTCGGTGATATAAATAAAATGCATGCTGTACTTCAAGCCTTTACTTACCCCGGCGTGGTCGAAGGATTTGTTCACCCGGTAATACACAAAGCACAAGCACTAAAATCGGTAGGCGGTTATGATACCAGATTTTTGACTGGACTACAAGGATATGAAGATGACAGTCTGCTGTTGGGTTATAGATATTATATGGGTACGCGAATCAACTGGCTGCCCAAATGTTGCTTGAAAACCAGGGTGTACCATGCTACCATGGCTCAGCGAAATAAGGTAAAGTTTACCCCGGATGAAAACCTGAGAGGGTTGATTTCCCAATATGGCGTAGAAGGAATTAAGCAACTGGGAAACATCTATCCTCATAATGAAGAATTTAAAATGCTTCTCGGAAAAATTCTATAGAACCCACCCATGTTGAACCGCTCCCTGTCAAGTAGACAGACTAAAAAACAAAACTTTTCCCTGGGCT
>CAYWFX010000011.1:0-75206 GCA_964457945.1 uncultured Syntrophomonas sp.
AAAATCCCGAAAAAACTTATGTAGCGTTTTGCGTACTCGGCGGAATATTTTCTGAGGGCATAGACCTGAAAGGCAGCAGACTTATTGGTGCGGTTATTGTGAGTGTTGGGCTTCCCCAACTGAGTATTCAGCAGAATATTATCAGGGATTATTTTAATAGTAAAAACGGCATGGGATATGAATATGCCTACATGTATCCCGGGATGAACAAGGTGTTACAAGCCGCAGGCAGAGTGATTCGATGTGACAGCGATACTGGAGCGGTATTGCTTATTGACGAACGGTATAGCCACAATAATTATTTAAAACTATTTCCAAAGCACTGGCATTTACACAGGAAAATCAGTGATAGTGAAAGTCTTGAGAAAACGCTGGAATCTTTTTGGTTCACAAAGGAAAGAAGATGATTATTTACACTACTGTATGTCGTCAGGGGTTCACTACATGCTAAAAGACAGCACTTTATTAGCCTCTGCAAAATCTGCTAAAATAGTATAGAAGATCGGTCTAGATGAGAAAGAATTACTAGGAGAGAGAGCAATGCTTGTATTCCAAGATCTAACCTTTTGAATGAAGCATTTGCAACTAAATAATATAATGCTGGCATTTTCATCAGGCGATACATAGGCAGATTTCGAAAATCAGATTTTCATTATGTTTAGGTAGTCGTATTTAATTCGACCACCTAAGGACCTCCCTAACCATAAGCTTTGAAACTCCGAAAGGTGGCGAAGTTAATGACCAATGAAAGCGATAACGAGAAATTAAAACTAGCCCAGTCAGAGGTTATCAAAGGAAAAATAGCTGCTGATAACGATGTGATAAAGACAATTAAAAAATCAAATAAAAAACATGCGAAAATGCTTAATAAATTGGCGGTAAATCCGCCTGAGTAAGTCATCTTATCAGCTGCACGCCATTTTTGCTTTCCGAACAACAAAAGAAAGGTAAATAATGTTTCTGCCTATCACCTCTTTACTTCTGCATATTTTGATGATAATTTTGTGCAGAACAATAAGCATTTAAGCAGGAAGGACAAAGGGCTACATTGTCGGGCACAGCCTTAACCCCCTTTTGCAGGGTCTGGCCACTGGTAGGCTTATTGCTAACCTAATTGATAATTTCTGCATAAGCCCAGATTATATTAATGTTTACGACATATACATTTGGTCATTTGGTTATTATGTCATCTGTCGAATGGTTGTATCTCTGTTGCACAAACTTCAATTACCTCTCTTTTGCAACCTTACTTTTCAAAAATAGTATCTATCACGGTAAACTAAAAGTTCAACATACCTTTCCACAGCACCTCTCAATGTTTGCAAACACGGCTGATTGTTCGGGTCACACACAGTACTTTGTAAAATAAAATCAATCGATTACTGCTTAATACTTTGATTCAAGCTCAATTCTCTTGTGTAAAAACGCTCATCGTGTCAATGTACTCACCGTCAATAGTCAAGCCAAAGTGTAGATGATTGCCTGTTGCTTCGCCTGTCGAGCCAACATAGCCGATAACGTCGCCTTGCTGCACGGTATCGCCCTCTGCAAGTCCTTCTGCAAATCCAAATAATACCGAGTAAAAAGTCTGAATACCGCCGCCGTGATTCAAAATGACATAATTACCATCCGTTTCATTATCTCCTATCTCGGCGACTGTTCCCTTATCGGTGGCAAGTACAGGTGTGCCTTCAGGTGCCGGAATATCAATCCCGTTATGAAACACCATTTCCTTCTTTACGGGATGCATGGATGAACCATATGCAGCGGAAATATGATCATACCCCGTTACAGGCCACAGATATTTCCCGTCGATATTGCTATCGTTTGGCGTATTTGATTCCGAAACAGACGATTTTTCGTCCTGCGGGTTGGCGGTTGATTCCTGCATGACATCCGAATCCCGGATAGTATCATCCTGCTTAGGTTCGTTAATGCCGTTTATAGAATATTCGCCGAGGTTATCATTCAAATCGGTATCCTCTCCTGTTACATTCATGAATGATGCCATCGCAAAGCCTGTAAAACATAATGTAGCAGCGATAACAAATGAAATAATAACAATTCGTTTTGAGGTATTTTTTACGTTCATCATATGTGTCAACCTTCTTTCAATTCCTTTTTTTGATTCCGCAAGTGTAGCGTATATGCCCGAATGTTGATTTACAACCCTGCACAGGACATTGAGGATCGTTTCGCCATAAAATTGCCGTTCTTCCATGTTCATATCAGATACCACCTGCTCGTCACATGAAAGCTCGCAGAAAGTGTCAATGTTTTTCGTCAGCCGGTACGCGGCCGGATTAAACCAATGGATTGCGTTTGCCACAAGCGTCAGAGATTTCACCCATAAATCACGTCGCTTGAAATGAGTAAGCTCATGTTTGAGAATAACTTTAAGCTCCCTTTCGCTCATTTCCACTTCGGGCAGTATTAAAAATGTTTTGAACAGGCCGGCAAGCATGGGTGTTTTAATGATATTGTTTGACAATAGCCGGAGCTTGCCCTTTATATCCATTTCAGTCATCGAGTTTTTTAGTGCCAGAAGTGTTCCCGTATCATCAATTTGCAAACTTGTCCCCATGATTTTCCGCCTAAACCGGACAAACTGAATACCATACAAAATAATGAACACGAAAACCCCAACAAGCCATATAAGCGGCAAAAATGATAAAACTGTTTTTAGTATAAAGGCAGTCGTTACAGGCGCGGCGGGCGTTACGGCAGTAGGGTCTGTCTGCGGTAAAGCCTGCCCGGTTTGTGGTGGTAATATATTCGTTTGTTGTATGGTTATCATATCATTAAGGATGACAGGCACATTTGGAAGCCCCTGATTCGTCGTACTTGGTATATTTGAAAAAAGATTACCGCCAACAATTCCAACAGGAACAAGCAGAAACAATACCACTAATATATACATACGATAATGCCATGTTGCGGTTAGCGTTTTTGTTGTCAAAGGACGCAAAAGCGCCAAGCACAAAACAAGCAAGATACCCGTTACCGACATCAAAAGTACGGCGATAAACGCTGTGTTCATTCTTCTGCCTCCTTTTGTGAAAACCACTGTTTTAGTTCGGCTATTTCCTCGGCGGTCAAGTCGTTGCCCTCGTATAAGGCTGTGATAAAACTCTTTACAGAACCGTCATGTACAGAGTAAAGAAAAGTTCGTGTTTCAAACTGTTTGTATTCGCTCTCGGTAATCAGTGGTATGTACTCGTTTGACCGCCCATGCCGTACAGAGGTCAAAATACCTTTTTCTATCAATCGGGCGAGAAATGTTGAAACCGTGTTTGGCTTCCACTTCCTGTTAATCGTTTTTAAGTCGTCAAGTAATTTTGCAGAGGAAACCGAGCTGCCAGCCGCCCATACAAACTGCATGACTTCTCGTTCAGCGTCCGACATCTTTTGAAGTTTACCCATAAAAGCCACCCCATTCATTATACTACATCGTGTAGACAATAATATTCTACATTGTGTAGGGAGATGTGTCAATAGTGTTTTGAAATATTTTTCTATGGGCAGCATTTCTAAGATTACTTCCTTTACTTCAGACACATAAATTTCCTCCAATCACATTTATAGCTAGTAGTTGAATTGAATGTTGATTTCAGCCCTTGCATTACATTTGGTTTTGCAGAATGTAATAAAGGCCTAAAAAACGGGGAAAGGCACCTCTCGCCATTTGCGAGAAGCGCCCTGATATAGAACTATCATCTCATTGATAACTTACTAGGTATAGCTGTAAATACCGGCACTGTAGGAAAGATGTTCCTTCCCAAGCAGGATAGGGGAGTATTATCACTTAACAAAAAATTATGGTTAATCCCGGAATCTGATATATGTTCGGCATAAATACCAATAAAGTGTCGAATATACTTGCATTTTTATGCAGAACGATCGCAGGATATGTCAAGTTAATGGTCGAAGTAATAAACATGGATTAGTATATAGAACATCTACAACGAAACTCAATCATGCTGTTAATCTATAAAATTGGAGTTGATCTGAATGAAAATAATAGTGAATAATCTCGGAATTCTTCGTTATGCCGAATTTGAATTAGGTGATATGACAATCATCTGCGGTAGTAACAATACAGGTAAAACTTATGCAACATATGCGTTGTTTGGTTTTTTATCATTCTGGAATGAAGCCTTTGTGATCAATATTGACGGTAAAATTATCAAATATATTATGTCTAATGGATCAATCAAGTTGAACCTAGATGAAATTATTAGTCAAACAAATAACGTTTTGAGAGAAGCATGTGAACAATACTCGACTCAACTTCCTACCGTATTTGCCTCTGATGAAAAACATTTTGAATCAACTAGTTTTCTAGTTAAAATTAATCCCCAAGATGTCATACCTAACGACTCATATGAGATGGTGTGGGCATCCACGAAGCAGCATATTTTGAGCATTATTAAGCAAGCTGAAAATAACTATATCGATATATCGTTGTTAGTAGACAAAGAAGAAGTTCATGTTTCGGAAAAGACGTTAAGACAAGCGATCAGTGAAGCGATAAAGAGCATTATATATTCATCAATAATTCCTAAGCCCTTTATAGCAAGTGCTGAACGAACGGGAGCTGCAATATTTAGAAAAGAGCTCAATTTTGCCCGTAACCGACTACTGGAAGAAATGAGCTCAATGAAAAGAGATCTTAATCCATTCGAGTTATTAAACAAAGTATATTCGGATTATGCACTTCCAGTTCGCAGCAATGTTGATTTTACCAGACAGCTTGAGGATGTAGCTAAGAAGAAAAGTTTTTTATCAAAGAATCATGCGGATGTTCTTACCGATCTTGAGGATATTATAGGTGGTGAGTATCGGGTAATTCGAGACGAGATTTATTATGCTCCATATGCAAATAAAAGGATTCGATTGACAATGGATGGAAGTTCTAGTGCAGTGAGATCTTTATTAGATTTAGGTTTTTATCTTCGACATGTTGTTGAACCAGGGGACTTGTTGATGATTGATGAACCAGAGCTTAACCTTCATCCAGAAAACCAACGTCGTATTATAAAGCTTTTTTCGCGGTTAATTAATTTGGGTATTAAGGTTTTTATAACTACGCATAGTGATTATATTATTAAGGAACTCAACACACTTATTATGCTTAATCAAGATAAGTCATATCTTGATACTATTCGCCAGAAAGAGGGATATAAATCCGAAGAACTTATATCTGCAGATAAAATAAAAGTATTTATTGCTGAAGTAGCACTAGTTAAACTTGAGGGAAATACTAAGAGAACAAAGTGCAATACTCTTGTGGCAGCTGATATAGATCCAGATTATGGAATAGAAGCTAACAGTTTTGATAAAACAATTGATGACATGAATCGCATACAAGATGAAATATTATTCTGTGGGGAGGAATAATAATGGCTGATCTTAATTTTGTAAACGAATTATTAGTCCATACTCTACTCGATAATGTTATTGTAAAGGACAGTCGCACTTTTGTTAGGTTAAAAGAAAACGGCATACAGGCTAAATTAAGGAAGGTGGACCTTTACGATGTTCCGAGTGATTCTCTCCTTTTAAAGTTGGATTCGTATCAACAACCATTAACCTTATTCGATGGTAAAAAGGGAGAACGAAAGCGTTGTGATTACATACTTATTACACATTTAGAAGAGAGAGACATCCTGTTATTCATTGAATTGAAATCAGGTTCATGTAAATCAACTGAGATCAAGCAACAGTTTAAAGGCAGCCAATGCGTTATTGATTACTGTAATTCCGCACTAAATCACTTCTACAGCCAAAATAATTATTTCGATTCATTTGACAAACATTTTGTAGTTTTTTATAAATCTAGTTCGATTTCTAAGAGGGTAACACGTCATAAAAGTCCTCTTGTAAAGGTGATTGATAGGGATAATCCTTCATTTCAATATTCAAAATATCCCAATCCATTCAACCCATGCCTTAAAGATATAGTAAGATGACACAAATATATTATGAGTGTTATACGGATTTGTTAATATAAGAAATTATGGAGGGATAAAAATGTCTTTTATTATTGCCGTACATGTGGGTGAAGGAATTGTTTTGGCCAGTGACAGTAGAACCACATATAATAAAACCGAAAATCAAAATGGTAATCTTGTACATATAGTAGGTGTTCATACTACGGATTCTACAGATAAAACTTTTCTCTGCCCTAATAAATGCGGCATTTCGACTTGTGGTGATGCTTCAATAAATGGGATGCCCATAACTGGTTATATTCAATCGTTTATTCGAGAGAATATTATTATAGATACTGATATTACTCAAGTTCCTCAATTGGTCTTAGACTATTTTAGAAAGTTTAATCCGATTCCTAATAGCAGTTTTATAGTAGCAGGGTACACCAAGGTTAATGAAACATTAAAACAAAAGATATATAAGATAAATATCTCACAGAACACAGTGGTAGAAAATGATACTGAATCACCAGGAGCTACTTGGGACGGTGAGGTCATTACATTAATAAGACTCCTTAATGAAGTTGCCTTAAAAAACACTGATGGAACATATTCTGATTTGCAAGTTTCAGAAGTACTATGGAACCTATTTACTTTACAAGATGCAGTAAATTTTGCAAAGTATGCAGTCGAGGTAACTATTAACACAATGCATTTTCAAAATGTTGTTGAGACAGTAGGTGGCTCTGTGGATATATTAGTTCTAAAACCTGAAGAAACTTTTTGGCTAAGCAGGAAGCAATTAATGAAGTAGCAGCATTCCTTGCCTAAATTTCTGCTAGTTTACATAATGTTCATTATGGGAAGTTGTGAAAATCCAACAATTTTATTAAAATTTCCGATATTGTTGGTTAAAATACTAAGTAGTAGCTTTTATATTGATACGGAGGTAATTGTATCTATGTATGTTGTATATGGACAGGCCCAATTATTCCTTCCCCAGTCATCTTCTTTAAAGGACAAAAGGCAAGCTATTCAGAGTATTATTGCACGAATACGAAAACGTTTCAGTGTTTCGATTTGTGAGGTTGATCATCAGGATCTCTGGCAGCGTGCTACCTTGGGTTTTGCGGCTACATGTTCTTCGTATGCAGAAATAAACTTAATAATCAGTTCAATTCAGGATACACTGGATCAATATCAAGATGTCTGTGAAATTATTGATTTTAGAAGTGAGACTGTTAAATATGAATAATCCATTTTTGAAGCTAAAATCACAGATTGCCCGTCATACGTGCAATGTCTAATAGGATTGGATTTCTTCCTTGTGTGCTAATATACACACTACTATAATTCTGAGAGTATCGTCTTAATTCGTGGTAGTACTTTCGGTAAGTCAACATCAATAACCATTTCTCTTTCCTCAAATTCTTCATAAGTCATGTTTGCTGTGTATTTCTGGAATTTAGTAATCGAAATAAATATATCTTGAAGATACAGGCGAGCTTCTCGCTTCATAGCCAGATCACCTCCCTGAGTACTTTATCTTTAATAACCGGTTTGAGAGCTTCAGGCTCTCCAGGGTCCACCTTCCTACCGATTAGTTCAGAAAGACGCTCCTGAAGTTCTATGAAGTGAAACAGACCTACAGTTTTGCTGAATTCGACCAAATCTTCAAATATTCATATCTCGCTAAACCACTCCTTTTCCTTCTGGAAATTCCTCTGTTATATACCTTTTTATATATTTACTAGCTAGCTATTAACAGCGTACCGATGCGGGTTTGTTAGTTAATGGCAGTATTTACATGTCGTTACAGGCAGGAATTTGTAAAATAATGTTGAAACTTGGTATTACTTACTTAATTTCTATTTACAAATTATTTAGGGAAGGAATGAAAGTTAATGCAAAAAGTAAGAAGCCAGGTTTCTAATTTCATATTCATGTTTATTATGGGGGTCTTTGTTTTTTCTGCCGTATTAGCCATGCCTAACACAGTGCAGGCAGCAACCTCCTCAGCAACTTCCTCTACTAAAACTGAAATCATCGCCCATGGAACCAAATATGCTACAGAATTATATGTTATTGAAAGTGGTGTACCTGGTCCAGTTGTTATGATTGTTGGAGGTATCCATGGCAACGAAACAGCAGGCTATAAAGCAGCCGACCAAGTTAAAGATTATTCCGTTCAAAAGGGTACACTTATAGTACTTCCCCAGGCAAATAAGAGAGCAGTTGCAGCGCATACTCGTGACATAGGCGGAGCTGACCTTAACCGGGATTTTCCAACCAGCAAAACAGATAAACCTGATAACACCCTGTCAACTGCAATCTTTAATGTTGTAAAGGAATATAATGTTGATTGGTTGATGGATATGCATGAAGGAGAAAACTATTCGAAACTTAAGTCTTCGAGTTCAGTAGGACAATCTCTCATCTACTATCCCGCTACCCAAACCAAGACGATCGCAACTAGTATTGTCAGTACTTTGAATAAAGGAATAAGTACTTCTTCTAAGGATTTTTCCCTGCTCAGATATCCCACATCCGGCAGTTTAGCTTCTGCTTCGGCTAAAGTATTAGGTGTAAATAGTTTTATCTTTGAAACCTGTTCCAAGGATTCATTATCTACCCGCATCAATTATCAATTAAAAGCTGCTGATATGCTGCTTAATTCTCTGCAAATGAAGTAAGTAAGTACTAATTATAGAAGTTATGGGTGGATGTAAAAACTGGGCCGGAAGTGGATGTTCGGATGGAATTGCCGCTTCTCCGGTTCCGGTTATTACCATTATTATTCACAGGATTAACATTCGGCAGTGAAGTTTGGGGACGACTATTTCGCGAAGAATTCATAGGGGTATGTCTGCTGGCGTTGGTATTGGAGCGATCAGGATTAGGATTAATGCTTGAACTTGCTGGGACATTACCTGGCACTTTAGCATATTTGTAATCCCGACGACTAAGATTAGTTATGCCCCAGGTCCTGCGAATATCGACTCTTTCATCCCAATTTATATAATTCTGTATCATATCGAAAATAATTTGCAGCTCTTGTGAAAAACAGTTATACATGCTTAAATTCTGAATATCTGCCCAAATATCCAAGAATAAAGGCCTTAAGTAGTCTTGATCCCCCTCGTAAAAGGCTCTTTGCGCTTCAACGCTAATAAAACAATTACGGGTTAATTGTAAATAATTGCTGGCTACAATTTTACCCAGGCAGAACGTTGCAGTAGTAATCTCTGGTGATACTAACCAGCTTCCAGGGGTGCGGTATTCGAAGCCGCCATAATCTTTGATTCGGAAATCTGCCAGAAACCCATATTTTTTCCGCCTCTTAACTGCCGTAATCTGATTTTCAATCAGAAACAGGGGCAGACCTAGATAATTATCTAAAGCTCTTAAAATATGATTGTTCAAATCAACATTGCTAAAATGGATATGGCCACCGATGGAGTAACCGCCAAAAGGCTGACTTCCTGCCAGCCATTTAATATTTCTATAGGGAGAGAGTGTATTAGCAGAGTATAATGCCTGTTTAAGGTTTGATATTAGCTGTAGGGGAGAATAGTCTGGTTTGGGTCTTAACTCTGCTACCGGTCGTTGCTGACGGCTCGGTATTCGGATATTATCGCACCCTACTGTTCCCTCGCGGGGAAAGAACTGAGATGCTGGAATCATCTTGCCATTACGAGCATTAGCCATCATAAACTCTGGGTCTGCTCCCATCTTAACTTCTTGGCTTCCTATCCCTTCAGTATTATTAATTAATCTGTCTAATTTTCGCAGCAGGGTATTTATATCCTTTTCTCTAATCAAAGGAGATGAATTAACTGATAAAACCCTCGTTTTTCTTGCTCCTGTAAGGCCAATTTTGACCATGCCGTAGTCAAGACCCATTAAATAAATGGCTCGCTTAGCAAGATCGACTATTTTTTTACACTGATCTTCTTCGATGTATTTTATCTGAGTAGATACCTTACCATATATCTTTTGTTTGATTGATATGGTTGACATTTCAAAGACTAAAACATCATACTCTCGGTTCAAAAAATCTCCAGAGCTATTTTCATGCCCAATGCCATTAACACTTAATATTTGCTGAATGAAGTCGATGTTAGTACTGTTTATTATGCTTTGTGGGCTGTTTATTTTATACTCCCGATCAGAGCTTCCACACCTGGCTGATATCTCTAGATATGTAGAAGCTTCAATAATCTGTTCCTTACAGCTTATAATACTGCCCCTGCTTTCCAGGAAACTCCTGATGGTCTCTGACATCTGATTGGATTTATGGATAATACTTAAAATCATAGCTAACCCTTTCTATGGATAGTATTTGATGAGTTAACAATATATAGAAAATACTCATTCAGATTTTCCACGTGATGCCTTCGAATGTCATCTTCATCGAAACCGGCAGGCTTTGAATTCACTTCTATGATTTGCATGGTTCCAGACTTATCAATGCCGATATCAATTGAAAGTATTCCTAGCGAGATTTTTAGGCTTTCTTCCAGAATTCGGGGTGCAACCTGGCAAATATATTCTAGTTGACTGTCTAGCTTTTGTTTAATTGTTGAATTGTTGAATACCTTGTCTATTACATCTTTATATACAGCTTTGGAACCTCCATTCGGTACATGCGTAACATATTTCCCGCGGGCCGCAACTCGTACTCCCACCCCGATCAAAATCCATTTGCCCTGGCCGTTCTTTTGTACTTCTGTTCGCAAATCAAATACTCTGCGTTGGAGAGTTGCAAGGTCTATGGCTTTTTGAACCATATATTTACCTTCGGAGCCTATTGATTTTTTCAGATTTAGGTACAACTGGTTAGCTGTGCTGCACCTTTTCCATCCCAGGTTTGATGCCGCAGATTTATAAAACAAATATCGAGAATTAGATCTGCGTTCTACTTTAATAATCCCTTTGCCAATACTGTTGCTTATTGGTTTAACAAATACCGATTGATATACGCTTACCATCTTAATCAGGTTATCCAGGTTAAATAGGCATGATTCAGGCACTAAATCTACGGATAAAGGATTCTGGCTTAGGCTTTGGTGAACCTCCCATTTATTTAAAAAACGTGAATTAAACAGATATATTTGAGGTTCTTTTTCTAATCTGGCGAGCAAAGCCTGCACATTTTTTTGGCCCTCATGTTTTCTAAAGCTGAGCCGGTTATATACTATGTCAGGCAATGGAAACAGATCTCTGATCCATTTGCCCTTTTTGTGTTGTTTAATATAGGTGTGGCCTACTATTTTCTTTTGTCGCCATATAATGTCCCCGGGATAAAAGCAATACATTAATATCCCTTTATCTCTTGCAGCGAGAATCATCTCTTGATTGAATTTGGCACCTTTTCCTGTAGGCAGGGGATATTTCAGATTATTTTTTGGAGTAGTCAGGACACCGACCACCGCTATAGGTTTATTAGTTGATTCAGCATCAGGTTTCATAACTGTTTTGCTCATTTGCATACTCCATTTGTATTTTCTTGATAGTTCATGATATGAAATATCAAAATACTAGGTGCAAAATGCTCTATCATGATTACCTGTAATTTTTGTCATATAAACGAAAAGGGGACACACCTTCATACCAGGTGTATCCCCTTTTCGTTTATTTTGTTATTATATTATCTACACATTAAACCTAAAATGAACGATTTCCCCGTCCTTAACCACATATTCCTTACCTTCTAATCGGAATAAGCCTTTTTCCTTTATGGCTGCCATACTGCCAAGTTCTTTGAAGACCTGGTAATCAACTACTTCAGCCCTAATAAAGCCTCTTTCAATGTCCGAATGAATCTTACTGGCTGCCTTTCGGGCACTAGTGCCAGCCTCAATAGTCCAGGCCTTTACTTCGTCCTCCCCAACTGTAAAAAAGGAAATCAAGCCTAGGCGCTGGTACATAGTACGGCTTATCTTTACTAGCCCAGTTTCTGTTATTCCTAGTTCTTCCAGAAATATTTCTTTCTCATCTGCTTCTAATTCGGAAATTTCTCTTTCAATACTGGCGGCCACTTCTACTACTGGGATTTGATGTTCTAGTCCGAATTTGGCAACATCCTCTTTCCTAGGATACAAACCATCTTTTATATCACTTTCGTTTAGATTTAAACAGAGTAGCAGCGGTTTGTTGGTAAGGAATTGGTAGGTGTTCATTACTTCTTGTTCTTCATCATCAATATCAACTGATGAAATCGGCTTTTCATCACCTAAAGCATCCTTTAACCTTTCTAATAAGCCTAACTCCTTAAGCATTAGACTCCTCTTCTTGTTTTTATTGATCCTGTCGATTCTCTTCTCTATAAGATCTAGATCGGAGAGTAATAATTCATAGCTGATAGTTTCAATATCCCGGATGGGGTCAATAGAATCATAAATAAAAGGTACAGATTCATCGTCGAATACTCTGACAACATGCAATAGTGCATCTGCTTTACGTACTGTATCCAGAAATATAGTGGCACTCTTTTCCGCGCCAGGCATTAGACCGGGTATATCGATTAACTCAAGCTGGGCGTAGGTTGTCTTCTTAGGTTTAAATACTCCTGACAAATAATCAATTCTCTCATCCGGTACCCTAGCAATGGCAGTATTGGTCTTGCCCTGGCTGTTACCTTTATCCGAGGTTCCAGTCAAAAGTTCAAATAGTGTAGTCTTACCCACCTGGGGCATTCCAATTAGTCCTAGTTGCATTTTATCTTTTCCTTCCTCAAATCAACCGGAATAATCCGGTAGTTTACATAATATTTTTTACGGTCAACTAATAAATCAGTTTATGTTTATTGCCTATTTATAATTTAAAACCAATACCCGATATCGACAATATTATAAATATCCCGGTTACAGCTAATCCAACCAGCAAAGTCATATAAGCACCCTGGGAACTGAATTGGAAGAGGCGTCCCGCATTACTAATATTAAACATAAACAGAGCCAGTGCCAAAACCAATAATAGAATAATGAATTTTGGTGCACCGGAACCTGGAAAAAAGATTCCCAGATATGCAGCGAATATCGCCAGGAAAATAACATTCAATTTATAGTAGAGGTTAAAAAAACGATCTTCCTTTAAAGATTCACCTTTTTCATCCTGGGACATTTTATCCATATCTAAAGTTTTCAATTTTTTTCCTGTTTTGCTTAGCAAAACCGAAAGAAATTCCTGGTCTGCCGGAGTGATTCCTAATAAAGCATTTTTAGTCTTAAGAAAAACGAAGCCTTTCTCGATATGAGTAGCAAACATGCGGACAGATCCCAATATTTTATTTGAATACAAACCGACCATATACCCCGGCCAGGTTGCATTTAGAAATGGGAAAAGATTTGCCTGCCCTTTGATTTCAGTTATTTCATCAAATTGATCCCATGTAATCCTTTTTTTATATAACCCCCAGATTATTACTAGAGCATCCTTTTCGATTTTGTATCTCAAGTTAAACGCACCTAATATTAAATAAACATAAACAACTAAGAAAAGGTAAGTGGGTATATACAACATAATTTTCAAGGTACGGTCACTGTCATCCAAAGAAAAATTTATCCCCCATATGGTAAAGCCAAAAATCAAAATCCCCATTATCAATCCTACCAAACCACCATATGACTTTATCGGTTTATAAGTCATGATTATAATCCTCCTTCTTTGCATGGCTTTTGGGGTTCATAATCGTAAAACCCTTTGCCGCACTTCTTACCTAAATAACCGGCCCTAATCATAGTTGAAAGTACTGTGTGCGGCCTATACTTAGGATCTCTGAATTCATTGTAAAATACTAGTAGGACAGCATAAAGGGTATCCAGCCCTATCATATCAGCCATTTCCAAAGGACCCATAATCATTCCGGCACCCAGTTTCATGGCTTTATCTATGCTGGCCTGATCAGCCAGGCCTTCTCCATAAACAAAAATCGCCTCATTTATGTAAGGAACCAATATGCGATTGACAATGAACCCAGGGCTTTCACGGTTCACCACCAGATATTCTTTGCCTATCCTGGACACGAACTCACATGCTATATTAACGGTCTCATCTGAAGTTTCCATTCCTTTTACCAGCTCTACGAGCTTCATTTGTGATACCGGATTCAAGAAATGTAGGCCCATTATCCTGTCGGGTCTTCTGGTTGAAGAAGCGATCTCAGTAATTGACAAGGATGAGGTATTGGTTGCCAGGATAGTACCTTCAGAACAAATATTGTCTAACTCATTGAAAATCTGCTTCTTAACTGCGATATTTTCAACCACTGCTTCAATCACCAGATCAACGTCATTTAACTCAGCTAAATCAATGGTGCCATGAATCCGATTCATTATTGCTGACCTTTTATCTTTATCCAATTCACCCTTCATTATCATTTTATCCAGGTTTTTTTCTATTGTAGTGAGACCATCCTTGACCAGTGAATTCTGTAAATCACGCAGTACTACATAATAACCGGCCTCTGCAGCAACCTGTGCAATACCTGCTCCCATAATTCCAGCACCCAGCACAGCAATCTTTTTCACTTCACCATTCCCCCCGTTATTTGATAGCCCTTTACCAGGTGTTATTAATCACCAAAACTGATGCCAATGGCTCTGGCTGCTTCCACCATATCACTTTTGGGGTTAACCTTTTTTTGTTCCTTTATCGCCTCCTGAATAGGGACGGTAACAATATTTTGGCCCTGTAGACTTACCATTGTACCATACTCGCCGTTTACCAGTGCCTCAACTGCAGCAACTCCATACCTGACAGATAGTATTCTATCGTATGGTATCGGAGAACCGCCTCTCTGCAAATGGCCTAACACTGTTACTCTAGTTTCGATATTACTTAGTTTCTCTATTTGCTGGGCTAGCTGATTACCAACCCCACCAAGTCTGATAGGATCATGGCTTTCAGGAACCAGTTTTTGTATCACCAGTTCCCCGCCCAATGGTTTAGCCCCTTCAGCCACCACAATAATACTGAACTTTTTTTCATGCCACTGCCGCTGGCGTATTTTGTTGATTATACTTTCGATCTGATAGGGTATTTCTGGTATCAATATTACATGAGCCCCCCCGGATATACCGGCATGAAGACCAATCCAACCCGCATAGCGTCCCATAACTTCCAGTATCATAACTCGATGATGGGATTCAGCCGTAGTGTGTAGACGGTCCAAGGCTTCAGAAGCAGTATCCACAGCAGTATTAAATCCAAAAGTTACATCAGTGGCAGACAGATCGTTATCAATAGTCTTAGGAACACCTACTATATTAATCCCTTTTTCATAGAAGCGGTCAGCAATAGATAAACTCCCGTCTCCTCCTATGACAATAAGGCCATCCAAACCCAGTTCATTAAGATGAGATATAGCCCGATCAGATTGATCCGAAAATATCTCCTGACCATCCTTAAAACCTAGGAAATTAAAAGGATCATCCCGATTACTGCTTCCCAGTATCGTTCCGCCTCGATATCCGATTCCCGAAATAGCTTTCAAATCAAGATGAACGTAATTATTCTCAACTAATCCCTTAAAGCCATCCAGGAATCCAACCACTTCCATCCCATATTTGCTTATTGCTGATTTGGTAACGGCTCGTATTACAGCATTCAGTCCCGGGCAGTCTCCTCCCCCGGTTAGTACACCGATTCTACTTAATTTGCCCATAGTTCAGCCTCCTTTTCCTTTTTCTATGAAGCAACAAACAATTGATTTATAAATCTCCTTATTGAAAAGCAAGGTAGGGTTGTCCTACCTTACCCCACCTTACTTTTTGTTTCTATTATGTTTACTTCGCCAAGTATTTCTGTTTCCCTTTTAAAACTTAGGCTTTTCTGCCAGAGTTAACGGTAAAGCTAGGGGAATACCTCCCCTCATTACATGAACCGTAATTTTGGCGGTTACCTGCTGGGTCTTTAAAAATTCCTGCAACTGATCATAATTGCCAGTCTGAGTATCGTTGAGACTAATAATCACATCGTTTTTCCTAATACCGGCTTTCTCTGCTGGTCCCCCAGCTACAACATCAGTTACAATAACCCCGGAGTTAGGAATGTGATTGCTAGCTGCAAAATTGGCATCCATGACCTGTAGTAAAACTCCCATATAGGGAATTGATGGGCGTGATACTTTACCTTTTTGAATTAACTCGTCAATTACATCCTTAGCAGTATTTACAGAAATAGCAAAGCCTATTCCCTGGGCTTGTGCGTTCACCGCGGTATTTATACCAATTACCTGCCCCTGAGTATTCAAGAGCGGGCCTCCACTATTTCCCGGATTAATAGCTGCATCGGTCTGGATTAGATTCTTATAAACCCGATCTTCAATGTTCATGGGCCTACCTTTAGCGCTTACCACTCCCACCGTAACCGTATGATCCAGGCCATAGGGGTTACCAATGGCAACTACCCACTCCCCTGCTCTAATCTGGTTAGAGTCACCTAGAACCATAGGAGTAAACTCCCTATTAGCGTCAATTTTCAAAACAGCTAAATCCAACTCATAGTCCTGCCCTACCACTTGGGCGGGAAAATTGCTCTCGCTGCCGGCAATTTTGACTGTAATCGTCGTAGCATTATCTATGACATGCTGGTTAGTAAGAACATAACCATCAGCGCTAATAATAAAGCCTGTCCCAATACCCTTCTGAACATTTTGGCGTGGTCTAGGAGTATTGTTACCGAAAAACTGCCGGAAAAATGGGTCATTAAAAAAGACATCATTACCACCACTTATTACTGCGCTCGTTTCTATATTTACTACTGAAGGGCTTACCTTTTCCACCATATCCGCTATATTGCTTGGCCCTATTATGACTGGGCTGGCAATGCTTGGCAAGCTCTTATCCTGTTCGGCATTAGCCATAAAAAACGTGTTTTTAAATATCAACAACGTGCCCGCCAATAAAACCACCAAGACTAAAATCAACGATGTTTTGAGTGCTTTTGATGTTCTCCGTTCTTCATTCATAACTATTCTCCTTTCCAGTTATCATTATTTTTCTCAAATATATATTACCACTGAGCCATTTACTTTTGAAATACAAAATTGGAATGTAGATAGTAAAACAGTTATATTTTATTATGTGTTTAGAACTATATCTTCAAAAAGTCTATTGGCGATTTTTGAAACCGGCCAGGTGAATAGCATATTGCAAGGGTCTTCTAAAGGTATTGCGAACGATACCCTGAGACAACTCGGTTTCAGTAGTTTTTCGTGGTTTGGAGTTTACTTCGATCAACCAAAACTTGCCTCCTTTATCAATGCCGATATCCAGCCCTAGCTCACCATATAGCTTTTTACTGGACGATTCCAGGGTAACCGCCACCATATTACACAGATTTCTTAACTCTTCATGTTTATCTTCAATCAGTTTTTTATTTCTTTTCATGATGCTGGCAAAAACTCTTTTGCTGGTTTCAGCTCTCCCCCCTCGGCTTAGGTTGGCGATGCTGCTTCCCCTTGGTGCTACTCGGACAAACTGTTTAGTTATTTTCCATTCTCCCTCATAGTTTTTCTGGTATATGATACGAATATCAAATGGTGATTCTTGAAATGTAGACAAGTTTAGTCCTTGTTGAACGATATAGGGCTTGCCTTTTCTGGCCAGCCGGCTTCTTTTCATAAAATCTGCACTGTTATCCGCATGCCCTGCATGCCTTCCTTTTCTATAGACCGTATACTGCAGCTTGCCCTTATCATTGCAGATTACTTTGATGATACCGTTGCCTTGACTGCCATTACAGGGTTTCAAATAGAGGGTTTTGTGCCTCATTATCATATCTTTCATGCTAGAAGCACTTAACAGTTGAGTTTCTGGCAAGTATGGTATCAGGTCCTCATTGGCAACTAGTAATTTGTGTACTTTCCATTTGTTTAAGAAAGAAGGATTAAAATATTTTAAATGCGGTAAATTCATCAGCTTCCTTTTAGTGTTTTTTATCCCGGCCCTAGCCTCACCAGTGCGGCTGGATATGCGGTCATATATTACATCAGGAAGCGGATAAAGTGAAGATTTCCAAATACCTCGATCCGGGCTCAATTGATGATATATAAATCCCCGAGTAGTTTTGCTGGTCCAGTTAATTGAATTGGGAGTAAAAAAATAGACTTGCGCCGGTAATTGCTTACCAATTTTACTAAGAAATATTAACTCGGCTTGCACACTTTTAGGATCAAATTCAGGCTCGTTGGGTAAGAAGCTGGTTAAAATGCCAATGGTTGGTCCAATATGAATCATCTCTAGTTCCTGGTCATAACGAATCTGCAGTGCTTTTCTTCGACTCAGGCATAGAGCTTTTGCCAGTTTCGGAGAAAGCATGTAACTGGTTAGCTTGCCATTTTTAACGACTAATGTACTGGTCACCACTTTAACTCCTACTCTGACTTTTATCGTGCTTACCAGTGGTATATCCAGTTTATTGATTAGAGCATCTGCCATGATAATCTGTCCCACAGTACTCATGCTATGCCTACCTTTCCTGGCTGAAACCAGCCAGATAGCGTGCATATAAAAGGGGTCTTTGAACTGATCTAAGGCGGGTAGCAGGTTCACCAATTAAGGTGAATACCTGCCGAGCTGGTCTCAGGTTGGCCTCTATAAACCATATTTTTCCAGTGTTATCAATTCCGATATCAATACCCAGTTCTCCCATACTCGATGTACTGGCTTCCAAGGCCCGAGCCGCTTCTATGGAAAGATAGTTTATCTCGGTCAGTATTCGTTCTCTTTGTATAGGGTCACTAAATTTTTTAACCAGTACTTTTTCTACTTTGCTTGCGCTTCCACCCGAAAAGATATTACTGGTTATTGAGCCTCTTCTTCCAATACGACAGGCTTTGCCGGTAATTAACCATTTTCCGGTATGGTCTTTTTGCACCAGGATGCGTACATCGACTAAATTGCCATCTACTCTTAATAGATTAATGCGCTGCTGAACGATATAGTCCTGCTTGCCCATAAACCTGCTTAATCTATGCCGCAGACCATTTATTCCATTAGAGGTCCCTATGCGCGGTTGGGAGCTCGCTTGGTATTGGTAATCATACATATTGGATTTTTTTCTTTTTAGTACTCTGATTATATTTCTTCCCTTTGAGCCGTTAACTGGCTTTAGATAGACTGCGCCATATTTTCTCAGCATCCGATCTATATGGTGAAAACTTGTTACCAGGCAGGTATCTGGTAGATAGGAGCTTAAAGTGGGATGCCCGGATAATATTTTATGGTTTTCCCATTTTCCAATCACAGTTGGGTTAATGAACTTACACCCCAGGGATTGCATTTTTTTGCGTATCTGCAATTTGGGCTTAGAATATCCTGCCTCACGTGGGTAAACAACATCGGGGATCGGAAACACACCTCTTTTCCAACCACCTTTTCCATAAGTATAGCCATTAATGTTTTTTTTGCTAAAGTTAACGCTATTTGTGCTAAATGCAAAACAAATTTGTCCCATTGCCGTTCCAAACTTAATTAACTGGCTTATGAAAAAGCTCTGACTTCCGAAGGGGCGACTACTATCGCTGCCACTATCAACCATGATTCCAACTACCGGGCCTAAATGTATTCCTTCATCATTTCTACATATTCCATATTTACTAGAAGCTGATAAATGTAATTGCTTCAGAACACTCACGCTGATATTCATGTTCCTTCCAGATATTTGGCGACCCATGCTTATTTTTTGTGGAGTGGATAGTCGGCCTGCATAAAGAGTTATTTTATCCCCTTCCTGTAAACCTAACGCCTCAGCAATTTCGGTGCCCATGAATAAGTTGCCTCTGCTTAACCGAGGATTTCTATGGGCTATAACTGTGCGAAATTTTTGCATTACTTTACCTCCACTTTAAATTCCTTAATCTTAAGATATGAAAACCCTGTTATGCATGTGCATATTGTATAGATACTTCTCGTAATAGCCTGATTTCCTTAAATTGTATGTCTAACGTATTAACAGTTCTTGTTTTTTGCTATAATATAATCAGTCAAACACGGTAACATATGATATTTACATAATAATTTCATTGGCCACTTCTGTTTTTTATATTTAGTTATTGAAAGGAGTTATACAATGGAAGCGAATATGGAAGTAAATGACGAATTAAAGGCTCGGATTAAGCAATTTTGTCAGGATGCTGGTGTGGATATTATAGGTTTTACTTCGGTAGAGCGATGGAATGAATATGATGAAGTCCCTGTTGATTTCCGACCGCAGGCCCTATGGGAACCAGCACGAACTGTAATTGTTCTGGGGGTTGGTATGCCATTACCAATTGTTGAAACCACCCCTTCCATATTGCATAAAGAAACTTATGATACCGCCAACCGTACCCTGGATAGCATGGCGTTCAATCTGGTTCGTTTCTTAAACCGTCTGGGACATGCTGCATACTTTTTTACCCGCGACGGTTTTGGAAGCTTAAGGCTCTTGAAGGATAGACCTCAGGCTGCTTTTGGACATATAATAGCTGCCAAGTATGCAGGTCTAGGCACCGTCGGCCTCAGTAATTGTCTGCTTACTCCTGAGTTTGGCTCGCGGGTACGTTTTGTATCCATTTTCACCTCGGCAGTCTTGTCATCTGACCCGATTATCGAGAAGGATATATGTATAAAGTGCGAGACCTGTGCGAAATGTTGTCCAGTGGATGCCTTGACTCTCCGCGAAGACCAGTTTAAAGGTGATTATAATGTGATGGCGTGCCTGGACCGGCATATGGAATTAACCGGACAAAAAGCCTATCCTTGTGGAATCTGCACCAAGGTATGTCCCATAGGGAAAGATCGCCTTCTATACAAACAGAAAGGGATTGTGAAAAAATACCTGCAAGAAGAGGAAGCCCTGGCTGCCAATCCCAATGACCCAGCTTATAAAACATGGACTCATGTCCGTAAATATGGCAGTTGGAACAAGGACTACCCTCGCGATGGTGAGCTAGTAAAAAAATGATATATAGATAGGGGGAAAAGAGAAATGAGTATTATTAACCTGGAACAGTTTGGGGAGCAATTTAAGAGTTTGCTTGACCAAAAACCCGAGTGGCCTCGGCTTTTGGAAGAAGGTCGGGTAATGTTGAGTGAACTGGTCAGCAACCCTGATTGGTTTAAATCAACCCTGACTGGATTGGTATTGGACCAAGCTTTCTTACAAGCTCAGTGGCAATCCATAGATCCGAACGATATCCAAATTTATTTTAGTCCTGACAAAGCATTCTCGGTACGGGCTTTCATATGGGAGCCTGGAGTTATGTATCCCATTCATGACCACGGGGCCTGGGGAATAGTTGGAGCCCATATAAATCAAATCCGCGAAAGAAAGTATGAACGGGTAGATGATGGCCTGGATGTTAACCATGCTGAAGTAAAACTCATTGCCGATGCTACTCTCTCCCCAGGCGGGACCACCTTCGTGTTGCCTATGAATGAAGGAATTCACCAGATGCAAGCTGTCAACAATCAGGTAGCAGTAACCATTCATGTATATGGTACTCCCATACGCAAGGGCTTCATCCATTATTTTGATCCCCATAGCAATACTGCCCAACGGGTGTACCCGCCTTCGATATACAAAAAAATGCTGGCTATAAAGACACTAGGATCAATTCCTAAGCCTTGGGCTGAAGAAGTATTGACCAAAGCCCTCCACTCACCTGGACCTGATTATATTCAGAAAGAGTGCCAGTATTCTCTTGATAAAATAAAGGGATAATTATGTTCTGAAAAAATGCCCGCCTGGATTAGTCAAGGCGGACATTTTTCATTTTACTCTATAGTCAAATCTAATGGTGTGGGGGACCATTGGGGTTTGACCTTCGCTTCTGCAAGCGGCGCACTCAGACTACCGGTAGGCACCCTATTTAGACATGGGACACAGACGATTTGCCCCATTTATCGAAGCTAATGCAGCACAGGTGGTTCCAAAAAAGTAATAAGGTTTATTTCCAATCTCGGGTATAACATCAGTAAATGTACCGTTAGCCAGGATAGTACCCGTTATTAGAAGAACATCTGAAGTTTCAACCAGTCTGGGAGTATCTTTTAATCCATCCCATACCTCAACTCCATACCTCAGCTCTCCTATTATATCGGGGTTTAGGTCGGTGATGTGTACGTGTTCTACTCCGAAGCGATCTTTACAATGCTCCAACAGAGCCGGTTGATAGCCGATAATTCCTACATTGCAAGCACCATGTTGATTAAATAAATATTCACTGATGTACTCGCCACACTCCTCCGGTTCATTGTTTACACAATGAACCGTGTTAGTTGTTATACCCAGTTTTTTAGCTAACGCATTTAAAACAGCCACAGCCAGTGCCTGATGACCAGGTCGATCACTAAGTGTCTTTAACAATGTATCAACGGTTCCAACAAAGGGTATCGGGTCCCCGGTAAATGCCTGTCCAATAGAGCCCTGAATCTCAGCTTGCAACAGCACTTCTTTACCCCTGATTAAGGGGAAATCCTGCCTCTCTGGATGCCCTATTGCTTCTTCAGCAGATAGAGCCCGACTGCTAACCTTTACTTCCAGTTTTGTGACTGAATCATCGGATTTGCTGATTAATTGGCTTAAGGCCTCCTGGGCAGCAATAAAATGCATAGATTGTTCTCCTCTCTTTTATGATTCTTTTAGTTCAACGGTAAAGAGTTCCTCATCAGTAAGCTTGGTGAAAGTCTCAGCATTCAGTTCCTGCCTGGCCGTTAGAGTTAAGGTGCGATTTGGTTTCTCCCATAAGCTGCGCTTAAGGCTCATTGTTTCCTGGAATTTAAACCTCGGAGGATTAGCTAACCGAGCCCGACTTAGTCCTTGCAAGGTATCGGCCAGGCAAGCCGAACCGGTTACAGTGAGTTTTACATCCGGCCGATTAAGATGCCCCATATATTCATCGGCTGCCAAGGCCATACGTACTGCCATAAATAAATCCGCACATTCTTCCTGATGGTGGGAAAGGGCTTGTTTTAAAAATATATTGCGACGCATGACAGGATTATGAGCCCATATATAAGGAGTTTTAGGCGAGAATATTATATCTTGTTCATAATATGATTTGATATCCAGTACGGGAGTCCCATCAATAGCGTCCAATCCGTGTACCTGGAGGATATTGCCGTTAACTGAATCCAGATTTACCAAAGACAAGGCAATAGGATTGGGCCGATTGGGCGATCTAAGTCCGAAAACACCATATTCTGGTAGATTGGGATTCACCCTGGCGGGTACTGTTCGCAGGCAATTCCGGTCTGATTTATGAAACCAGAGTAAGAGCCATAGATGAGAGTTTTCGTCAATTCTATGCAATGCCTCACTGTATTGAGGGAAAATCTCCACTCGGGCCGGTTGCCCGGCCATGGGGACGTCATCAGGATTAATTATTGCGGATTTAACTACCCCAATGGGTTTAAGAAATATGCCTAAATCATCTGTCATAATACATCCAATCCTTTCTAGCCCAAATACCGTTGGTGTTATTAAATAGTCATGCCTTGAACCGTATTCACATGCATTATTGGAAAAACCAGCAAAGCCACCAGAAAATGTCCATTACGACAAAGACGATGGCGGGTGCTGCCAGTAAGGATTTCACGAATGGTTGGATTGTAAGTTCCATTTTGCGATTGATACCTGCTACAATTCCTTCTCCTAACAGGTTAAAGAAACTATCCACTTAAAAAGCTATTCCTTCTGATAGCACAAAAAATGACGAAATGCGTAAAGCAAATCGCCACAATTATAAGCTGGCAATCCAATCTTCTTTCCGCACGGGAGGTCCAACCGTTTCCAGTTGAACCCTATCGGCCTGGTATCCATAGTTGACTAACAGGAAGCCAAGCTCGAAGATTAAAATATTTAATTACTATTTCAGTTCTCCGTTCAATTGTCGCAATCCTGCTTACGATAGTATTTTAGCTAATATACCATACAGTGCTAAAGTGAAAAAGAAAAACTCCTAAAGCCTATCTTGAATTGAATTTTTAAGAGGGGGCTGTACGCACACCATACGCGAAAGCTCTGGTATAGGCAATAGTCTCAACTCTGTATTATACAATTTTCTGAGCCGTTCTTCGGTTATTATATCCGCACTTTTACCTACGTCCAAATGCCCATTTCTGTCAAGAATCGCAGCGGTTCCACCCAGCAGTATTGCATGGTCTGGGTTGTGCGTGGTTACTATTATTGAAAAGCCTCTGTTCTGCATTATCTTCATCATACCCAGTATTCTAAACTGATTGCCATAATCCAAATGTGATGTAGGTTCGTCAAATAGTATAACCTTGGGCTCCTGAACGATCGCCCTAGCTATTGTAACCTGCTGGCGCTCACCACCGCTTATCTCTGTATAAGGTATCCCTGCCAGGTGTGCTATACCGAGTGTCTCAAGCGCATTGCGAGCTGCTTGTTCGTCCTCTGCCTTTGGCTTTCTGAACATACCTATTTTGGGCGCACGCCCCATTATCACAAAATTTAGCACGGTGTAGGCAAATGTGGGCGTATGCGTCTGCTGTACATAGCTGATGCACCCCGCCACCTCTTTAATACCCATTTCGCTCATTTTCCGCCCACAGAGATATATTTCACCGCTGTCCGGCTTCAAAAGATTTGCCATGCAATTTAAAAGCGTACTTTTTCCCGCTCCGTTGGGCCCGAGTATGGACATTATTTCTCCTTCTTGAAGACTAAAAGAGGCATCCTTCAATATGCTTCGGCCCTCGGCAGCATATTTAAAACAAAGATTTTTCACATGGTATATCATTGCAGTCTCATCCTTTGCTTATACAGCAGCCACGCATAGAAGGGTGCGCCGATTATTCCCGTAAGTATGCTTAAAGGTAGTTCCGCAGAACCTATCGTTCGTGCTGCGGTATCTACCAGCAAAAGGAATATGGCTCCAATAAGACACGCTGCGGGCAGCAGTTCTGTATTATCCGGCCCTACAATTAATCTGCCAAAATGAGGTATGACCAATCCTACCCATCCTATAGTACCCGCGATACACACTGAACTTGCAGTTAAAAGCGTTGAGCACGCTATTGCTACATATACTATAACCTTTACATTTGCACCCAGCGTTTTGGCTTCTTTTTCACCCAATGAAACTATGTCAATCCACCAGGATATCGCCAATAAAACCATTGCAGATACGAAAATGGTGGGCATTACGCTAAGCACTGACGTCATTTTGATATACGAAAGGCTGCCCATCTGCCAGTAGGTAATTGCGGCCAGCTGCGTATCGGGATCCGCCGTATATTTAATAAATCCCATAATAGAAGACATCAAGCCACCTACAATAATTCCTGAAAGAACCAGCATGAGGTTCGAATCGCTTCTGATCATGCGCGGTATTAAAAGCGTAATGATAACTGCAGCAAGTCCACCACAAAAAGCGAAAAACTGTATATAAACTGAGGGTAGGGTCATTAATATTGCTATCGCCGCGCCTATACATGCTCCCGATGATACACCCAGCAAATCCGGTGATACCAGCGGGTTCCTGAATATTCCCTGATACGTTGCACCCGACATAGCAAGCGATGCGCCCACCAAAACTGCGGCTATGGTGCGGGTCAGTCGAAGCTCCATAACCACGCTCTCGGTCATAGGCTCCCAGTTGCCTGTATACCCAAATATGTTTGAAAGAATGATCTGTACACTCTCAAGTGGCGTAACTGGATATTTACCTACGCATAGGCTGAACAATGCTGTTGCTATAAGCACCAGAACAAATACAGAATTAATAGACCGAATAAGTCGTTTCTCCTGCAGGTCTCTAGGTTTGCCTCTTAATCTCAGCCACATGAGCTATTCACCTTTCGGGTCGTTTACCAGCACAAACACTCCCGACATGTAAAGCTGCCTTGAATGAATCATCCATCTTTAGTATCCGAGGATTTTGCGTGAAAGCGTATTTCCGGGGAATACAGCGTTATAATAAGCAGTCACGTCTTTCTCGAGCTGAGCATCGCTGTAAAGCGCGGGGAACATCTTGTTCACCATCCAGAGCGTTCCAAGAGCGGAACTTGGTCCAGGCAGCTCCCAGCTTTCAAGAGAGCAGGGGGTCTTGAACACTTGTCCCTTCTTAACAGCGGTCACGTTTTTCCATGCGGGGTCGTTCATGATTTTTTCTACCGTATAATCGGTGGAACCATAGGAGGTGATGAAAATGTATTCGGGATTCCAAGCAAATATCTGCTCAACGCCTACTTTCGGCCAAAGCTCGGTTGTTTTGATATTTTTGGCAAGGTTTTCGCCGCCCGCTGTTTCAATCAGGTATGACTGCAGCATGGATTCATTGGCCACCATACCGATTGAGCTACCCATCATAATAGCGGTGGGCTTCTTTTTCTCATTTGCGGTGAGTGATTTCGCTTTATCAGCAACTCCTTTGTACAGGGTTTTCAGTTCTGTTGCTTTCTTCTCTGCACCCAAAATCTTTCCCAGCAAATCGTAGGTTGCAAATATCTGTTCGGTGGTTTCGGGAGCTATTCCAATAGCGGGAATATTGATGCCTTGAACCGCATTGAGAGCCTCAGTGTCGCGACCGCGGCCGATATATACATCGGGTTTCAGCGTAGCAAGCTTCTCCAGGTCGGGCGTTTTAAGGCCCGCGTTATCAAGCTTAAGAACAGAAGGTGCGATGTAATCGTACAGACAGGGGCTTTTAATGCCATCAGATTTAGACACTAACAAATCTGCCTTGCCGAGAGCCGCAACATATGTCACAGCAACACCGTAAATCGTGGATACCTTTTTAATATCTGTTGAAACCTCTACATTGCGGCCAGCTTGGTCAGTTATGGTTATTTTTGCGGGCGCAGCTGTTTTATTAGGCTCCGGTTTCTGCGACTGAGAGCATCCGGTTATTGCGAATATCATAACCACCGTCAACAGTAGCGCTACAAGCTTCTTACTCATCTAGTTTTCCCTCCATTAAACAAATATTTTGAAAGTTTGATCCATAATCAGTCACACCTTGATTATTGCTTACCTCCTTCCGTGTTTTTAGATCATAATTCCAGAAAAACCAAAAGCCCGGCAGAAAGAAGTGCCGAGCCAAGATAACTATAAAATAGTCCCCAGCAACCAAATAGATAAGAAAGGCGAACCACGAAAAGCAGTCCGTCCGTTATCTGGTCGAATTTAGCTTCTCCTTTCCACATTGGGGGGCATGTCTGTTTCCCAACATACCTATCGGCCTGAGAACCATGGTTTTCACTTTAGGTTAACTGGCTCGGAGTATATTTCAGTTGTTTATAGCCATTTATTTCGACAAATAAATGGAAACTCCTGCAATTTTCATAATTATTTACGAGTATCAAATGATGTGGGGATACATCTTAATAGCGGCCACAGGGATCACCAGTATAATCCATCATTACCCAATCATTTATAAACATGGATAGCAGTGCTTTTAAAAATAGCATAGACCGTTTGACCACTAGTAATTTTCATCTCTTCCGCTGATGTTTTTGTCACTAAGACAGTTAATGGAATACCTGCATCCATTTTCACTTTGACTACTACTCCCTGTGGTAATATTTCTGTAATTTTGCATCGCAAACAATTACGGGCGCTAGTGTTAATCATTTCATTCGCAAGAATAATATCTTCCGGACGAATGCTTACTTTAACCCTGCCTTCATGGTCAGTAACGACTGATAATTGAATATTATTCACCTTCACAATCTTACTCTCATCTTTAACCACGATTTCTCCTTCATAGATATTCTCCGCACCAATAAATGAAGCTACAAAATGGGATTGTGGTCTATTAAATATGTCCTCAGGATTGCCGACCTGTTCAATCTTCCCGTCATGAAAAACCACAATTCTGTCGGCAAGAGTATTCGCTTCAGTAAAATCATGGGTAATATGTATAGTAATAATACCGCTTTGCCGGTGAATTCGCTTTAATTCCTGCCGGAATATTTCTCGGCTCTGCTGATCCAAGGCGCTAAGAGGTTCATCCAGCAATAACAGTTTCGGCGCTGTAATCAAGGCACGAGCGATAGCTACCCGCTGTTGCTCACCACCACTCAGAGTAGCAGGATACCGTTTTAACAAATGACTGATTCCTAGCAGATCCACCATTTTATTAAGTTGCTCTTGCATCTGTGGCTTGGATGTCTTTCGTATTTTTAGACCAAAAATAATATTATCCTCTACGTCTAAGTGAGGAAATAGGAGATAATCCTGATAAACAAATCCAATCTGCCGTTCCTCAGGATCCAATCTAGTTATATTTTTTCCATTGAACCGGATTTCACCAGCATCTGGAGTATACATTCCAGCGATAACCTCTAAAAAAACGGTTTTACCTGTGCCGCTGGGTCCCAATATTACCAAGTATTCATAGTCTTTAACCACCATATTAATGTTTTGCAGCCTGAATTCGCCGAGGTGTTTGGATACATTTTTCAGCTCGAGCATACAATTAGTTCCTTTCCGGTTTTCATCGATATATTGTATTTTGCTGTTTACCTAATATCTCAAAAATAAAAAGCGAAACTAAGGAAAAAACAATTAAGATGGCTGCTGCCGCCATGGCTAAATCTAAATCTCCGGTGGCTAGGTTTAAATAAAGGGATATAGGTAAAACCTCAGTTTTCATACGCGTAGCCCCAGCCAGCATAAGAGCCGCCCCGAATTCTCCTAGAGCTCTAGCCCACGTAGTCACTAAGCCGGCCAATAAACCATTTTTGGCCAGAGGCAAAATAATCTTGACGAAAACCTGCCATTGGGAACACCCCAGAGTTCGAGCTACAAATTCAAAACGAGGATTGATATCGGCAATCGTTGATCTTATTATTCTGATTAGATAAGGAAGATTTACGAAAAACTGGGCTAATACAATCCCATTAACGGTAAACACAAATTTCAGGCCATGTCTAGCCAACATTTGTCCGAATTCCGTAGTGCCAAACAGCAGCAAAAGAGCCAAACCAGAAACAATTGGAGGCAAGGCCATGGGAACATCGAAAATTATACCAATTAATCGTCGACCCCTAAAATTCAAACGTTCCAAGCCGTAGGCAACAGGAACAGCAAATATGAGACAAAGCAGGGTCGAAATAAAAGCGGTCTGGAAACTCAAACGAATAGCAAACCATATTTCGGCCGATCTTAAACTGCTTGGAATTTCACCCATTCCCCGCCATAAAATGTTAGCGGTGGCAACGATGACCAAACTAAAAGTTAAAAACATGACCAGAAAGATAAAGAAGCGAAAACACCGGTTAGTAAATTTGGATTGAAGGCGTCCCATGAATCTTGGTTCGACTTTAATTTCTGCCACTTGGGTGGCCGGATTTGAATCTTCTTTTGGCATCACATACTCCATTCCATTCATAAACAACTGACCAGGCGATAATATGCCTGGTCAGAAATATTCATATTTCGTTGTTATTAACACTGCTAATTCTATTTGACTGGTTTGAACCCATGTTTTTCAAAAATGGCTTTTCCTTCTGGCGAAGCTACAAAGTCAACAAATTGTCGAGCTAAATCAGGCTCTTTACTGAAAGAAAGGGCTCCTATCGGCACAGTTTCAATTATATTCTGGGCTTCGGGAATCGCAATAAGTTCAATATCCTTGGCATTTATGGCATTATCTTCGGTAATAATGCTCGCATCAGCTTGTTTCATAGCAGTATGGGTTACTACTTCGTTTACTGTCGCATCTTTGGCTACAATATTTTTTTCCACGGCAGGCCACAGGTTATTCTTGGTAAATATTTTTACCGCCAGCTTACCAATGGCATTGGCTTTTTCATCCCCTATAATAACCTTAACACCAGGTTTGGCCATATCAGCCAGGCTGCTAATATGAGCCGGATTTCCTTTAGGAACTCCAATAGCTGGAATATGGTAAACAACTTTTTGGTAATCACTGGCAAGCTTCTTTTCTTTGGCCTTTTCCATATCCACCAAGTCTCCAGGGATAAATACATCACCTTCTTTGGATAATTCGATTTGGCTTAACAGTTGGGCTGAACCGGCGAAGTTATAGTTTACTTTTACACCGATTTTCTTTTCAAAGGCCGCTCCTATCTCAGTCATTGGCTTACTCAGCCCGGCACCACTATATACCAACAAGCTTTTGGCAGTCTTGGGCACCTCCTGGCTGCTAGAAGGTGTTGATTTTTGCGTGCAGCCAACCAGCGAAGTAATCATCAAAAACAATGATAAACATAAAACCATGAATTTTCTAAACGGCATTTTTATTTCCTCCTTTTATTATTATCCCCGTACCCAACCCCAGTTCCACCCCAATAAGCATCCTGATCTTGGTAACATACAAATTATTCAGACTATTATGACGCTTAACCGTATTCTAGCCAATTCATTTTAATGTAAGGAAGTCTTAAGCAGGTTTTTAGCATCCTGGTCGCTTAAATCAACATGGTAAAACAATTTATAGAAATCCTTCACCTCTTTTACCATGTCTGGTTTATAGACATCGGGGTATAGTGTAGCGGTAAGCCATTTTAATCCTAAAAACCGGTTTACAGAAGGCGGCCGGTCAAACCAGTTGAAAGGAGAATTGGGAACTTCATATACTTTTTGATTCTTCACGGCACTAATATTTTTCCAATCCGGACTGGTAAGAATCAAATCATAGGCCCCGCCCCGGTCAGTACCCCAGGACAAAATTACATCCGGGTTCCATTTTAATACCTGCTCCAGAGATACATTGCTCATACCGCTGCCGCCCTTGGCCTCAACCTCAGCCACGTTTTGTGCATTTACTATGTTAAGAAGCAATGCATGGGGCGAGGTTTTAGGTTCTGTCGCCAGTCCTTTCGGGCCTTCGGCATAATATACTCTTACTTTCTTTGCTTCCGGTATAGTCTTGCTAACGTCCACGATCTCCTGCATGGTCTTGTTACAATAATCTATTAGTTCCTTGGCTCGGTCTTCAACTCGCAGCATCTGACCTAAAAAGGCAAGCGTTTTTTCCGTACTATTAATATCCCCGTCAAGTACTATAACCGGTATATTAATCTGCTGCTGCAGTTTATCTGCCGTGCTTATTGATGTTTCACTGAGCGGATCAGGCCCTATGGAAAATATGACATCCGGTTTGGCCTTAGCCAGCTCTTCAGTATTTATCTTGGCATTCATTTGCAGCCCACCCAGATAGGGGAGTTCTTTTACCTGGGGAAGCAGGTACTTCTTGTCGTTTTCAGTAAATTGCATGGATGAACCCGCCATCTTTTCAGGGGCCAGAGTATATACCATAATCATCCCAAGAGGGCTGGTGAAATAGACTTTATTAATGTTGCCAGGAATAGTTATAGACCTGCCGGCATGATCGGTTATGGTTTTAACTGCGGGCTGAGATGATGAAGTCGTGGCCTTTTTGCTGCTGCAGCCAGTAAATAGCGTGCATATCAATATAAACATCATTGTTATTATGGCCGCAGTTTTGAACTTCCTTGTTTTAAGCATTATTAGACATCCCCCTTTTAAATTATGTTATTGCCATTTATCGCTCTTAATCTAGTTTTTAAAGGTTTAGGAACTGGAATGCAAACCCGGATGGTTCTATTATCCGGAAGTTTCATGCCGTTGATTTTAACATCGATCTCGTACATTTCCCTCATTGAATCTTCAATAATCGTTTCTTCAGGAGTACCCATGCTTAAGAGCCGACCCTTTTTCATTAAGACAACCTTGTGGGCACAAAAAAGTGCCTGATCTGGATCATGGGTTACCATAACTATGCTTATCCCCTTTTTTGAAAGAAGTCTCATGTGTTCCAGAACTAAATGCTGTTTTCCAAAGTCAAGGCTGGATGTAGGTTCATCCATTATCAGTATTTTAGGCTGCTGAGCCAAAGCCCGGGCGATTAGGACCAGTTGCCTTTCACCCCCGCTAATTTTGGTGTAAATCTTATCTTTTAAATGGCTTATATTAAGCTCCTCCAGAGATTCAAAGGCTATTTTTTCATCCTCTTTGCCAGGTACAGCCAGACTGGATAAATAAGAAGTTCTTCCCATCAGAACAACGTCAAAAACCTTGAACGGGAAAGGAGGCGTGTGGGCCTGAGGAATGTAGCCCATAATTTGGGCAAGCCTGGTTATGGATAGTTCTTGTATATCTTCTCCATCTATAACGATAGAACCGGAAGATGGAATTAATAAACCGAGAATGTTTTTTAACAGGGTAGTTTTTCCACAGCCATTGGGACCTAATACACATAGAAATTCACCTGTTTCAACCTTGAAAGAGAGATCATGAATCACCTGACTTTTTCCGTAACTGTAGCAAACATTTTTAAGCTCCAGCACACTTCCACCCCCTGACCTTTTCTTGATAATTAGAATTTAAGCCTAATTTAAAGTGCTACTTCCACCCCCTGACATTGTTCTTAAATATAATGATAAAAAACGGTACCCCCAGTAATGCCGTGAGTATACCCAGAGGTACTTCCACCGATCCCAAGCAGCGAGCCAGATCGTCAACCAGCAACAGGTAGCTCGCTCCCAATATAAATGTTACCGGCAAAAGAGTTCTATAGTTCGGTCCGACTATGGAACGGGCCAGATGAGGAACCACCAATCCGATCCATCCAATCATCCCGCATATGGAAACAGATGCTGCTGTTATCAAAGTAGAACCAATTATAACGATTAGTCTTAACCTTCGGGTGTTAATCCCTAAAGTACGGGCTTCTTCCTCTCCAAACGCCAAAACATTTAGTCTCCATCTGACAATAAAAAGAGGTACAAAGCCTAGCAACATAGGAATAATAATGCTTAAAATATCCCTATTATTCACGGATGAGAGGCTTCCCATCAACCAAAAGGTTATTTCCGGCAACTTATCATTGGCATCAGCAAAATATTTGATGGCACCAGTACCTGAAGAAAAAAGAGTACTAATAAGTATCCCGCCGAGAACCAGACCCAGAGTAGGGTCGTAATCCAGATACTTATTTATCAGGCAGGCTAAAAGTACTGCGATCAGACCGAAAACAAAAGCAGATATCTGTATTACATATACAGATTGAGATAAAAATATAGCCAAACAGGCACCAAACCCAGCACCAGCAGAGGCACCCAGAATATCCGGAGATACCAGAGGGTTTTTGAACATTCCCTGAAAGGCGGCTCCGGCAGTAGAAAGAGCGGCTCCGACCAGCATTCCGGCTATGATGCGCGGCAACCTGATGTTAAATACTACCGTATCCAGATTGCTTGCCTGGTCTGTACTGCTGCCAAAATAATGCACATAAATGGTTGATAAAAGCTGGGATACCGGTATCCCATAGCGCCCGATAGCAAACGAGAAAAGAAACGCCGCTATCGGTACAAGAACAAGTATGATTACTTGTACAAATCCTAAATCTAGCTGTATAAAATGCTTGTTCATATGTTTCTTCACCGCTAATGGCGGTATCAACGCCTTATGCAGACCATTTGCCCGCCCTGTTTGAACGCCTTGGTTTTGCCGCCTTCCCGAACAACTTGCCAGCATGTTTTTTCATTTAAAATAACCATCCCTGCCAGGGCCTCTACCCCGTAATTAAAAAGAACAGGAGATATCGGGACGCTTGGTCCAACCAGAATTATTTTGGCATTTCGGGACAATTCTAGGAGCCGAGGCATGGTTTTGTTGATAAATGCAGTACCTGTTATAAAGACATAGTCTTGTAGAGGAAGTATGTATTCACTGGCTGGATCCGGATAATCTCCCGTCTGTGGTTCTCTTTCAAGTATAGACAGCTGGCATATTTTACTTAGAGACTCAATATTGGGAAAATGTCCGATTACGGCCACCTTTTTGCTGGCAATTTCCGGTAAGAATTGAGCAAATGCGTTGGACTCGTCCGGTTCCGCCGTTTTAGTAATGGCCTGGCTGGTAATCGTCATAATATTGCTGGGGGTATTAAATACCGAGTTGATGGCGGCCTGACCTAGTGAAGCCTGAAGCATATTCCAGGATTTAACGTAAGCACCCAGCTCTTTAAGCGACATTCCGATAATGTTGGTAAGTTCCTTTTCTGTTTGACCTCCCTTTAAGGTCATGGCCGCTCCTATCCCCTTTTCTGATCGAATCAGAGTCCAGTGAAGGCCGACCATACAATCTAGTACTAATAAATCCTCAGGTATCAAATCAATTAGCTCATCATATATTTTCCACACTGATGGTGCCCCATTTCTTATAGCTTTTCATAATATGCTCCGTTAGCACAGGCACGGCACAAGGTCTGGCTATTAACCACAAGCTCCCTGCCATCCATGACATTTTCACCGCAGCTTTCGCATTTCACTCGGCTTAAAGGCTTACCGGGGAGGTCTTCCGCCCTTAAGTTAACGGTTACGGGCTCAATCTTGAACAATTCTTCATCTGGGACCCTGCTCCAAAACGCTACAATATCATCGAGATCTTCCGCCTGCTGTTTGGCAGCGGTAACGATTCTGACCCCTTTATTATTATTCATGTCGACAAATGTCGCCGCCATTTTACCGTAATCAAACCACTTCAGGCGTCTTTTCCCAAGGGAACAGCCTGTAACCGAAGCTACGGCATCAGCAATACAGCGATCAGCTTCTATAAATACGATGAAATCTTTGTTTTCGGCGGGGTTGTCTATGCCCAGATAGTTCAAACCAATTCTAGCTATTCTTACACCAAAGATGATGCCGGTACAGATGTGACCATGAAATTCATGGGCCTTTTTTAAGTCCTGGTCAAAATAATTCATCATGTTTTTCAATCTCCTTATTAACCTGTTTTATGGTTACAAAGCCTCCGGGACGTCCATATTTTACCGCCTGTATTTCCGCCACTGCCGCCAGGGCAATTTCTGCAGCTAGCTGGCCTCCTAAATCAAGACCAATCGGTATATGAACCCTGTCCATAAGCTCCTCTGAAATCCCCAGTAATTTCAGCTTGCCGAAATAAGCAGTTACCTTCCGTTTATTGCCCAGCACCCCTATGTATCTGGCCGGAGATTTTATGATCGCCTGCAGCGCCGGATCATCAAATTCGTGATTATAGGTTACTAAAACAATGCTGGTAGTTTCGTTAATCTCACAAGCCCCCAACAGTTCAACAATATTCCCCAGCAGTAGTGCACTGGCCTCCGGAAATCTTTCCCGGGTAAGCGTTTCGGCTCTATGGTCAATAACGGTTATGCTGTATCCCAAAATCGAAGCAATTTTATAAACGTTTAAAGCAACATTACCAGAACCAGCTATTATTAATCTATCACCAGTGCAAGATACGTTAATAAGCATATCTATTTCGCCGTCTTCTGTGCTAAGAAGGGCTAGCTCTTCATTAGCCTCCTGCTTTTCCTTTAAAAGACTCATAATATTTGACTCCAAGTTGATCACCTCCTCTTATTTACTTAGACTTAAGCTTCCTCCTTACTCAGGGATAACAAACCCAATTTACCAGTGAAAACTAAAGGGAAGCCACCAGCCAGCATCGGTATTGCGGCTATGCGGACATCCCCCGGAGTGATGGCGACAAGACTGATATGCTGTTCCATATTGTTTATGAAGCAGGATGTTTATGATATCTCATGTAATTATTTAATGGACACAAATGAACAAAGCTTAGCTCAAATCATTTCAAGTCAATCTCTCAAATATATTTTAGGGGGTCAATCATTTCATAACATTATATAAGATTACATAACATAACTCGACTAAATTATAATTAATGTTATAAAATAAGTCAATGTATATAACTCAATATTAATTGACGTTTTACAGTGGGCTAAAAGCAATATAAATAATAATTCAATCAATAAAGGGAGGCATAGGAGATTCAAAAAGACATGATTATCCACTTCTGGCGGATAAAGAAGAAATGACTCAGGTCGAGGTATATGATCTAACTGATCATACCTCGACCTGATTGAGAAAATAGATGTACTTCTTGTCACCAGTATAATAATTCGTAAATATCAACTGCAGCAATTTCGTATATAGTTTCGTTTTTTATATTAATCGTAACCAGACTTTAACTTTTACGTATCCTGCACGGTAGGTTTTTTATGTTCGGTGTTCCAAACTCTTTGCCCAACCTGGCTGCGGAGGTGAGCATATTAAAATTCGATTTTTGCCACTCAAATTGCTTGGTCACATCTCCTTCAGGGAACCACCATCCCAAGGCAGCACTGATCACCCGAGGGTGAACAATATCGGTGACGTTTGCCACCTGGACAATTGCACCGTACTTCGTCTCGATAATAACCTTGTCACCATTAGTAATACCATAGCTGGCTGCCGTTTCAGGATGGATTTCAACTAATGGGTCAGGCCTTTTTTCCCGAAGTTTATCTACCCACCTATATGATGAGAGGAGATAATAACGGCTCTTTGCACTTATTAAAATCAGAGGATACTCTGCATCATCTTCTTCCGGCAGAGCGGTGAATTCGGGCAGCGGTTTCAGTTTAAACTTCTCAGCGGTGCTCAATTTCAATTCTACCTTTCCGGTGGGGGTTTTGAAACCTTTCTCCTCATACAGCTTGAAACGATCAGGTCCCTTCAGATAACCTTTAGCAACAAATTCGCTATAGTTTAATCCAGAAGGCTTAAGCAAATCTTCGAGAAAATCTTCATAATTATCATGCCAGTATTCAGGTGACGACACCCGCTTACCTATCTCATTCATGATCTTAATATCAGGCCAGCACTCCTCAGGTGGATCGACGATTTTCGGACGAGCTAGTATAATACCGTGTCCAATTCCATAGTGACCAATATCATTCATTTCAAATTGGTGTGCAACCGGAAAGACGATATCTGCCATAGAGGCTGTAGGCGTCATGAATATTTCTGCCATGGCGATAAAATCCAGGCTCTTAAAAGATTCATAGCTAAGCGCGCTATCCGCCCAAGCCACCAGGGGATTGGTGCACATACCGTAGTATCCCCTGACTGGGTAAGGCGTCCCTTCCAGCACCGCCTCGCGGAAATAAGTCGGGGGCACGGTCATCATTTTGGGGATTGTGCCATGGTGGGCACCTATCATTTCCTTGAATTTATTGGGCATGAGATCAGCTCGCACGAATTCACCCAAGCCCATGATTTTAGGATCATAGGCATTGATATTTCCCCCCGGCACTTCCAGGTTGCCAGTGATGGCCATCATGCAAACCAGTGAGCGGGTAGCATCAAAGACATTGATGTCATGTTCGATAGCATTACCCCACTGTAATGCAGCAGGTTTGGCTGCAGCATACATCCTGGCAGCTTGACGTATCAGTTCAGGTTCAACCCAGGTAATTTCTGAAACCATTTCCGGGGAATACTTTTTGGTGTGCTGCGCTAATTCCTCAAATCCGAAGGTGTACTTTTCAACAAATTCCTTATCATAAAGCAATTCCTCAATTATAACGTGTAAGAAACCCAGTGCCAGTGCCTGGGCTGTTCCGGGTTTAAGCTGCAGCCATAGCTCGGCCTTTTGGGCAAGTTCTGTCCTGCGAGGATCAACCACGATCAGCTTGGCTCCCTTCTTTAGTTGCTGCAAGGTACCGCCGCCTATCTGCCCTTCCTCGTTGGTAGAAAGAACATTGCTGGCCCATGAAAGAATTAGGTTGGTCGGGTTGTGAAGATCGGCAACCGGATAAAACCCGCATGTGTGCATACCCGTGACCTCTCGTGGAGCATGACATACATCCTGAGAGGCAACGACATTGGGCGAACCGAATACATTGGCCAGCCGTATCATGACTAAATGTTCTAAGCCCTTAGGCATTCCAACACCGAATCCTACTGAACGCGCCCCGTATTTCTCTTTTATTTTGAGTAGATTACTGGCAGTTTCATTAAGCGCTTCATCCCATGAAATGCGCTGCCATTTCCCCTCGCCTCGTTCCCCCATTCGCTTTAGCGGATATTTAAGACGATCCGGATGGGTAAGACGTTCGGCTGAGACCCTACCTTTGTAGCAGGTGTATCCCTTATTCAAATATCCCTCCGGATCACCTTTGATTTGAAGGATCTTATTATCCTTAACACTAACCAGCAGTCCACAACCACCATGGTCCATCCTTGCGCAGTGAGTTTTAACCCATTTAATCTCTTCCTCCATAGTAGCAAACCCCCTTAATAAGTATCTGTCCCCCATAAATCAATGCAATTATCGTGCCAACATAAAATATATTTCAAAATCAAGTTTATAGCCATTAATTATGAAAACATAAAGTTAAACCCAAGGGAAAAGTGTGCTTTTATTGCAATACTGTCTGGAAAACCTTACACCTTAGGATTTTATATAATTCACAAATTCATTAAAGATACCTTTAGGAAGCACAATATAGTGGCATATTGTTGAAGCCATTATATATTAAATGGTTTTTAGCAAAAGTTAATTATGCAAAACTCACAAATAAAAAAGCGAAATGCATGCATAAAGCAAATCGCCATAGTATAACACTGCAAGCATAATATGTAGTATAGGCATTTACTCCTTACTTGCAGCATACAAAAGATTTTATCGTCCACCGTCGGTAACGGCAGTTATAACATGAAACAGCTTCGTCGGCCACCATTTCGTCTTCATCATCAGGTTTAAAACCGGGGCAATTTAGAGCTATATGAGCAACAGCAACCCAATCTTCCTTGCCTCCCTCATATTCACGTTCTTCTTTGTCGCTAATACTCCACATTTACTTTTATCTCCCCTTGTCACCATTAAAAATCTTTTAGTTGGCTCTTGGAATAGGTTTGCCAGCGTGCCTGGCTTGCGGCTTCTTGATCAATTGCTTGAACCAGCAAGACCGATTTGCCATACAACCATACCGGCTTAATATGATCTCCCAGGATAACCATATCATCGTCCTGTAGGACAATGCCTTCTTCCAGGCACTTAACCATATCAACCTTTACCTGGGAACAAATATCTCCTGCCTTAATTATGCTATTTTCAGATTTGATTTTTAATTTCCCTTTGAAACGCCCGTCGTTACCGCTGAGGCGTAATCCAGCCCCGGCCAACGCACCAATTACCCCCTGGCCAGTTCCACCGTGTTCCGAAAGATGAATGCCCAGCGAATCAGCTAGATCATAGGCCTCCTGCTTGGTTAATACGTAATTTTTGGCCATATAACCAAAAGCAATAAGCCATCCCGGTCGGCTTATACGGTCAGTAACAGCGACACACAGTCCAGGATCAGAATCGGGTGTGCTTTCGTGAGCTAAAAAATCAGCTGCAAAGTCGATTATGGACTCTAAAAAGGAACTATTAATATCCGCTTCGAAGCACATGGAACTATTGTGAGAGGTATATGGTATGTCAGGGTGTATAAGCAATTGGTGACGAGTAATCGGTTCACAGCTACCCCAGCCCTGATCCTCAATAGCCTGTTTAATCAGGCCAGCCAGTTCACCAGTTCCTCTAACCTCAATACCATCCATTTTCATAGTATCTGTATCATCTATTGAAACAAGAATTTTCATCAATAAGCCTCCAGTAAATTCTTGACAAGGGAACGGTTCCTTTGTCATGCTCTCCGATTAGAATACTCGCAGCATATGTGTGGTGCTGGTCTGCCATTTCGGATGTTGAATATCAGTAGGAAAGACCATCAATGTATATTTATTATCAAGCAGAACAACCTTTACTTTTTCTCCCATGCGTACATATTCATCATCACCTATATTCTCCATATCCATGTTCTTTACCTGTTCCACATATGTGTTATATATTATTTCACTTACTGTTGCTACATAATTTTCAACTTTGCTAAGTTGGAGTTTCCCTCTAAACTGTCCATCATTTCCAGTGATTCGGAGCCCGGCAGCTGCAAGCGCACCGATTATACCTTGTCCGCTGCCACTCAATTCAAATAAATAAAACCCCGGTTTTTCGGCAAATGCAAGAGCTTCATTTTTGCTTACGATATCTTCTTTAGCTCGATACGCATAATCAAGCAAGTCATCGGTATTTTCCATTAGTTCTGGAATTACAATAGCCAGTCCAGTATTGGAATCAGGAGTCCCACTCAATTTTATCAGGTTACAGGCATAATCAATAAATTCTTGCAGGTACTTTGCTTCAATGTCTGCAGAAAAACTGCGAGCAGTATTGTGTTTTTTACATCCGGTATCAGGATGGGAGTAAAGCCTATGACGGCTAGGAATTGCACATTTACCCCAGCCATTATCTTCTATGGCCTGAGTCAATAATGATGCGGTTACACCTGCTTTACCTCCGTCCAGCTGGCGGGAATCATCAATAGCAACAAATATTTTCATTATACGGCACCTCCGTTTTACTCAATAATTTTTCAGGTGTTGATTATTGCAGGTATGCCACCCATCGTTTTCTCGGTAAACCAGAAGCTTTCTTTTACCATCCAGTAGAACTGTTTTTATTTTATCCCCAATTATAAGTATTTCATCGTTAGCCAGTACATGCCCGTCTATCGATTGCACTTCTTCTATTTCAGTGGTCGCTATAATTTCACCTATGCTCATGCTTTCTCCAGTATCTTTCAGCTTGGTTCTGCCCTGAAATCTGCCATCATTCCCAGTCATCCGGAGTGCAATTCCGGCCAGCGCTCCGATAATTCCTTGTCCGGTACCGCCATGTTCAGAAAGATGAACGTCACAATCTTCGGCTGTCTTATAGGCTTCTTCCTTATTTAGTATTTCCACTTTGGCCTTAAAGCCAAAGCTCATCAAATGGTCGATATGCTTTATACGGTCATTTACTGCCACACATAGTCCGGGGTCTGAACCCGGAGCACTAGTTTCTTTTAAAAACTCAGCAGCACAATCAATGAATTCGTCGAGCTTATCTTCCCTCATATCTACAGTAAAACACATAGAACTGTTATGGGAAGTGTACGGTATATCCGGATGCAGCAATAACTGGTGCCGGGTTACTGGTTCAGGTTCCCCCCAGCCCTTATCTTTTATAATTCTTCGCAGCTCATTAGCCGATTGACCGGTTGCACCAACTTCCAGGCTGTCAGTGTCATCTATAGCGATATATATTTTCACAAAACGCCCTCCCAGATTAATAATGGAATCTGTCTTATCATGCTATTGTCTGGCTACTCGCATACCTTCACCGAATAGTATTTTATTTACTACCTCATCTGTTAATTGCAGGCCGAAAAATTCCTGGTAGAAATATTTAGTTTCTGCCACCATATCCAGGTCAGCAAACTTATCTGGATATATAATCTTAGCGGTCCATAAAACAGCTAGCGGAGTCTCCGGTGACGAGGGATGACCCCACCTGGATATACCATTGGGCAATTGTAATACCTGTTTATTTTTGACTGCTTTCAGGGGTGACCATTGTTTATTGGTATTGATATAATTAACTACTGCTCCTTCATTAACCAGGATCACATCCGGATTCCATAATAGAATCTGCTCCAGACTGGCAAAATACTTACCTTCCAAGGCCTTCAGGTTTTCATTGGCCGAAACATTGAAAGCCCCGGCAGCCTGCATCCAATCGCCCGAAAGACTACCTTTGATATCAGTACGAATAGCTTCATTAATAGAGTGATATACCTTTACCCTTTCCTCCGTAGGAATAGCCGATACCCTCTCCTGAACGCGCTCGATACATTTTTGATAATAAGCATTGTATTGGCCTGCTTTATCAGCCGCTCCTACTACTTTGCCAATCATCTCGATAGCATATTGTTGACCCTTCATGCTATTAAAATCTACTACCAGAAAGGGAATCTTGCTCTTGTTTAGTTTTTCTGTTTCCGCTTCACTGTTAGAGGTATCGCTCTTTACAAAAACAACATCTGGCCTGGTTTTAACCAATTCTTCAATGTTAATCACCGCGCTTCCCTTAGGTACTGGCAGTTCTTTAATAGCGGGATACATGTCGGTAAGGATAAGATCTCTTTGTAATCCACCCACCACGGCAACTATTTTGTCCCCTTTACCAAACATCGCTAGTGCATAACCAGATTCTGGGCATAGGCAAGCGATTCGGTTTATTGGGGTAGGTATTATTACCTGCCGTCCAACGCAATCAGTAATTGTGATGGTATCAGCACCGGTCTGGGGTGCATTGGCTTGCTGCTTGTTGCATCCTGCCGATAATAATAGGCTGAGTATCAGACTTATGACAATAAAGCTACGCACTATAGCACTCCGCTGCAATTTCATTATGTATCTTCCCTTCTCCCCGAGTTATTCGTGCTAATAGGTATAACCTGCCTCAGTTCATGATCAATATCGATAGGATATGATACCACCCGGGCATTAATGTTATATATCAATTTCAGGTTTTCTTCTGACAGAACCTCGGTCGGACTTCCTGCCCTCAGGAATCTATTATCATTCATTAAGGTTACTCGAGTTGGAATGTCATTGTTTTCAAAATAAAAAGCATGATTAGGGAAATGGGTAGCCATTAAAATGGACAGACCTGTTTCTTTGACTAGATCAACAATGGTTTCCATAATCACCAGCTCATGCTTGAAATCCAGATGGGCAGTAGGTTCATCCATTACAATCAGTGGGGTCTTCTGGGCCAGTGCTCTGGCTATCATAACCAGTTGCCCTTCCCCGCCGCTTAGTTGGGTGTAACGCCGATCGAGAAGATGGAGAATGCCTACCAGGGCTAAGGCCTCCTCGACAATAGCCATATCCTCTTCGGAAGGAGAGCCAAATAATCCTATATAAGAAGCCCTCCCCATCAGTACAATATCCCTGACCGTATAGGGAAAAGTCTTTTCATGGCTCTGGGGTACATACGCTACCTGGCGGGCCATACTTTCGGGCTTAATCCCGTTAATATTAGCCCCATTAATCTGTATATCACCATTCCGGGGCCTCAACAGCCCCAGAACGCAGTCCAGCAAAGTGGTTTTGCCACAGCCGTTAGGACCCAACAGGAAAAATATTTCTCCTTTATTAACCTGAAAAGATATATCCTTTAACACATCACGCTGATCATAGCCGAAATTGATATTCTGTACTTCAAGTAAAGGCATAGCTTACCACCCGCCCCCCTTGGTACTCTTTAATAGATAAACAAAGAATGGGCCGCCTACCAGAGCAGTTAAAATGCCCAGTGGTATTTCGGAACCAGTTATTATTCTGCCCAAATTATCAACCAAAATTAGAAAACAGGCTCCCAGAGAAAGACTGGTTGGAATCAATACTCGGTTATCGTTACCGACCAGCATACGTCCAATATGTGGAATAACCAGGCCCACCCAGCCAATAATACCACTTACACATACCGCCCCTGCTGTAGCCAGGGTGGCACAAACGATTACGATCCCCTTGTTCATTTTGGTATTAATGCCAAGCGTATGGGCTTCCTTATCTCCCATGGAGAGAACATTTATCCGCCATCTAACGGCTACCAGACCAACAATTCCCACGAGCATAGGAAGGCCAGCGATTAAAATATCCTGATAACGGGCCGAGGCCAGGCTACCCATCAGCCAAAAAACTATACTGGGCAGTTCATTGGTAGGGTCAGCTACATACTTGGTGAACGATATTAAGGCTGAGAACACTGATGAAACTATGGTTCCGCCTAGTACCAGCATGATGACCGGAGTGGTGTTATAGACCCTGCCAATTAAAAAACTGAGTAGTACCGCTAGTCCTCCGAAAAGAAATGCGGAAATGTATATGGGAACTGTGGCGTGAAAAAGTATGATAGCCAAAGCAGCTCCAAAACCAGCCCCCGATGTGACCCCCAGGATTCCCGAACTTACCAGGGGATTCCGAAACAATCCTTGAAAAGCTGCCCCACTTACTGCCAGAGAACCTCCTACCAGTGCTCCCAGGATAGCCCTGGGCATACGAATATCCCACACGAGCGTCTGGTAAATATCGGGTAGATTACAGGTGCTGAAGGTGAACTTACACCACAATATTTGAGCTACTACCGGTATTGATACCGGGTACCTCCCAATAAATAGGGTGATAAACATAAAAACCAAGGGTCCGAGGACCAACGAGGCATATAATAATTTTTTCTTCGTTTCGTTCACTCCTAATTAGACACTGACTTTGCCATGTTTTCTATTTCCTATTTCTCTTTCTAGAATAAATATACCCCATACCTGCTAAACAATACTAAGCCAGCAACCAGTGCATAAGTTCGGTTAGCACTCGGACTTTTTAGTACCACATCGCCAGAAAACCAAAAAACCACTGCGGAAAGTAATGCGTAAACAAGCAACTACATCAATAGCTACCTGCAGGCGAGCGAGCCAATAAAAAAAGGTGAGCCACGAAAAGCAGACTCACCCCGATATTGGATCGAATTTGGCTTCTCCTTTCCACAATGGGAGGCATATCCGTTTCCAGATACACCTATCGGCATGTGAACCTTTGTTTTACTTTAGGTTTTCATGCTCGGAGTTTATTTAGTTTTATAATTTTTATTTCGACATATAAATGATAATTCCTGCACCATCACATATTTTCCCCAATATCCATAACATGTAATTAATGGAGCATTTGGCCACGCCGCATAGGATATAGCGGGCGCTATTTCCTGGCGGTTCGCATACCTTCACCGAAAAGGATATTATTCACTACTTCATCTGATAATTGCAGGCCAAAGAATTCTTTATAGAAATACTTGGTTTCTGCCACCAAATCCAGATCGGCAAACTTTTCCGGATAAATAGTTTTTGCAGTCCATAGAACCGCCATGGGTGTCTCCGGTGATGAAGGATGACCCCACCGCGATATACCATTAGGCAGTTGTAATACCCGGTTATTTTTAACCGCCTTAAGGGGTGACCATTGTTTATTGGTTAAGATATAATTCACCACGGCTCCTTCATTAACCAAAATTACATCCGGATTCCATAATAAAATCTGCTCCAGACTGGCAAAGTACTTGCCCTCCAGGGCCTTCAGGTTTTCATTGGCTGAAACATTGAAAGCCCCGGCAGCCTCCATCCAATCACCCGAAAGGCTGCCTTTGATATCAGTCCGGATAGCTTCATTAAGAGAATGATATACCTTTACCCTTTCCTCTTTAGGAATACCAGCTACCCGCTCCTGAACGCGGTTTATGCATTTCTGATAATAAGCATTGTATTGTCCTGCTTTATCAGTTGCTCCTACAACTTTGCCAATCATCTCAATAGCATCCTGCTGCCCCTTCATGCTATTAAACTCTACTACCAGAAAGGGGATCTTGCTCTTGTTTAGTTTTTCTGTTTCCGCTTCACTGCTAGAGGTATCGCTCTTGACAAAAACCACATCCGGCCTGGTTTTAACCAATTCCTCAATGTTAATTACTGCACTTCCCTTAGGCACTGGCAGTTCTTTTATCGCGGGATACATATCGGTAAGGATAAGGTCTCTTTGTAATCCACCCACCACGGCTACGATTTTATCACCTTTACCAAACATGGCCAGCGCATAACCCGATTCCGGGCATAGGCAAGCGATTCGGTTTATTTGAGCGGGAATGTTTACCTGCCGTCCTACGCAATCGGTAATCATTATGGTGTCAGCACCCGCTTGGGGTTCCTTGGCTTGCTGCTTGCTGCAGCCTCCCGATAATATTAGGCTGAGTATCAGGCTTAGGACAATAAAGCTGCGAACCATAGCACTCCACCGTAATTTCATGTATATCTTCCCTTCTCCTGAAAAAATCAACTGTAACAGCAGAACTTTCTCTGGGTCTGATTTTCTATTTTCTTCTTTTAGAATAATATAATCCAGAACCAGCCACTAGAATTACTCCAGCTACGGCTGCCAAGATTAAATTAGAACCCGGATTGCTTTTCTCCGGTGCCGAGGCAGGCAATTTGGAGTTGGCCTGGACTTGCTTGTCTTCTGTTGCCTTATCTGTTTTTTGATCCTCTGGGACCTTTACTGTTGTCGCTGGCGTCTTGATCTCTGCCGATGGAGTTTTTGCTGTTTGCGCGGCTACCTTTTCCTCTGGGTTCTGTGAGCTTTGCTCTACCGATTGCGCCGTTTGGGCTAACACTGGGACTGAATCACTGCTGGGCGTGGCCAGATTTTCTAGCGGGGGTGAGGCCGTTGGCTTAATTTCAGTCTGTTTCTTTTCAGAATCAACCCGTGCAGATTCCACGGTTTGGGGAGCAACACCTGCGGTGATAAAACTGACCATAACCTCGTGCCCCAGGCTGCTGCCGTTCTTCGCCTGTAATTTTGGCGATACTTTTACCACATAGCCAGTTCCTGGCTGGAGTTTCTGCACAGGCCGTACAGAAATATCCCTTCTTTTTTCAAATCCTTCAGTAGTCTGGTCATCCGCCATAATAACCTCAATAGGTATCTGTTTGCCATCTGAGGCTATAAGTGAAAAACAAGTTTTATTGGCTTCCCTTATTCCCAAAAAAATTACATTCTTATTGAACGTAAGCTTAATGTCTCCCGTCACAGTAACGTTCTTCTGTCCATCTGCCGGGAAAGATGAATCCAGTCCCAGCGCTATATCTTTTCCCCCGCCGCTGCCATCGCCTTGACCTGCCGCTAACAATGGCAAAGCTGCCAACATACAACTTAACATAACAACAATTATAATTGACAACAGACGCGGATTTTTCCAGTTTTCTTTACTCAAATTAACAGCCTCCTAGAGTTTATTACTGTTTTGGCCCACAGCTATGATTCTTAGCTAGAAATACCCTTAGTGTCTGAACTTAAAATTTAAAATTAGAGCGTGACAGTGAAACCGTTCTCTGTCACGCTCTACAAGATTAATTAAGAGCGTTCGCGATAACCGTTATCGCTTCCGCTCGGGAAGCATTGTTGCCGGGCCGAATGGTATTATCCGGGAATCCCTTTATAATCCCCTTATTAAGTGCGGTAGCAATTGACTCCCTGGCCCATGCCGAAATGCTATTGCTATCTGCAAACACGATTCCTGCAGATGCCGGTGCGAGCTGGGCGGCTTTTATTACCATCACCACCATCTGTTCACGGGTAATTAGGTCATCGGCTCCAAAATTCTGATCATTGTAGCCGCTGGCGATACCATAAGCAGTTGCAGTAGCAATGTAATCCTTGGCCCAGCTATTCACCGTGTCCGGAAAGACCTTGCCACTCTTGCTCTCCAGTTTAAATGCCTTTACCAGAACGGTTACAAACTCAGCCCTGGTAATGTTGGCATTTGGTTTGAAGCTTCCGTCTGGATAACCACTAACGGCTCCCAGGGCTACCAGTTTGTTAATGCTGTCTTCCGCCCAGTGACCAGTGACGTCGTTCAAAGTAACGGCAGGCATGGCAATCACTGGTACTACTGGTACTACTGCTGTCTTTTTCACAGCAAATACAGCGAACTTGGTGAAGTGATTAAGCTGGACGGTAATGCTATTACCGGACACTGTACCGTACAGATTAATCCACTTGCCTTGAGCTTCATCGTAGTAGAAAAGAGCTGCTGCCTGATCAGCACCGATCGCGGAAGCATTAAAGCTCAGGGTTATGGCAACATTGCTGGCAAAGCTGTAGCTAGTATTGTTGCCAATCGTGAACTCATACACATCGCTGGCAGTTTTGGCATCCGCAGGAGCTGCCGGGGACGAGTCCACCTTCCGAACCTTAACCGTAACCGGGCTGCCCTCTTTCAATGCATTAGCTGGTATAACTACCTTGGCATAGTCACCTTGACCAACCGTGGCCCCGATTGCCGGATCAACCGAACCCTCCCCGGTAGTAATGGTGGGGCCAGCGGTTGTAATGGCAGCCCCTCCTGCTACGGTAAAGGTTATAGCAGCGTTATTTCCCATGGTTTTTCCGTTATTGGCTTTTAGATTCCCGCTAATTATAATTTTATAGGTCTTACCCGCAGTCAAGTTGCTCACCGGGGTGATAAATACGTGCTGTCTTTCCTCAAAATTTAGCGTATTCGATATTTTGGAAACACTTATCGACACGCTTGATCCCCCGCTGTCCTGCATACTAAAACACTGCTGGTTAGCCGACCAGATTGCATCATTAGTTACATTTCGGTCAAATATGATTCTAATGGTTGGCTTTACTGGTACGCTTGTGCTCCCGTCAACTGCCTCCCCATCGCTGGAACTGCTGCCGCTAATGCTAGTCAGGTTAGAGCTGATATAGTTCAACGGATTATTACCTGATCCTGACACATATGCGCTCGGGCCGTTAGTAGTCCATTTGCCGGCAGCGTTGCCAGCTTCAATCTTAAAGGTGTGGGGCCCGGTGACACCAACAGCTTTATAAGTCAGGGTGCTGCCGTCTACCGTGGCAATCTCGCTGCCTTCCATATAAATCTTGTAGCCGGTAATCCCTGTATTATCCTTGGCGGCGGTCCAGCTAAGACTAACTTCCTGCTGGACTTTAGTAAATTCCAAGCTGCTTCCTGACGGCCAGTAAGGTGTTTGCGAATCTCCGCTGCCACCTCCACCACCATTAGATGATTGGGTATAAGTAACAAATTGGGTGAAGTGCTTGGTCCAGACTACTAGGTCGGAACCAACGAATATTTTGCCCTCTCCCCCAGCGGCCAGTGCATCACCAGCGGTCTGGGTATCAACAGATAGAACCGTGCTGATCTTGTTAAATGTTCCGCTTCGGTAATAACCCACATCCTTCCCAGCCTGACCGGGAATAAGGATGCGCACTGCTTTGTTGAAGGTCAGCGGCACATTGCCGTAACCAACTTCAATGACCGTGCTAACTGTGGCATTCTTACCGGAATCCGGGGTTACAGTGACGGTGTCGGCAGCCAGAACCTTTGGCGCATTAATACTCCCCGTCCAGCCTGCCGGTGCACTGACAATGGTTCCCTCAGGAATATCTACCAGTACCGGATTGGAATTTAAGTTGGTATTAGCTGTAATATTCATAGCCGGCAAACTGCTGGTTGATACCCCACCTAAACTGTTGTTGCCAAGCAAGGCGGAAACATTGATAGTGGCTTCGGCTCCCTGGGGAACCGTAACGGAAAGACCACTTGGAGTATTTGCCGTTATCGCCAGATTTTTATTCGAACCATCACTGGCAACTGTTACATTAGAAGTTAACTCTGGTAATATGGCCAAGCTGCTACTGGCCATATTACTGCCGTATCCGGCCAGGATGGTCAATGTCCCCGAAGAACCGTCCAGAACCTTGAAGGTAGCTCTGTAGTTGCCGCTGGCATCGGATTTGACGGCATCAAAGAATACAACATTCTGGCTGTCGTTAATTGCTTCTATCGATACCCACTTATTAGGGCCTGCAGTTCCGGAAGCAGTTACACTTCCCCCGGCTGCTATACTGTTTTGGTTCAAGCTCAAACTAACACTGCTGGAATTAGTTGCTGCAATGGTCGTGGCACTGGTGGAAGGTCCGTTCTTGCTCCGGTTACCGGCGGAATCTTTCGCCAACACCTGGAAGTTATAAAGGGTATTGGAAGCCAGGCCGCTTACACTATAACTTAGAGAATTTACACCGGATACAGTGCCTATTTCCGTACCATCCTTTAGAATCTCATATCCGCTTACAGCTACATCGTCCTGAGCCATGGGTGTCCAGCTTATCGTCAGCGATGTAGTGCTGATGCCGGAAGCAGTCAAGCTGCCTGATGACCAGGTGGGTACAGTGTTATCAGCAGCCGTAGTGAATTCTACTTTCTGCTCTTCGCCAGCTTGCTGATCATTGTTGGCTGTCAAAGTTTTGTCGATTATTATTTTGTAGCTACTGGCAGGCTGCAATGAATCCTGAGGAATCACAAAGATGTAGTTTCGATTATCATCATTATTAGTCCCATCGCCCATCCTTTTTACGGTAGCAGCTACTTGGGTACCTGCAGTGTCATACATTTTTAGTTTAGTGACATTTTGTTCCCAATACTTACTAGTCGCCACATTAACCACAAATTTTATCCCAATGCCGACATTGTTGTTAAAAGAATAAGGTACCGCTGTCAGCTTGGACCACGGCGGGGAATTATAACTGCTCCCTATGGCAGTGGGTGCAGTTTTATTGTCGTCTACATAATTATACAGGCCGTATTCCATAACGTTGGGCAGATTGGTTCCTGCGGCAAATGCCGATCCACCGAAGAGAGCGCTCTGTAACATCATTAATATTGTTAATATAAGAATAAGTCGCGACTTAAACTTCACTTTTCACCTCTCCTTTATGCCTGGCAGGCTTGTCAGTAAGCCAGCCTGCGAAAAATCTTTCACGTGCATGGCGGCAGGGGAAAAGGATACTTTCCCCCTGCGCCATGCAGCTGGCTTACTGCTCCAATACCGTCGCTATATTATCTGTGCTGTTGAACAAATCGTCCACGATAAATACTTTGACTATGTCACCGGGCTGCACTTCCAAGCTGGTTGAGGCAGTATTAACATTGTCGAAGTCCGCAGCGGCAGTATTCAGGTTGAACTGTACGCCGTTCCTAAGCTGCACGAACACAGCTTTCTCACTGCCTGTATGCACTGTGATCGGGCTGACCGTAACCGCGAAGTTTTGGCTGCCCGAAAAACCGCTGTTTATTGTCAGGGTATCTATCCCATCGGCGGTCTTGGTTTTGGTATAGGCAGGGTTGTCAGCTGGGGTTACTATATACACGCCGATAACCCCGCTGCCTGGTTCAGCCTGGATCGTGTATGCGGCGGTCAAAACATCGCTGTTGCTCATTCCAGCCTTGACCGCGATGGCCTTGACGGTGACTGGGCTATTAATAGCGATAGGCCCGCTGTATGCTGTGCCATTAACCGTGGGAGTACTGCCATCCAAAGTATAATAAATACTGGCCTCCTGGGTGCTGCTGACCAGAGTTACCAGGGTGCCGCCCACCAATGCTCCACTGGCCGGGGAGGCAGCCGGGGTGGCTACCGTATTTGGGGTTGCTGCTGTGGTAGAGACCGTCCGGCTGGGTCCGTTGCTGCTCCAGTTGCCGACAGCATCTCCCGCCTGAACCTGGAAGGTATATGAAGTCCCGGGCAGGAGATTCATAACATCGTATGAATAAACCGAAGAACTTACACTGCCGAGGAAGGTTATACCCTGGTAGACTTTATAACTGACTACTCCTACATCATCGCTGGCCGCACTCCAGTTGAGGGTCAGGCCGGTCTGGGTGACGTTGGATTCCATCAGAGTACCATTCGTCCAGCTGGGTACCGTCAGGTCCGGTTCGGCTCCTGCCGCCACCTCCAGGCTGGGCCCATTGTTGCTCCAGTTGCCGGCGGCGTCTCCCGCCTGCACCTGGAATTTGTATGTGGTCCCGGCAACCAGGCCGGTGACTTCCCATGTAGTCTGATTGTATACTGTTGTGGCGATTACACTGCCCTCCTGGTATAACCGATAGCTGCTTACAGCTATGTTGTCTGTAGCGGCATCCCAGACCAGCGGCAGGGCCGTCAGGGCCGTTACTGAAGGTCCGTTGGCAGTCCAATTACCAGTCGCGTCACCTGCCTCTATTTTGAAAACATAGGCGGTATTTACAGCCAACCCGATGGCGTTGTAGGTAGTTATGTTACCGGCCACACTGTCCAGCAAAATGCCGTTTAGGTAGATTTGATAAGAAGAAACTACTCCCGAATTATCCGTAGCAGCAGGCCAGCTTAAAGTCAGGCTGTTTTTGCTAATATTGCTTAGCATAACTGCACTTGACGCTGCCCACTCCGGCGCATTAGGATCAGTCGAGGCGAAAGGTGAAAACCCGGCTTCGCCTCCGCCGTTGACAGCAGTTACGCGGATGAAATATGATTTGGCCGGATCTAGACCTACACCTGTAATTGTGGTTTGATATGTCATTTCCGTTACTGGAGCAGGGTTTAATTTGGCAAAGTTAAAGTAAGGGTTTTCACTGGCATAGATATTATAGCCAGTAGCCCCGCTTATAGTTGCCCAGGATACATTTAAGACTCCTGCATTAGCTGTAATTAGCGGTGCAGTCGCAAACTTTTCTACCAGGTCCGCGCTGGTAGTATGGAAGCTGATCTCCTTTCCTTCCAGCAAAACGTTGCCATTTGAGCCCTTAATCGCTGGAATAATCAGAGTGTATTCCGAATTGGGGCTCAAGTTATATGAGGTTGACCCCCCGGAACCGGTCATGGGCAAGTAGAAAAAGGTATGCGGGTAGCCATCAATCGGAGCATAAGTATCCATTCCGTGAGCTAAAATCACCCCGTTCTTTTTTAAAACTATACCGCTGGCTACTTCCTCATGATTATATACGGCTTGGCTGACGGTGAAGCCGATATTGCCCTCCCAGGGAACCATGCTGGCACCGTTTTCCGGCCTGCTTACCAATGTCACCGGCTTGGAATAGTTACCCGCAGCATCAGGCACCTCAAAGGTAAACATTATATCCTTGTTGAAGTAAAAGAAGCCTAAAGGCAAATTATTTCTGCCTTTTACCGTACCACTGATTAAGACGGTATATAGCTGCCCGGGTTGAAAGCTCTCCACAACCCTTATAGTGGTTGCGTTAGCTTTGGCTGAATCTCCAGCGGGGCCTCCTGTGACCATGTCTACTTCATTGGGATTGAGAACACTAGCATCCACTGTTAACCGAGTGCCATTTACTCCGCTCCCTTGAAATATTTTCACCGCATCACGAGGTGGATTGGAATCGCCCTTATCGGTAAATATTCTTATATTATGGCTGTCAACATACTCATAACCCAAAAAATTAGCAGCCTTGTTACCCTGTCCATTCAGAGCTTCGGCCGGTTTGACGTTAATAAAGGCGAATAAAAGAAGCACCACGGCAATCATGGCAAGGAAAATGTTTCTTAAATAACCTGTTCTTACCCGCATCTGTTTTTCGAACATCAGTTTACCTCCTCTGACAGGTATTTGCGATCCGATTTACTAGTCTTCATTATGGCTCCACCCGCAGGGTACTGCCGGCAGGCCAGGTAGGGACTTCCGAATCGGCAACAATGGTGCGTTTGGTAAGGGTGGGACCATCGGTGCTCCACTTACCCAGAGTATTGCCCGCTTCCACCTTAAATGTATATTCTGTGTCTGCGGTCAGGCCAGTTATGCTGTAGCTGCTGGCTGTTCCTGGCAGCGTAGTGATTTCAACCCCGCCCTGGTAAATCTTGTATCCGGTTATGCCATTATTGTCGCTCGCTCCGCTCCAATTCAAGGTCAGGCCAGTCGGCCCAATATTAGTGGCGGTTAAAGTGCCAGTCCACAAAGGAACCTGGGGAGCTTGAAGCAACAGATCACTGCTGAGCTTGGCTACAAATCCTTTGCTAGAGTTAGCGGCTAGCGTTTCATCAAACGCTCCCGAGGTAACTGGGAAGTCGGTTGAGCTGGTATTTCCGGCAACATATACATTGCCGGCAGAATCCAGGGACATGGCTTTGGGCCAATCTCCGCTCGCTCCACTACCGCCCAGGAATGTGCTGACTAGCAATGGGCCGGTAAGATCAGCTTTCAGTTTGGTAATAAACCCCTCTTCAATATCAAATAGGCTGTCAAAGGCCCCTTCCGTAATCGGATAATTTGTTGAGAGGGTATCCCCGGCAACGATTACATTACCCAGACTGTCTATAGCTATACTTCGCCCCCTATCCTGCCCACTATCACCCAGAAAGGTGGCAGCCAGGGGCTCCGTGTCCTTCTCGCTCCCCAGCCCGTTACCCGCCAGTCCGTTGGTGAGCTTCATAATAAAAACGTCAATACCCGCTGAAAATGACCTATCGTATACACCAGCAGTGGTCTTTAGATACATCCCGGTTGATCCGGTAATGTATAAGTTCTTTTCGCTGGTGTTGTCCAAACACATCGCGAAGGGGGAAACGCCTCGTCCGAGAAAGGTGGATGCCAGGGGATAGCCGCCGCTTCCGCTAAGCTCGTTGTTAAGCTTGGCTACAAACCCTTCGGAAAATGTACCGCTAGTGCTTGTCCATGCTGTACGGAAGGCTCCCGCTGTCCTTGGAAAGCCAAGCGGAGGCAATGCCGTCTTTAAGGTGGAGGAATACTTAGTAGTACCGCCGATGAAGACATTTCCGGACGGATCAGTCGGGTCAATGTAAATACAGTTAACATAGTCACTCTCTTTCCCCCCAACAAGGGTTGACCTGAAATCGGATGCGGACAGGTCGGGGTTAAAACGTGAGACAAAACCTTCAGCTAAAGCTGTGCCAAAAACAGTATCCAGCGCTCCGGTGCTGGTGGGAAAGTTGGCCGACCCGGTGTTCCCGGCTACAAATACATGGCCCGAGGAGTCCAGGGTAAGGTCAGTAGGAGTGTCATCCTTGCCTCCGCCCAGATAAGTCGAGGCCAGGATATCTGACAAGTCGCTATTCAGTTTGGAAACAAAAATGTCCGGACAATCGCCGGTCGTGATCGAACTCTGGTAGGCTCCTGATTTTATTCCCGGGAAGTCATTTGATATAGTACTGCCGGTAACATAGAGATTGCCAATAGAATCTACTGCCAAAGCTAGCGATCCATCAAATTCAGTGCTGCTGCCCCCCAAGTAGGTGGAAGCCAAAAGCGGACCGGTAAGGTTGCTCTTTAACTTGGAAATGAACACATCATTATTACTACTGTCTCCCGTACTGTCAATGGCTCCATCAACCAGCGGAAAGTCCAGCGCATTTGTTATTCCTCCAACGAAAATATTGCCGCTGGAATCGATAACCATGTCAGATAAAGTATTAGAACCAGTGCCGCCTAAGAAGGTGGCAGCCAAGAGGGGGTCAATGACCAGAGTGTAAGCACGGTCGTAGTCACCTACTGCAAAACCGTAGCCTTCACCCTTCAATTCGTATGCGACTGCTACGTTCACCCGCTCGCCGTTTAACTCCTGGTAAGCTACCGGAGCGGTCATTTTGACCATGCCCATACCGGTGGCTATTTCCAGCTCGCCCTGAGCATTGATGGTGAGCCCATCCGCCCCCGTTACTTCAAGCAATATGGAAGCAGGGTCGCCGCCAGGGGCAACGGTGAATATTTTCTCCATGTTATTTCCATATGCGCGAAGATTTACACTTATGCGGTCGTAGATCTCGCCCAGAGCCACTTCATCGAAGGTCGGCAAGCCGCTCTTCCACTGGCTGTGGTCGCTGCCTATAAAGCTGTTCACCTTGGTAGCAGAGGTTTTTTCTCCCACTGGAACTATACGCGATGACCCCACGAACGCCTCGCTTACTGCCCAGCTTTGGCCCTCTTCGCCCTTTAATGCATATGTAATGCCTTCATCGGTAACAAACACATTCCCGGCAAAGGTTTGGGCATAAAACTTAACCTGCTCATCCCTGATCTGCCCCTCGTTTTGCACAAAAGGAACCTGCAGGGAAGTCAGGGTTGCTTTCAATTTGCTATCCATAGCCGTTCTTGGCAGAACCGTTTCCCCCGCCAGGACGGGCTGAGCTAAGAATTCGCTAAAACAAAAAACCATTATAGTCAAGCATGTCAAAAATATAACTTTAGAATAAAGCTTCAAACATTTACACCTCCCAAATAATCAATAAAAATCGACTGCGGGAAAAACAATCGGGTCCTTACTTTTTCCGAAATTAGCCGTCATGTATATAAGCAAGTCAGGTATTTTTTTGGATTTTGGTATTTCCGCAGGGTTACTGCGGAAATACCAATCTATATCATTTCATTCTAATTAGGAGTACCCTGCCCAGCTAGGGAGAAGCCGCCTTCGCCATAGCTATTCACCGGCGTAATACGCACATAGTAAAGCTGGCTCGGAGTCAGGCCGGTTATTGTGTAGCTGGTGCTGCTTACAACACTGCTGTTAGCCTTGACAAAATTCCAGTACTTGTCGGTGGAATAATAAACGTTATAGTTGCTGGCAATAGGATCAGTAGTCCCGGCACTCCAGGACACATCCAGGTAACCGGCCTGGCTGCCGGTCGCAACTGTTGGTGCAGTTGTCAGCTTGCCGGGTACATCGCCGGTGGTGGTGGTAAACTCGAAGGTGGCGCCGTTATATGTTTGAGCTCCGATTGTAAACGAGGGTACGGTCAGCCGATATTGACCGGAACTGAGGTTGTAGCAAACGTTGTCATCGGTATTGGCGGTCAGGGGATAGAAGAAATATGTCCGCGCAGTGTTATAGTGCGGGGTATAACACTCCGCTCCCGGCTCTTCGGTTCCATCAATGGTATCATCCATGATCACATCTGCCCAGTCCGAGCCGTCCCACTTTTGAAGTGCCATCCCTGCCAGGATATCATCAGCATCAGTAGTGCTGGCTACTGGCCGGTCTATAGTAAAGCCGATATTGCCTTCCCAGGGGACCCCGCCGTTGATATTCATGGGGCGCCTGGTTACTGTAATATCTCCGGTAGGGGTAGCAGCACTCTTAAATTCAAACTCAACGTCATGTTTCGTGTAATAACTTCCTATGTTACTGCCGTTATTTGAATAGAGGGTGTTACCGATAGTAACTTCGTAAAGGGCGTCAGAATCAAAGTTATTTGTAGTATCCAGCGTTATCCTGGTTCCTTGGGTGAGGCCGGAATCACCAATCCCGCTGCCACTGCCCCGGGTTAAAGTCGATATGGGTACATTGGAACTGTCAGATACTTTTGTAATCTTGAACTGTTCTTTGACCGGATTATTGCCCGAACTCGGAGTTCCTTTATCCAGATATACATATATGGTATTACTATCCACATACTGATACCCGCAATAATTCAACGCCTTGTTGCCAGTGCTGTTTCCATCACCATTGGTGTTTAGCGCCAGGGCTGGCATCGCTAACATCGTCATTATTAGCCCGAGCGTCACCAGCAGGGTAGTAATTTTAGATCTTTTAGTAAAAAATCCACCTTGTAACATAGCCAATTCCTCCTTATAATTTAAATCATCTCAATGTGCTTATTAAGCATTGGCAGAATAATTATTACTGCGCTTAGATAAGCTTCTATCCTTTCCGCACCGAGGGGGTTAACCTTTTCCACACCCCACAGATTTATCCGCTTAATACACAATCCCAATCTTTTTATTAATATGAACTATAATCTACCACCTCTCTGTTGATTTTTTAGACAAAAGTTCCTCATAAATGGAGCGGCAACGCAGAAAGCATACAATTTGGTTTTTATTACTGATACCTCCTTTCTAATTGGGATGTACAACCATCACTAGAACATTGATCTCTAATTACATTGCCGTTTGGCAAAGGCATTCAAATAAGGTGTTTGCTTTAGTTGATAATCCGGTATATTCCTAACCCAATCTTTACCTGGTTTTACGACCAGCTTCAGACTGCGCCAATAACGTATACTCACACCTCTCATGTGGTATGTTTAAGAAGCAAAATTGTCCGGGCCTAGATATGATTCTGTCACTCAGAAAAATTAAACTCCCACCATAGAAAGCACAGCCAGACACAGGTAACCATATTTATAGTTACCTCCACCAAACCAACAAAAAAGGCGAGCCGCGAAAAGCAGACTCACCCCAATACTTGGTCGAATTTGGGTTCTCCTTTCCACAATGGGAGGCGTATCCGTTTCCAGATACACCCTACAGGCCTGAAAACCCTGGTTTTCACGTTAGGTTGACAGACTCGGAGCATATACAATTAGTTATTGTTGGAGAACCATCCCCTTGACACCCTCATCATTTCATCAATAAATTTCTTATGGGCATATAAGTTATATGTCTTTAGGCATTTTATATTTAAATACTAACATATTTTGATAAATTTTTACATAAAATATATATTATTTTTCTTTGTCCTTTTTATTGTTTTTTTGTCATATTTTGTCGTTGGTTTCAATGGTCGTCCGGACTGACAAGTATTGTATATTGTCAATAATCATGGCATAATCCTTATTAGAGAGGTGGTCAATTTATGGACTTTGGGAGCCGCTTGAAACAGATTAGGGAAGGTCGGATGCTTTCAACATCTAAATTGTCTAAACAATCCGATCTTAGCCAGTCGTTTATCTGGAGAATTGAATCGGGAGAAAAGCAGCCGACCCTCGGGACCTTGAGGAAACTATCCCAGGGGCTGGGGATGAGTTTAGGCGAGTTGCTCGGTGAAGAGTTGTTGAGTGAACCCCAATCGTCAAAAATCAACCGCATCATCAGCAATATGCGAAAAATGCCGACCGAACAGGTGGATGCGCTTGATCTGTTCGTTGCCTCGCTAACCAATGGATCCGCGTCTGGTGACCACCTGTTAGCCCTGCAGGCGATTAACCTTACCAGCTCTGAACCGGATGATTTTGAAATTGAGCTGGTCTTTTCCGTCAATGTTTCCGCGGTTATGGATCACAAAATCCCGGATGGCATAAATAGGAATATGGATTGCTTTCATCTGTTTGACGACGGGATGAAGGAATTGCCTATCGAGGTCATACCCGGAAATAAAAGAATGCATGGGAAAAAAGCCGGAAAGACATTTTTTATTAGACCCCTGTCCCGGCTTACTGATGGCCGAACCTATAAGATTTTCATATCCAAATTCCTGCAGGCCAATAACTACAGGTATCTGAAGGAAAACCACACAATTCTGTTTTCAACGCATGAAATTATGGACATCACGCCCTTTAACCAGGAACTGTGCAGTTCTTATTTTTCATTGGCACTAAGCGGCAGCAATATCGCGTCCGGCGAACAAAATGTTGCAGTTAATACGGATATCAAGCTGACATTTTCCAACAACGTCATTACAAACGCGGTGCGGAACCACAATCTGCAGTGCTTCTCTCTGGAAAGCAGCAAGAAGCAACCCGTCGAGATAGATGTTATTATGGCTGAACCGAATGATAGTTCTGAGCAGAAAAAGGATATCATCATCCATCCCAGGCACGACTTACACAGCAATACGGTCTATGTCTTGACCATTTCCGAAAGCCTTCAGAGCAGCAATCAAAAGCTGCTGGGAACCGACCAGGTTATCACCTTCACCACTAGCGCGGCAAACATCACCAGTACCAATGAACAAGCCGGCTTATCGATTGCGTAGATGGAGCCTTCCAAGGCCATAATCACCAGTTCATGCTTGAAATACAGATGGGCAGTAATTCACTCCTGGCTTTCTATTTCTTGTTTCTTTTTCTAGAATAACTATAACCCACACCTGCTATTAATAATAATCCAATAGCCAGTGCATAACCCCGGTTAGAAACCTTTTTGGTTTTTACCGGTTCAGTAGCAAGCGATTTGTCTTCGGTCGGACTTTTCTTTTCCTCTGATAGCTGAGTTTTATCTTCAGCTGCTTGAACTTTCCCCTCTGCTGTTTGAGTTTTTTCTGCTGCCGGTTGGATTGACTCACTATTTACTGTAGCAGTGCTTTCTGTTGGGGTTGAAGTCGGTTTGTTAGCACCGGCCTGATCCTTCCCGGTGTCAATGACGGGCGCCGGTTCCACTGGTTTTGCAGCAACACCTGCTGTGACAAAGTTAACCGTTACCTCGTGGCCCAGACTAGTGCCGTTTTTCGCCTGCAACTGGGGTGATACTTTCACTACATAAGCCGTTGCCGGTTGTAGTCTTTGTAAAGGTTTGACCGAGATATCTCTTCTTTTTTCAAATCCTTCAGTAGTCTGGTCATCAGCCATAATAACTTCAATAGGTACCTTGCTGCCATCTGAAGCTATCAGCGAAAAACAGGTTTTATTAGCATCCCTAATTCCCAAGAAAATAACATTTTTATTAAACGTAAGCTTGATATCTCCCGTCAGAGGGACGTCCTTCTGGCCGTTAGATGGAATGGATGAATCCAGACCTAAAGGGACACCCTGACCCCCGCCGCTTCCATCACCCGCAGCCAGCACTGGTACTGCCATTAAAATACAGCTCAGCGCCAGCAATACAAAAATTGATAATATCCTTGCTTTTTGACCCAATGCTTTGTTCATAACCACTGCCTCCTTGGAAATATATTATGGCTTTTACCAAGTTCAATCATACTTCTAAACCATATGGAACTGAAGTAGCAAATTCTACTATAATCTAAAGGTGACAGGAGAATCGTCCTCCTCCTGCCACCAGCTTCGGTTACTGAACTGTTTTGTTGGTAAAACTCTCTAATACGCCTCCACCAGATGCTTTCACCTGTTTGTTCACATCGGCATCCTTGTCATATTTTACCGTAACTGCCTGTCCGCTCGTTACTTTCGAAGTTAGCACCAGTTTTATTTTATTGGGGGTGCTGGTTAATTGCAGATCGGTAACCAGATCGGGTACTCCTGCAACCATTACGGTAAACTGCCCCTCTTTTCCATCCATAGCAAGAGTACTTTCCATATTTTCACTAAAAATTATACTTACATCTCCATTAGTTGTGACCTCTGAACTTTGATAGATGGGTACTGCTGCGGACACTGTCGGGTTGACAAAGGCCCGTTGGGTTATGAATCCGGTTACATTGGCTGCCCTTTGGCTGTTAGCCCCGCTGCCACTAATGCTGATGCTGTTTGCTGCAAAGGTAAAGGTGTCACCATCACCCCAGTTGGCAGTGGTGTCTAACTGAAGGATATAGTTCATATAAACACTGGCCGCCACTGTCTGCTGTGTAGTCAGGTTGAAAGTGATGGCAGCATTCCCCCCCGTAATGGTTCCCAAGGTTCCTGCGGCTATTGACGTGCCATCATTAGTTTTACCATCTCCGTTTGGGTCGGTAAATAATTCGATATTGGTGAGGTCGGTCTGATTTAGTCCATCAATATTGCTGGTTGATATGCTAATATTATTGCCAGTCGGTATAATAATACTTTCAACCGCGTTGGCGGTAAGTTTAAAAGTCATCACATTACAGTCACTCTGGGCGTCATCAGCCGGACCATTCGAGGCCTTGGCATTTAGCTCTGAGCGCCCGTCACCGTCACTGATAGTAAGGGTTCCTACAGTTGGCGAACTTCCCCCTCCGCCTCCCAAAGATCCGGCTACGGTGAAGGATATTGTTTTGTTGGTGCCCAGGGTATTACCGTTATTAGCTTTTAAGCCAGCGGATGCTGTTAATGTGTAAGTCATGCCGGCTGTCAAAGCTGAATTAGGAGTTATATATATGTTGCTCTTTTCAGTATCATCCGTATAATTCCCTGCCCTAGATACTGTGATAGAGACAGATTGGTTTGAGTTATTCTTTACGTAAAAACAGTTCTGGTTATTATCCCAATAATCCCTTACAACCCCTCGATCAAAGGTCATTTTCAGGGTGGGCGTTTCAGAAACACCGGTGCTGCCATCGGCTGGATTTGAACTCACAAAACTAAGTGGGTTGTTTCCCCCGCCACCGCCGGTGCCTGTTCCGCTACCAGCGCCACTGGCGGGAGTAGTGGTAGTCTCTACAGTGGTAGGTTTTTGTTCGTAGGTTGTTCCTGCAACGTTTTCCTTAGAAGTGCCAATGGTTCCTTTGCCGGTAAAAGACACTGCAGAATTAAGGGTTAGTGTTTCTACTTTGACACCACTGGCAAAATTAACGCTAACTCCGGTTGCCTTTGTTGCAACCTCTAGCTTGGCTACGGTACCACTGGTGACCGCTAAGCTTACCTTTGGCGCTTCCAAATTTACGTTGCTGAAATTACCGGTCAAAGTAACTTTTGCACCTGCTGGGACTACCTCGGAGATGGTTACCGTTTCAAATCCAGGACCGGAGGAAGTCGTCTCTACCAGGGTGGCGCCACTTTCGAGCTGTACCACATTGACAGAGGTACTTCCAGAAGCAACTACCCTGACCCCGTCCTTGCTAATCGTAATACTAGGTAAAGTACAGTTTTCCAGGGTAACGCTGTGGGCACCCCCGCCCTTTATAACACTGGTTCCCTGTACCGCAACGTTTTTTAGAGCAACATCGCCATCGCCGATTCCCTCTGCCAGGGTCAAGTTACCAGTAATCTTTATGTTTTGCAGGGTAATGCCAGCAACGCTTATAGTTGCGTTACCATTAACCGTTTCCACACCTGTAGCAGGACCGTAAATTCCAGCTTTATCATATGTTTTATCTATACTCGCAATGGCTGAGATACTAATAGCATTGTCCAAGGTTACTATTGCTTCAGCCCGAGAAATATTCTTTGTTGCTTGATAGGTCTGGTCAGGATATCCATGCATAAAGCCCTTATTTACAACTGCACTGATGGCCCCTTTGCTCCATTCCGGAATATCCCCAGCATCTTCAAACCCGTTCAGGGCAGTATTATCTGGCGTTATTTCCAGTTTCGCAATTCTGGTCAACATGGAAGCAACTTCTTGCCGGCTAATTTGTTCGTTGGGTCGGACAGTCCCATCCTGATAACCCGATATATAACCTGCGGCCCGAGCCTTAGCAACTTCTCCCGCAAACCAATCCGTCGAAGATACATCAGAAAATTTATCTGGAGCAGCTGCACTAAAACCAAATGCGTGGTTCGCAAGCGTCATAAATTCAGCTCTGGTAATGCTGTTGGCTGGCTTAAATGTTCCGTCCTGGTATCCCTTAGCCAGTCCTTTATTTACCCAATCATTGATCTGAGAGGCTGCCCAGTTACCCTGTATATCTGAAGGCTGAACTGTGGGGCTGGTCGTTGTTAGCGTTGGTATTAAACCATCCTCAACAGCGGTTACTGACATATTTAATCCCAGCACAAGTACAATCATTAATACTAAAGAAATGATTGTACTTATTGGTTTTCTATTGTTTAACCATTTTAAACACATTATAAAATCCTCCCAAGCTTTTTCTCTCTATAAACGATCTTTTTTCTAGGTATCATTCACACCTACTGAAACAATAGCTTTCAATCCTATCTCAGCAAGCAGAAGAATACTCTAAATTATAAATAAATATATTTTGCCTCCCTTCATTAATTATTGCATCTATTATTATTCCAGAAAAACCAAAAGCCCGGTACAAAGAAGCGCCGGACAACGATAACTACCTAACAAGTTACCAGCAACCACAATAAAGAAAGACGAACCGCAAAAGCAGTCCGCCCATTATCTGGCCGAATTTAGCTTCTCCTTTCCACATTGGGAGGTATATCGGTTTCCCGACATACCTTATCGGCCTGAAAACCCTGGCTCTCACTTTAGGTTAACAGGCTCGGAGCATATTTAATTAATTATTCTATTATTTTCGACATAAAAAAGATAAATCCTCTCTAATTCCGAAATAGCTTCTATACTCTTAATTAATTTTCATCCTATTTATCATAAACTCAAACAGAAAAAAGACCACTCTCTATGATTATTTTTGTTAATCAATAGTGAGTGGTCACAGCTTAATCTACCAAATACAAGAGAACACACCCTTTCCAGAACAGATCTGCCAGAAGGTGAACTCTTTTTCCTAGTTGCTTATTTTAGTGCTTTGGAGACAACAACAGCAGCTTCTGCTCTGGTAGTCTGCCCTTGCGGTTTAAATGTATTATCTGGATAACCACTTATAATGCCATGTTTACTGGCTGTAAGGATGGCATTTCGCGCATAGGAAGAAAACAGGCTGGCATCGGCAAATTCTTTTCCATCGGTTGCATCCGCAAGCTTAGCCGCCCGTACTATCATTATCGCCATCTGCTCCCGGGTTATTAAATCATTAGGGCCAAAACTAGAGTCGCTGTATCCTGCTACAATACCATTGGTAGCCGCAGTGGATATAAACTCTTTTGCCCAGTGTTGGTCTGTATCTGCAAATACTTTGCCAGTACCCGGTGCCAGTTTAAACGCTTTTACCAGTAGGGTGGCAAATTCAGCCCTGCTAATAGAATTATCTGGTTTATAGCTTCCATCCTGATTTCCGCTAATTATTCCAGATGCTGCCAGTTCCTTAATATATTGCTCAGCCCAGTGTCCGCCAATATCCGTTAGGGCTGCGGGAGTTGAGACAGTAGCAGGCACAGACCCTTTTTCTTTGGCTAGCACAGCAAAGCGAGTGAAATGATTAATCTGACCACTCACTTTACTGGCGGCTAAGTCAACACTTACATTTTCAAGACTATTCCATTTACCACTGGTAGTATCAAACCAGAAAAGGCCAATATCATAATCGGCAGTTCCCATCTTGGTTTTATCAAAAGACATAGTAATGGTAACCGGCTTTGAGAATGCCTCGCTTTGGTTTTTGCTAATATCCAAAACATCACTTAGCAGTTTCATCTCAGTCGGTACGGCCAGGTCAGAACTGTAAACTTTCTGAAACTGTACATTAATAGTACTACCAATAGCATTGGTAGGAATAATGATACTAGCCCCAGCTCCATTGACCGTACCCCCACTAATACCAATTTGACTGCTAACAATGGAGGAAGATCCTCCACCGCCACCACCAGTGGATGTTTGAGTATAGCTAACAAACTGAGTAAAATGTTTGGTCCAAATAATCATATCCTGACCAACATTAATCATGCCTTCCCCATTAGCTGGTATTTCAGCATCTGCAGCCGTCTGGTTATCATCGCTCAAGACTCTGGTAATAGGTGTAAACACTCCACCAGTTACACAACCTGCCAACTTCCCGGCTTGATTCGGTATTTTGATGCGTACTGATTTGCTGAAGGTTAACGGAATGTTGCCAGTGGCGCCGATTTCAATTACGGTACTGACTGAGCTTGTTTTTCCTGCTACAGGGGTTACCGTTACACTATTATTGTCCCTGACAACAGGGGTATTAATCTTACCATTCCAGTTTTTCGAAGCCGTGATAGTTGTTCCAGCAGGTATAAACATCTCTACAGGAAGTGCAGCAATTGCCGTGTTAGATTTAACCGTCAATTCAGGTAGGGGGTTGCTGGTTATGGTCGCAGCTCCAACTACCGCAGCAGGAAGAAGGGCGGCGATATTGATGCTGGCGTCACTAACGCCCTCGGGGATAGATATAATGCTTGAAACTGTATTCTGGTTAATAGTTACTTCCTTGGTTTCATTAGTTACAGGTACAGTTGGCTTCAAAGCACCATAAACAACCAGTTGGCCCTTCTCAATCATTTCCCATGCTTTCCCATAATAGTCGTAATTATAAGAGTTGGTAGTAGCTGTATTAACCTGAATGGCTACCACCGATTTAATACAATAATCAGCATTACGGATAGTGGGACGGTTGTAATTATAAGGAAATAGTGGATCAGCCCGGTCGATACTCCACGCCGAACGGTCTGGAGTAACCGGTTTACTGAGAGGGGTAACGAAGCGGTAAGGGCCTTCACCGTCCAGCTTACTACCGTCACTAGTTATTACAATTTTGCCGTCTACCAGGGGTCGTCCATCATTTTCGTAAGCCAACAGATAATGCAGTTCACCAGGCAAGGTCTGACCTTCAACATAACCTGTGTTCAATGGGTAACTTATCCATGGATATTTAGTAAAAAACTTACCCTGTTCATAAACTAGCTTGAGATCACTAATGTTGAAATTTTTACTGAAACCGTCAATCGCGTAAACCGTTATGGTGGCGGCATCATCAGCTACCCCGGCATCCTTCAGTAAAGTCCAGAGATCCACGCCTTTGTATTCCGCATAATAATCTCCGGACTTATTTGTGTCCAGGGCCATAAACTGTTTAACACTATTTAGGTTCCTGATATCAGCTCTATTATACAGTTTGTGGGGAGCCTCTGCCACTGCGGGATTATCTTTGGCATCTCCAGGCAGAAGCCCAGCGATAATTTCTGCGGCATTGGAATAACCATCAGCATCTGAATCCATCTGGGCTATAATAGTAAAGGCTGCCTGATTCTTGCCATTCGCCAGATAGTCTTTTCCAAACTGGTTCAGGGTATCCATTATGTTTCCATGGGGAGCCTTAAATCCATAGATACTATGACAGTAATCGCATGAATCCTTGGTTTTCCCGCTTATTTTGCCCCCGGTATGGCAGAGATAACAGTTATCCAGCTTGGTTCCCTTCGCCTGGGGATAGGCCGCTAGAAAAGTATTTGAGTCCTGGTCATTGTTATGGGACTTATAGGCGCCTATTACCGGAATGGACAGAACCAACAGAAGGCATACGGTTAGGGCAAACCCCAGGGTGGATTTCATGGTAAGCCGCATCTTAGTTCCCTCCTTTCGCAGTAGTGAACACCCAGTCAAAGCTTTCATTCCACACTATGTTGTTGGCCGTGGCTGTCAGAGCTTTATAGAAGAATACTACCTGATACTGGGTGTCAGCCTTTAAGCTCGCTTGGATGGTGACGGTGCTGCCGCTAACACTGGAGGAACTGTCAATCGGTGTACCCGTCGCTTTTTCGTAAACCTGAATATAATGCTTGTTGGCAATAGTAACAACCTGGTTCAAAGTTACCGATATAGGGTTATTAATGCTCACACTGCTTGCATTTGCCAGGGGTACCATGGTGCTTGGGCTGATTACCGGAGTGGTTACTGCCACAGGTTCAGAACTTGGCCCATAACCAAAAGCATTCCCAGCCTTTACCTTAAAGTAATAGGTTCGACCTCCTAATAAACCGCTGTTGGCCCCGGAAAATGAAGCGGTTACTGTAGGAGCAAGCGAAGGAATAGGCCATAACTCGTCCGGGTTCGGATCACGCCGGGCAAAGTCATAAGCCTGAATAAATGTTCCATTGGGATCCCAGGAATATAAGAGCTGATAGCGGGTGGCTCCTTCTACCTGGTTCCAATTGGCGCTGATCTGAGATGACCCGGATGCAGTTACTTGCAGGCCGGTTGGAGCAGTAGCTGGTGCATTTCCCAGAGGTTTATTAACTGTTCCGCTAAAGACTTTTCCGTCAGCAGCCTGGATGGTAACAGCTATGTTGTTATTGCTTCCTCCCCCGGCTCCTCCACTGGATACTGCAGGTTTGTTCATAACCCCAGGAATGGTAATATAGAGCTTGGTTGTGGCAGGGACAGTATTGGCTTTGCCACCCAGTACCAGAGAACAGCGTTGATTTAGGGTGTCTGTCGTTGAAGTACTAACCTGGCCGTCCAGGAAGGAAAAGTACTTATCACTGGCGTATACCTTGTACTGAACATTGGCCAGAGTGCAACCGGGGTCTTCATTCTCGATATCATTACAGATAAGACTGGAGTTTTTGGGGAAATCCACCATTACTGTGGCTCCCGCTGAAAACTTAATATCTTCAGCAGCAGTAACAGCAAAAATATATCGTGATTCTTCCCCATATACCAGGCTGGTAACGGTTACATCAGCAGCATTGATGGTCAACGAATATACCAAGCTGCTAACGGTTGCATTGCCAGCACCACCACCACCACCAGCTATGGCAGGGAGAGGATTTATTCCAGACATAAAGCCGGCCAGTAACAATAATAAAGCCAGATATACTGTATGACGAGGTATTCTATTTTTATACAAAATTACACATCCCTTCACAATCTTTTCCCTTCATAATATATAACAGTAATACTAGCCCCTCACTCCTTTCTTCCTGTTAACCACGAATATAAAGTGATTAACAGTAATATACAAGTAATAAGGTAAGCTACACCCCCTTTTCATCAACTTTTACCGGTGAGCCCATAATCACAACACCTGGCTTTTCTTGCTCACCAATTGAATATTATCAACCCTACTACAGATAGCTGTGTAGGCCAGACATCAAGTAAGTTACTCCCAGCAAGGTAAATACCACCGCTATAAAACCTCCCACTGCGATCCACGCCCGGACCCGGATACTCCAACTTGGATACCGCCAGGAGTGCAACAGGATAGTATAGACCAACCATGTAATCAAGGCCCATGTTTCCTTGGGATCCCAGCTCCACCATGTACCCCATGCCTGTTCGGCCCAAACTGCACCAGTTAGCAAAACCAGGGTCATAAAAGCAAAGCCCCATTTCGCGCAGCTAAATAATTGTTTTTCTGCATAGGATGGGGTGGAAATGTGTTTTCGGTTTTTTGCCTGTAAAAGTAACATTACGGCCATAACAAATGAGAATGTAAAGAAGCTATAAGCTAAAATGGCACATATAACATGGAACTGTAACCAGGGACTTTGGAGGGCTGGAACCAGTGGCTGAGCTTTTTGATAAAATACTAGTGCATAGCCAAGTAAAATAAGTATTACTATTAATGCAGGTAGTCCGTAGATGGTGCCTCCTTTTTTCCGATAAACCAGCAAGTATACACCGGCCACTAACCACGATAAGAGGATAATAAATTCACACAGGTTACTAAATGGCAATTGTCGCCCTGCTATAGTGCGAACCACCAAACCTATGGTTTGTAAGATAAAACCACAGCCTATTAGGCAATTAAATGTCCGAGTTAAAAAGCCAACTTCAAACCAGAAGATCGCCAGCCCATTCACTGTAGCCAGTAAATAAACAGCGTAACCCAGGAAAAAGAGGTTAAGATCCATTTTTAGGCCTCCTTAACGGAATGCTAAGTGCGCCGCCTACTAAAAGTAATGCTCCCATTAGCAGCAATGGCGTGGGTCCTGCCTTTTTAATTTTCAGCCCACAAATAGTATCCTGCTGGTCCGATCGGAAACTGGATTGGTAAACCTTCAAGCCTAGATAGTTGGCGGGATGATTAACATATATCAGTTCCTGGTGGTCTTTATTGTCGGCTGTAAATGCTATTCTGCTGTTATATTGCTTCACCTCTCCCCCTGGATAATAGTCAACCCCAGTTTCTATCAGGTGCAAATTTCCTTTGACTCCATAAGAGCTCAAATCAATACTATCGCCTGCGCGCATTTCAACATATGATGCCTCCTGAAATTGGTTTAACCCTAGAGCGATTAACAGAAGCAATGTACCTACATGCAGGGATATGGTTCCTAGACCTACAAGGGCACTGCGTTTAATAAATTTTTTCGCATTATATGACACGCAGATAAACAGGTTTAAGCCTAGAAATGCTATTACAATTGTTTGTACTAGCTTGCTGGCAGATGCCGGCATATAGATAGTAATTGCCAGGCAGCAAGATCCCAGAGCCATTATTGCGATACTGACTGGCATGGATATAAAACTACGTATAATCCTTTCAACGGTCAAATAAATCAGCTCTCTCCACGCTAAATTTTTTCAAAACTAAGCCATACCGAGTTTCCCTCTCCATAAGTTTTCTATAAATACTCCCTAAAACTACAAAAAGCCCGGCAGAAAGAAGTGCCGGGCAAAGATAACTACCTAACTAGTCACCAAGAACCAAATAATTAAAAAAGGCGAACCGCAAAAGCAGTCCGCCCGTTATTTGGCCGAATTTAGCTTCTCCTTTCCACATTGGGAGGTATATCGGTTTCCCGACATACCCTAAAGGTCTGAAAACCCTGGTTTTTAACTTTAGGTTCACAGGCTCGGAGCATTATTAAATTGGTTATTGTATACCCGTTCGACATAATAACATAATTTCCTGCAATTCCCTAAATATTTCTATACTTTAACTAGCATAGTTTACTTTGTTATAGTAGCAAGTCCTGTACCCCCACCATCTTTAAACACAAAGGATAACAAAAAGGCTGAGAAGGCCTTTTTTTGTATCTACTTTATATAATCTGTCAAACTAATGCTATTCTCAATAATTTCTAAATTGCTTTTTAAGCGCTCGTCATTGGGAGACATTTCCAAGGCGATCTTAACCCATTCGTAAGATCTATCAAGCATGCCCAACTCGTAGCAGCTTAAAGCTCCCAGATCATAGATAGTTGCGTCCCAAGCGAAAGCTTCATTGATATAACTATCCGGCCTTTCTGTTATCATTAATGCTTCCTCTGTCATATGATAGACGGTCGGCCAATCCTGCTCTATATACGCCAGCTTAGCCAACTCCACATACGGCTCCCGCAAATACGGAGCTTCAGCAATAGCTCTATACAGCCATCTGGTAGCTTCACCGAAATCACCTTGTTCTTTATAAGCGGCGGCGATATATCTCATAGATGCAGAGCGCTCATCTTGCCACTCGGCTTCCGGCATCTCCAAATGTTTTTTAAGAGTATCTATACATTTATCCCACATACCGTAAAACATGTACTCTCGGCCCAGATAATGCATATTACGATCATCATTCGGATCTTCCTTAACGGACATTTCCAGTAACGGCAGATAATTACCTCTGGATTTGGCAGAATCAGGATAGTGATTCAGTTGAATGGTTGCTTCCCAGGCATAAATATCTGGCTCTAATCCATAATATGCCAATATTTCGTGGACAGGATGAGTCCATCTGAAGCCATGCCGACGATGGATTTTTTCATACCAGAAGGTAACTCCTCTGGATCCATCCGGATTAAAACTCCAGGTGTACATATATTTTAATCTGGTGGTTTGCTGTGTCCACACTGCTTCCAGTTTATTCCTCCAACCAGGTTCCAATATTTCATCCAAGTCGGTGCAAACACATACATCAATATCCCCTGGAACAAAATTCAAGGATATATTTCTCGCCACATCGAATCTCCATGGATCGACATGTACAATGTAAACAGCTGCGCCTCTGGCAGTTAATTTTGCAACTGTGTTATCAGTTGAACCGGTATCAGTAACGATAACCATATCAGCTTCCTGCATGGAATCCATCCAACCATCCACAAATTGCTCTTCGTTTTTGCATATGGCGTAAACAGCAATTTTTAATTTACTCAACTTTACTCCCCTTTTTCTTAGCAAGTTCCAAAAGTTTAAAACCCCATTCATCAAATTCAGTATTCCAGGCTGCTGGATCATAATGGTAATCGATAATTTTATCTACAATCTTTTCACTTTGTTTAAAATAGAAATAAGCTTCAACATTTCTGCCCAATTCATATAAATACCGAGCTTTTTCAAAATATGGCTCCCTGCGATACTGCATATGTGAAATAGCATTATCTAAACTTAACAGAGCTAAATCCACTTGATGGTTAGCTTTGTAAACAAAGTATTTCATTTTATTAAGGTAGGATTTATCACTATCCTGGAGACCTAATGCTTTATCAAGAGCATTCAGCGCCTCTTCATATCTTTCAACTGCTAAGTATTCTGTGGCAAGAAAAGACCATGATTTCCAGATATCTTTCCTTTCTTGCACGGATTGTTCCAAAAGGGGAAGATAACTTGAACGGATTTTATTTTGATCCGGTTTATGGTATACCCAAAAATCGGGCAGCCATTTTACTTTTTCTTCCCCGGTATATTCCAATATCTCATGAACCGGAAGTTTCCAGGTATACCCGGTTCGGGCATGGATTCGTTCATGCCAATGTTCGGATTCGCTTTCGTCAGCCCAGAAGGTTTTGAATTTGTGGTAATACCTTGTATACTCTGATTCCCAATGGTCAGATAAGTACTGTTTCCATCCGTCCATCGGATACTCGTCCATATCTAAAGAAATACAAATGTCGATATCGGGATTGACCAAGGAAAGGCAGGTATTGCGGGCATCGTCAAAACGCCAGGGGGAAACGCATATGGAATAGACTTTTATATTTATTTGCGGAAAGGTATTTTTATATTGGTTTATAATTTCAGTGGTCTTATCTTCCGATCCGGTATCGCATAAGATGATCTCATCGGCGTCTTGGACGGAGTCCAAAAACCTTTGTATAAATTGTTGTTCGTTCTTATAAATTGCGTACACCGCGATAGAAGGTAATTTGGCTTCAAATAAATTATCAATCCTCAATTGCTCCTCTTTCGGACTGTATGGCATATACTCTCTCCCTTTAAGGTATGGCGACGGACCTTCTGCTTGCAGTAAGTTCACGTCCCCGTAAATGAAATTGTATATACATAGAACATTGACAGAGACGTTTAGATCTCTGTCAATGTTCTATAACGGGTCTCACTAATCCAAGCTCACCTTAATGAAGTTGATTATAAAGTTCGAATTCAAATAGTAATACAGTATTAGGCGTCAACTTTGTACATTAATAATGATGCAGAAATGGTAGGTGTTGTCCGTAGTACAGCAGGATCAGGCAAAGTTGCCACGTTGCGGATGGTTACAACATCATTGGCATTAAGAACCAGTGAAGAAAGCATCGTTATGCTCTGTCCTGCAGCGTTAAACTCGGCTCTATTTGAACCATTAACAAATATTGCCCAGTCCTGGGGATTATTGTTTGAAGTATTGATTCCTACTGCAATATTATAGGTGCCTGTTAAAAGAACAGTAATAGATGCAGTTCCAACACTATGAATAATATTTTGTAAAGGACCATTATTGCCCCAAGCTATATCTGAACCTTGAGGTATTGATTGGGTACCTATCTGGAATACATTACCGAAGGCACGCAAACCTTGGGTACCAGCGCCTGAAGGCCCAGTTGGTCCTGTCGGTCCGGTTGGTCCGGTGCCGCTGCCACCAGGTCCTGTTGGTCCGGTTGGTCCTATAAAACCTCGGGGACCAGTAGGTCCAGTAGGTCCACTACCAGAACCAGAAGGTCCTGTTGGTCCTGTGAATCCTCTAAAGCCCCTAAAGCCGCGGGGGCCTCGAGGTCCAGTAGGTCCGGTTGGCCCTCGTTTTTTATGATGATGACACATAAAGCCACTCCCTTTCATTTAGTAACAAATACAATATTTGTTCTTTTATAGGCTATGCCGACGCACACAGAAAGGAAGCTTGGCCCAAACTATTTTTCTCTTTTGGAGGTAATGCATAAGCTCTTAAATTTCATGGTATGCTTTTATAAAGTAATGGAAGCCCGAATAAATAAAACTCCCCCACATATGATACTAAATGCGAGGGAGTCAAAGAGATTTATTCTGTTTCTTATATGATTGCTACTTTAGCGCCATAACTATTGCTGTTACCGCCTCGGCTCTGGTTGCGCTGCCTTGGGGTATAAAGGTGTTGTCAGGATAACCGGCAATTATCTGGTGCGCTATGGCAGTACTAATTCCTGATTTCGCCCATGCTGAAATCTCATTATCGTCTAAGAAAATTGTCTCTGAGCTGTTAGCTTCCAGTTTTGCTGCCTTGACAATCATAACTGCCATTTGTTCGCGGGTAATTAAATCATTGGGGCCGAAATAATCGTTGTTGTAGCCGTTTACTATCCCTAAAGCCTGGGCGGTGGCAATATAGCTCTGGGCCCAGTGATCAGCAGTATCTGCAAAAACTTTTCCGTCTTCAGATTCCAGATTGAAGGCCTTCACCAGAACTACCGCAAATTCAGCCCTGCTAATGTTATTGTCTGGTTTGAAACTACCGTCCGGATAACCAGTGATAGAACCGGCATTAACTAAGGCTTTTATATTTGTTTCGGCCCAACTTCCGTTGATATCGCTTAACTCAATGACTGGTTGGACTAATGTGTCATTCACAGTGACAACTATTGAGCCGGAAACGCCTGAAGCTTCATTGCTTGCCGTTACAATTACCGTTCCTACTGCTGTTCCCGTTAATAATCCAGTTATAGGATCAATTGTTGCGCTTCCTGTTTCTGGTGTTACTGACCAGTTTACACTCGGGTCGGCCGCATCTTCCGGAAGTACAGCGGCGATCATCTGGAGAGTTTCACCATTTATCACGGTGCTCACATCGTCTTCAGCGCTTACGGTAATAGAAGAAACTACTACTTCTTCTTCAGCTACAGTGATTACTTTGCTGCCATTAATTCCTGAGCCATCCTTGGCTTTGGCCGTTACGGTCACAGTTCCGGTTTTTGTTCCTTTTAGTAACCCACTTGAACTAATGGTGGCGGTTCCGGTTCCCGATGCTACGGACCAAGTTACACTCGGATCATTGGCATTCTTCGGCAGTACTGTGGCATTCATCTGTAGTGTTTTGCCATTCACGACAGTGCTGGCATTGTTTGAACCACTTACAGTAATTGCTGTGACTGCAACTGCTTCTGCAGTTACGGTGATTACTTCGCTATCTTTAATTCCCGATCCATCCTTGGCTTTGGCCGTTACGGTCACAGTTCCAGCTTTTGTTCCTTTTAGTAAACCGCTCGAACTAATGGTGGCCGTTCCGCTTACTGACGCTACTGACCAGGTTACACTTGTGTCGTTTGCATTCACCGGCAGAACTGTGGCATTCATCTGAAGCGTTTTGCCATTTACCACGGTGCTGGCATTGTTTGAACCACTTACAGTAATAGCTGTAACTGCAACTGCTTCTCCAGTTACAGTGATTACTTTGCTGTCTTTAATTCCCGAGCTATCCTTGGCTTTGGCGGTTACGGTTACAGTTCCGACTTTTGTTCCTTTTAGTAAACCGCTCGAACTAATGCTTGCGGTTCCAGTTCCTGACGCTACTGACCAGGTTACACTCCGGTCACTGGCATTCCCAGGCAGTACCGTGGCATTCATCTGCAGAGTTTTGCCGTTTGCCACGGTGCTGGCATTACCCTCGCCGCTTACTGTAATAGAAGTTATTTCAACAGTCGAACTCGCTACACTGAAACTAACCGATTGCGAATTTCCGGCAGATACGCCATTCTTTGATTTAAGACTGCCATCAACCGAAATCGTATACGAACCGGAATACAAAGCATCCTTAGGTTCAATAAAAATATAGTTTCTCTCCGCAAAATTTATATTACTGTCAATCCTGCTTACAGTGATGGGGATAGTGCTTCCCGCTTGGCGCATTGAGAAGCAACCTTTATTATTGCCCCAAACTGTGGCATCGACAACATTGGTGGCAAACTGGATTCTGATAGTAGGCGGGTTAGTTGACAACTTCATATTACTCCCCAATGATGCCCCTGATGTTGATGAGCTGCCGTTTACAGTCGCCAAACATGCGCTCACCAACGATGGCGGTTTAGTTCCTCCGCCGTCCCCGGTACCGGTGCCACTACCGTCACCGGCCGATATGGCCGTTAATCCGGTCATAAACAAAAGCATTACTATTAATAGGGTGGACAGAAAAGAACTGCTTTTTTGTCTATACAATGGCATTTCACTCCTTTTTAAAATATTTATTTATCCTTAACCATTATCCGGGTAGTTCAATAACCCGGTCAACGGTAATGCTTGGACATATTGATGCTTTATATCAGTTACTGGAAAAGCTTGAATGGAACATAGGTGAATTGTAATTGAAAATGGAATCTGCGATTATTAATATATTTAAAATAAATGGGCAGCATCTTACGTAGTGTACGTAAAAAGCTACCCATTAAAGTATTACAATTAAACAAAGTGTTCAGGGTTGTGCATTTGTTTTTATGAACTCAGTCAATATCCTTATAAATAATGGTTCCCACATGCTCCCCATTTAAAGCCTTGGTAATATTACCCTGCTTGAGCCCGTTTATGATGTGTATCTCGGTAACACTGCGAGAACATAACAACAAGTCTAATATGGCTCGTTCAACGATAAGGTCTTCCAGATCCATGTCAATAAGTTCCTGGGCTCCGATTCTCGGAATTAATCTCACATCGGAGTTTTTCTTGGGATTGTCTGTATACAGACCATCCTCATCCTTTACGAAAATACAGCGTTTGGCGCCTATCACCTCAGCCAGCAAATAAGCCCCTACATCAGTACGGTTAGGAGGAATGTATCCTTCCTTAGGTGGATGTTCCCAGTATCCATACGGAGGCATGCCATGCATAACCGGAATGCAGCCCT
>CAYWFX010000012.1:0-35324 GCA_964457945.1 uncultured Syntrophomonas sp.
AAGCCGAGGCATGGACTTCTATGGAGCGGAAGACGAGATTCGAACTCGCGACCCTCGCCTTGGCAAGGCGATGCTCTACCACTGAGCCACTTCCGCAATCAATCTTCTCCTACTATAAAAGAATAAATAATATTACCCCGCGAAGTCAAGTAATTACGCACATAAATTTCATATTTTTATAATTCCTATAATTCCTATAATTATTTAGGGCCAACAAGCTCCTTCGGGCTAGTTAAACTATTCAGGGTCTCCTTATCCAGCAATCCAGATGGGCGCAGTTTTTGAGCGTTCTGAAATTGAATCAGGGCCGCATTAAAATCACTCTCCGTAACTTTAGTCCCTGAAAGGTAACCCAGTTTAAGCAGTTGTTTTACAGCAGTCTGCAAGTCTTCCTCGGTCAAAAGCTGGATGGTAGCCGGAAGTCCATCACCATTATCAGTACTGTAATTCTTGATCGAGCTCTGTTTTACCTTAGCTCCCTGGGTACCTCCTGAACTGCTCGGTGATGTACTTGCGTTATTGGCGTTAGCCTGAGTGCTAGCCTGAGCGTTAGCTGCGTTATCCCTATTGTACTTCCAGTGCTTCATTTCCAGGTCTTCCTTATTCGGATTGGACTGGGCATTATTCTTGGCTCCACCTTGGTTCCCACCCTCGCTCGCGCTCTTCTGCTCTGCCTCAGTTAACTGGTTGAAATTTTCCAAGGGTTTATTAATCGCTGGATCGATCGTCACCTGTGGTTGCTCCAGGCCTACATCTTTAGAGGATACACATCCTCCAACCATTAATAGCAAATAGGCCAAAAGAAAAATACTCGATAATTTTTTTATCATTACCTCACCCCTATTAAGTTAATCATAATTATCATCCAATATTTCTTGACCTTCTAACATGCCAGGCTAATCGTTAATGCTAATTTACAAAGTAAGTTGTTTTTTCAGTTAATAAAGATTAATAACTAGTTTTCATTATAAACCATAAGCCTTAGTTTTATATCTAAAAGTAACCTTTTGGCAGATAAAAAATAGAATATTATCAAAGATTCAAAAACGAAGGGTAGGAGTCATATGCTTTCTGCAAGCAGATTAATTAGAATAACTCCCAATTTAATGTGTGGTCCTGATGTACTGGAAGTTCAGGAAAAACTGACCGGTCTAGGCTATAACCCAGGCGCTCTGGACGGGGTATATTCAGAAGCTACCCACCAAGCTCTACGACGATTCCAAGAGCTGCGCGGCCTGAAAGTCGATGGTTTAGTAGGTCCGGAAACCTGGAAGGAACTTAACCAGAACCAACGCTCATTCCTTCCATTCAAAATACCGAGCGCTTCTATTTCAGCAGGTAGCCCTAAAATACATGTTCATGTGGATACCCGCATCCTAACCCTGACCTCAAACGGAGCTATCACAACTTATCCCGTAGCAGTTGGCAAACCATCCACCCCTTCGCCGGTCGGTGAATGGACAATTGTCTACAAGTCAGTAGACCCTGGCGGACCGTTCGGAGCCAGATGGATGAGATTAAGCGTACCTTGGGGCAGCTATGGCATCCATGGAACCAACAATCCCAGTTCCATTGGCAAAGCAGTTAGCCATGGATGTATACGACTATATAACGAAAGCGTAATTGAACTCTATAACCTGGTATGGGTCGGAACTCCGGTTAGCATCACGGGCACGGTCAGAAAAATTCGCAACCTTAGAAAAGGCATGCATGGAGAGGATGTTAGAGAAGTTCAGCAGATGCTCTTTGATTTAGGCTACTACCCCTATGCCATTGATGGATACTATGGAAACAAGACCCGCCAGGCGGTTATACGTTTTCAAAAGGCTAATGGATTAACCCCGGACGGAATCGTCGGGAAAAAGACCTTAAAAGCCTTACAGATAGCTCATGATCTAGCAACCGACGACACCGAACCGTAAAACTATTTTTTCAAATTGACATCTTTCGGCTATAAGTGTTATTATTGATGAGTTCGGGGCGTGGCGCAGCTTGGTAGCGCGTCTGGTTTGGGACCAGAAAGTCGCAGGTTCGAATCCTGTCGCCCCGACCAGTATTTATATCTAAACAAATGTTATTCCCACAACTTATCTGCCAGTTCCTTGATTTCCTTTCTAAGTTTCTCAGTATCTTTCCGGTCAATAATCCAGTGATTGTTTTCTAAAACCACTACATCTCCCTCTCGAGCTTCATTGGAAATATCACTACGCCTAATTGTTTTTATATCGCCTTCAATTTCCACAACTGCGTATTCACCTTCAAACCGGTCAATGATCCCTTTTATCATCCTTTTACCTCCTGCTTACTTGCATATCTTTACCGTCCGTTGCAAAAACAATGGTTCCGCCCTGGTCGGTTCTAAAAACCTTAACTCCCTCTTCGCTTAGTCTGCTTAAAGTCTGAGGGTGAGGATGTCCATATTTATTATCCCCGCCCACCATGATTACTGCATATTGTGGCGCAGCCGCCTTAAGAAACCTGCTAGCGCTTGAACCATAACTGCCATGGTGACCCACTTTCAAAACCGTGGATTTTATGTTTATTCTTGAAGCTAATATTTGGGCTTCTGACTCCGTACCAGCATCTCCAGTCAGCAAAAATGATTGGGAACCATAATCCAGCTTTATAACCGCGCTGTAATTATTTAAATCTTCATAGTAATTCTGGAGAGGGGCTATAAAACGACATTCGACTCCATCCAGTGGTATATTAACACCTGCTTTAGCTGCAGTTATTTTTAAGCCTCTTTTCTCTATTGCATTCAGTACATCTCGAAAGCTTTGAGTAGTGTTGGTTACTTTAGGCATGAAAATGTTTTTCACCGGCAAACGGTTTATTACCGTATCTAAACCACCAATATGATCGGAATGAGGATGAGTTCCCACTACAATATCCAAGTCTTTGACCCCCTGGGATATCAAGTAATTTACAACCAGATTACCGCAATCATTCTCGCCCGCATCCACCAGCATATTTTGACCAGCCGGGGTTTGGATAAGTATCGCATCGCCCTGGCCGACATTTATAAAATGAACCTTCAGAATGTTCTTAGAGGGTTCATTCGCCAGATTATCCTTCTCCACCTGTACATTACCTGCTGGTGCTTGGGAACTAGAATTAACCGGCTGTAATTGGTTGCGCGAAACGCATCCACCCAACAAACATAAAATGGCTACAATAATCGTTACTCTAAAAAACCTTATATTTTTCATTATAATTCTTCCCTCAAATCTGATGAATAATTATTGTTCATGTTTCACAGTTGACCTATACTGCGCAGCAAGAAGACGGGGGAACGAGATTTTGCTGTTGACTGTGATCTGGGGCTAACAGATTTAGTAATTCTGCTTGCTCCCATCTACGGAGGCTCGTTCTACCAGCTGCTTGCCGGAAGAGCTCCAGGGGCACCCTGTCAATCTCCCATCCTTGGTCGATGACAGGCTCAGAACATCGTGTTCCTCGTCCCCATCCGTTCCCCCGTCTTAGCAGGGTAGAACGGCCTCCTCCGCTAGGTCGCCAACATAATTACTAAATCTGTTACGCTATATTATCTGCGAACATACTTGGTGGAAAGGAACGGAGTTACTGCTGTTCCTGCTTTCCTATTATATAATAGTGGCTTAGATCAAAACGGTTATCGTGAAGAAGTTCAGATGTACAGGACAAATTTAGTAATTATGAATGCGACGTTGCGCAGGAGGCCGTGCTGTCCTGCGAAGACAGATGAGTGGAAGGGGGCGAGGAAAAGGACGTTCCGAGCCGGTCACCGCCCACGGACGGGCGGTTGGCCGGGTACCCCCTGGAACTCATCTGGCAAGCAGTTGACAGCACGAGCACATACGGGGACATTCCTCCCTAGAGGTGTGTCCCCATACCTTAGCTGCCTAGAGCAGGCAGAATTGCTGAATTTGTCCACCCAGCTTACGGTCAACACCTAAACACGGTTCTAATTTCCTGCGCACTATCCATTAACTACGCAAGTTTTAACATTAGAATTTAAAATAAATGAAGCTGCTCTGCTGAGTTTGGGTGTAGATTACCAATATGAAAATGAAAATGGTATAGACCAGTGCTCTTAGCGGAGCGGGGAAATATTTTTGCCAGAAAGCGGATAGCTGCAGGTAGTTCTGCCGAGCCCAGCGTTCTGCTGGATGCAGGAAACACAAAAATACAACCCAGCCAAAGTATCCTGCCAGGGTGGTATCCAGATTGAACGGGTTAATAGTCAGCATTTTCAAAACCATCCGGACAGCGTTGTGAATCCCCTCTACCCGGAAGAAGACCCAACCCAAACAGGTTAGATGGAAAAACACCAGAACAGCTATAACGCTGTATAACCTGGTGCTGGTGAACTTCTGCAATAGGGAAGGTTTCCTCCACTTAGCCCAGATGTTATGTGCGATTAATAGCATTCCATGATACATCCCCCAAGCAATAAAAGTCCAGGCAGCGCCGTGCCAAAGGCCCGAAATAGCCATGGCAATGAATAGATTTAAATATTTTCGAGTTGGGCCGTGCCAAGAGCCACCCATGGGTATATACAGATAGTCTCTTATCCAGTTGGACAGGGTGATGTGCCACCTTTTCCAGAATTCGGTGGCATTAGCACTTAGGTACGGTGTTTTAAAGTTCAAGTCCAGCTTTATGCCTAATAGATAGCCTATGCCTACTGCCATCTCGCTGTAAGCAGAAAAATCATAATAAATTTGAAAGGTGTACAAATAAGCTGCTACCCATGCACCTGTGCTATTCAAATTCGCTCCCTGGGCGAAAAAGTTGTTGGCAGTGACAGCAATATACTCAGCTATTACCAGCTTTTTAAATAAGCCCATGGCCAGATAAGCCAGTCCTACTTTTAAAGTGGCGGATATATCGAGGGTTTTTAAATTGCTAAGCTGGGGAATCAGATCCTTGCCTCGCATAATAGGCCCAGCCACGCGATGGGGGAAGAAGGAAATAAATACCCAGAAAACCAGCCAGGAGCGGGTGGGGAGTATCTTACCCTGGTAGACATCCACCAAATAAGCGATTAACTCAAAAGTATAAAAGGAAATACCGATCGGAAGAACCAGGTGTAAAAATAACGGATACTGGTTTATCAGGGGTACTGACATAAGATTTTCCAGGTTGGTCAGAATAAAAAAAGTGTACTTAAAAAATACCAGATTGCCTGCATTTAGAGCAATGGCCAACCATAAATAAAATCGCCTGTGCTGACCCTGCAATTGCCAAGATAGGAAATAGGTACTGGTGCTAATAAAAAGAAATAAGCCCAGGTAACCAGCCCCGCCCACCCCATAAAACAACAAATCGGCCAGAGCTAGGATGTATAGCCTCAAACCTGGCAGAAAGTAATATAATCCCAATGTAATTATCATTAATACCATAAATTCAGGCGTGTGAAAAAGCATCAGGATTTAACTCCTATTTCAAAATTATCCCATAATAATTGTGCCAATTGCTTATACCCGACAGCCGTTAGATGCAGGTGGTCGGAAAAAAGATTGGAACTAATTTTCCCCTGCAAATTTAAGTAAACAACCGGTTGCGCTGCAAAATATTGATCAATTTGTTTGAGATTATATATATAGCCAGGAGCCATAACTTCATCACTCATCAAGCTTGAGTTGGCAGAGGCCAGGAATACTAGGGTATGCTTATTCTTCTGATGAGCAATTATTTTATCCAAAAAATATATCTGCGGGTTATTTATACCCATGTCAAAAGCTTGAGCGGAAAATCCCTTTTGATATTCAGGCTGCTGGAGCACCTGCCTTAAGCCTTCCTTTTCAAACCAGGGGCGGGCATCCCCCAACGCATCATCCAACGGACTTAAGCCCTTCATTTCCCGGTAACTATTATCTATATCCTTTTTTAAAAAGGCGCTGTATCTATACATCTCTACATTATTCCATACCAGCTGGTGCACTCTGGACTCCAAGTCGATCTGGTCTTTATAGTTATTGGCCTTTAAATTCGCTAAGACCCGATTAAAACTTTCGTTATCCAAGGATTTCAGGTCATTTTTCAACCAGAATACGCTGGGGGGATCTGGCTGGCGAGATACAAATCCGCTGTATTCAACATTAATAATAATATTGTCGGTAGAAATATGATGCTGATCTAATTTCAATAGCATGGTATAAATATCGCCGGTCTGCATGGCTGGCATGGACAGGTTGAAAATCCGAAGCGAGTAGTTAGGAGAAGACTCCCGAACTATTTCCTGCATGTAATAACCTACCGATTGCTTGGCATTCCCGGGCCCGCTATAAGCAATGGAATCTCCCAAAATAATAATATAATTTAGTAATCCGTCTTTTTTTATCTGCAGATCAATTTGATCCAAAATGACATCAATATTAGATAGGTTGTCCTTTACCAGACTGTAATCCATGCGATCCCGGAAAACAATATCTAGTGGAACCAGATAAGGAATCGCCAGTTGAATTAGCAGTAAATATATCAACACATATTTGAAAGACTTCATCACGACCGCCTGCCTTGCATATTCAAACCTCTTTGTATTCTACCTATCAATTAAATCCTTTGCAACCAGCACTTTACAATTGGGCACTCCAAGGCCCCCATATCTGCTATGTGCTAAAACGCAAAAAAGGAGCCTGCCCGAAGGCTAGACTCCTAATAAATTACGCTTTAGTCCCTTATCCATGCTCTTATGCCATTATCTTTAAGTAACTGGAGCGCCATCTGCACTTGAGATTGAGGGACGCCCATACGGATTGATCCCTCATTTTCGTCCCTAACTCCCATAATCTGAATATCATTAATATTTATACCCGCGTCACCCAGCAAGGTCCCTAAAACCCCAATAATTCCAGGCTTATCAGGAATAATAGCCACAATGTCGGCAGAATGCTCCAAACTGCTGCGGGAAAGCGGCATATTTTTTCTCATCCGTTGAGCGGTCGCCAAGTATTGGCACAGGCTCGTCCCGTCATGGTTTTCAATCGCCTGCAGGTAATAGTTCAATTGGGAGATTAAATCGCGAATTTCCTCTGCTACCGCTATTCCATTAAGAAGCAGGATGTCCTCCCACAGCTCGGGATTAGAAGCTGCTATTCGGGTAGTGTCCCGTAAGCCTCCGGCAGCCAAACGCAAAGCCCCCTGGTGCTGCTCTAGCTTGTTCATCAAACTTGCCGCTACGATATGAGGCAAATGACTGACCTTGCTCACCATTTGATCATGCTCGTCAGGTGATAGAATAACCATCTTCGCACCTGTTTCCGACAGCAAATCCTTCAAGCTCTCTACCTTCTCAACGGCTGTCGTTACCAAGGGCGTTAACACATAGACTGCATTTTGCAGAAGATATTTATCGGCCCCAGTTATACCGCTCCGATCAGAGCCAGCCAAGGGGTGCCCTCCTATACCAATAACCCCTGGGGGCAAATACTCTTCATACTGCTTCATTACCCACGACTTGACGCTTCCCACATCGCTTACTATCGTTCCCGGACTAAGCCCATCCCAAATCTGCATTAGTATTTGGGGGATAATGCGTAATGGCGTGGCAATAAAGACCACATCACAGGTACTTATATCCTCATTAAACAAGGGGCGGCTTATCGCCGCCATTTCCATTGCTTTATCCACAGTTGCGGGGTCAATATCAGTCCCCAAGACCTCCAGATCAGGACGGGCACTTTGCAGAGCCATACCCAGTGAAGCTCCAATTACACCCAAGCCAATGATGGCTATTTTCTTCATGCCATCAATTCCTCACACCTATCAGCACTAATTGCCATTTTCACTGCACGCACCTGTTCCATCAGTAATCCAAAATCATCAGGAATCAAGGATTGCGGCCCATCAGACCAAGCTTCTGCTGGATTGGTGTGCACCTCAATAATGAGACCATCACAGCCACAGGCAACAGCAGCCAGGGACATGGGAGCAATTAATTCCCTTTTACCGGTTCCATGGCTGGGATCAACAATAACCGGCAAATGGGAAAGCTGTTTTACCAGCGGAACCGCGCTTAAATCCAAGGTATTGCGGGTGTATGTTTCAAAGGTACGAATGCCCCTTTCGCATAAGATCACCTGATCATTACCGCTGTCCAGTATATATTCGGCAGCCATCAGCCATTCTTCAATAGTAGCTGCCAGCCCCCGTTTCAAAAGCACAGGCTTGTTTATTTTACCTACTTCCTTTAAGAGGAAGAAGTTCTGCATATTGCGCGCTCCAACTTGGATTATATCCACATAATCAGCGACCAGGGATACAGATTTCTGATCCATAACCTCAGTCACGATAGGTAGGCCTGTAATATCACGGGCTTCGGCCATAATCTTCAAGCCTTCTTCACCCAGACCCTGGAATGAGTAAGGTGAAGTGCGGGGTTTAAAAGCCCCCCCACGCAAAAGACTTGCTCCTCTAGCCTTAACCTCAAGCGCTGTTTCCAAAAATCGTTCCCTGCCTTCGACTGCACAGGGACCAGCAATCACCGGTATACTCCCATCTCCGAAGCAGGAATTGCCAACCTTGACCACCGTGTTAGTGACCTTAAACTCGCGCGAAGCCATCTTAAAAGGTTTTAGAATTGCCACTACGTTTTCCACGCCGGGTAACGCTTCGAGGGAACAAGCTTCCAAACGCTGGCGATCGCCCACTGCCCCCAAGATAGTTCTATTTACCCCTTCCGACAGATGCACATTGAAACCTGCCGCTAAAAGGCGTTGATTCACTGCATTGATCTGCTCAGGAGTTGCCCCTTTTTTCATTACTACTACCATCCTGCCTAACCTCCTCATTTTCTTAAGGGTAACTGAAAACAGAAAACACCACGAGCACAGCCCCTGGTGTTAGAGAAAGCCATAAAACTCTCCCATCCTGCCGTCCTACCCTTTTTAATAAAACCACTCATTCTCTAGAATCTACCATACTACAATAACTATAATAGCATACCATGCTCCAAGCTTCAATTATAAATCAGCTGTAAACTTTGCCCATGAAAAAGCCGGAACAAATATTGATATGCTCCGGCTTTAATGAGATGGTTTTCTATATATTTACTATTATATTCCTAGGTTATAATAGGTCTTGGGTCCAACCACCCCGTCCACACCAATCTTAGCTGCAGTTTGCAGGGCTTTGACCGCTGCCTCAGTCGTCGCACCAAATTTACCGTCCACAGCTGCAGTATAATATCCCAAAGATTTTAGTCTTTCCTGTAAGAAAAACACATCAAATCCCTGGTTACGGTCAGCGCGATCCTTTTGCAGCAAGCGTCCTCCGTAATTGGTCTTCACATAAAGTTTATTAAAAGTGTTGCGTCCGACAATACCATCAACGCTCAGACCATTATCACCTTGGAATAACTTTACAGCCGCCTGGGTTTTGGAACCAAACTGACCATCAGCTGGCATACCCAGTGCGGTGGCATATTTTTTGAGATCACCAGCCAAACGGTTTTGCAATATAGTTACATCATTACCTGACGACCCCTGTTTGAGAGTTCGTGAGCCAAACGCATTGGATCCAGTTACTTCCCCAAAATATAGGAACGTATTTTTTCCCACAATTCCATCAGCTGTCAGGCCAAAATAGCCCTGAAATTTTTTAACCGAAGCTTCCGTTGCCGAACCAAATGTTCCGTCCACTGTCACTGGATTAGTTATAGAAGCGGGCAGCTTATTCAGAAGAGTCTGCAGTACCGTTACATCATCTCCGGTGCTACCGAGTTTCAACACACGACCTCCGAAGTAATTAAAAGCCAATATAATAACCTCCTTTAAACTTATTTCCTTTTATCTTATGAGTCAGTATTAAAGAAGGTTACTAATTTCATCTACTATCTATATGGATTGATCACATTGCATTACAATCGCCACCCTAAAGGGGTTAGCGGCATATATAAAATTATACCTGCCAGCAGAAAGTATATTAAATGTCGGAAAAATGCAACTTTTTCTTGAAATGCTTAGTTAAAAGAAGTATAATGTTTTTTGCCGGCGGGTGTAGCTCAATGGTAGAGCCCCAGCCTTCCAAGCTGGTTGCGCGGGTTCGATTCCCGCTACCCGCTCCATTTTTTTGTCCCTGTGGCTCAGCTGGATAGAGCAACGGACTTCTAATCCGTAGGTCGGGGGTTCGAATCCCTCCGGGGACGCCATTTATTAAGTCAAGCTCGCGTGGTGGGTGTAGCTCAGCTGGTTAGAGCACCAGATTGTGGCTCTGGGGGCCGTGGGTTCGAGTCCCATCATCCACCCCATATTAACCTTGACAGCCGCCCGACTATCCTAGTATACTCAGTAGCGTTGGGGTGTCGCCAAGCGGTAAGGCAACGGACTTTGACTCCGTCATCCGGTGGTTCGAATCCATCCACCCCAGCCAGTTTAATATGTTTTCGAGGGCCATTAGCTCAGTTGGTAGAGCACCTGACTTTTAATCAGGGCGTCCCGCGTTCGAGTCGCGGATGGCTCACCATTACAAACACAGAGATACAGGGTTTTTTAGGCCCTGTATTTTTTATTTATATCCAATTTTTGGTTATCCGTCCCGGTTTGACAGTAATTTTGACAGAAGTTAGTTACCGGGCGATGCTTAAAGCATTGTTTAACTTGCCTGCTGCTGTAGCTTTTATCTGCTGCCTAACATGGGTATATATATCAGCGGTAATGACTATAGAGTTATGGCCTAGCATTGCTGATACTGTTTCCAGGTCAACCCCCTGCTCCAACATGATAGTAGCGAACGAATGGCGAAGGTCATGGAACCTTACCACAGGAAATCCATGCTTCTTTAATAACTTCTTGAACGTACTATAAACATAATCTGGCCTTAATGGCTTCCCATCCTGCCAGCAGAACACATAACCGTCCTTTGGGTAATTATCCACCCCTATTATTAGCTTGTCCTGCGCCTGGTGAGCTTTAAGGCTCTTTAATTCTGCTATGCAATCATCGGTTAAAGATACAATCCGCTTACTCTTCTTGGTTTTAACACTCTCCTGCAGCTGAACTTTGCTATCTATCTGGATAAGTGATCTCCTGATAGTAGCGGTCTTATCGGTAAAGTTTATGTCCGGCCACTGCAATCCCAAAAGTTCCCCGCGCCTTAGTCCTGTGGAAATGTCTATCAGGAAAAGAGGGTATAACCACATATCTTTTATAGCCTGCAAGAACTTCCTAGCCTCTTCGGTGTATAGTGGTTGTATCTCTGGTTTTTCATGACGCGGTAATTTTATATTACCCTTGCTGGCCGGATTGTAAGCTATCAGCTTTTCAGTTATGGCCTGATCTAATGCTTGCAGTAGTATTCCATGAATATACTTCACTGTTCGCCCGCTTAATCCTGGTTCCTGCTCTTTTTTCGGCTTCCGTTTCCGCCTCTTCTTCGTATCTTCCGTAACGTCTTTCTTTTCACTTATAATCCTTCCATGCCTGAAACAATCATTAATCAACTTTTGAACACGAGAAGGACGGAGGTCTTTTAGTTTAACTTGACCTATTGCAGAGTTGATATGAAGTCTAATTAATTGTTCGTATGAATTATAAGTGGAAGGCTTTAAATTATCCTTCTTGTATTCTTCCATCCAAGTCTTTAGCCACTGTTCGACTGTTACCTTATTTGGTTCCGGTAATATTCCCTTACCGGCCTGGTCAATTGCCTGGTCGCGCTTGTCTTTTACCTCTTGTGCAGATTTCCCATAAATGTAGCGGACTTTTTCATTAACTGTGATCTGGCATACCCACCTGCCATCAGTGCGTTGGTATATGCTGCCCTCACCGTTTAACCTGCGTCCGGTAGTTTTCCTTTTCTTTGCCATTAATATATCCCTTCTTTCCCGATAAGGGTAGGATATTTCACCTACCCCATCTACTATCGTTAAATCACTACCCCAGCAACGTCTTAAGCCGCATACCATCTTTGCAACCTTGAATATAGCCGTATTTTGCATATACCCCTGTTGTCATCGATATGTTTTCTTGCAATTCCTCCAGCAGTGATGCACCGTTGGGGTCCTTGGCTAATAGCTTTTCAAGTTCAGCCATCACCTGATCTTCTTTATCTGAAATATCCTGGAAATCAGGTGAGTCCTTCATCTTTTTTATATATACAACATTAGTTCTTTCATCAATAAAGTCGTTTATATCATTAAGCAGTGTTCTTTCCGGCATATTAGCAACCCCTTTCTATGGTGGCAGGGAAGTTAATCATTCCGTTAATCTGCATACCATCAGCAATGCCCTTATGGTAGCCGTCCTCTTGGTATCTGCAACAGTAATCTAATATCGAATTGTATATGTTTCCGCCAATCTCACGTGCAGAATTACCGAAGGTGGTACTGTTGGCTTGCACGAGCTCATTGGCAATGCTGTCTACCATTTTTTCTATGACAACCTGGGTATTTTTTACCTCTCTAGTTACATCCGTAGCATCAACTCTGGTCATAACAAATGTACGTATAGCTCTGGTTAATGTGTTATTCATAAAATAATCCTCCTTTATTTTGTTTGTAGGAGGCCATTGGGTATGATAAAATATATAGAACATGGCCTCCGGGTTATGGGGTGGCAGTCAGTATCGTTGGTAGCGGAGCTGACTGCTATATTTTTGTCCTTTAGGGGTGAAAAAGTTTCCCGGTGTTAGCGGAAAACTCATATAGAAAATATGAAACTTAGTTTAACGAACCCAATTTTGGATTGGGGTTCTATTTGCCTCTACAAAGCTTTTTAATGTTGCTAGTAGTATATTTGTATTCCAAAGATTAGAACCCTTGTTCTAGGGGCTTATCTGTGGAGTCTGGTGTTGGTTTTATATGTTTAATTGTTTCGGTGTTTATTTTCTCGGCTTTTTGATCTGCAATCATGCGATCAACTAAAAAATTAATGAACGGGTCTGGGTCAAATGGAATCTCAGGTCCTATTTCTCTTACAGCAATAGGCGCAGGGTTGAATTTAGTGCCTTCTCTTTTCAGAGTGAATTCAATCATTTCAATCCACCTTCCCATGATATTGGATTTAGATTCCTAACTTTTCATGTGTCCTCAATTTTGGGTTGTTATTGCTATCTAGTACGCCTTTATTATTTCCATTGCCATGACTCCAGTCATTATTCTTTCCTTAAGCAAAGCGTTTGCCAAAGCCTCTACCGCCGGCCAGTTCTCCATTAATAAATTCTTGCAAGTAGACATAATCTCGGCAGTAATTGGCATATCGGCATCATAAGACAATTCTTTAAGATCAAACTCTTCTTTGTTGTCGGCAAAAATCTGTTCAGCTATATAACCTGCTGTATAAGTTATTGCGTCTATATATTGATCGTCGGGACCTTCCATTGATGCTGAATAATCTCGGCCCTCTCTCGCGGTGTAGCCTATCTGCAAATCTGTTATTTTATAGCCGAGCAAATAGGATATTACTACGTCACCGGCTGCATGATACGATAATTTTATTAACTCAAAGTCTTTATCATCCATTTATATCCCCCTTCATTTACCGGGATGATCTGCTAATATCAATTAAAGTGACGCTGGTAGTGTTAATGGATTAATAGGTGTATATAGGTAGATATCTACCGTAACGTAACGTACAATAATAATGCAGGCCATCCTTATGGCTTGTAATGTAGCGGTGTCAGGGTTGTGCGTGGTGGCTGGCCCTGGTGCCGCTTAGCTTTTTATGGAGCTAAGGTATGTTATATTTCGAATGGTTCATCTTCTCGCCAAACCAAGAGCCCTAGTTCATTCTCTAATTGGGCATTAGAGAGGGTATTATGCATACTTCGCATCCTCCTTCAGGATTACGCCAGGATATCCGATAACGCTGTAACAATCAAACAACTCATAAACCTCAAAAACTTCTCCAATTTTATTCGCATACCACATAGACGGTTCTGCCCTTGTAACTTGGATATTAAATATTTTTCCATAAGCAATAAATGGATGCCCATATTCATCAAGACATGCTTCGATATGGTATTTTTCATTTGAATCGATGTCCTCAATCACTAATTCTTCCGAGTTGATCTCATTTATTTTAATTATATTTCTTACCCCTCTCGTTGAACGATTAATCCAGTTTATTGCAAAGTCACTACGCTCTGCCCCGAAAGCGTGAACTCGATAGGATTCCTTTGCCATATCGGAGAAAATGGCGACATCTCCGCGATTATTTGTTATACTGACGGCATCATAAAGAATATTCCAAAGCTTCTCCCGAGCCTCATCGGGGGAAATTGTTTCGCAATAGTTTTCTATCTTTTTTACCGTATCCGTGAATATTAGCATGTCTAAATATTTATATAAGGGGAATGCTCCTAATACCAATGATCCCATACCGAGTTTTTCAACCCATTTCTTTGTGCTAACAATATCGTCTGGTCCGTTAATATATTTTTTAAAATCTTTGTTAAGCACAATATCGTCTTTGAAATTCGCCATGTCTACCCCCTCTCCTCCTTCGCTTTGTACTACTTTAGTTTGTCGGTTCCCGGTTTAACCTCTTGTGACTTCATAAACCTATCTAGCTGATCATCAGATATACGGTACTGTCGCCCCACCTTAGTGGCTGGTAGTTGTCCTGATTTGATAAGTTTATACACTGTTCTGACTGCCACTTGCATTTTTTCGGCAATCGTTTCCGGTGTGTAAATGTCCAATTGCTGTCCTCCTTTCCTTAATAAGTATTTTAAAACTATTTTATTTTAGTGTCAAGTATTGATTTACAATACACTTCTTTTGATTTATAATATCATTACAAGGTTCCGATAAGTGATTGTTATTGGAAGTCAGAACTTAAATAAAAGGGGGATACGAGTAATGAATAACCTGATTGAAGTGACCAATAATCAAAATGAAAACCTTACGGCAGTAGTTGCGATGGTTGCGGTTGAAACTAAAGCTAATGAATATATGGCCTGTGCCAAAAGCGATAACACCATCAAGGCATATAGAGCAGATTGGGCCAACTTCTCCCGGTTCTGTGAAGATGCCAACATGGAAGCTCTACCTGCTACCCCTGATACTGTGGTAGCCTACCTGGTAACGCTGGCCGATAGCCACAAGGTTTCTACATTAGAACGCCATATAGCATCCATCAGTCAGGCACATCAAGCTGCCGGTTATCCTACTCCTACCAGTGATATGCAGGTTCGGATATTAATGCAGGGTATCCGCCGGGTTAATGGTACTAGCCAAACCCAAAAGGCTCCTGCCGTTTCCGGTGATATTAAAATGATGCTGGCTACTTTATCGGATACCTTAATCGGAGTTCGTGACAGAGCACTATTGCTCCTTGGCTTTGCTGGAGGTTTCAGGCGTTCCGAGATAGTAGCCCTTGAAATAGAGGATCTTGCCTTTAGTCGTGAAGGACTAACCGTCACCATCCGCAAGTCTAAAACCGATCAAGAAGGTTCTGGCCGTAAAGTAGGTATAGCTTATGGCTCCAACTGTAGTACCTGCCCGGTTCGCAGTTTGCAGGCATGGCTTGAAGCATCCGGTATAACCTCTGGCCCACTGTTCCGTTCAGTCAATAGGCATGGCAACCTTCAACCCAACCGGCTTAGCGATAAGGCTGTGGCCCTCATTGTTAAGCGTTGTGCTGAATCTGCTGGCCTTAATCCTGCTAACTATAGTGGTCATAGTCTCAGGGCTGGTATGGCAACCAGTGCCGCTATGAATGGAGCTAATGAAAGAAGTATCATGAAGCAGACTGGCCACAAGTCCACTGCTATGGTTAGACGCTACATCCGGGAAGGTAGCTTATTCCTTGATAATGCAAGTTGCTCCCTTGGCTTATAACCCTCATTTACCCTCCAACTGATAACAACTGCCGCCGCCCTGGTGTAGAACCGGGGCTTATTCTTTTCTTGCCAACCTACCGGGGGGCATCGAGTTCACCAATCCGGAGAGAGTCTCCCCGTGAAAATTACCTTATACACGGAGCTTGCCGAAATCATTTAACAGGAAAAACCACCGACGTATGCCGATGGTTTTTGTTTGACACGGGATAACTAGCTTAAACGTTCTACTCAAAGCATTTATTGATTTTTAGACATATCTCATCATATACTACTTTTCTAGCATTCATTAATGAATTGTATTCTTCAAAACCTTCTTCATGGGAACATTCATTGCATTTTCCATAACCATATTCAGGAAAACAAACAAATTCTTCTTTGCCACACATTGAACATTCCGAGGTATGCGGCTTCTGTTTGTTCTCTCCAGTTGTTAAGTTTCCTAGACTTTCTACTGTTTTTAAAATTTCGTTTTTTAAATACTCTCTGTATTCATTACGATTTTTTATCAAAAGTTCACCCCCTTTACCTGTAAGCTTCGGCAAAAGGAAACTATTTCCTGCTTGTTATCTTTATTACAACCAGAGTACTTTCACCATTCGACTCCTTATCCAAATTGCCTTAAATGTCATTGACATAAATGCCATTAACATCCCATATATAGGCATTTGCGAGTATTTACATTTGTTTTTTTATGTGGTCTAATTATCCTCATACTTTGCATTTTTTAGAAAGGATTGATAAATATGAACATAACAAGCAAATATAATGATGGCGAACGAATTAGAGAATTACTACGAGAAAAAAATATGACTCAGCGGGAACTTGCTAAAAAGAGTAATCTTTGCGTGGAAAACATAAGCCGCATTATAAACAAAAACCAAGGCGTGCGACTTAGTACATTAAATGCAATACTTAGGGCCTTAGAGGTAAGCGCAAAAGAATTCTTTAACCCGTTATCGGCAGATGAAAAAGCGAAAATGTTAATCGATGCATTCCCAGCAAATGAAGAAACAAAAGAAAATCTAAGGTCATTTCCGCCAGATAAACTTATACTTTTGTTTGATAAACGGAGTTGGCCCCATTTACGTGTAATGCTGGAATTGAAAGATGAAGGATATTCTTTAGAAGATATTGAAAGCGCGATAAATACAGCTACTTTTTATAAAGAATTATTCTGTAATAACTGTAAATTTAGAAAAGGAAAACCGATTTAGAAGTTAATTGTACTTTCCTTTACGTATATCTTCGCTTATCGGGTTACTATCATAAACCTCTACAGAAAGCCATTTCTGAACCCTCACCCCCTTGCATTTCAAATCATTTGCCAGTAATATATTGGTAAACTAGGGACAGATATTCAATTGTAAAGGAGGTGAAAAACCATGAGAAAACTAACTGCACTGTTACTAATGGTGTTTTTGTTTCTACCGCCTTTCACTGCTTTGGGCCAGGGCACCGTTGATCTAATGTCTTTTCCTGTTTGTCAGTCTGGCCCTGGGGTTGAGCTGGGCGGAATGCGGGTTAGGGATTACTCTGGAACGTCAACCCTCCCTGGTAACTGTTCTTTTACCATTCAACTTCCCAGCTGGACCCCGATGTCATCCTGCTCCGTAGTTGATGAGAATACTGTTTTCAGTTCGGTCTATAGTACTGTTTATGGTAGCGGTGTAAGTATCACCCTGGGTGATCGCCTGGGCAGTGGGCAAGTTGCGCTGCTGGTCAATATCACAGCGAACTTAACCGATGCTCCTACTGGCGATATCAACGCAACTATAACTTCCCAGGAACCTGGTACCATATCCCCCATGTCACTTGCCGTAGCCAGGGTATATATTCCTTACTCCGGGGGAGGCGGTAGTTCTTATTCCCCATCCTCTTCCTCATCAGTAAACATTGCAGGCGTTCAAACTCCAATAAAGGAACCAACTCCTGTAATAGATACTACAACAGCTTTTGAAGCAGGCATGGCCTCTGTTATGATTGATGGAAAATCTGTGCCAATAGACGTATCACCATACCTTAAGAATGATCTGCTGTACGTTCCAGTGCGTTATCTTGCGTACTCACTTGGCCTCAGCCCCAGCGATATTGTTTGGGATTCCGCCACCTCAACTATTCATATTACTGCACCCAAAGCGGATATAGTTCTTACCATCGGCTCCACTACAATGTTGGTAAACGGTAGCCCGGTTATTCTTCCAGTCGCCCCAGAAGTCGTTAATGAACGAACCATGTTGCCTTCTGCTCCAATCATTGAAAACATAAAGCCGGGGAAATAACCCCTCCCCGGCTTTTAAGTTGCTGTCTCATCTCCTCCGTTTATCTTTGTAGTATATTCTCTGCATTTGGGTATCCGCTTGACGATAGTGTCCGAGACTAAAGCTGCCCTCTTTGAAACATGTATACCCTTTTCCAACTCCTCCGGGGTATACATGTTTAAATTCTCTTCCGTGTATTTTCTTTTAAATTTGCCAGTTTTGGGGTCTAATTCACAGTTGGGATGGGGTCTCAGTATATCCTCGGCCTCTTCATCGCAGGCCTGCACCAATAACGGCTGGAGTTCTCCTTGGGTATTCAGTTCGTACTGGATTTCGTGTACGGGAATCATCAATGTGATCGTTTTGGGGATGTGCTTGCATCGGTCATGAATAGGGACTGTCATGGTATAGCCTTCTTCATTTATGGTCTTAACTAATAATACAAGAATATCTCCATCTTCGAACTTTCCTCCACAAATAGCACATTCTTTCTCAATAAAGTTAAGGTCCCCCGTATTCAAATATTTGCTATAAACTGTCCACCATTTTCTGTTAGATGCTCCTAAGTTATTGGCCTCAGATGTATAGGGGTTTAAGTCGCTACCTATGCCATTCATACATATACCATTTTTTGTTACCCCACTAGCCGAACCTAATGTAATATACTCACCATTATAAGCGGATATGTTTATACCAGCTCCATTTTTACCCCATAATAATATCTCCTTCGTCGTGGCCCCATTGATAAGAAGCTCTCCTTTTAAAAGACCGTCATCAAAAATAGCTACCTTACCTTGGTCTGCGCTGCTGTTAAATTCTAGGGTCTTGCCTGATGTCCCAACTAATCGCACATAACCATAATTATTTTCTTCTCCAATTTGAACATAGCTAGAAGTATCTGCCTCATTTCCCGTCTTAAAGATAGAAGCATATATCTCACCATCGATTATCTTTATGCCGTACTTCCTAACCATATCTTTTAACCACGAACCTACCAGCACCCGCAAAGCACCAAGGTTGTCATATACCTTAATGCCATCGGCATCAGCAGTAACATAGCCGGGTTGGTCAAAATACTTGCCGGCCTTTTCCCAATCCGCAATAGCATAGGATTGTCCAGATGTTTTCGCGGTTTTGCAACTTAGCAAATCACCAGAAGGCCCACCTGCCCATATGTCGCCTATGTCGTAAGGAGGTGCTGGCTGGACCGTGAACACTCGTTTTTTGGTGCTAGGGTTGTAACCATCTTCAAAAGTCGAAGCAGAACCAATTTGAAGCACCCCTGCCGCAATCTTTCCTACCCAAGCGGCATCAGCATGAATACCGGCTCCACTAATAGCAGTTTGCCAAGTTTGGCCACCATCCGAAGATATTATCAACCCTGCCGGAGTAGCCCGAGTTAGCTTGCCTGTTAAAACACCATTAACCCGCTCTGCCCAGGTAGATACTCCATCAATACAAGTATAATCTCCACTAGCCCCATTGATTTCTGTAGCCGCCGTATTAATTATCGCCTTAAGGATATTTTGAAAGGACGTATTTGACTTATTGGCCTTAACGAAATTAGATGCCTTAATGGTACTTGCTATGCTTGCCGCTATCTTCTCTATCGGGTCGCCTACATCTAGTTCACAATTCCATGGCCGGAAAACATTATATTTATAGCGAATTATGCGAACCCGATCATCAATGCCCAGTCCCTCATCTATAATATCTACTAAATGCCCAATATCAAAGGTTTCATGCTCATATCCCGAAATAGTCCGCAAGTCCAGCATTTTAGTTTTATAATTATGCCTTGGCTTGGATACCTTGGCCTGATATTCTATAGCCGCATCTTTCAACTGCTGGGCATTGGAAATATCCTGATTAATCCAGACCCCTTCGTATATTGCGCCAGTGTAACCATAATTCTCAATATAGAGCTGCCCACCATTCACCGAAGATATGTTAAGATCATCTGCTCCAAAGGGAAACAAGCGGGTAACAATATCATAATCATCTATCCTGGTGATGGATTTTAGGTTTTTGGCGTAGCGAATCTGAAAACCAGTATAGTTTAGCCACGTTGATTCGGAGCGCAGGGAAACAGTTTTATTCAACGAATCCCAAACTATGAAGCCACCCCACAATTCTTGTAACTTATTGATAACAGCCAGAAGATGTTCCTTCTCGGTTTCGAGGTCATAGATTCCGCCAACGTCAACCGTTCCCACCGTCCAGCCAGTGCTTTGAAGTAGGTAAGACAATGCAGACATCGCACTTCCAGCACTACATCCGGCATATGGAGCTCCACCAGACAATATCTTTACAACGCTCCAGGGAGGGCTAGGATTCTGCGGGTCATTACTAACCGTCACGAACTGTTTATTCAGTAGACCCCAAGATTCTTCGGCCATAACCTTGCCCCATAGTTTTTGACCTTCTCTGCTAACTTCCAAGGTATTTCCGGGCTTCAACATAACAAACTCCCGGCCACCGGCTATAATTAGGCAATCAGGAGTTATTTCCGCCCACTTTTCACTTGTCATTGGTAGTTCAAAAGTTAAGGTACATAAGCCATTCAGCTCAATATCAATCCAACATTCACGAAGTCCGTCTGAATCGGGCGACAAAAAAGCCACCGTTTGACCGGCGGCTGTCTTGACTTCGATATATTCAGGGATTAGGCCTATGGGATGCGTAGTTGTTGTTCCCTGATTAAACAACTCGGTATTAAATTGAAATGGAAACAAATATAATCACCACCCATCATTTTTTATTAACCATTTGCCTAATAACAGAACTAATCTCCAGGCCCAAAACCTGCATATCTGCCTTATCTTCAAAGCCCGCTTGTTCAATAGATACGACAGGACCGTTAATATGCACCCCGAATTTCTTTTCAATTGCTGATATAATCTTGTCTGCCGCCTTATCAAAATCCCCACCATGGTTATTATTGGTTATGTTTTGCACTCTGCTCGGATTACCTGCCATCGCCATTGCTAGTCGATCAAAACTAACGGTAAGCTGTGGGTCTAACACCCGTTCGCCTTTGAGCAGTTCAGCTAATCCGCCTTTATTAACAAAAGCACCGGTATGAGCTTGCGGAATAGTAACTCCCATATCTGATGCCTGCGACCTTGCCCATATTTTTTGCCCAGCATCACCAGACTTAGCAAGACCAACTAAATACAATAACTGATTAGCCCATGCCTTTTGACCAGCATCGCCCGTTTGCTTAAGACTGTTTAGGTAGGCAGTTTCCCCAGTAAACCAATCAGCGGGAGCGGTCTTATTAGCTGAGGTTGTTGTCGTCTTTGTAGGAACGGTGGGTGCGGAATTAGTTCCAGAACTTCCGCTGCTACTTTTGGCCTTGTTGTATTCAGTCGTTACATCGTTGGTAAAGAAATCCTTTGCGTCGGCAGATATATTGGTTTTGCCGTCTTTTATGCCTTGCTCAAACGCCTTCATGTTATTTAATGCCTTTTGATAAAACTGGTCATCATACCCGCCAATAGTAGCCAACATATTAAGCGTATTATCATTCAACAAGCCTTCAACCTGCTTATAATACTTCTCTAACTCTGATTTCTTCTTGTCGTTGGTTTTCTTTAACTGGTCAATTTCCTTCTGGCCAGTAGTTCCGTAGGCATCCTTTTCTTTTTCCAGCGCATCAATCTGAGACTGATAAGCTTCTTTTTGAGCATCACGAGCATCGTCGTTCTGCTTTAACTGCCAACTGATATTTTCCTCTGCAATTTGGCGGTCAATATCAACAATAGCTGTTTGATGTTCAAGTCCGGTCCTTATCTCGTTATATTGACGTTCTTTGATTAAATCAGCTATCGTCTGGTTGTGCTGTCGTTCAGCTTCTGTTTTATCCTCGCTTGTACCTTGACTGTCCAGGATATCCATCAGCTTTTGAATCGCCACTATTTGAGCGTCTACATCTGCCTTATAAGTTTCAATGTTGGCTTCTTTTTGAGTAATTAAATCCTCATTGGCGGTTATTTCGTCCTCATACATTTGCTTTTTCTCGTCGTAAGCGGTCTTGATAGCAGTCATTTCTTCTTCGAGAGCCGTTTTGTTTGCATCATAAATTTCCTTCTGTAATGTCCGCTGATCCTTTAATGCTAAATTGGTTTTATCAAACGACTTGAGATATTCTAATTGTTGTTCAGTGCTCATCTGCCCGATTGATTCCATGTATCCCATCCAGTCCATGGCAGACTGAAAATATTCAACGTAGGTTTTCGTGGTCAGTTCATCGAGCACACCTTTGTTGTCCCATACCTTTTGAGTGTTTTCGGCAATGGAATTAGTCAGGTTATCAATCTCGCCTTGAAGTGATGATACTGCCGACTGAGCATCTTTCATATGATCGAAGTCGCCTGCCGTCTTGAACTGCTCATATTCTGCTGTAGCCTGTGCCAGAACGGGGGTCAAAGCGGTGATTTCCTGTTTATACTGCTCGTTTGCCGCCGTAAGTTTTACCTGCTCGTCTTTTACCAGAGTAGACTTGATTCCCACTAATTCTTGCATTCGAGCGTAATCCTGAGCGGTATATGCTCCTGATTCCATTTTAGTTTTGAGGTAATCGTATTCTGAGCCAGTGAGAGAAAGACTGCGACCAACCGCACTAAGGGAGGATTCCATGTCATAGTTGGATATTTCAAATGCTTTGGCGGCATTCCCCAAGGATTCCAAATATTCTTTAATGGCCTTAGATTTTTCGTTGCTATCTCCACCAGTATAGTCGGTGATCGGACTGTCCGCGTCTAAGCCAGCACCAGCGAGAGCCGCAGCGGTTTTTTCATTGGCCTCCGCTTCGTACTTAGCCATTATTTCATTAAGATTGTTTAAGTCGCGATTCAAAGCATCTTCCGTTGCCGCTTTCTTTTGGTCAAGAAGCGAATTTAATACGCCTTCGTTTGCGTTCCATTGTGATTGCGCTTTTTCCCTTGACGAATCTGCCGTTGGCAGCCAACCTAAACCCGCGTCTAAGACATGATTAAATGCTTGACCGGGATGCTTCCACGCATCAGCACCAGCCTTTTGCAGACTTTCGCCAGGAGTCCATTGGTCCTTAATTAAAGATTGCAGTCGGTCTTGTTCTGCCTGTAAGTCGCCTATTTTAGTACCTATCGGGTCAGTTTTTTGGTCATACAACCTATTCAATGCCATCATTCCGGCAATCAATGGGAGCAATTTTGCTAATGCTCCAATAGCAGCTGCGCCAATTCCCACTATACCCCCTGCAACGCCAGCAAGTACCGGCGGCATTCCCAATGACAACATATACAGTTCGCCAGCAGCAGAATTAAACATAATTACTTCCGATGCAGCTATTTTAGTAGCAACCCCAAAAGCGTAAACACCTATTTTCCAAGCAATATATCCTTCTGCCAGTTTTGCACCAGTATCTAAAATGTTTTTCAATTCTTCTTTATGATCTTTTAAATCCACAATGCCGCCACGAACACTGGTCAGGAACATAATCAAAGCAGGAGTTGCATCGGCTGTTAATTCGGAAGTTAGCACCTGTAAACTCGCACTCGTCATTCTTAATTGCTGAGGCAAGCTGGTCATAGCCGCTTCAACTAATTTCTTTTGCATATCGGCATTGGCAGTTTCGATTCCTGCAAGAGCTTTTTTATAAGCACCCGTGTAATCATCCAAAAATGCTTGCAATTTCTGGTATTGAAATTTACCCCCTGCCAATACCGTTGCATAGTGCATTTTAGCTCGATCAGATAGGGTTCCCCATTTTTCTTGCAGGTCAACTAATGTGGTGCTCATGTTTTTTATGTTGCCATTAGCGTCGAATAGTTCAACGCCCAATTCCTTTAATGCTTTTTGGCCTTTGTCGCTTGCCAAACTAGCTTCTAACGATTTCCACGTGTTACCTATCGTGCCGCCGCCCTGAGCGGTCATTTGTGCTAAAGTAGATATAGCGGCAACGGATTCCTTTGTGTTCATCTTCATAGTGGAAAAAGCAGAGCCGGAACGCTGAATAGCTTGCAGTAAATCGGTAGCATTAATTTGTAACATATGGGCTGCAGCTGAGATTTCAAATAGAGCCTGTTTCGATTCTCCGGTAGTTAATCCGAACTGTGACATAATTGCTTCAACTGATTTTATGGCAGTTTCCACAGGAACGGCATCGACTACGACCAACTGTAAAGCCGTATCGGTTGCGGATATGATGCTGGCAACATCCTTAAACCTTCTGCCGGCTTGGGCCATAACGTCAAGAACCTTGCTAAATTCAACTCCATAGGCGGTAGCCATTACACCAGCAACGTCTTTCAATTCTCCAAGGTCTTTTGCCAGCTTAGCAGGTGAACTAGCATAAGGCGGTACAATTTCAAGCACCTGTTGAAGTTTGGTCATGGATGCGGAAATATCAGAAATTCCGGTCTTTATAAGTTCAAAACTACCCATTATAACGCTACCTGCCGCAAGCCATCCCAGGTGACGGGATATTAGGTTTCCAAATCCACCGGTATTTTCTGAGTAAGCCGCAGTCCTAGTCTGTGCTGCAATCGACTTCTGTTCTAATAATGCAATTTGAGCATTGGTTTTTTCTCGTTGCATCAATATCGAAGCATCCGTTTTTTGCTCTAATGCTTGTCGTTGCATGGCGGATTTTTCGTTAATGGCATTGATTTTGGCTTCACCCTCCGATACTATAGTCGCTTTTCGGGTTTCACCTTCTTTTAAAATACCTTGGATCATAGCTTGCTGCGCGGTCATTGGAGCCAATACTTGACTAGCACTTTGAACACCGCCAGTCGCGCCAGGAAGAACCAACTGCGTTGCCTTGGCAATAGCACTTAACCGAGCAAATTCAGCCTCTACTATCTTGGTTGATTCCATGATAGGGGCTATGTTCACGCCCAACGTACTTATTATTTTTACAAACGAATCATTTTCCATTATTTTTTCACCTCTTGAACTTGGAGTGTCAATATTTCGGTGATTATATCCGCAAGTATTTGCGAGCATTCTTCTTGACTGAGTGCATAACAAGTTTTTACGGATTTTACAGCAGCATCAACCTGATTCCAAAATATAAACTGGGGATTAACTGGGGTGCTGTCAAAATCAGCAACCAACAAATTAGGATCTATGTCATAGCCCATAGCCACAGCCCTCGCCGTACTAATAAATAATAGTTTTAAAACGTCGGTCCCCAATTCTTTTTGAAGTTTAATGTCCTCTGCTGGGACAAGTTTTTTTACAATGCCCATGTTAAATTCCACCTTTCTTTTTTAGAGCACGTCAGAAAATAGATAAGGGTGGATATTTTACCACCCCCGCTATCACCTAGGAATTAGGATTCAGGACCCAAGGATTAGCCCCGATCCCGCATTTGGTTTCCTATTGCCCGAACATACTATGCAAAATCATTTCAAAAATAGTTTCAACCGTCCATTCACTGCATGATGGATGAATCAATATTCCTTCGCCTGTATCGCTTATATCAATCAATTTACCTTGATGAAAAAAAACTTCATCGTTAACCCTAATATCGAAGTCCTCACAGTCCTCATAGGCAGTATCAACATAATTTACAACTATCCCGACCAAACTAACTGCTGCTTTAACATCCTCCAAACTTGGGATATGGAGGCCTCGTGGTTCGATCATGTTTTCCGGGTAATCAATAATAAAATTCATAACGTATCTTTCCACCTTTCAAAATTCAATTAATTTTAAGCATACCAAAAAACCCCGTTATATTGGGGTTGCAGAGCATTAATGTACTTACAGAATAACTAAGTGGATTTAGAGGAAATCAATAATTTTGGTAGCATTATGATGAAGGAATTCGTAAAATTTAACCTAAACAACAGTAGGGAATGGCTTTAAATTGGGATTTGTTAAGAAACTGAATGTTCCGGAGGGGCAGGTGCTAACAATCATTGTTACTGAGCGCATGCTTTACCACGTTAAATCATTAAACATCTATATGCTTCATGGCATATTTGGGAAGCTCACCAGTATCCATGGAAAATGCCTCTACGCCCATATTATACACCATTTCAAGCCTATTTATGATTAAAAAAGTAAACCTTGTCCATCCTATTCAGCTATTTTTGTACTGCTGCCTTTCTTCTCAAGTCCCAATTTCGTTTGCTTCACGGATTTGTTGCCGTTGCTTATCAAATATAATGGGTATATCAATCCCCGCTATGCTGTCTCTACTTTTGTCAATAAATATCCTGTAGTTAAATTCTTCATATTGCTTTTTATGGAATGTTCTTATTTGCTCTGCTTGGTCCTTATCAACCGGTATAAGCTTTAACATCAGATCACATTCATTCTTCATCCGCTTGGCTCCCTGTAAGGTTCCGTCCGGGTTAAGTTGAATTAACACCATACAGGCTAAATTCAGGTTTTGAGCCAGTATTTTTTGAGTTTTAACTATTTGCTCCAATACCTGCCATTCATCCATTCCTTTAACTTGCTTATCCATGCGGCCTATATAGTCAACTATTAATAATTCGGTTTTGTGCTGTAGCTTTGCCCTTCGTGCCAAAGTTTGCAATTTATCCGGGGTTAAGTTTGGCTCGTATTGCGTATAAAATCCTGAGTCAACTAGCATCTTATAACACGATAGAACCTGGTGGAGTTCGCCGTTGGTCAACGATCCGGCCCTAATCTTTTGAAGTGGTATCTGTGATAATATGGCTCCCCAACGGTAGGCTATCTGCTTCCTGCTCATTTCGGTATTGATATACAGCAACGATTTCTTACCGTCAACGCTTGCGGCCATTGCGGTGTTAAGGGCAAAAGCCGTTTTGCCATGTCCGGTTTGAGCTCCTAGAATTATTAAGTCACCAGGCTTATAGCCAAGGGTGAGATTATTTAGTATAGGCAGACCGGTAGGCACACCTTCCAAAGGTGTTTGTCCGGGTGATTTAGCATCCTCTTGTGCCTTACGCCATTTTTCCACATTTTCAGTTACCAGTTTTTCGCCATAGGTAGCAATATCCTCGCCGGTTTCAATTTGTTCTGTGCCGCTGTCTATGGATAGAGCCATGAAGTCAGAACCAATTCGTTCAATGAAGTCTGTTACATCAACATTTGCTTGCTGTATTTCCTCGTGGTATCTAATAATTAATCGCTGTGCTTTCCGTCCCTTGCTGGCTTGCTTCACCCTGTCAATCCAATAGCCATTATTAACGTCGTCAATGTACTGTATTGAGATATGTTGTACTTCTTCTCGTATGCTCCGGTCAGCAAGAAAACCAAGTTCTATCCCTTCTTTTAGCACCTCGACATAAGTGGGCCTTACTCCCCGTCCGTATAGGCTTTTGGTCAGCAGGAATAAATCTCGGTTTATGGGTCCATAAAAATCATCTTCGGAAATGAGGGTAAAGGTTTCGATGCAAGCATTTTCTGAGTGCAGTAATGCCGATATAATTCGTTGTTCTGCTTCAACGTCGGTGATTAGCTCCATTCTGGCACCTCACTTCCCAAGGGCACAGTGTTTTCACTGCTTTTCTCTCCTTTTTTCGTTTTTTCTAGTAACTGCTTACGTTGAATAATCAGTCGGTCATATTGCTTCCTAAGGTTTACAGGGCTGAGGATATTCGTTTTCCAAAATTCATCCTCTTGGGAAAAATCAATAATGTCTTTTACCTCTTCTGGTGGTCTATTATCAATACGTAAAAGTTTGTCCATAGCTACAACCCATTTTTGAATATTAGGTTGTCTAAAAGAAGGATTATTCTCCCTGATCCTTTTCAAAAGATAATTAGCTAGAATCGTTTCTTGCGATTCTGAGCTTATATTAATTTCTTTTAATTTCTCTTCTTTTAGGAGTGAGTCATCACTGAGTTCTCCATGAATACTCACTGACAACTCAGTGAGTACCTCGGAATCTAGATATGGCGGTATTTTCGACTTGCTTGGTCGGTTAATTGTCTGATGTTTAAGGAAGTTTTTTATTTGGATGTAATCCTGATCATTGGTTCTATATTTGATTATTATTTTTACCTTGGCTATAAGTGATAACCATTCCTCTACTTTGCTGGCCGAAAATGTGTCGTATGGGAAAACTAGCGACTTAATTAATTGTGTATTACCAGGCAACCGCCCCTCATCGTCAGCGTTGCTAATAAGACCCATGAATAATAACCGGGCTTCAACTGGTATTCCACCTACTTTTTCATCAGTCCAGAATTCCGGACTAATCATGCGTTTACGAGCCACTATGTAGCCCCCTTTGCGCACGTAGACGGCTTGGAGCCCTGCATAGTGAGCATAGCTCTAGCTTTTGGAAAATCTGATCTTCCAGCTTATATTTTTGGATTATCTCGCAAAAAGCTTGCTCCACTTCACCTCTAGCCACCTCGCCTTCAATCCCGGCAATTGGCCGCCCCGCTATATTTTTATCCATCCGATGTTTAACAAGCGTTTCGAAATCTAACAATTTTTATCACCACCTTTTTCATTTATGCCCAGTTGTCTCCGAGCTTTTGCTTTGTGCCTTGCCTTCTTCTCCTATCACGCCGGGAACCCTCAGTCGCTTTCGCCGGGACCCTTTCAATCCACTGGTTACGAATTGTCAGTCGCATGAAGTAAACGGTTTACTTGTCGGTAAGAAGGTTATTTAGTTTCCGGGTCAGAATTATTGCTCTTGCAGCAACAATCTTTCCAGTGCATTAATAGGCACTACCATGCGCCTTTGCCCCATTTTTACGGTCGGTAGTTCTCCGGTCTTTGCCATCGAATAGGCAAGATTTCTACTAATCCCCAATAATTGACTTGCTCTTTCAATAGAAACAGCCAGTGGTTTCGATTCGGTGGCGACTTGTTTTGCCATAATAGACACCTCTCTTTCCTTCTTTTCCTTGATTTTTAATATCCATAGGTATAGAATAATCTTAAAGGAAATATGTCTCGCAGTCTAAATTAGAACTTGAGACATATTATCTGCACATACCTTTAAGTCTGGGTTTTAAGGCTATGAAAAATAATTGCAAAACTACCAGATAAGGAGACATGATTTCATGAAAAATTTAAAGATTGTTGATGGTAAGGGGAATCCGTTTACATGGGTTCGCGGTGGCTATCAGTTTAAAACTATAAATGGCAAAAGATATATTGTCCCTAAAAAGATAGATTTAGAGCAGGGGGGAATATATGAACCTAACTTCAAGGTGATCGTTGAGGTATTGGCAAGCATGGATTATTCAAATGAAAATGAACATGAGTTTGAAAATGATATACTGGGCTTTACAAAAAAATATGGTGTTTTGGGAATGTGGTCTCAAGGCGGCTCAAATCCTGCGTCATTACTTAATTCCATCATATTTCCCGAAAATATTGACGATCTCGATAACGGCAAAACTAAAATGATGTGGAATGATGTATTTAATATCTTTGGAGAGCATCATCCACCAGTTTGGCCGATACCTTTTATTGGTGGAACAGAACCGGGAAATATAAAGCATCAACAATTTTGGCTAGCATACCGGGAACCAACATTATTTTTCTGGCAAGGATTGACTACAATATGTCATGTTGTGCAGCATCTTGCTAGAAAAGAATGGCATCCTAATATGAAAATCAATGTCACATTTGATGGTGATGGAGCAGTATGTCCGGCTCAATCATTATATGAGGGGATTATTGCCTATGCTGTTTGGAGGATTTCGCAAGGTACCAAGCTCAGGAAGTGCGGTTATGCTGAAAAGATTAGATGCAAGAAATGTCAGCACAATAAATTATTCTTTTGGCCATCAGACATACGGCAGGAAATAGGAAATCGTGATTGTAAGGATTACAATAATCATCGAAGGTGGATATTAAGACAACAAGAGAAGGCTTTAAATCTTTATTCGCAAGGTAAATCTATTGAAGGAATAACTAATCTTATTAATAAAAAAGGCTACATTATTGATGGGAGAAAAATTGAGGTTGCAATGCAGGATATTGAGGGATGGATCAAGGTAAAATGACAGAAGTTTTGACAGAAGTATGATTAAAAAACGCTCGATAAATCACATTGGCATAGAATGATACAAATATGACAACAAATAATTTCTAATATAGTAGTAGGGGATTTTTTAAAGTGTCTTAAAAATATACAATAGTATGCAAAGTATGGTTATATCAGGACTTTTAATCAGGGCGTCCCGCGTTCGAGTCGCGGATGGCTCACCATTAAAAACACAGAACCCGCAAGCGATTGCGGGTTTTTTGCTTCTGATGCAATATGCAATTTTATTTCTTTCATTTAACCGTAGTTACAGCTATTGGACATGGAAACCTAACGTAAAAAGTGGTGCCATTTTGAAAAACCAGTCTTATATAAAACAGATTGATGTTTCCGATCCCCGTCCGGCTATGCTTTTATCTTTAGCAGAACGTCCTCCTGTTGGCCCCAAATTATTTTATTGACATAACTTCTTCGTAAATTTCAATCTTGGGATTCCCCTCCAAAAGAGAATCGAATTGTTTGAATACATCCTGTAAGTATGATGTATTATTATGAAAATCAAGCGAATTTTCATCTTTATATTTCTCATAAAATGTAAACTTGCCAGCTTCGTCTAGTCCTCTGTTAAGGGTGTATTCTAATGTCCCCTCTTCATTTTGCACCTTGGGAAACAAGCTTTTTAAAGTCTCTTCCAGTTCTTCCTCTTTACCAGTTTTTGCTGTTATGGAAGCAATTACTACAATCATTTACAAACCTCCTGACAAAATTATGTTTTATAATTGGGAGGGCTTTCAACAGAATTTCTTCCCATCTATTGACATAATTTTAGCAACGGGAGTAATGCTTTTATTGTAAAAATGCGACCTAAAATTTTTTTCTTGAAGAAATAAAGTTGGAGATTCTCCGACATAGTAATTAAAATCCTTTATAAAATGTGATTGATCATAATAGCCCTCATCCATTGCATAACTTAAATAGTCTTTCTTTCTATGAAGCAATAAATGCTTTAAAACAGAAACAAATCTTGAATTCATTTGAAGAGCCTTAGGGCTTACACCTATAGAAGCAATAAATTTTCTCTCAAGATGTCTTTTACTAATACCTAGTTCTTCGGCAAGAGAGTTAATTCTCAAATCCTTATAGCCGTAGTATATCTTATTTGCCACATAATCCATGTCCGTATCGGTTTTATAATTTAATGAGTAAAGTTCAAATAACCAACCATCAAGTAACCCTACCCTTGCCTTCATTGAGGTTGCATTAATCAAGTCTTCTTCCAGCTTACTAACTCGTTTTCCCCATATCTCCTCTGCACTCAAAAACGTATCTCCAATTTCAGACATGGATAGATTAATAAAATGTCTAAACGTCCCTACCCTGAAACGTGCTGCTATAAAAGCTATTTTCTCTGTTTCGCGCAGTTTATGATGCTTGCTTCTAGCACAGACAATATGGTTATTTGCAAGTTGTCTTTCGAGTCCGTTACCATTACAAACCACAAGTGGAGTGTGATAATGAAAAAAAAGTTCAACCCCAGTACCGGGAATTATTGGAGGTAGGGTAATTATTTCAGAACCTACGTGCTCCCACGCCCAATATCTTTCTATATATTTATTTAGAAAGCTTGATGGTTTAAAATAACTGATATCCATTTTGATTTTTAACCCTCTCCGACATTTGCTTCGCTACGTTATCTAAATGGTATATTTAAACAAGCTAAAATTCTTTATAGCATCAGCGGTTCTTCCATATATAATACAGTTATTTCGCATTGGGATTTGCTTCACAGATAAAGACTGAAAGAAATTATTGTTTGACGTTTTGTGCCTCAAGAAAGGAACGGTTATAAATAAACATGACAGAAGCCATTGAACTGGAGACACCCCGGTTTAAGTTGCGTAAAATTGAACCAGGCGATATTGAAACCTTACATAGCTATTGGTCAGATGATATAGTGACTGAATATATGAGTACATCCTTCAAAACATTTTAGGTCCGGTTTGGCCGTATCCACTCAGCGAGCAATATATTAGGCCCGGATTTTCCGTTTTTAGATTCTCATAACCCAGACCTAGCTTATCCATAACCCCGGGCCGGAACTGTTCGATCAGGACGTCACTCTCTCACACCAACCGACGCAGCACCTGTTTGCCGGCCTCTTGCTTCAGGTCGAGGGCCAGGCTTTTCTTGTTGCGATTGACCAGGTAGAACAGGCTGCCGGTGCCGTTGATCAAAGGCGCTTGCAAACGTAACGGGTCCCCGCCCTGCCGGTCCTCTACCTTGATTACTTCGTCCCCATAGTCAGCCAGCAGCTGGGTACAAAACGGCCCGGCTATCACTCGCGACAGATCCAGCCCAGGATACCCTCCAGCGGCATTGTCAATATTTACAAACCCCTCTTTTTAATAGACGCAGATCAACGCCAGACCGCGTGAAAACTCACAAAATCGCCCTTCTGATGCAATATGCAATTTTATTTCTTTCAATTAACCGTAGTTACAGCTATTGGACATGGAAATCTAACGTAAAAAGTGGTGCCATTTGAACTGGTATATATGTCTATTTTACCATTATGCCGGGTAGCTATCCGGTAACAAACTGCTAACCCCAGTCCTGTCCCTTGCTCTTTGGTGGTAAAAAAAGGTGTACCTAACTTATCCAGCAATTCACGGTCTATCCCGTGACCTTGATCCTGAACCGCCAATACCACTTTTTCCTTTTCTATAAAGGTTCTTATGGTCACAACTCCAGGCGAAGACATTGATTCCATCCCGTTATCGACCAGATTGAGTATTAACTGCCGTATTTCTTTCTTATCAAGGAGCAGGTAAGGCAGCTCATCTAGTTCTAGCCTTATGTATTGATCTTTACTCATAGCCTTGGCCTGAATCAGCGGCAATAATTTACTAATTATTGCATTTAGATTTCCTGGCTTCATATCCACCATCTTGTTTTTGGCTAAGGAGAGGAATTCGGTGATTATTGAATTAGCTCTATCCAGTTCTTCAATCATAAGATCAAAGTAATCTATCTCTTGAACGTAATCCTTATTTTCCCGCAAGATTTGCAGATATCCGCGTACGGTGGTCATGGGGTTTCTGATTTCATGGCCAATGCTGGCAGCCATCTCCCCAACTAGATTGAGCCTATCCAGCCGGGTCATTTCAACTTCCATTTGTCTAAATTCAGTTATATCCGTAAGCACACTCAGAATACATAGCTCGCCATTAACATTAAGACTCTCCGCAGAAAGCAATCCCAGTCTCTGCTCGCCAGTGTTTTTACAAAACCGAATCTCCATATCCTGAATAGCTTGATTCTCCATAATCCTTTGTTTAACCAGGCAACGCTCAGCAGGGTCCGCCCAAAATCCGATCTCTAACGATGTTCTGCCAATTACTTCATGACTGTAACCCCAATTGCGGCAAAAGGCATTGTTTGCCTTAATGAATCTTCCATCCTCCAGTGTAGTAATGGTCATTACAATAGGACTAGTATTAAAGGCTTTAGAGAAGCACTCCTCAGACAAACGCAATGCATTTTCCATCCGTTTGCTTTCGGTAATGTCTCTAGTCACATTAAGCAGATGCAGTACACCATCTATTTCTATTATCTCCCCTGAAAGACAGAAATTTCTTATTTCTCCAGATTTTAATCTCAGCTCTATTTCAAAACCCCGGATATTTCCCCATTCTTGAATTTCTTTTACCAAATAGTTTCGTTTTTCATGAAAGGCCCATATGCCCAATTCTTGTGCAGTACGCCCAATGACCTCCTGCCGTTCATAACCGGTAATTTCTACAAAGGCATCATTTATTTCAACATAACGCCCTTCTTCTAAGGTGCTGATTGCCATTAGGTCAGGATTACAATGAAAAACTTTTGAGAACTTTTCTTCTGATAGACGCAACGCACTTTCCGCTTGTTTACGCTCTGTAATATCTAACCCGAAGCTGAGTAATACCTCAGTCCCATCAACATCGATAAAGGGATAATCATAATTTCGATAGGTGTGTCCATCTGGGTACGTATATTCACCTTGCTCACATATAATGTTTTCGCCAAGATTAAAGGTTGTGCATCGTTCACATGGCTCAGTTAGTCCACGAAACACTTTATAACAGGGCTCTTCCCCAGGATTACCAAACCGTTCTTGAAAAAAGCGATTAGAATATCGGAATGAATAATCTGGCGCGACAAGATACACTTGTGCGTGTAGTCCGTCTAGAATTGAAACCAGTCGTCGCCGCTCAGCTTCCAAGTTCTCTTCCCTCTGGCGCAGTTCAGCCAGTTCAGCCATTAGTTGCTCTTTTGTCTTATCTTCATCCTGCATCTAAACTGCCTCCTTTAGTATCGTCTAGCCCTCCTTATAGCATAACTAATTTCCTTGGCTTATTTTGTCGAAAATGGTAACACAATAACTTTATCAACAAATTTAAATATTAAAATGCAACTGATGATTTATTTCCTTCAGCTCTTGTTGTCTATTACCTTATGTCCCTCCACCCATTTGCAGTATCCATATGTGTTCCCATATAATATAAACTAAGGGAAGATTTAAAAAGGAGCGTCGCCTAAATGAGACAACGCTGGAAGCTTTTATTATTAACTGGACTAATGATTGTTCTCGTTGTCCTTATAGCCAGGCAATCATTACATATATATCAAAACATCAAACAAGTCCACGCACCTACACCTCAGACGAGGCAGGATAATGCACTCAGAATCCATCACTGGGAAACTGTCACAGATGTGTCCCGAAAGTTTGGGATATCCGCAGATGAAGTTTTTAGTTGCTTGCAGATAGTCCCCCAAGCAGGTGATGAAAACCTCTCTTTTCGAGCACTTGAGAAGAAATATAATAAGACTCAGGACGAAATGCAATCTAATCTAAAGAAACTGCCCATAAATCACCCTGGGAAACACGGGGATAAGCCATGAGTGATTTTTTGATCCTACTGGTAGAATTATTTCGCAATTATAACGTGTTGTTCCTAGGGGCATTAATCGTATTGCAAAATAATGGCATACCCGTGGGAGCTAATTTTCTGGTTATCGTTGCCGGGGCTTTTGCCTACGCTGGCGAATTTAATTTATTGGCCTTATGGGGAGAAGTCTGGTTTTTCACTTTATTGGGTGATAGCTTGAGCTACTGGCTTTGGCGAAAAGGGGGAAGGTACATAATCGCTAAGTATCCGCGCATTCATGCTCGGATTGAACCCGGCATAGAAAGAGCAAATAACTTCTTCGACAAGCATGGCAAATTAACCGTATTCTTCACCCGTTTCCCATTGTCTGCAATGGGACCTTTAGTTAACATCTCAGCTGGAACCAGCAGATACAATTACAAGGTATTT
>CAYWFX010000012.1:35424-70249 GCA_964457945.1 uncultured Syntrophomonas sp.
GGGACCTTTAGTTAACATCTCAGCTGGAACCAGCAGATACAATTACAAGGTATTTGTTGCATATGCACTTCTGGGGGAATTTTTATGGGTAAGCTTCAACCTAGGAGTGGGATATTGGTTTGGCGATTCTGCCGAACAGATTGCATCTATCATCAGTCAATTTGGAGAGTTAACTGTCTTACTCCTAATTTTATTGGCAATGGTCTATCTTACCAAGATGTTTTTAAAATCCAAGCAAAAAAGTTAATTCTATATGGCGAATGAATACAACCTGCAATATAATTAATAAATATTGAAAGAAGGTACATTGGACAATGAATGTTGGAAACGATGACAAGAGGATAAGAGTAATCATAAGCATCATCTGTTTCGGAATAGGATTCTATTTCAATAGTTTATGGGGTTTGCTGGGAGTCATTCCTCTATATACAGGCATCCGCCGTCGGTGCCCCATCTACTCCATACTCGGCATCTCCACAGTTAAGCCCGGGGAATAATAAATAATAGTTAGAAAGGAAGCAACTTATGAACAACCTTCTGGCTTTGGTCAAACAGATGAACCTGATCAGAATTCTTGAAGCTCTTGGCTCAGGTACTTCAATAAGGAACTTGCAGGCAAAGCAAAAATCAGGTCAGGTTGCTCCTATTGATAATAAAACAGCTGCCGATCATAGCACCCGACCATTTAGCGAAATAATTAAGGAAGCCAGTCAGAAATACGGAGTGGCAGAAGATGTTATCAAGGCCGTGATCCAACAGGAATCTTCATTCAATCCCACTGCGGTTTCCTCCTGCGGCGCTATGGGGCTCATGCAGCTCATGCCCAGCACAGCCGAAAGTCTGGGGGTTAAAGATGCATATAATGCAGAACAGAATATCATGGGTGGAACCTTTTATTTAAAGCAAAAATTGGATGAGTTCGATGGTAACCTACCTCTAGCCCTAGCAGCCTATAACTCTGGCAGCGGCGCAGTGCGGAAACATGGTGGCATTCCCCCTTACAAGGAAACCCAGGCCTATGTAGATAAGATTATAAAATCGGTTGACCACTGGGCCTGATATTCTTCATCCGGCTTCTTATCGTCGGAAACGACCAACATTAATCCCTTCGATAAAAAGGCGAGAACACAGGCTCGTACAGCCACGGGCGTTCTCGCCTTATAAAATATACTTAATTATGCCAAACTGGTTAAGTGTTGAGCCAGGGCCGACAACTCCTGAGACATGGCCTCCAATTGCTGAATGCTGGCCTGAACTGACTGGGTTAGCTGAGCTTGGGTTTGGGCCACCTTACCGGATTCTTTCACACCTCCAGTAATCACCTTCACTGATTCTTCAATACTACTCATAATCCCCGAAATTCTTTCTACGGAAGACGTGCTGTTCTCAGCCAGTTTCCTAACCTCATCAGCGACCACTGCAAATCCCCGTCCGTGCTCGCCGCTCCGCGCCGCCTCAATGGCCGCATTGAGCCCAAGTAGTTTGGTCTGTTTGGCGATATTCTTTATGAGGTTAAGCACCTCATCTGTCTCTCCCAACTGTATCACCGTGTCATTGGCTGATTGCATTAAATTACCGCCTTCAGCTGCTAATTCCTGCGCTGAACTGGCCAATTGATCTACGATACGGCTGACATTTTGCATAGTGGATGATAATTCCTGAGACATCCCAGCCAATCTTTCCGCTTCGTTATGCAAGCTGTGAATCATATCTTCCCGCGCCTCTACCAGGGTCATCATGAGATTTGCACCGTGGGAATCGACCACGGCGACTTTATTACCCTTATTAGCATTTATTATCTCCTGAACTTTTCCATTGCCGGTGGCTTCAATTATTAAATCCAGGTTCGGTATCCTGAAAATCTCCATCAGATCATTACTTGTACCAACACCCAGTTTCCTGGCCAATGTCATTCCCTCTGCCGTTGAATTAACATCACAGATACACAGGACCTTTACTGAACCGATGCCCTGAAATGCTTTTAAGATTGAACTTCCACCCGCACCAGCTCCAACAATTACAATATTGGTCATCCAGACAAACCTCCTCTTTCTGGCTTATTAAGATTATAATTCTAGGTCTCAACATTTTCTCCTCTATATTTCGCCGAAATAATTTAATAATCACCATATATTGTGGCATTAAATTATTACATTAACGTTAATATCATCACACTTTGTATTCAGAATATCAAACAATATAACATAAAGTATTTAAAGCAGGTTGAAATAATCCCGGCATCAGGTTATAATACTGTTTGTACCATTTCAAATGCGGATGTGGCGGAATTGGCAGACGCACCAGACTTAGGATCTGGCGCTGCGAGGCGTGGAGGTTCGAGTCCTCTCATCCGCACCATAAGGAATTTAGAGGCTTTCGGGCCTCTTTATTTTTTGCCCATTTCTTGCCTTTGTATATTTACTCCATTTGGTTTTTATTTGCACTTTCTTGGCCTTTTTACAATGCATATCAGCTAATGCTCTTTTTATCTGTCATCTTCACACCCTCAAATTATCAGCATTAAAAAAACCTCGTTGGGCTTAGTAGTAGCCGATTTTATCTATTTCCTTTAACACCCGATATTTTGCTGCCTCAATCTGCATTTCTTTCCAGGTACCGAATTGGGTTAGCTCTCTAATCGCATCATCCATCTTTTTGTCAGGAAATTCCGCGAACGCCTCGATATCGGTTGGAACTCCTCCTATTTCACAGAACTCATCAAAGCTATTGCATTTGCTGTGCTCTTTCATAAACCTGTCACTAAATAGTTCTGCCAGGGATATTTCTCCGTTTGCTGCATTAACGGCCTTCTGTATAGCCTTGCCTAATTCATCTATTGAATTGAAGTCCACGTTCCATTTCCCCTCCCGTTTTCCCTAATTCTACCATATGGAGAGGAATTTTTTGCTATTTTTCTCTTTTTTCGGGTATGCCCTGTTAATGGCTAGATTATTGCCATTTTTACTGTCGTTTGCTTAAAAATAACCATGAAAAAGCAAAAACACCTAGTTACACTAAGCCAAAGAAACGTGCGGTTTGCGCCACCACAAAACATAAAACCATGCCAGTTATGGTAGGTACAAGAAAAGCAACCAAGGGCCATTTCTTACTTTGAGTCTCTTTATAGATGGTCAGCATTGTAGTTGTGCAGGGGAAATGGTTGAGACAAAACAGCATAGTACATACTGCTGTCAACCAGGTCCATCCATTTGATATAAACAATTCCCTTAAAGCTTCCAGATTGTCTAATTCGATCATTTGACCTGTAGACATATAGGTCATAATAAGGATGGGGATGACAATTTCATTGGCCGGAAATCCTAATATAAATGCCATCAGGATGAATCCATCCAAGCCTAAGTAATGAGCGAGAGGATCTATAAAATGAGCTCCATATTGGATAAGGCTCAGCTCTCCGACGTGGACGTTAGCCAATATCCAAATAATTAGACCCGCTGGGGCCGCCACCATCGCCGCCCGAGCTAGAACGAACCAGGTCCGGTCATAGATTGAGTGCAAGATGATCCTTCCCACTTGAGGTTTTCTATAAGGAGGCAGTTCTAATGTAAAGGAAGAGGGTAACCCTTTCAAAATTGTTTTGGATAAAACTCTGGAAACAATTAGCGTTATAACTACCCCTAGTACAATTATCCCTACAATCGTAAAGGCTGCGATGAGAGATTGGTATTCACCTGCTGTCCCAGCGATAAAAATCATGGCCAGAGCGATCAAGGTTGGAAAACGTCCGTTACAGGGAACAAAGTTATTGGTAATAGTCGCAATCAGCCGCTCCCGAGGGGAATCAATAATTCGGCAGGCGATCACTCCTGCGGCATTACACCCGAATCCCATGCACATAGTTAAGGCCTGTTTCCCATGGGCACAAGCTTTCTTGAAATAATTATCTAAATTGAAGGCTACCCGCGGTAGGTATCCCAAATCTTCTAAAATTGTAAATAGGGGAAAGAAAATCGCCATAGGCGGCAACATCACTGCAATTACCCAGGCCAGAGTTCGATACACGCCTAGAATCAACGCTCCATGCAGCCAACCCGCCCAACCCGCCCATACAAAGAAATCGGTCAAGCGTTCCTCAATCCAGAATAGGCCCATAGCTAAAGCTTGGGAAGGATAATTGGCTCCTTGAATCGTAATCCAAAATACCAGGCCCAACAAGGTGATCATAATAGGAATTCCAAAAAATCTGGAGGTTAGGATATTATCAATTTTACGGTCCAACTGATTATATTGCTGGTTTTCAAAGAACACTGTCTTTTCCCGAATTTCTTCCGTAAATTTAATGATACCTGTTACTATTCTATCCCGGAGTTCATCTTTTCCAATCTGTCTTTGATCCAAGTATTGTTCAACCCTGGTTAATATATCTGAGATGGCATTATCTTCCTGGATATTAGTTCCCAGATAATTCTTAAGAGAATTAAGCATTGTGCTGTCACCCTCAATTAACCTTAAAGCCACCCACCTGCTGTTAATTTTATCCTTTATGATAACCCTGATATTGGGTTCAATTATCCGGAGTAGGTCTTCCACGACCTCATCATAACGAATCTCTATGGGATTGGGTTTCACCTCACCGCTAGCTACACTATATACTGCATCCTGTAATTCATTTAAACCTACCCCAACTCTAGCATTCGTCCCTATCACAGGAACCCTTAGAATTTTGGAAAGCTGGTGTAAATCAATGTGGATATTTTTTCTTTTGGCTTCATCTAGAAGATTCACACAAACAACTACATTATCAGTGATTTCCATAACCTGCAAAACCATGTTCAAATTTCTTTCCAGACTTGTTGCATCGGTCACTACCACCGTTGCATCCGGTCCAGCAAAGCAGATGAAATCTCTGGCCACTTCCTCTTCAAGCGAATTTGCCAGCAGGGAATAGGTACCTGGCAAATCAACTAGAATATAATTCTTCCCTTTATGAGTAAATTTCCCCTGAGAATTCGTTACTGTTTTTCCTGGCCAGTTTCCGGTATGCTGATTTAATCCGGTCAGGGTGTTAAAGACCGTGCTTTTCCCCGTATTGGGATTTCCCGCCAAAGCAATCACCAAATCATCCGGTGAATTCAGCTGCACCTTAAACATTTCTTGCATTGCACCCAGCCCAGTGGATTGATGTGTCAGACCCATTACAATACCACCTTATCTATCCGTTCCCAGCAATTCCACTAGTATTTGAGATGCTTCCTCGGAACGAAGCGCGATAACTGCCCCTCGAATCTCATAGGCGACAGGATCTCCAGAAGGGCTTTTTCTCAGTGATTCCACTTTCGTGTCATAAATAAGTCCTAAATCCAGCATTCTTCTTCTTTCATTTCCCTGAGCGGTCAATTTTCGAACTTTGCCAAAGCTGCCCGGAGACAGATGATGTAATGGAATTAGACTTCCCACAATTGATACCCCCATAAAAGTGATAATTTTCATAAACCATATCATAGTATAAGTCGTGAGAAGCTTTTTTTCTCACGACTTATACTATGCCTGAGTGACTCCTTTTGTTACTACTATTAGCGCAAGCATAGGAACAGCAAAACTTTAGAATCTATTGCATGGAAATATGATGCTTTCGAAAGGTGTGATAGCTTGAAAAATGACCAGGATTTTTATACAGTCCGGGGTTATGAAATTCTCAAGAAAAACCAGAGCAATCTTACTCCCAGCATGGAAGATTATCTGGAGATGATCTATAGAAACTGTCTGACAGAGGGATACATTCGCATCAACAACCTTGCCAAGCAATTAAATGTTAAGGCATCATCTGCGTCTAAAGTTGCCCAAAAGCTATCGGAAATGGCTTATATAAATTATGAAAAATATGGAATTATTCAACTAACGGAAAAAGGTAAGTATATTGGTGAATTCCTTCTGACCCGGCATAATACCGTGGAAACTTTTCTGAAAAACTTGGGTGTTGAAAATAACGTATTAATTGAAACCGAGTTAATCGAACATCATCTTAGCTTGGACACTCTGAAAAAGATTGAAATATTTAATGATTTCGCGATAGCAAATCCGGATATCATCGAAAGGCTTCATCATTTTGAGAAAAAAAACGAAGGCCCATAAGGCCCTCGTTTTTTTAATTCGTTGTAATTTATTTTTTATTCTGGGAACTCCTATCAGGAGCTGTTATCTCTATCTTTTTACCAAAATCAGAGAACTCCACCTGGATTTCCAGACTGGTCTTTTCGTTGCGTTTATTAATGGCAGTAAGAACTGCCTTCCTAATAATATCATTATGGTAGTCAACCCATATCAGATATTCAAACTCTTTCCACAGGTTCTCTAATAACTGACTCTCTACTGAAGGTCTACATTTTACCACCAGGCATTCAGCACCATCTATTTTTTCAAACTTAACTTTTTCTACCTGATTCACGTTATTAAACCTGAAATTAGACAGGGGATTTAATTCTGAAATCAGTATCTCTTCGGAATTTGTGGTACCACTCTCTATGACTAACCATTTTTTTGAAAGAGAATCATAGTTATAGATGGTTCGATTAATATAATAAATATCGACTGGTGTATTAACCATCTCCCCCTTTATATGAGTATTAGTATTTTGTTTTTCTCCTTCTACCTCACTTATCACCTCCTTTCGATCATTAACCGTAAATCCAGAATGTAGTTTGTATCTAAAACTATCGCTTCCAAGCATATTGTTCAGGGCAGTCTGTAGTTCCATCCCTGGTTCCAGTTGCGCTTTTTCATAATATTGGCTTATGGCTTTGGCGCTGGCCAATATAGCAACGAGAACCAGAATTAAAGTCATTAATATGATCCATCTGGTTTTATTTATTATCACTCACCCCTTACACTATAAGTTCCCGGATAGTTAAATATAGATAAACAGCCTTCTCAATTCGTAATATATTGTATTAGACCATTTTTTAATATATACCGAATTTACGGTCAGAATATTATTCCATAAAAGCTATTACAATGACTGCTTTTAAAAAAGTTAGGGTCTATCCAAGAATAAACCAGCGGTGCAGTTAACTACACCTACTGAGCCTGCTTATTAATTTAATTCCCAGTCCTGATAAACATTAGATTGGTGTGGTGTAACCTATTAACAATATTTATATCAGAAGGCATCAAGGTCATATTACAGTTGTTTTGTCTCAATATCTAATTGACAAGCAAAACGGATTATCGCAATATTTAGATAATATTGTTAATCTTTCGCATTTTTTCGTCTTTTTGCTGATAGGAGGTGGCCATTATGGATAAATATGTAAATAGGGAAATAGGTAGTATTGGCAAGCTAGACAATCCTCCAATAAACGATGAGCTGTTCAAGATCCTGACAGAAAATGTCGCTTCTATGCTTTTCGTGGCCCAGCAAGGCAGATATGTATATGTAAACCCGGCCTTAGCCACAACTAGCGGCTATACTGCCGAAGAATTTTATCAGATGAAAAGGGTCTGGGAAATTGTTGCTCCAGAACATCAGCCATTGGTTAAAAAAAGAGCCCTAGCGTTGGAACGTGGGGAAGAAGTACCTGCCGGCTTTGAATTTTTAATTATTAATAAGTCTGGAGAAGCGAGGTGGATAGAATACAGGGGAGCAGTCATTAATATTGAAGGCACACCCGCCATATTAGGCTCTTGCATTGACATAACTGACCGTAAACGGGCAGAAGAGGAACTGCAGCAATCAGAGGAAAAGTACCGTCTCTTGATCGAAAGCAGCCACGATATTATTTATACGATGAACCCAGATGGGATATTTACCTTCGTATCCCCTGTTTGGACCTTGCTCTTAGGGCATCCTATAAGCGAGGTTTATGGTAAACCATTTCAGCAATTCGTCCATTCGGATGATATTGCCAGGTGTCAGGCATTCCTACACAGTACGCTCGAGACCGGGCAACGACAATCAGGAGTCGAATACCGCGTACTACACCTCAACGGCACCTGGCGCTGGCACAGCACTAATGCTGTGCCTTTAAAAGGTGCAGCCGGCACGATTATTGGGTTTGAAGGCATCGCCAGCGATATATCCGACCGTAAACTTGCTGAGGAGGCCTTAAGGGCCAATGAAGAGCAGCATCGGCTTATGGTCAGCCAAATGCCGCAAGGGCTTGCTATTCATGAAGTAATCTGCGATGAATCAGGAAAAGTTTTTGATTATCGCTTCCTTGATGTCAATCCCAGCTTTGAGAATATGACCGGGCTTAAACGAGAGAATATTATTGGAAAAACCGTACTTGAAATTATGCCTGAAACGGAAAGTTATTGGGTTGAAAAATATGGGCATGTAGCCATGACAGGTGAGTTGCTACAATATGAGAATTACTCTAAAGAGCTGGATAGATATTATGAAGTAGTTGCTTACTCTCCCCAGGCTCAACAATTTGCAGTTATTATATCGGACATAAGTGAGCGTAAAAAACTGGAAGATCATTTACTCAATAGTGAAAAAAGATATAAGAGTCTGGCAGAAGATATGGAGGCCTTAATATGTATTTTTTTACCAGACGGTACATTGACCTATGTGAACCGCGTTTGTTGCGAATACTTCCAAAAGAATCAAGATGAGCTTCTGGGACATAGTTTTTTAGAATTCCTGCCAGACGAAACCATTCGCCAAGAGGTTGCAAAGAATTACCGTTCGCTCACAATTGAACAAGCTATACATACTCACGAGCAGCCAGTTATTACTCTTGATGGAAGCAAAATCTGGCAGCGTTGGACCAACCGTGCTATCTTCAATGATAAAACCGAACTTATCTATTACCAGTCAATCGGCATTGATATAACTGACCGGAAACGATCAGAAGAAGAATTGCAAGCAGCTAATGAGCAAATGGAAGCAGCTTTCGAAGAAATAACTGCCACCGAGGAAGAACTGCGAACTCAATACCAGCAACTGCAGGTACAAGAGCAGGCTTTGCGCGATTCTGAGCAACGTTTGACTGATATCATTAACTTCTTGCCTGATCCAACCATGATTATTAACAATGCAGGTCAAATAATGGTTTGGAATCAAGCTGCCGAAGAAATGACCGGAGTTAAAGCCATAGATATACTGGGAAAAGGAAATTACGAACATGCCTTGCCTTTTTATGGGGCCAGACGTCCAATTTTAGTTGACCTGGTTCTTCTACCCAACCAACAAATAGAACAAGAGTACCAGGCTATAAGCCGAGATAAGAAAAGTATTATGGCAGAAGCCATTTTGCCTGTCCTGAACGGAAAAACACGTTTCTTTTCTGGTAAAGCCACCCCTCTTTATAACCAGCGGGGTAACATCGTTGGAGCGATTGAATCTCTTCGCGATATCACCGAGCACAAGAAGGTCCAAGCAACTCTGGAAGAGACACAGCAGCAAATGAAGCAGGTCATCGAGCTATTACCTGATGCTACCCTGGTTATTGATCGAGAGGGACAAGTTGTATTTTGGAACCAAGCTATGGAAAAGATGACGGGAGTAACCCAAGAGCAGATAATTGGGCGAGGCAATTACGAATATTCCATTCCTTTTTATGGTGAAAGACGTCCAATTCTAATAGACCTGGCTCTTATGTCTAACCGTGAATACCATGCAATAAAGGAAAAGTATGACTTTATCCACCAGGAAAGCGACACCCTTATAGGTGAAGTCTATGTACCTAAAACTTATGGCGGTAAAGGTGCTTATTTATTAGGATCTGCTTCCAAACTTTATGATCTGCAAGGGAATATAGTTGGAGCTATTCAGTCTATTCGCGATATTACTGATCGCAAAGATATTGAAAAGGCCCTGGTAGAAGAGAAAGAGCTTTTAAAGACAACCTTATTATCCATAGGAGATGGAGTAATATCAACCGATAAAAATGGTAGGGTTAATTTAATAAATAAAGTTGCCGAACAGCTTATCGGGTGGACTCAAATTGAAGCTTTCAGCAAACCCCTGGAAGAAGTATTCAATACGATTAATGAATTTACTCAAGAAAGATGTGAGAACCCAGTAAGAGAGGTACTAGACACTGGAAAAACCATCGAAATTGCCAATCATACTATGCTAATTTCCAAAGCAGGGATTGCCAGACCCATTGAAGACAGTGCGGCCCCTATTAAAGATGAGGCTGGCAAAATTAATGGCGTAGTACTGGTATTTAGAGATTTTACTGAAAAAAAAGATCGTCAGGAAAAAATCGCCTATTTAAGCTATCATGATCAACTAACCGGATTATACAACCGTAGATTTTTCGAGGAAGAATTGAAAAGGCTGGATACGGAAAGAAATCTGCCGATAACCCTGGTCATGGCAGATGTTAATGGATTAAAACTTACTAATGATGCTTTTGGTCATTTAGCAGGAGATAAGCTGTTAATAAAAGTGGCAGAAATCATGGAAAAAGAATGCCGAACCGATGATATAATTGCCCGAATTGGCGGAGATGAATTTATGATTTTGTTACCAAAAACTGAGGCCGAAAAAGCGAAAAAAATTGTGGGACGAATTAATGCGAGCCTGGCTCAGGAAAAGGTGGATTCCATTATCCTGTCCGTCTCCTTTGGCTGGGAAACTAAGCGTGAAGCGACCGAGGAGATGAAAAGCATTTTCAAGCAAGCTGAAGATCATATGTATAGACATAAGCTGTCGGCAAGCTCCAGCATGAGAAATAAGACCATAAAAGTAATTATCGGCACCTTATATGAAAAAAATAAACGAGAAGAGCAGCATTCACAAAGGGTAAGTGAACTATGTGCCAGCCTGGCAACTGCTTTAGATCTGGGTCCGGACGATGTTGCTGAATTAAGAACTGCCGGTTTAATGCACGATATTGGCAAAATAGCACTTGAAGAGATGATCTTAAATAAACCTGGCCAGCTTAATAATACGGAATGGCTTCAAATCAAGCGGCATCCGGAAACAGGCTATCGTATATTGAGTTCCGTAAATGAATTTTCACAACTAGCCACCTATGTACTAGCCCATCATGAAAGATGGGATGGTAAGGGTTACCCCAAGGGATTAATAGGCGAAGAAATACCTTTGCAAGCTAGGATTTTGGCAGTTGCTGATACCTATGATGCCATGACTAGTGATCGACCGTATCGCCAAGCATTAAGCGAAGAGATTGTTGTTGAGGAAATAAAAGGAAATGCCGGCATACAGTTTGATCCGCTTATTGTCAGAGTATTACTGGAAAAAGTTTTGGTAAATAGCAGCGATGTCTTTTCGGGAGGAACAAGATTAAGTGCCCAGCAGTTTGCTGAGGCGTAGAGGTCAAGTCTACCATACCCCCATCTTTGCACCATGAAAAATTCTTCCTTGCGGCTACCCATTTTCGAATTGGATCTATATAGATTAAAATATAAGAGGCTTCCCATAAGTTCAGCGAACTTAATGAGAAGCCTCTAGAATTTTCGGCTAATGTGGGATAGAGAAAAATCTAAATACTCAAACCCCGCGTCATAAGGGCTACTGGGCTAAGCTTACATCATGCCGCCCATACCGCCGCCCATGCCACCCATGCCGCCGCCGCCCATGCCGCCCATGCCTTTGTCTTCGCCGGGCTTCTCGGATACGATGGCTTCGGTAGTTAGTACCATAGCTGCAATGCTGGCAGCATTCTGTACTGCTGAGCGAGTGACTTTGGCAGGATCAATGATACCAGCCGCAATCATATCCTCATAAACATTATTTAAGGCATTGAAGCCAATTCCAGACTTCGCTTCTTTTACTTTTTCAACCACAACTGAGCCTTCAATGCCAGCATTGTTGGCTATCTGGCGCAATGGTTCTTCCATAGCTTTCATAACCAGTTTAACACCGGTCATTTCATCACCCTCAGCCTGCACTTTCTCAATAGCAACAATAGCGTTGATGAGGGCAACTCCTCCACCAGAGACAATACCTTCTTCAACCGCGGCCTTAGTAGCTGCTAGTGCATCTTCAATGCGGTGCTTTTTCTCTTTTAGTTCGGTTTCGGTTGCAGCGCCAACCTTGATAATAGCTACACCACCAGATAGTTTAGCCATTCTTTCCTGAAGCTTCTCTTTATCATATTCAGATTCACTTTCTTCAAACTGAATCTTAATATTAGCAATACGGGCCTTTACGTCAGCTTCTGAACCTGCCCCATCAACAATAATGGTTTCGTCTTTCTTTATGACTACTTTAGCGGCTCTGCCCAGCATTTCCAGCGTGACATTCTCCATTTTAATACCTATATCTTCAGAGGCAACCTGTCCTTTAGTCAAGACAGCAATATCCTCGAGCATGGCTTTTCTTCTTTCGCCAAAGGCTGGAGCTTTAACTGCTACACAGGTAAAGGTTCCTCTAAGTTTATTGACGACCAGGGTAGCCAGAGCCTCGCCTTCGATGTCCTCTGCAATAAGAAGCAGGGGCTTGCCACTTTGAACTACCTTTTCGAGAACTGGAAGAATCTCGCTAATTGCAGAAATCTTCTTATCACTGATTAGAATATATGGGTTATCAAGACTAGCTACCATCTTCTCAGTATCCGTGATCATGTAAGGGGAGATATAACCACGATCGAAGTTCATGCCTTCCACAACTTCCAGAGATGTGCCAACTGAATTGGATTCTTCAACGGTTATAACTCCGTCGCGGCCAACTTTTTCCATAGCATCTGCAATCAGGGAACCAATATCAGGGTCGCCTGCGCTAATGGAAGCTACTTGGGCAATGGCTTCTTTAGATTCTACCGGTTTGCTAATGGCCTGGATTTCAGCAACAGCAGCCTGGACTGCCTTCTCGATGCCTTTTCTCATAATCATCGGGTTCGCCCCAGCGGCAACGTTTTTTAAACCCTCTTTGATCATAGCCTGAGCTAAAACAGTGGCCGTAGTGGTCCCATCTCCTGCTACATCATTGGTCTTAATGGCAACTTCTTTCACCAACTGGCAGCCCAGGTTTTCCCATGGGTCTTCCAGATCAATATCACGAGCAATGGTAACACCATCATTGGTTATTGTAGGGGAACCAAATTTTCTATCCAGAACAACATTTCTTCCCTTAGGGCCTAAAGTAACCTTGACCGCATTGGCCAAAGCGTCAACGCCTTTTTCCAGCGACCTTCTGGCATCTTCCCCGAACTTAATTTCTTTGGAAAACATCTATGTACCCTCCTTATTTAATAATTAGATTATTTTAGCTAGAATATCTCTCTCGGTTAAAATAAGAAACGTTTCGCCATCCAACTTGATTTCCATGCCGCCGTATTTGGAAAAGATAATCTTATCTCCTACAACAACATCTATGGCTACTCTTTCGCCCTTATCGTTTAATGAGCCAGGACCCACTGCCATAATTTCAGCTTCCTGGGGTTTTTCTTTGGCTGTGTCAGGCACAAACAGCCCGCTCTTGGTTTTTTCTTCAGCCACTTCGACTACTTTCACTACCACACGGTCGCCTAACGGTTTAATCTTCACAGGTATGCCTCCTTTAATATTTGTTGTTAGCACTCAACGTTTGCGAGTGCTAACATTCATCTATAATATTAGGCAAGAGCAGCCAAGTATACAACTCACAATACTGGCTGAATCCGCCCAATATTTTCGATTATTATTATTCTCCTGCCTTTTTCCTTTTATACCTTCATATTACTAACTATTTCAGAAAAAAAGAAAGACAAGCATTAGACTTGCCTTTTATCTATCCGAATTATCCTTGTCCGCACTCAGTGCTGGAGCCAATAATAATATCCAACCCGTGGCCCAATGCAGGTAAAATAGCTTCAATGGATTCCCTTACTCCTTTGACGCTTCCAGGCAGGTTAATGATTAAGGTCTTTCCTCTCATGCCCGCCACTGCCCTAGACAGCATGGCCTTAGGTGTCTTTTGCATACCATAATATCGAATGGCTTCAGGTATTCCTGGTGTAATTCGATGTATTACCTTCATGGTAGCTTCCGGGGTAACATCTCGACTAGAAAAGCCAGTACCTCCTGAAGTAAAAATAATATCCAGCTTGAGTTGGTCACATGCATAAATTAATTTCTCTCTAATTACATCCTCTTCATCTGGGATAATATCATAATAATCAAACTGGAAACCCTGATCTGCCAACATGTTTCGAATTTGCTGGCCACTCCCATCCTCCCGTTCTCCCCGGGAGCCCTTATCACTCATGATTAAAATACCCGTTTTATACATTAATTCATCACCTCAACCGGATCTCCTTTTTTTATCTCTCCCCCATTAAGCACCCTGCAAAAAAGCCCCTCATAAGGCAGCAGCGTCACGCCAAAAGTCCGGGTCACTACGCTGGGGTGATCTTCTTTGCCCACCTGGGTAACCTCTAGCACAGTATCCGAGCCAATTTTGAGCCTGCCGCCCACGCCTATTGGCCGCAGGTCAAGACCCTCGATTAGTATATTCTCGGCAAATTGGCCTGGCCCGATGTTCAGTTTTTTTTCCTGGTTGACCTTAACAACGCTTTCCCAGCTCAAACAGGTAACCTGCCGTCCCCAATCGCCGCCATGACCATCATTTTCAATGCCAAAGCCAGCAATTACCTTGGCTGTTTCAACTTCCTGCTTCAATTGCCCCCGCTGGGGACTGATGCAAATCGAATGCACCTTGCCCTTTTCCACCTATTCTGCCTCCTTGCTGTATTCTCTATGCAGATGCCCGCTTTTACCCCCGGCTTTTTCCAGGAGTTGTACCTCAGTTATTTCCATCCACCGATCTATGGCCTTGCACATATCATAAACCGTCAGAGCAGCTACTGTAACGGCGGTTATGGCCTCCATTTCCACTCCAGTCTTGCCGCTGGTTTTAACCTGAGAATTAATAATAAGAGTTGAATCGGCATCATCGAAGCTAAATTCTATGTCTACCCCGGTCAACATGAGCGGATGACACATAGGTATGAGGCTCGGGGTTTGTTTGGCTCCCATAATACCCGCTACCTGGGCTACTGCTAATACATCGCCCTTTTTAATGCCTCCCTCGCGAATAGTCTGCAGGGTTTGGGCTTGCATACGTACAATGGCCTGGGCCCGTGCTACTCTCGTAGTATCCTCTTTATCGCTTACATCCACCATCCGGGCATAACCCTGCTCGTTTATATGGCTCAGGTTCATTCAATTAGCCCCCTATTTGATACATCTTGCGGTGATTTTCCTCGCCCCAACCAGAATTCATATTGTGCTTATCCGGTTTGGAATTTATAGTTTTGAGAAATATTTTGCGGAGGTCTTCATCGCTGGCTCCATTTCTCATGGCCAGCATCAGGTCGCTTTCGGTTTTGTCATAAAGGCAGCCCCGTAATTTCCCTTCGGCAGTCATCCTAATGCGATTACATTCCCCACAGAAATGATTGCTCATAGGGCTGATGAAACCCACCGAGCCCTGACCGCCTTCCAAAGTATAATACTTGGCCGGACCACTGCCCTTTATTTTATTGGCTTCTACCAGCTTATATTTTCTTTTTATCATATTCATAGTTTCGCTGCTGCTTATTATATTTTCCCGGTTCCAGAACTTCAAGTCACCGATAGGCATAAATTCGATAAACCTGATATGAAGCGGGCGATTATAGGCCAAGTCAGCAAAATCCATTACCTCGTTATCATTAAAACCCTTTATCAAGACGGTGTTTATCTTCACCGGTTCCATCTTAAGCTCCAAAGCTTTATTGATGGCCCTGGTGGCATCTTCCAGCCTGCCTTGGCGGGTTATATACTTGTATTTTTCCGCAACCAAAGTGTCCAGGCTGAAATTGATCCGATCCAAACCAGCCTCCCTTAGTTCATCAGCTATGTCGGTAAATAAGGTTCCATTGGTCGTCATGGCAATATCGTCAATCTCCGGTATATTTCTGATATAACCAATCAACTGACTAATATTCTTTCTTATCAGTGGCTCACCCCCAGTGAGCCTGACTTTCCGTATACCCACCTGGGCAGCTACCCTTACCAAACGGGCAATTTCTTCCAGGGATAAGATACGGTCATGTCCCAGCTTCTCTACCCCTTCCAAAGGCATGCAGTAGCGACAACGTAAATTACAGCGATCTGTTATGGAAATACGCAAATAGTTAATGTTTCTACCCATGGTATCAAACAAAATCATCGCCCTCCCTAGCTATGCTTTGAATGCCGATAAAAGATCGGGCTTGTCCCTTGAGGGACTATCAAAAAATCAACTTACCCTTAGAAGCAGCCTAATTCACAGGCACATATCTTAATTTTCGCTTCATCACAGGCCTTTCCCACTTCACTGGGATTAATATTTAACTTCTCCGCTAGCTGGCGGGCTTCACTGCAACTAATCCTCCCCTGCGGAGCCAATTCCTTCAACTTCTCAAGCAACTCTTTCTCTTCCATTTTGTTATACACCTCCAAAAAAATAAACGCCCCACATAAGGGCGCGTTCAAACTCACTTCTTACTCGCACTCCTTTCCAATGGGAGGCGTAACGGTTTCCGGTTACACCCTATCGTTCAGCCACCATAGTTTAATCCCTTAGGTGAACTGAATCGGAGCATATGAAATTGTGATTTAATTATACAATAAAGCCAAGGCCATAACAACAATGAACATAATTATCCAAATATCTACATTTGCATATATATTTAAAAGTAGTCCCAATCAATAACCAGCTCTGATTTATCAGTCACAATCCAGTGCATAGGCACATCTCCTGAATGCGGCATTATATCATCAACCACTTGGAATTCGAAACAAACCCCACAGATAAAAGTCTTTTTTTGCAAAAGCTGGAGAAATCGATCGTAATAACCCTTTCCATAACCTAAGCGAAAGCCCTGAGCATCAAAGACTAGGCCTGGAACCAGAACCACGTCTATCTCATCAAGGGAACAGACTGGCCCGGTTGCTTCCAGGATACCAAAAGCTCCAGGGCGGGTAGACTGCCAGCCCTCAAACTCAACCGCTGCTAGCTCACCGCTCTTTTCTACCCGGGGCAGCAATAATCTTTTCCCCTGGTCCTTCTGCGCCTCCATAAAAAAACGCAGATCCACCTCATTCCTGATAGTAGAAAAACCCATTATCCTACGGGCATTGATAATGGGTTCTAATTGGCTTAGCTTGGCTGCTATTAAGCTGCTGTAATTATCTACCTGTTTAGCAGACAGGCTGGCCCTGTGCTCACTCATTTTTTTCCTTAGGTCCTGCCTATGGAACTCTGCTCTATCCATCGTTATTCCCCCAATTTCTCCACGGTAGAACGGCGCCAAAAGTATAGGCTAATGCCCACCGCCAGAAATAGCAGGGAATAAACCTGGGCTACAGACAAGGATCCATAGAAGACCCAGTTTTCCCTAAAGAATTCAATAATGAAACGATAAACCGAATAACCCAACAGGTAGTAAATAAATATCTGCCCGGTAAATTTACGTCGGGGATAATACCAGAATAAAACCCCAAATAGCACGAAATTAATAGCTGAACTGTAAAGCTGGGTGGGATACCTGCTCAGCCCATCTACAAAGGGAAATACTACCGCACAGGCTGAGTCGCTTACCTTGCCATAACAACAGCCATTCAGGAAACATCCAATCCTTACTACAGCATAGGCTAAAGCCAGGAAAGGAGAAAAAATGTCTGCCATCTTCCAGAAGGAGTAACCCTGGCAGCGAATATATATTACAAAAGCCACAAGACTTGCGGTGAAACCTCCATACCATACCAGGCCACTAAAGCCTCCCTCGGTCAAACTAAAAAAAATACCCGGATGGCCCAGGAAATCTTCCCATTCAAACATAGCGATATAGGCTAGGCGCGATCCTAATAAACCCGTCACAACCAATATGATAACCATATCCAGGACCTTTTCGGGATCGTAGCCTTCTTCTTTAAATATTTTACTTATCCCCACAATAGCAATAAGTACGGCAATAGCCAACATAAAACCCCAGGAATAGACTTTTACCCTCCCTAGGTCTATTAAAACCGGATGCACCCTTATCAATCCTCCTTTGTCATTTATCCACAAGACAAGCGACTCTATATTACGGCAATTCTTCCCACTTGCTTAAATTAGTTTTTATTTTCAATGCTCACAAAGCCAGTCATATTACTTATCAACAGACTTATGCACATTATCCACAGCCGTATTCACAAGGAAAACAGGCTGGGCTGTGCATTAGTATTTAATGGCGCGAAATGCCCATTTACGTAGTCGTGATAGGCATTTCCGGCAATCATGGCCGCATTGTCGGTACATAGCACCAGGGAGGGAAAATATAATTGTAATTGTCTCTCGCGAGCACTTTCCCCCAGCCTAGTTCTTAGGTCCCGGTTGGCAGCTACCCCTCCAGCCAACATAATCGTTCCCACTCCATATTTACTCGCTGCGCGGATAGTCTTCTCCACCAGAACCTCCACTAAAGCCGCTTGGAACTCCGCCGCTAGATCTTCAACTCTATTGTTGCCACTTTTCTCCATTTTTCTCCATAAATTCATCGCCGCCGTTTTAAGGCCACTAAAGCTAAATTCAAAATCATTTCGATCCAAAAAAACTCGCGGGAGATGATATAGCCCCGCCTGCCCCTGGTCAGCCGCTTTTTGAATGGCCGGACCGCCCGGGTAACCCAGACCCAGGAACCTCGCCACTTTATCAAAAGCCTCGCCCGCCGCATCGTCCTTGGTAGAACCTATTAGTTCATAATCACTAAACCCTTGCATGTAAAGCAAGCTGGTATGGCCCCCGGATACCACCAGGCAAATCGCAGGAAATTCAATATTACCATGCTCCAAGAAATTGGCATAGATATGTCCCTGCAGGTGATTAACGGCAATCAAGGGCCGCTTTAAACCATAAGCAAAGGCCTTAGCAAAAGATAACCCCACCAGCAAAGCTCCTACCAGACCAGGCATGGTAGTAACAGCTACCGCGTCAATATCCTGGTGAGATAATCCTGCTTCCCAAAAGGCAGTATTGACTACTACTGCAATATTCTCAATGTGTTTGCGCGAAGCCACCTCGGGAACCACCCCGCCAAATTGCTGGTGGATGTCAACCTGTGAATTAATAACATTGGACAAAATCTCCCGTCCATTTTTCACAATAGAGGCAGCCGTTTCATCGCAGGAAGTTTCTATACCTAGAATAAAGACATCTTTCATCACATCTAACCTGCTTCCCCACTATATTATCAATCATGAGATGATCTGCTCTTATAGTCTCATGATACCCTAATCCAAGTATTTGATCATAATCAGAGCATCTTCCTGGTTGTCAGTATAATATTGTTTTCTAATACTTGTAGGAATAAAACCTAAGCCTTGATACATCGCCAGGGCTGCCAAATTAGAAGGTCTAACCTCCAGGAGAATCCGCTCAGCCTTTTTAGCCCGGGCCAGCTTTTCCTCTTCTAACATCAAGTTACGACCCATCCCCTGGCAGCGAAATTCCTTCCCCACTGCAACATTGGTAATATGCGCCTCCTCGTAAACCGTCCACATTCCAGCGAAAGCTGCCACCTCTCCTGCATAATCACAGACCAGGTAGCTGGCATACTGGTTTTCTAACTCCGCTTCGTAAGATTCCCTCGACCAAGGCAGGGTAAAGGATTCATTCTCGATGATCATCACCTCGTCCAGGTCTTGCCCGGTCATCCTTCTGATTAGGTAACTACTATTCAGCACCTATAGCTCTCCTTTTCCCAACTTGTTTTCAGCTTCTGACAGCCTGATATACTTGGGACGCATAGTAAATATTTCATCGAAATCCATCCGGTTCACCCGTTCCATGGCTAAGCTTCCCAAGGCGGAGGCTCGCGTCAACATCAAATGGAAGGGCGCAATTAACAACTTTGCTCCGAGATTGTCAACAAATAACTCACTATAAGGATAATATCCATCCCCTAGCAGAATAATCCTGTTCTTCCCTAGTTCCTGAGCTTTTTCCATAGCCATAGCAGTAAATTCCTGGGGCGAACAGGCCATTTCTTCGCTCACTCTATGCGGATAATAATTATAGCAATCATAAAAAGCGGTATAAACTTCTTGTTTACGGGCATTCAAGAGCGGGCAGACCAAGGCATCTGTAAAGCTTATATTATGGGCCAGTACGTCCAGTGTGGATATACCTGCTGCCGGAATTCCTGCTGCCATGCTCAGGCCTTTTACCGCCGCCAATCCAATCCGCAGTCCGGTAAATGAACCGGGACCAATAGTAATGGCCAGGGCGGTCACGTCTTGCAAGGACCTATTACAATCACGCAGTAACTGGTCCACCATCGGCATAAGTGTTTCAGAATGGGTTTTCTTATAGTTAACAAACTCCTCCCGGATGAGTTTTTCTTCATCCAAAAGAGCTATTCCCGCCACCGGAGTAGCGCTATCTATCGCTAAAATCAACAATTTGCCTCAACCTCTCTAGCTTATCCTGGTATTGCTCGCCCTCAGCAGATATCTGCACCTGTCGGGCACCGTCATAATCATCTTCCTGCAATCTTATTTCCAAGCACAGTGCTTCCCGAGGGAGCACATTCTTTCCTACCTGAGGCCATTCAACCAGGGAAATGCCACCGCATTCCATATATTCCTCCAGTCCTAGGTCAGCCAAGTCAGGAGTTTCAAGTCGGTAGAAATCAAAATGATATATTGGCGGGGTGCTGGCATATACATTCATAATGGTAAAGGTCGGGCTGGTCACCCGCCCCTCATATCCCAGGGCATGAGCTAAGCCTCTGACCAGAACGGTTTTGCCTACCCCCAACTCGCCCAGCAAATATACCACATCATCTTCGCGGAGAACAAGCGCTAGGTCTCGACCCAGCCTCTGCATTTCCTCCTCGCTGTTAACCGTTATAAGCATTATCACACCTCATATGTTATCCTTTTAACCTCTTATATTCATCCCTGATGAGTTTGAAATCTTCCCAGGTTGGACGTTTGTAACTTTCGTTGCGCAAGAGCGCTGCCGGATGATAGCTAGCCATTATCTTCACGCCGTTGCGTATAAACCATTGGCCCCGGGTCAAGCTGATTTTGGCCTTGGGGTCGATAACCGTTTGGCAGGCTAGGGATCCCAGGCAAACAATAATCTTAGGCTTAATGATTCTGATTTGCGCTTCCAGGTAGTTCCGGCACACTTTCACCTCGTCTGGACTCGGAAGCCTGTTACCTGGTGGGCGGCATTTGACTACATTAGCAATATAGATCTCTTGCCGTTTAAATTCTGCCGCTGTCAATATCTTGTTAAGCAGCTGCCCGGCCCGGCCCACGAAGGGAATACCCTGTCGATCCTCATCCTGTCCAGGTCCCTCGCCAATAAATAAAATATCGGCATGAATATTTCCATCTCCAAATACCACCTGTTGGCATGAACTTCTCAGGCGGCAGCGCTGACACTTAATTACCATGTCATGCAGATTCTGATAGTCTTCTATTTCCTGAAAGGATTCTTCCAGCTTGATCCCTGGTAAAAAAGGTGTATATGATTTTTTAAGCTGCTCTACTGGATATGATTCTGCGCTAGGCTCTTCCAATTTGCCAAATAGGCGGGGTTGTTCATTAGACATTCTTTCCCCTCCCGCTTCATCTTAATCTTTTTAGTATTCGTATACCCAATATAAAACCGCCCTTAAAGGCGGTTTTATTAATTATATCTCATATGCAAATATTATGTAAATTTTAGGTCTGCTAATTAGCCAAATTTTTCTCTAATAAATTGTACAGATCTTTAAAGCCGTTTCCAATTCTCCAGAAGCTAACTCCCCCCAATTTTTTATCTAGAGCTACATTCCATTTCGCATTCAAGCTCAGTTCATTTTCCAGCCAAATCTGATGATTTATACCGTTTCCATCAGTGTAAGTATAATAAGGACTCATGCTGGCATTATCAAAATGTTCAGTTACTGAATAGCTATTCTTAACCTTATTTAGTTTATCCCAGGTTACCGTGGTAGTAGTGAGGCCCGGACCCCAGTTATAGCCATAAGTAGCTAGCCCTAGCAGCAGCTTCGATGCAGGAATACGCGCCGTATTGGTCATATAATCCACTACCTCTTTTACCCACCACAAAGGAGCGACCGGCCCTGGATCACTGGTCTTGTAACTATAGTCGTAGCTCATCACCACCAATCGATCCACTATCTCACCAATGGCCTGGTAATCATAACCAGTTACCCAGTTATCGTTGACAGTCCGGGCGAAAACCGCGACTGACAATTCTTTATTCCAACCCAGCCGATTTTTTAGTTCCTGTAAAAAGACAGTGAAATAATCCGCGTCATTCGCAGCAATAAATTCGAAATCAATGTTAACCCCATCATAATTATTCCTCTGAACTTCATTATAAAGCTGATTAATCAGATTATTCCGGCGCGCGGGATTGGACAGCAGGGTATGCAAGCCAGCCTTATCCATAAAAACTACGCTGGCATGAGTCTTTATGCCCTTATTACGGATAAAATCCAGCACCTGCGAATAATTATCCTGGTATTCATAAAAAAGGTCACCATCTGCATCAGTTTCAAACCAACGTAAAGCGACATCGCTGAATAAATGAGCATTCTCTTGCAACTCCGGGAGTCCCCCCGAGTAGTAATAGGCAAACACCGCCGGATTTTTATTTTCGGCTGAATCTTGAAAACTAATCCTAACTTCATTTAATGCGCTGCTCCAGCTCACGATTCCCCCCAAATTCTCCGCTAGGAACCTTAATGGCAGATATGTTCGGTCTTGATACACATAAGGGGCAGAATCCAAGTAGGACTCCACACCATTTACAAGAACTTTCGGGGTTCCGATATTAAATTCAAATTTCTTCTCCCGACAAGAAACTGTTACTTTGCCAGTACTCGAGTCCCAGTTAATAACACCTTGCAAGGCATTATCTTCAATCACAAAGCGCAAGGGAACCATGGTGCGCTGGTTGACGATCTGACAGGGCGGATTGAAGATCCTGGTCTGTCCGTCAATCCTAATCCCAGGACTTGATGAGGCTGCGTTTGCACCTGCAGGAAGGAATAGCAATACTAATAAAAAGAACGTTAATGCCCAAAGCCCTTTTTTCAATTCTCCAACTCCTTAATTAATAAATTACATTAACTAATTCAAATAAAGTTGGAAAACTCCTTGCGGTAAATAATAGCAATAATATCTTTGCTCTACTCCTCTGGCTAGCAGGATAATTGCCTGGGTATGTCGAATTTTGGGTCTGGAGAACTAGAAAGCTGACTTTTCCACAGGACTTGCAGCTTACTGGAACAAGGATTGTACAAAATCTGTCTAATTTAGCTCTTAAATAATTGGAATATCTCCGGGCAAACTATTTTTAGTGACCTTTTTTCCAGCTTAAAGTATACTTACTCTTGATTGCCAACAAGGAAAGGAAATACTGTATGTGTGGTATTGGCGGCATAGCCTATGCGGAGCCTAAAATAAGTCCTCAAACTGAACTGCTGAATGCTATGGGACAGACTATGCTCCACCGCGGCCCTGATGACCAGGGTCTTTATCGCGGGCAGGGTATCGGTCTATGTTTTCAGCGGCTTAGCATTATCGACCTGCAGGGTGGCCACCAACCCCTCAGTAATGAAAAAGGTACGATATGGCTGGTCTGTAATGGGGAAATATATAATTACCTGCAGCTCCGCCAAGAATTAAAAGCCATGGGCCACGTTTTTCGCACGGATAGTGATGCAGAAGTTATCGTCCATTTATACGAGGAATATGGTACAGCTTGTCTCAACAAATTACACGGCATGTTTGCTTTTGCTTTATGGGATCAAAAACGGCGCCAATTAATGATAGCTCGCGACCGTTTAGGTATTAAACCTTTGTATTACACCCTTTTGCCAGGTAAGCTTGCTTTTGCCTCCGAAATCAGAGCCCTGCTCAGTGTACCTGGCGTGAAAGCATGTCCCAATTTGGAAGCCCTGGACAGCTATCTAGCTTTTCGCTTCGTTCCTGCCCCCCTGACTCTATTTCAGGGCATTGTGAAACTAGAGCCTGGCCACTGCTTGACTTATTGCCGAGGCAAACTCGATATCAATCGGTATTGGGATCTGCCAACAGCTGGCACCTTTGCGGGAGATGAAGAGGAGGCAGCATCTAAACTCCTATCCCTGTTACAGGATGCAGTCACGAGCCATCTCCAGAGCGATGCTCCCCTGGGGATGTTCCTGAGTGGCGGCCTGGACAGCAGCACCATACTGGCCTTAGCCAGTCAGGTTAAACCTGACCATTTACAAACTTTTTCGCTGGGATTTACGCGAGACAACCAGCCCCACCAAGATTTCTGGGAGCTGGATGCAGCCCGACAGTTAGCTAAGCATTATGGAACTGAGCACCATGAACTAGAGGTTACACCGGGAGAAATTCCTGGTGCCCTGGCAGAAATGATATGGCAGCTTGAAGAGCCACTGGGTGACCCAACCATGATTCCACTGCATTTTATTAGCCGTAAGGCATCCGGAAAAGTTAAGGTGATTCTATCCGGAGAAGGCGCTGATGAGCTTTTTGCGGGTTATGAGGTGTACCAGGAACCCTGGCAGAGAGCTGTATGGGAACGAATGTCAGGTCCTTTCCAGCAAAAGCTGTCAGCTTCCCTAGCAGATAGCTGGCCCACTGGCTGGCCTGGCAAAAACTTCTTTCTACGGGCCGCTCTGCCAGTAGAAGCTTGGTATCGTGGAGTAGGTTCTACCTTTAGCGAAGGCGAAAAAGCCAGACTCTATGCAAGGTCCTTACGTCAAGCGAGTCTGGGCTTCGACTTTAACCGCCGAGCAGCATCCTGTTTTCCATCTGGCCAGGATTTAAATTCGTTAGAAAAAATGCTTTACTTTGATACGAAATACTGGTTGGCTGATGATACCTTAATCAAAAGCGATAAGCTAACCATGGCTCAATCCCTGGAATTACGAGTCCCTTTCTTAGATGACAGCATGATTGAATTTGCTGCTAGCTTGCCATCTCATTTTAAAGTGAAGGGGAAAAACCTAAAATATATACTAAAAAAGGCGGTAGGCGGAATATTACCCGCGGAGATTCTGCAGCGTCCTAAAATTGGCTTTACTGCCCCTATAACCTCTTGGGTTAATGGAGAATTGCATTCTTTTGCTGCCAGCCTGCTAAACTCTGATCAGTTTCATGATCGGAGTTATTTCCAACCGGAAGTCGTACAAGGCTTGCTCAACAATACTCGACCCCATCCCGTCCATGGCCGACAGATTTTTGCTCTGATGGTCTTAGAAATCTGGCATCGTTTGTTCGTTGACAGCAATAGCAATTCTACCCTGTCCCAACTTGCATACGATTTGACGGAAGAAGAAAATCAGGCTTGGCCTCAAATGGCAACCAAATCCAATTAATAATTTTTTCCTTAATTGATGTACTTCTTTTGCGGGAATAATAAATCCAGGTCGTCGGCAGGAACATGTACTAAATTATCCTGACTAACCACTGCCAGGATAACCATTTCTTCCCCACTATACTCTTCCTTATATGAACCTATCACACATATCGTCATCATATTTCCATCCAGATAGACTGTAAACATATCCCCTTTATTCAACGCTATCCCCCCAAATTTTGCCATCCACCAGGACTTTTTCCGCTTGGGAACGGAAATCGAACGGGTGTCCATTAAAAATTACCAGGTCGGCGCGTTTCCCCTCTTTTATAGATCCCAGTTCCTGGTCAACCTTCAATAGTTGTGCCGGAATGCTGGTAATGGCTTGCAATGCCATTTCTTCAGTTAAGCCTTCACGCACCGCCAGGGCGGCACACACCCGCAGGTGTTCGATAGGGATTACCGGATGGTCGGTTATAAAACTGAATTTTACTCCCCTTGCGGCCAGCAGTGCAGCATTTTTAAAAGCAACTTCCTTCATTTCCACCTTGGCACGGGTTGTTAGCAAGGGTCCCAGGAATACAGCAACATCTCTTTTCACCAGCTCTTCTGCTACTAGAGCTGCTTCAGTTCCATGCTGGAGCAGCATATCTATACCAAATTCGTCCTTGATGCGCAGCGCAGTCAAGATATCATCGGCGCGGTGAACATGGAGCAGCAAGGGCATTTCCTTGCGCAAAACCTTAAAAATGGCTTCATTCCTGTACACTTCCCGGGCCTTAAGGTCATCTTTATCCATAAGGCTGCGGGCTATAGAAAATGCCTCTCGCAATAGGCTGGCACTTGCCATACGGGTTTTAGGTGTCTTCTTCTGACTTCCATATACCCTTTTGGGATTCTCGCCCAGGGCTGCTTTAAGTCCCCAGGGGTTACGATAAATCATATCTCCCATGCTGGAAGCCAGGGTCTTTAGAAACACGGCCTGGCCACCTAAAATATTGGCACTTCCGGGCATACACATGGTTCGGGTTACTCCTCCCCGCAGGGCATCAGCGAAGGCCAAATCCATAAAATTTATCCCATCTACAGCTTGCAGATGAGGGGTAATCGGATGGCTGGTTTCATTGACATCGTCTCCTTCTACCCGATATATTTCTTCTTCCAAGCCAATATGGGTATGGGAATCGATAAATCCCGGACATATATATTTGCCCCAGGCCTCTATAATCTTAGTGCCTTTCGGGATCAAAAGATCCTTTCCCACCTGATGGATAAATTCTCCTTCGACCAGGATCACCCCGTTGTCTATGACTCCTGCCTCATCCATGGTAAGTATCTTGCCACCTTTAATCGCTAACATGAAAGAGTTCCTCCCGTTCCTTATACATTATGAATTCGAGAAACATACTGTTCTGCTATCAAGCTGCCATTATCTGCCCGGCTAAAAATGAGGGTAGATTTGCGCGGCTGCTGTCAAAGCTGCAAATAGACGCGCGGAAAATTCATCCCTAAGACATTCGGGATGCCATTGTACTCCCATGTAAAATGGATGTTCCCGGCTTTCTATGCCCTCCACCGTTCCATCAGCGGACATCGCGGTGATAGACAAACCCCGTCCCAGATCTTCTACTGCCTGATGATGAAAACTGTTCACCCGAATGCGTTCACTGCTCATTATACTGTGGAGTTGGCTACTTAGTTCTATAAATATATCATGAATAGGATAAGCTCGGGGAGCTTTTTGCCAATGACTCATTAAGCCATTAATATCCTGAATCAGACTTCCTCCCATGGCCACATTTAACACCTGGCAGCCCCGGCAAATACCCAGAACCGCTTGGTGGCTCAGGAAAGCTTTTCTGGCCAGGATCAGCTCAAAATCGTCCCGCAGTGGTTCAATTTCCCCTAAATCTTGCTCAGGATACTCTCCCCAATAAATCGGATCAAGGTCTCCCCCACCAGAGAATAATAGTCCCTGGCAAATACTAAGGTAGTCTTCAATCAATCCTTCATCAGTTGTGGGCGGCAGAATAACTGCAATCCCTCCCGCATCTGCAATGGAAGCTACATAATAGTCCTTTAAACAAAAGCTGTTGTTATCGGCCTGATAATTTCCTGTAATACCAATAACCGGCCTCATCAAACCCCTCCCTCAAAAAAAGCAGGTTCCGGTTAGAACCTGCTCAATTATCTACTATAATATGTATTTAGATTTCAGTTAGTTCCAGGCTAATGGCTAGAGCCTGGTCTACCTTTTCCATCAATTCTTCCTTTAATACAGCTATTCTCTGTTTTAGACGGGTCTTATCAATGGTCCTTATCTGCTCAGTTAGTATAACCGAGTCGCGTTCCAGTCCATAAGTAGCCGCTTTTAACTCTACGTGGGTAGGAAGCTTAGCTTTATTAATCTGCGAGGTTATTGCCAGCACAATTGTGGTAGGACTATACTGGTTGCCAATGTTGTTTTGCACCACCAGAACCGGTCGTATTCCTCCCTGCTCAGAACCTACAACCGGGTTAAGCTGGGCAAAATAAATCTCGCCTCGTTTAATCATATATCTTATCACTCCAGCAGTTTATATTCACGCCACGCCAGAATTTCTTCTTCCAAGTTGGAACTCTCACTGGCGATCGTTAAATTAATCGGCGCCATTTCCAAGTAGCCTTTTTTCATCTGCTCAACCATTAATTCCTTTTTACGTTCCTCAAGATAAAACTTTATAGCGTCCCGCACAATCTCACTGCGGTTTCTTTTTTCCAAAACTGTAAAACTGTCCACTTCAGATAGGAGCATTTCAGAAATAGAAATAATAATTCTTTTAGAGGCAGGCAATATAAGCACCCCCATAATAAATATACAAAATCATATATTCATTATATAGACAAGACCCTGAGCTCGCAAATCCAATTATTACTTAACGGATTTTATCCCAGGTAAATTCTGTTAACCCGAGCGCTGGGAGCGCATACAATTTCATAATTAATGGTTCCTATAGTATTAGCCAGGTCATCTGCCGTTACTCCATCTTCCGGCCTGCCAAAAAGGATTATCTCATCACCTACCTGCACATTTTCTATCCCGCTTACATCAAACATACATTGATCCATGCAAACGGTTCCAATTAAAGGCACCTTCATCCCCCTAATTGTCGCCCAGCCTCGATTAGAAAGAAGCCGGCTATAGCCATCAGCATAGCCTATAGATACGGTAGCCACTCTGGTTTCATGTTCACTTATATAAGTACGGCCATAGCTCACTGATTGGCCCTGAGGGATCGTTTTAAGATAACTGATCCTGCTCTTCAAGCTCATGGCGGGTATAAGCTCCAGTCTTTCCTTATCGACCTGTGCTGAGGGATATAAGCCGTAGGTCGTAATTCCGCTTCTTACCATATCGAAATGTGCCTCGGGCATATCCATAATGGCTGCACTATTCGCAAGATGCTTTAGTGGAATTGACACCCCGGATTCCTCTAACTTAGATATAAATCGCTTGAATATTTCCACCTGCTGTCTTGCAAAACTTTTATCTGCATGATCTGCGGTAGCCAAATGGCTATATATACCCTGAAGGACAATTCCAGGCAGACGACTTATTTCCCAAATCAAATCCAACGATGAAGAATCCGGTTTAAAACCTATTCTCCCCATACCCGTATCAATCTTCAGGTGCAGCCGAGCCTCACCGTCGCAGCTTGAAGCAGCCTGGGCTAAAGCCTGGGCAGTATCCAGGTTAAACACCGTTACCTCGATACGGTTTTGCACCAGTGTTTCGGCCCATTCTTCCGGCATATACCCTAATAGCAATACCTGCGCATTGATACCCGCTTCCCGCAGAAGCACAGCTTCGTTAGGTGTAGCCACACCCAGGTAGCTAGCCCCCTCTTGCAGGCAGACCTTGGCAACCTCCACCATGCCATGCCCGTAAGCATTCGCCTTCACTACCGCCATCAACCTGGTCTGCGGGGAAATCAGCCGCTTTATTCCAGCTATATTACTTCGTATTGCCCTTAAGTCTATTTCTGCCCAGCTTATTAAGCAATTATCCATCTCTTTCAACCAGCGACTTCAAGATATCATTACGGGTAATGATACCTATCAGTTTGCCGTGCCTCACTACCGGTACACGATTGATTTCATGCTTCTGCATGATGTCTACAACCTCGCTCACCGGAGCATCCTCCTCGACGACTATTACCTTCGTGGTCATAGCATCTTTTACTTCTAAAGCCGTATATTTCTTAAGATTATTATTAAATCGTATGGGATTCTCCAAAAAAATAATACTGTCAAATAATGTGAGATAAAATGGAACTTTCAACTCGCTGGCCCTAATCATCAAATCCTTTTCCGAGACAATACCCAGGACATGATGATTCTCATCCACCACTGGTATTCCGCTAATCCTGTTGTCCACCAGCATCTGAGCTACCTTTTCTACCTTTTCATCAGGCCTCACTGTAATTACATCTTTAGTCATAATATGTTTTGCTAACATTACCCATCCTTCTTCCTTCTTTAACTTGTCTCCAATTCATGTAGGACATACGGCAAATGATTAAGCAAATCCCCCGCTATCAATCCTCTCTGCCCAACTATTTCAGCTGCCCGATCACCAGCACTGCCGTGGATATAAACACCGGCTACCGCAGCGCTCTGCGGTCTTATACCCTGGGCCATAAGACCGAGGATAATTCCACTTAGAACATCTCCGCTGCCGGCCGTTGCCATACCCGGATTTCCGTTCATATTGATAAATACTTCCCCAGATGGGCTCGCTACCACAGTTTTATTACCTTTCAAAACCACGGTAATCCCCCAGGCAGCAGCATAGTTCCGTGCAATTTCCAGACGATTTTGCTGGATTTCCTCCACTGACAAACCAGTTAAACGCGCCATTTCTCCCGGATGAGGGGTTATTATAATAGGAACCTGCCGGTCTTTTAATATGGCCGTATCGCCTTCCAAAGCATTGAGGCCATCAGCATCTATCAAAATGGGCACTCCTGATTTCTCTAGCACCCAGCGAAGTATAGCGTTCGCCTCTCTATACCTGGACATTCCGGGACCAATGGCGCAAACCGAGACTGTTCCCAGCAGGTTTTCAAGAGCTGGTAGTGCCTCCAGGGAGATGCTGGCCTCACTGGTTTCTGGCAGTGGTTGGCTCATTACTTCCATTATCGAAGCTTCCAGAATCGGCACCAATGACTCAGGGAGAGCAGCCGTAACCAGCCCCGCACCGGTACGTAAAGCACCATAAGAAGTCATAATTACTGCCCCCGTCATCCCGGTAGAACCTCCAATTACCAGGGCATGTCCATAACTTCCTTTATGCGATTCCAACATCCGAGGTTTAATGAGCCTTTTAACCATAGCTGTGCTGATTAGGCTCAGCTTAAACTTATCGTCTTCCAAAAGAGCCTGAGGGATAGATATGTCGGCGACGGTTAAAGTTCCCACGTAGTCCCGGCCTGGTTCTAAAACCAAGCCAATTTTCGGAAGAGCAAAGGTTACAGTGTGATTGGCTTTAATAGCTGCCCCATGTATCTTGCCCGTATTGGCCTCCACCCCTGAAGGAATATCTACTGCCAACACCGAGGCCTGACTCCAATTTACCATTTGCGCTACCCGGGTTTCAAAATCATCCAGGCTGCCTCGAAAACCAATTCCATAAATAGCATCAACAATGAGGTCAGCCGACAAAAGAGCAATCATTAGGCGATCCAAATCTTCATCTACCCTTAATGAAAACAAACTATCAGTCATTTTTCCCAGGATTCTATAGTTAATGTAGGCATCGGAACTCAGATTTTGGGGTTCACCCAACAGGAAGGTTTCTACCCGGGCTCCGGCATTGATAAGATGCCGTCCCAAAACCAGTCCATCGCCCCCGTTGTTGCCTTTACCAGCCAGTATAACTATTTTCGCATTGCGTAACTCACCGATTAAACCCTCAATAGTTTCTAAAACTCGCAGACCAGCGTTTTCCATAAGTATCAGACCTGGTATCAAATATTCCTCGGTAGCTCGCCTATCAATATCTTTCATCTGCTCTGCGCTTAGCAGCTTCATACCATCACCCCTTACTGGCAATAACGACTGCTATTGCCTGCTCTTTGCTATGGGAAAGACTTATGTTAAAGTCATCTATTTTAGCTTCATAGGCCCGGAGCAAGGCGGCTTCATGCAAGATAAGATGTGGCTTACCCCCCGCATCCGCTACAACCTCGGTATCGTGAAAGCGGATTCCCTTAACAAATATCGCATCCAGCTTGCGCAATGCCTCCCGAGCCGCAAATCTTGCCGCCAAAGAAGGATAGGGATCCTTTTTCCGGTAACAATACTCTATTTCCTGCTCTGTAAATACCCGTTCCAAAAACCGGGGTGTTCTAGTTATCACATTTCTCAATCTGGCAATATCAATAATATCAATACCGATAAGCAAAGCAAACTATCCCCCCTGATACAAGTTCTGAATATAGTTAAGCCCTGAAACCTCAAACGAAATTTCAGGGCTACATTGGTGCTAGTTGGCCTTTCCTCCAACGCTCTGGAGTTCAGCCCTTTCTCCTTCGCTTAATATCTTGTTCATATCCAACAGAATTAAGAGGCGATCACCCATCTTACCCACTCCGGTCAAATATTCGGAGGTAATTCCTCCTACCAGTGCGGGCGGAGGTTCTATGCTATCAAAAGATAAGCGCAGCACCTCGCTGACTTCATCTACCATAATGCCAACGGTCTGTCCTTCCACATCAACCACCACACTGCGGCTTTCACTGCTTAACTCGGAGGAGGCCATGTCAAATCTCTTTTTAAGGTCTATTATGGGTATAATTTTACCCCGAAGATTAATTATTCCCTCCACAAAATCCGGAGCTTGCGGCAATCTGGTAGGCGTCGCAATGGGAATTATCTCCTGTACCTGGGTAATGGGAACCCCATACTCACATACAGTTTCACCAGTCTTTAATTTAAACACCACCAATTGAATCTCTTCAGCCATAGTATACCCTCCTCTAATTAGCAATTATTCTGACCCATTACATCAACCAAATTATATTTACGTAGTATTCTATTGCATATATTCTATGACAAATCCGTTTTTCCTTTCTATATCTAATATTTATTACATCCCTATTGCTCAGATTTATAAAACAATAACCTTGCTCGCAGCTAACATTTCTTCAGCTATGGTATACATATTTCCTACCACACCTACCTGTAATTTATCTATCAAGCCGTAAAAATCGAGACAGGTTCCGCAGGAAAGAACCTCCACTCCATTACTCTCCAAATTTTTGATATGTTCAATTAGATCAGATCCAGCAGTAGTGAGCAATACCCCGCTATTTAAAAAGATGAGGGTCTTAATCTCACCCTCCATCTGGGTGAGGGTATACATAAAGCTCTTCATTAATATGCTGCCCAGTTTATCATCACCTTGCCCCAGCACATTGCTCTTTATCAATACTACAGTACTACCCCTCAGGGTATCCTTTTCCGGAAGCATATCCTCCTTGCTAATATTGATGTAGAAATTGCCATCCTGTTCTTCAATCATGCTTTCCAAGCTCAGTGTTTTTACCATCCTGGAAACGTTTTCAAGAGCTATTTTGTTATCAACGATAGTCATAACTTCGTGTACCTCATTACTATCAAGAGCCCTTTTAGTCAATACTACCGGTTCCGGGCAGGCCAAGCCACGGGCATCAACGATTTTCTTCACGTAATCCAGTCATCTCCTTTGTGTCATTTGTATATATAGTTACTCTTTCACCTGTTTTCATTCTACCATAATTCCAATTATTAACACCAGCTAGACTGCTGAGGAAGGAAAGCAGTTTCATAAAAAAAATATTCCACTAGAATTATACCGCCCTAATAGAATATAATGTTGAATAAAAGTGGTCTGACCACTGGAACACTAGTCAGTCAAGAATGGAGGAACAATATGTTAGAACTACGAATCAACGGGTTTGGCGGGCAGGGCTCCGTTACCCTGGCTCACTTGTTAGCGCAGGCTGCGCTGGAAAACGGTGAGCAGGGACAGGCCTTGCCTTTCTTCGGGGTGGAACGCCGCGGAGCGCCGGTGCGGGCAGCAGTGCGCATGTCCCCCACCACTATCCACGCGCACAGTCAATGCGAGCTGCCGGATTATGTGGTAGTGATGAGCGAAAAGCTCATCAAAGCGGCGGTCAGTGAAGGCATTACTGAGATCGGCACCGTGATCATCAATGCTCCCGAAGCCGTAGCCGTGGGTAAGCACCCCACCTGGCATTTGGACGCTGACGCCATGGCCCGCGAAGCCGGATTATTTTCCGCCGACGGACCCAATATCAATATTCCACTGTTTGGCGCGGTGTGCCGGGTGCTAAACATCCCGCAAAATGTTATGGAACAAACCATCTTGAATAAATGGCCGGGCAATAACGGCGAGCGTAATCTGGGCGCCGCTGGCAAGGCTTATAACACTGTAACGCAGATTAGCGTATAGGATCTTTATATTTGGATTAGCGAAAGGAATGGAAATAAATGAAATCAGTTACGAAAGCTTACCGGCCTATTTCCTGGCCGATGAAGGGAGCCGGCGGTGACACCGGTTCCTGGCGAGCGAATCGTCCGGTGGTTAACATTGAGATATGCACCAAATGCCAATTTTGTTGGGTATATTGTCCGGAAGCGGTCATTGACCGCAAAGAAATTACGATTGATTACCGCTACTGCAAGGGCTGCGGCGTGTGCGCCACAGAATGCCCCACCGGCGCAATCAGCATGGAAAAGGAGGAGTAGCAGTATGAAAGCAGCGCAAGTTAGAATGGAAACCGGTGCCTATGCCGCCGCGCTGGCCGTAAAAAGCGCCCGGGTGGACGTAGTACCTGGCTACCCCATCACCCCCCAGACCAGCATTATGGAAGCGGTGGCCGCCATGGTTGAAAATGGTGAGTTGAACGCCCGCTTTATTCCGGTGGAAGGCGAACACAGCGTTCTGGCCGCTGCCGTGGCCGCATCCGCTGCCGGCGCCCGCGTTTTCACAGCCACCTCCGCCAACGGCTTGCTATATATGCACGAAGTTTTACATATGGCTTCCGGTGGACGTTTGCCGGTCGTTATGTGCAACGTCAACCGCGGTGTTTTTGCCCCCTGGACCCTGTGGGCCGATCATCAGGACTCATTTGCTCAGCGCGATACTGGCTGGATCCAATATCACTGTTCCTCCAATCAGGAGGTGTTCAACACCATTTTGCAGGCCTTCCGCGTAGCCGAACAGATCAATATACCTGTGATGGTCAACTTTGACGGCTTTGCCATCTCCCATTGTCTGATGCCCCTCACCCTGCCTCCACAGGAAGACATCGACCGTTTCTTGCCCCCACATGAACCGGAATGGCGGCTCGACCCGGCTCATCCCTCTTCCTTCAGCAATGTGACCATGGCGGCCGAATACGCACAATTCCGCCAGATGCTGTCTGACGATATTATCGCGTCCATCCCGCTGGTAAAGCAGGCGGCGCAGGAATATAAGGATATCACCGGCATGTGGGATGGCGACACCATCGACAC
>CAYWFX010000013.1:0-68685 GCA_964457945.1 uncultured Syntrophomonas sp.
CCCACCGCAGTCTGGATAAATTCCTTTTTACTAAAATCTGCAAACATAATGGCACGCTCCTTTATAGAGAATAAGAACATAGGTTCTGTTAATTATCTTAAAAGCAAACAAGCGTTCTGTCAATAGTTAAAAGAAAAAATATCTAGATATTCTAAATTGAAAAGGATCGCAGCAATGATGACTGGGTCTATATGGCGAATTCGCTAATTAGTCGGTTTACTTCTTCGGGTTTTTCTAACATGACGAAATGGCCAGCATCGGCAACAACCTCCAGGGTGCAATGGTTGATATTGCTGCTTAAATACTGGGATAGTTTAAGGGGAGTAAGTTTATCCTCAGCTCCGACTATGACCAGAGCGGGTAAGCTGATTTTATCCAGCTCCTGGCTGACGTCGAAGTCATTGCAGGCATTAAAATCTGTATATAGGATAGATGGAGCCACTGCGCCAAAAGTATTTACCATATCTTCTACTATCGCAGACGAAGTTTGAGAAGAAAAAGCCATGCGAATGAAACCGGGATCATTCTGGCCCTTGCTTAGAGCATCTAGCAGGGCTGGCATTACCTTCATGCGCTGTCCGGCTCCAATTAGGATGATTCCGTCCAGCCCTTCGGGATAATTAAGAGCACAGGTGATGGCTATGGCGGCTCCCATAGAGTGCCCCACCAGGTAAAGGGGGCGGGGGAGTTGGACCGCTAATAGGAAATCTGCCACGCTAGCAGCACACTCGGCAATGCTGGTTCCAGCTTTTCCCCCGGACTGGCCGTGTCCGGGCAAATCCAGCGCAATGCTATTGATCCCCAGATTCATCTGATGGTACCACACCGCATGATTACCTCCAACACCGTGAATAAATAGCAAGCTGCCCGGCAGCTTATCGCCAGCATGTTGTTGGTAATGAAAATCCGTTCCCCTGATATTAATAACCCCCATGTCTTCAACTCCTTTTCAAAGTACCTATTTCTTATATATCTATCTTATACCAATTAATTACTTTGTGGACCAAATATTTTTTGATAGTCCCTTTTAGCTAATCCTGCTATATATCAACTGCCCTTGTTAAAAACTTGTATTTTGTATAACATAGTATTATAAAGTTAAATAATGGTCTCCGAGTTCATATTTCTAATGTCTGCACGACAATGATATATGAACCGTTAGGGTGCAGCTGGAAACGGTTACACCTCCCATCGAGGAAAGGAGAGATGCCATAGAGAAAGCTGATGGATCTTCGTTACCTTTGCAGTTGTGGGCCTTATATTTTGGGTCAGCCAATCTGCTAAGGGAAAATTATTATTAGTTGTAGCTGAATTTCTAGAAAATATCAAGGAGGATTGGATAAAACATGAAAAAGAAAAGCTTAGCTCTAATACTTATGTTATTATTCGCATTTGTTAGTTTAGCTGGCTGCGCTTCCAAACAAGCAGCCAAAACTCCAGAGCCTGCTCCTGCCCCGGCAGCGGAAAAGACATTAAAGATGGCTACCACTACCAGTACTCAGGACTCCGGACTGTTAGATGTCCTGGTTCCCCAGTTTAAAACGGATACCGGCTACACCCTAAAGGTTATTGCAGTTGGTTCCGGACAAGCCATGGATATGGGTGCCAAAGGTGACGTTGATGTTCTTCTGGTTCACTCCCGGGCAGCCGAGGATAAGTTAGTGGCTGACGGCTTCGGTGTTAATCGCAAGGATGTTATGCATAACGACTTTATTATTATTGGGCCAGCCAACGATCCTGCTAAAATTAAGGGCGAAACCGATACAGTCAAAGCCATGACCAAAATATCTCAGGCCAAAGCAACCTTCCTTTCCCGCGGTGACAAATCGGGAACCAATACCAAGGAATTGGATCTATGGAAAAAAGCAGGGATTACCCCGGCGGGCGACTGGTATAAAAACGTAGGCAAAGGTATGGGAGATACCTTCCGCATGGCCGATGAAATGAAGGGCTATACTCTGATTGACCGGGCAACCTACCTAGCCCTGAAGGATAAATATAAGCTGGAGATTATGGTAGAGAAGGATAAACCACTGCTCAATCCTTATGGAGTTATCGCAGTTAACAAGGCCAAGTTCGCCAATGTTGATTATGATGGAGCCATGAAGTTTGTGGATTGGATTACCTCCGAAAAGATACAGAAAATGATCGCTGAGTTTGGCAAGGATAAATACGGGCAGTCCTTGTTTATACCAGATGCTATAAAATAGTGTTTTGAAAAATGGCCGGTGAAAAGTCCATCTGTAACTAATGGACTTTTTCACTGGCTTTTGTTTTTTAGAAATTCTTAGTCAGTCCGGGTTAGGGAGGATGTTCATGGAGATTATAATTCAAGGTATTAAAGAAGGTTTCCTGCTGGTATGGTCTATGGATCCTAAAATCATACAGATTACCCTCGTATCCCTGCAGGTATCTTTAAGTGCTCTGCTCATAGCTGCCTGCCTTGGGATACCCATCGGCGCTGCTTTAGCCCTAAAAGACATGCCAGGCCGAAGACTGTTTTTGAATATCGCCTATACCTTTATGGGTCTGCCTCCGGTTTTGGCCGGTCTTATCGTATATTTAGTTTTGACTACCCGTGGACCATTGGGGCAGTTCCAATTGCTATTTACCCCTGCTGCCATGATATGTGCCCAGATATTACTGGCATTCCCTATAATCTGCGGTCTGACTGCGCGGACGGTTATGGCTCAACGCCAGGAGGTATATGATACCGCAGTGACTCTGGGAGCATCACGACGCCAGGCGGCCTGGGCCATTATTCGGGAATCGCGCATGGGCATTATTGCTGCCCTTACAACCGCATTAGGCCGACTCGTGGCGGAAGTGGGAGCAGTTATGTTGGTGGGTGGTAATATTGAAGGCAGCACCAGGGTATTAACCACTTCCATTGTTTTAGAAACTCGGATGGGAGAGGACAGTCGGGCCATTGGCATCGGAATTATATTGCTGGTAATTTCCTTTTCCATTATTGTGATAATTAATCTCTTGGAAAAGAGGTCTTTTAAAAATGACGCAGGTATTCAAATTACATAAAATCATAAAACGATACGGTCAGCGGGAAGTTTTGCATATAGACGAACTCACCATTCCAGGGCAAAAAATCTGCGCCATACTGGGACCTAACGGATCGGGAAAAACTACTCTGATGCGAATTATGGCCCTGCTTACCAGGAATGATACGGGAACGGTTGAGGTTCTAGGTGAAGATATTCATTGGGGTAAAGAGCAGCTGCTTAAGCTCAGGCGGCAGATGACCATGGTTACCCAGACCTCCTTCATGTTTGAGGGTAATGTTTATGCTAATGTCGCTTACGGCTTAAAGATAAGAAGAAAGCCAGAGCGAGAAATCCGCTCTGCAGTTGAAAAAAGCCTGGAATTACTGGGCATGTCTGATTTTATTGCAGCGGATGCCCGCAACTTGTCTGGAGGAGAACGGCAAAAGGTAGCCATCGCCCGCGCTCTGGCGGTGGAACCCAGGGTGTTATTCCTAGACGAACCGACTGCTAACATCGATCCGCAGAGCGCGGTAGAAATAGAACACCACGTACAGTTTATCAACCGGGAGCTGGGTACTACCATTATCCTGGTAACCCACAACCTATTCCAGGCGCGCAGGTTAGCGGATGAAGTCTTTTTTATGTGGGATGGAAAAATGGTTGAGAAAGGGAGTGCTCAGGAGATCTTCGAGCAGCCCCAGGACGAAAGAACCAGATCCTTTCTAAGTGGCGAAACTGTATTTTAGGTTATTCTTTGATAGCCGCTCAGGTTTAAAATAAATCCTTCCCGGTAATAATGAAAAGTACAGGGAGGGATTTTTATTATGTATAAAAGGCTATTAGGAATTATCATTATTTTAGCGGGCGTTTTTTCAGTGGGAATGGTAGTGGCTAACCAGGGAGAGCCCCTTGCCCAGAGTGTATTTCGCCTGCATGTAATCGCCAATAGTGACGACCCAGCAGATCAAGCCCTCAAAATGGCTGTAAAAGATGACATTGTTGCCATGATGAAGCAAGAATTTACAGGGGTTGAAGATGCAGGAGAAGCCAGGAAAATGGCGCAGCAGGACATCCCCCGAATTAAGGCCTTGGCGCAAGCGAAAATAAAAGCTAACGGTTATGATTATCCCGTAGAAGTAAATGTGGGCGAATATGATTTCCCCACCAAATCCTATGGTAATCTGGTATTCCCTTCGGGAAAATACCACGCACTAAGAGTGGTAATAGGAGAAGGCCAGGGCAAGAATTGGTGGTGCGTTCTATTCCCGCCACTTTGCCTGGTATCTTCGACAGATCAAGGACTAAGCTTGAGCAGTCCCCAGCAAGCCCAGGTCACCTTTAAGTGCTTAGAACTGATCCCCAAAGGGGTAAAGTTAGGCCAAGAAAAATAATAGTAATGGTGCATTATTTATTGATAATGCGCAGCAACAAATATGCTGATTTCATTTCCCAATAAACGAAAGACGGGGACTGGGGTTGGCTGTTGACTGCAAGCTGAGTGGACAAATTTAGCAATTCTGCCTGCTCCGGCTCCGGAGGCTCGGGCTGTCAACTGCTTGTCAGACGAGTTCCAGGGGGTTCCCGGCCAACCGCCCATCCGTGGGCGGTGACCGGCTCGGAACGTCCTGTTCCTCGCCCCCTTCCACTCATCTGTCTGCGCAGGACAGCACGGCCTGCTGCGCAACGTCGCATTCATAATTGCTAAATTTGTCCTGTGCATCTGACCTTCTTGACAATAACCGTTTTTACCTAGCCAATATTAGATAACAGGAAAGCGGGAACAGCAGTAACTCCGTTCCTTTCCAGCAAGTATGTTCTCAGATAATATAGCGTAACAGAATCAGTAATTATGCTGGCGACCTGACGTAGGAGGCCGTTCTACCCCGCGAAGACGGGAGAGCGGAAGGGGGCGAGGAACACGATGTTCCGAGCCTGTCATCGACCATGGATGGGAGATTGACAGGGTGCCCCTGGAGCTCGCCCGGCAAGCAGCTGGTAGAACGAGCACATACGGGGACATTCCTCCTTGGAGGTGTGTCCCCATACCTTAGCTGATGGGAGCAAGCAGAATTACTAAATCTGTTAGCCCCAGATTACAGTCAACAGCTAACCCCGGTCCCCTTATATCACAAACTTAATACCGTTTGTTGCGCATTATCAGTCAACTGCGAAGTTAAGTTGTTTACAGCACGGAACGGTTTACAGCCGTTCCTTTTTAATCGAGCTCAGGATATAATTAGAAAAAATGGCGAGGAGCTCAAGCGGGATGAAGAAACATTTGGAGATAGAAGCCCCGGCCAAAGTAAACCTGACCCTGAAGGTCTTAGGAAAAAGGACCGATGGCTATCATGAATTGGAATCGGTAATGCAGCAGATTAGCCTTCGGGATAAAATACGCCTGGAGATCGGAGGGCAAGGTATAAGGGTAGCAAGCAACAGCCAGCTGATCCCGGATAATGAAGAAAATTTAGCTTATCAGGCAGCCCAGTTGCTATATACAAAATTTTCCATAAAAGCAGGACTCCAAATATTTATAGAGAAGAATATACCAGTAGGAGCCGGTCTGGCAGGTGGAAGCACTGATGCAGCAGCGGTTATGATTGGCATTAATGAATTATTTAATCTAGGCCTGAAACGGGAAGAGCTTCTGGAATTGGGACTTGCCATCGGTTCGGATGTTCCATTTTGTCTGCTGGGGGGAACCGCCATGGCTCGGGGTCGGGGTGAGATACTAACAGCACTGGGAAAAGGTCCCCGGTTAGACATGCTGCTGGTAAAACCTGATTATCAACTTTCCACCGCGGCAGTATATCGCGATTTTAGATTAGAAAAGGTTATTCATTCACCTAACAACACGGCTTTTATTGAAGCTTGGCATAAATATGATATGATAGGAATTGTAGGGCAGATGATAAACGATTTGGAAACAGTCAGCCTTAATATGTGTCCAGAGATTGAGATCATAAAAACTAAGCTGGATGCTCTAGGGGCAACTAATACTCTGATGTCCGGAAGCGGCCCGAGTGTCATAGGAGTTTTTGCCAGTCAGGCAGAGTCCCAGCAAGCCTGGGAACTCATAAAAGATCAGTATAGAGAAGCCTATCTGGTCTCATCATATAATAGAGGTGATTAGCATGCAGGAGAAACGTCTTACCCCGGTAAATCTCGATTCTTATAAACCCCTGCGCGAACTAGTTCTGGATGCCATCCGGAGTGCCATTATGAGCGGCATTTTGCAGCCCCGGGAGAGGCTGATGGAGATACAGATGGCAGAGGAGTTAGGGGTATCGCGCACACCTATTCGTGAGGCTCTGCGCAAGCTAGAGCTGGAAGGCTTTATTGTAATGGTACCTCGCAAAGGAGCGTATGTTGCGGATCTTTCTTTTAAAGATATAGCCGATGTCTTTGAGATTAGAGCTGCCCTGGAAGGCCTGGCAGCTGGGCTGGCAGCAGAAAGAATCACTGAGGAAGAGCTGGAAGACATGGAAAGACTGCTGGTGGAGAAGCGGGAGGCCATTACCCAAAATGACATTGGCAAGCTGGTAGAGGTAGATACCAAGTTTCATGAATTGATGTACAAAGCTAGTCGCAATGAGAGGTTGAGTTCGATAATCAGCAACCTCCGTGAGCAAATTCAGCGGTTTCGGCTGACCTCGCTGTCCTTTCCGGGCAGGATGAAGGAGTCTTTGGATGAGCACAAGAAAATAGTGGAGGCCATCCAGTCCCGGGACAGTCAAATAGCCCGGCACGTGGCACAGGAACATATTGAAAATGCCGAAAATGTTCTCATGGAATGTTTGAAAAAGGAAGGTCTTTCTATAAGAGAATAATGGAGGAAAAAACATGGAATACGATGCTGTTATACTCGCTGGCGGCGAAAACAGCAGTGAACTAAAAAAGATAGCTCCCTATGACAATGAAGCTCTGATAATTATTGGCAACTATCCCATGATATATTATGTTTACCGTGCTTTGCGCGCTACACCAGCCATCAACAACATAATTGTAAGCGGACCGGTGGAAGCCCTGCGCAATATATTACCCCGTGAAGATAAACTCTTTTTTGTAGAGGGCGGGGAGAACGCCATTGACAGCTTTGCCCATGCGGTAACAATACTGGAGGGCAAGCGAGTAAGCGACAAAGTTTTGGTTGTACCCACCGATGTTCCATTTATTACTTCTGAAGCCATCGAGGACTTCCTAACCTGTTGCGAAGCCAGTAAAGCCGATTTTTATTACCCGCTAACCTGCAAGGAGGTCAATGAGCGCAAATATCCGGGTGTGGTGCGTACCTATGTGCGCTTAAAAGAAGGAGTCTTTACTGGAGGAAACCTATTTTTGCTGCGGTCCAAACTGATCCCAGCCTGTTTGGAAATGGGAGTGAAATTGTTCTACAGAAGAAAGAATCCGCTGGCTATGGCCAGATTATTTGGAGTGAGCCTGGTATGGAAATATTTGCTGGGGCGGCTTAGCATCCAGATGGCGGAAAAAAGATTTTATGAAGTAGTGGGCATACGGGGCAAGGGAATCATATCTTCTTATGCCGAAGTCGGCGTGGACGTGGATAAACCCTGCGACCTCCAGCTAGCCCAAGAATACCTGGGGGGTATTAATTTTAGCCGATAAGGTTTTTGTTTTTACAGCCACTATGATAAAAGGGTATAATACAATAGGACAAAATTCGAGGCAGAGATGCCTTGAAAATATTTGGTTATAATGAGGAGAGGTATAAAAAAAGTGAAATTTACTGCGGTAATACTGGCTGCTGGAAAAGGGGTGCGCATGCGTTCCCAACTTCCCAAGGTGGTTCACCGGGTGGCCGGAAAGCCTATGGTGGTTCATGTAGCAGATGCAGCGAGACAAGCGGGAGTTGACAGAATTGTCCTGGTAGTGGGGCACGGGCGTCAAGCAGTAGAAGATTTATTTGCCCCCGGGGTGGTCGAGTTTGCGGTTCAGGAAGAACAACTAGGAACAGGACATGCCTTGATGCAGGCTCAGGAAAAGGTCGGACAGGATGAGACTATCCTGGTATTGGCCGGAGACACCCCTCTGCTACAGGCGGCGACCTTGCAGGGACTAATAGATTACCACCGGGAAAGCGGGGCTGTGGCGACAGTTCTTTCCACCCAAGTGGATGATCCTTATGGTTACGGTCGGATAATAAGAGATGCTAGTGGATCTTTTAAGGGAATAATTGAGGAAAAAGATGCCAGCGAAGCAGATAAAATCATCCATGAGATTAATTCTGGTATGTATTGTTTACAGGTGCAGGATGCTTTTGCCGCCCTCGCTGGTATCAAGGCCAGTAACGCTCAGGGCGAGTATTATCTGACTGATATGCTGCAAATACTAAAGGATGAAGGTAAAAAGGTAGAGATATTCCGGATGGATGCTCGGGAGGACATATATGGCATCAACGACCGAGTGCAAATGGCTCAAGCGGAAGAGATACTAAGGCGGCGCAAAAATGAAGCATTGATGAGAAACGGGGTAAGCATTATAGACCCCCGCTCCACCTTCATTGATAGCGAGGTCGAAATTGCTAGTGATACCATCATTTATCCCGGCACCCTGATTGAAGGTCGCACCGTTATTGGAAGCGGGTGTGAGATCGGGCCCGGAACCCGCATAACATCTTCCAGCATTGGCAATAATGTCCTTATAGAAAATTCCCGAATTAAAGAGGCCCAGGTAGGTGATGAATGTACTATCGGCCCCTTTGCCTATTTACGACCTCAAGCGATATTGCATCGAGGTGTAAAGGTCGGGGATTTTGTGGAAATAAAAAAGTCGACCCTGGGAGAAGGAAGCAAAGCCCCGCATTTAAGCTATATAGGAGATGCCATAGTGGGCAAGGGAGTCAACATTGGGGCCGGCACTATTACTTGTAACTATGATGGAATAAATAAATGGGAGACCGTCTTGGAAGACGGAGTCTTTATTGGTAGCAATACCAACCTGGTAGCCCCGGTTAAGGTGGGAGCAAATTCCGTTACCGGAGCGGGTTCTACCATTACCCGCGATGTTCCAGCCAACACACTTTCAGTGGAGAGGGCCGAACAAAAGAACCTGAAAAAGAGGAGTAAGAGCCAAGCGAAAAAATAAAAGCTCTCATATCCGAATGGAGGTATTGTTAGTATGAAGGCAGCCAGGATGAAATTGTTTACCGGGAATGCTAACCCCTATCTGGCCAAGGAAATAGGAGATTATCTGGGGATGTCGCTGGCTAAAGCCACTGTATCACATTTCTCTGATGGAGAAGTCAGTGTGGCGATTCACGAGAGTGTACGCGGTGTGGACGTATTTGCTATCCAGCCCACCTGCTCACCCGGCAATGAAAACCTGATGGAGTTGCTCATTATGATTGATGCTTTAAGACGGGCATCAGCAGGGCGAATCAATGCGGTTATCCCCTATTTTGGATATGGCAGGCAGGATCGCAAAAGTCGGGCTCGTGATCCGATAACTGCCAAGCTGGTTTCTAATCTTATCGTGCAAGCAGGAGCTGACCGAGTTGTAACCGTGGATCTGCATGCTACTCAGATACAGGGTTTTTTTGATATACCTGTGGACCACCTACCAGGAGTAGCAACCCTAGCCGAACATATTAAAGAGAAAAAATTGGGTGATAGGGCGGTAGTGGTATCACCGGATGTGGGAGGAGTTACCCGGGCACGCGACCTGGCGGCTAGGCTGGGTGCACCGCTGGCGATAGTTGATAAAAGACGACCGGCCCCTAATGTGTCAGAGGTTATGAATGTAATTGGTGAAGTCGAGGGCAAATCAGTAATCATCATTGATGATATTATTGATACCGCTGGCACGGTCTGTACCGCGGCCGAAGTAATGATGCAAAAAGGTGCTGTTGAGGTATATGTTTGCTGTACCCATCCGGTTTTCTCCGGGCCGGCCATAGAGAGAATGGCCCAGGCACCTTTTAAGGAAATTATTGTAACCAATACCATTCCGGTATTGGATGAAAAGAGATTACCTAACCTGACAGTGCTGTCAATCGCGCCTCTTATCGGTGAAGCCTTATTAAGAATTCACGAAGACCTGTCAGTCAGTAAACTATTCGAGGATTAAGTAAAGGCTATTATTAGCATTGGTTTTAAATTTAATGAAGCTCGAAGGGGCGAGTACGTTTTTCGTACAAGAAAGGAAAGAGGTAAAATTATGGCAGTGACACAGGTACTAAAGTGTAAAAGAAGAGAGATAAAAACTACCGGGTATCTCAACCAATTGAAACGTGATGAATTGGTGCCGGCGGTAATCTATGGCAAAGGGATAGAAAACCTGACTGTCCTCCTGGTTAAAAAGGAGTTGAGCAGAATCTTCACCCAGATTGGAACCCGGGGTATATTTTCCATGGAGATAGAAGGGGAAAAACAAGCAATTATGGTCCAAGTGGGGGAGATACAGAAAAACCGAATTAGTGGTGCAATAACTCATGTAGATTTCATAAGCGTAATTATGAATGAGAAGATGCAGAGTAAGACAAGGATTCACTTTTTAGGTGAAGAAGAAATAACCGATAAAGGTGGAGTCCTTCATATAATGATCAGAGAAATATCGGTTTCCTGTTTGCCGGGAGATTTACCTGAAGTAGTAAATATTAATATATCGGGTTTAGACATAGGCAGTAAAATAACTGTAGGCGATCTGCCACTTCCGGCTGCCGTGGAAGCATTGGAAGATGCGGATACTGTTGTTGCTAACATTCTAGCTCTATCTATAGAGAGCACTGATGACGAGGCCGAGAAGCCAGCAAAACCAAGCGTTTAGATCAAAAATTGTTATGGGGACGGTTATTCTGACAATGCTTGCGAGCAAGTTTGTTGCAATATCCGTCCCTATTACAAAAATTCGGTAATTAGAGGTTTGAAATGAAGATAATCGTGGGGCTGGGTAACCCTGGAAAAGAATATAAAAATACCCGCCACAATGTAGGCTATATGGTCTTGGAAGAACTGGCATCCCGCTATCCGCTGGAAAAACAGGAGAGTAAATTTGATGCCATTATCGGTCAACTAAGAATCAAGGGCGAAAAGGTATTGCTGGTAAAACCGTTGACATTCATGAACTTAAGCGGCCAATCGGTACAGCCCTTGGTGCACTGGCATAAACTGGAACTGGTTGACTTGATGGTGGTTTACGATGATATGGATCTCCCTCTGGGAACCCTTCGCATAAGGGCTGGAGGCGGCAGCGGCGGGCATAACGGTATGAAATCCATTGCCTCCAGACTGGCTACCCAGGAGTTTGCCCGGATTCGCATAGGGATCGGCCGACCTGAGGAGCGGGAGGCCGTAGACTGGGTATTGGGCCGGTTTTCAGCCGGAGAAAAAGAACCAGCGGAGCAAGCGATAAAATATGCTGCTGATGCCTTGGAAAAATGGATAACGGCCGGTATAGCAGAGGTCATGAACGCGTATAATTAGAAATGGCAAAATAATAACTTGCGCTTTTTAACTAGGGATGAGTTATAGCTTGGCTGTTCCTTAAGAAATAGGTATATTTGTCACCCTTGTATGGAAAGATATGAGAAAAAACATAGAAGGGGCGGGCATTTTGAAGATCTATTATATTTGTGAGTACTGTGAACGGGTGTTTAGTTTGGTTGAGGTGGAAGGCGAAGAAGGCGAGGTGCAAGTTCAGGGTATGTGCGATGAATGTGCTCTGGAAATGGGCCTTACCAATCCCACATCATTAAGTCAACACTTTTACAGTTAGACTGGGTGACCTTTAAACCGAATACTATCTATAGTGGAGGCCGATTTTTGCGGTGTCCACTTTTAAGGGCTTGTCATGAAAAAAGAGTATCAAGCATGCCAACATAATTTTCGTGATAAGCCCTAGTTTGTGGGGAGGACGTAGGGATTTGAATATTGAGTTGTTGGATTCGATAAAGCATTGTCTGGAAAGTGAAAAAAACTTAATGTTAAGCGGTATGTCGGGGACAGCCCGAACCTGGCTGCTGCATGAACTATACCGGGGCAGCCAGGGCAAGCTGCTCTGTATCGTACCTGGAGAAGAACAAGCCTATGATCTGGCCAGCGAGCTTAAGGGTCTGCTGGGCAGCGATAAAGTGTCCCTGTTTCTAGCCCGCGATTTTGTCTTTATGAAAGAAAATGCTTCCCGGACGGAAGTGGAGCGCATATCCTCCTTGCAGGATTTGCTTTCTCATCCTCGCCGCCATGCTCTTATTATCACCACTCCCGGAGGGCTGCTCTATCAAATTATCTCCCCTAAAAATATGAAAAAGGCCATGTTGGCGTTGGCAGTGGGCCAGGAAATATCAGTCTATGATTTACTAAAGAGACTTCTTGAAGCAGGTTATGAGAGGGCGGATACGGTTACTCGCCCCGGTCAACTTGCGGTTCGAGGGGGACTGGTGGACATTTTCCCAACGGGTGACCCTGAGCCCTGCCGGATAGAATTCTTTGGAGATGTCTTGGAATCTATACGCCGCTTTGATCTAAACACCCAGCGCTCAGGCAAAAAAGAAGAGCAGGTGCTAATTAGTCCAGCGGATGAACTAGTTGGTGATGAGCTGCAGAGCACACTCCTGGATTATTTGCCTACCAGCAGCCGGGTGTTTTTTGATGAACCGCGTGAATTTTACCAGAGTCTAGACAAGCAGAGCCGTAAATATCGCGAATTTCTGAAGGAAGCCCGCAAGGAGGACTCTGGACGTAAGGAATTGGCCTTGCTAGGTCGCGAACAGCTAGTTGCTGACCTTGATAAACATAGCGTAGTATACCATTCCTTTTTCCCGGCCAACATTCCCCAGGCCAGCGTAGCACTCTATGAACATATATCTCAAAAGGAAATGGAACCCTTCTACCACCGTTATGAAAGTCTTTTTACCCGTCTTGAGGAATGGCTGGTCCACAAATACACGGTTAGGCTAGCTATCAGGCATGAAGCCCTGCGGGAAGAATTGAGTCAGGAATTGAGTGATCGGCACCTGACCGGGGTAGAATTTGTTTCCGAAAAATACCACCGCGGTTTTGAAAGCCAGACCCTAAAGCTGGTCATAGTTACCGAACAGGACGTTTGGGGAAAGAAAAGCAACCGGGCAACCCGTCCCAAGCCACGGGCGGAGCAGAGAATTCTGGCGGAAGACTTGCAGCGAGGAGATTACGTTGTCCATGAACAATATGGCATAGGGGTTTACCGGGGGGTTACCCAGGTGGATACGGATGGGGTAACCCGCGAATACATACTCCTGCAATATGCCGGTACCGATAAACTCTACGTGCCGGTAGACAAGCTGGATTTGCTGCATAAATATTCCAGCTCGGAGGATAAGGAACCTCGCTTAAGCAAATTGGGGGGGGCAGAATGGGAGAAGACCCGCCAAAAAGTAACCCAGTCCATACAGGAAATGGCCCAGGAACTACTCTTGCTGTATGCCACTCGGGCCACGGTAGAGGGACACGCGTTTCCTCCGGATACTCCCTGGCAGGCCCAGTTCGAGGATGATTTTCCCTACCAGGAGACCCCAGATCAGTTGAAAGCCATCGTAGATGTGAAAAGAGATATGGAAAATCCTAAACCCATGGATCGGCTAGTTTGCGGAGATGTAGGTTATGGCAAAACTGAGGTAGCCCTGAGGGCAGCTTTTAAAGCGGTCATGGACGGCAAACAAGTTGCCATCCTGGTTCCTACCACGGTTTTGGCCGAACAGCATTGTGCGACTTTTAGAAAGCGTTTTCAGAATTTTCCCGCCAATGTTGACGTTTTGAGCCGGTTTAAATCTGCCAGCCAGCAGAAGAAAGTAGTAGCAGATCTGGAAAAGGGTGCAGTAGATGTAGTGATTGCTACTCACCGCCTCCTTTCCAAAGACATAAAATTTCATAACCTGGGCTTATTGGTGGTAGATGAAGAACACCGCTTCGGAGTGGCTCAAAAAGAAAAAATCAAGGCATTGAAGGAACAGGTAGATGTATTAAGTCTTTCCGCTACACCCATACCCAGGAGTCTGCATATGGGGCTGACTGGGCTAAGAGATTTAAGTGTTATTGAAACCCCTCCTCCGGAGCGGTATCCCATCACCACTTATGTTATGGAATACAACGAAGAAATCGTTCGGGAGGCAGTTTTAGCCGAAGTGAACCGGGGAGGTCAGGTATTTCTGGTCCATAACCGTATCCAGGATATTTACCGGGTAAAAGAAGACTTAAGCCAAATACTGCCGGGGATCAGGATCGGCGTGGGACATGGGAGAATGCAAGAAGAAGAACTGGCCCAAACCATGTTGGATTTTGTGCAGGGTAAATATGACTTGTTTTTATGTACTACGATTATAGAATCCGGGCTGGATATGCCCAATGTCAACACTATTATCATCGATATGGCTGATCATATGGGATTGGCCCAGCTCTATCAGCTGCGGGGAAGGGTGGGGCGTTCCAACCGGGTGGCTTACGCCTATCTAACCTACCGCCCCGACAAGGTGATTACAGAGGCATCCCAGAAAAGGCTAAATGCCATCCGGGAGTTCAATGAACTGGGGGCAGGAATAAGAATAGCCCTGCGGGATCTGGAAATTCGAGGAGCTGGGAATATACTGGGTGCCGAGCAGCATGGCTATATCCACGCAGTAGGCTTTGATATGTATTGCCGGCTCTTGGAACAGGAGACCGCCCAGCTCAAGGGAACGATAACCAAGGAGACCTTGAAGCCGCAGTTGGATATCGATGTGGATTACTATATCCCGGATAGTTATATTCCTGATTCAGGGACGAAAATGAGGATTTACAGACGATTGTTGCTGGCTGCTGATCCAGGGGAAGTAAAAGAAATAAAGTCCGAAATCGAAGATCGCTTTGGCAAGCTGCCACTTCCAGTGGAAAACTTTCTGCAGGTGGCATCGTTACGGCTCAAGGCACGGGATAAACAGATCAAAGGACTACGTCACAAGGGAAAGGATGTCGAAATCCATCTATCCCATCCCCTGCCAGGCAACTTTGTTGCCCCCGGCGGTTTAAAATTTAAAAAACTGAGCTCCCATAGCCTGGTAATACGTCTTGATAATTCTTCTTCACTTAAGGGACTGCATGATGTACTGGATATGATTCAGTAAGGAATACACCACACACTACCCCTCCTGAGTTAAAGGGATTTAAATGAGCGGTTTATTTCTTGACAGTCCCTAAACTATTAATGGCCTGAGCTACTGTTTTCTGGCGTAATTTTGCTGCTATCAGTATAATAGTCGGATAAAGAATATGTACCGGTAAGCTGTAGAAGGGGAGATATCTAATTCCTGTGGCCAGATATTCTAAATCGGATGGGAACATATATAGATTGAAGACGACTATACATATCCCTAGAGGTAGGATTAAGGGCTTATAATCATTAAGAACCAACATTTCCTTTAACCCTAACAGTAGTCCTAGATAATAGATAACGATGACCATGAATCCGATAATAAACCACAATATAAAGAAAAATAGCTCCACCCGCTGAAAATCAGAAAATGTAACAAAACGAAAGACTTCATAAAGGGGAAATCTTAGTATGGCGGCTTTTTCCATGCCAAGTATTGACAAGATCTGAGCGTTTTTAAGTGCGAGCACAACTATAGCTATAAAATACCACCAGTATATATTTTTATGTTTTTCCTTAAGATCACTTACCAGAGGGAGGTAAAAAGCCAAAATGATAAGTTCGGTAGCAGGCCAGTCGGCTCCGTAATATATTCCCGCAACTAGCGACTTCCAGTTAGCTAAAACTGGAGTGAGATTACTAAAATCCATCAGCGGCATGGCCAGCAAAAAGCCGACTAGGGTAAAAAAGAGAGTCAACCAGACAAAAAGTTCACCCAGCCTGCCTATAGTATTTACTCCCTTATAGAGGCAGTAAGCCGCGGTAAGAATGATAATTGAAACCAAAACGACATTCGGTAATGCTGAGTAGGTTACCTGTAGGAAAACAACCAGATCGAAAACAAAGGTAAGCAAGACTGTAAATATAGCCCAGAACAACAAAAGATTAAGAATAGTTCCGGCTATTTTACCCAGGCTCAGTTCACTAAGCTTTACTATGCTGATTCCTGGAAACATGTTCTGAAGGGAGATAATTGCATATAGAACATACCATCCTGACAATGAAGCTAGGATGGTTGCTATCCAGGCATCCCTACCGGCATTAGTTTCAGGAATAAAAATAAGAGCGCTGCCGAGCAGGAATATTAAAAGCAAAAAAGCGAGCTGTTGGCTGGAAAGTGTATTTTGATTCATTTACACAACTCCTTTTATCAATTTTGGACCAGGAAGTAGGCATCAAAGGCATCGGCCACCGGTTTTAATTTATTAAACAAAATAGTAGGATTAGGAACTTTATTCCATTCCATGGTATAGTCTAGTCCATAGCTAATAGCTATCAAGAGCAGACCAGCAGTTATCACCAGTTCCTTCCACGCCCGGTTTCTAATTAAGGAGCGCCCTTCCATTAATATAAAGAGAATAGTAAACATTGCGATCGCATAAAGCATGAGGCACCACCTTACTCACTTAAATTCAAATGATTTAATGCTAAGATTAGCCCGCGTAATTTTGGTTTTAACCCTAATCTCGCTCTCCACCCCGGGGAAAATACTGGGCCATTCTGATCCCAGCCTTTGCCACTCCTCGGGCTGGTAACGATTTACGGTTCTGCCCCAGCCCAGAATATCACTCTGCAGGCTTTGTGATTTTATTATGCAAGCTGAAATCTCCTTTTCAATCTCCTGCCTGGCTAATTCCTCCATTAGCTTGCTCATTTCCAGATTAAGCAGTTCACCAGTTCCATCCTGTTCATAGAAGGTGAGGTTAGTTTCTACCTCTATGTTCATTTTAAGTTTACCCTGGTTTAACTGGGGCCGGGTCTTATGTTGAAATTGGCTTATTTCCAGAGTAATACTATCTTCTTTATTTATTGGCGAATTAATAACAACAATACCTCCATGATTAATAGTGGAATTCAACCAACGATATCCCCGGCTCTCTGTTTCATTGAGGGAACCTACCATTTGCGGGCCTTTAAAAACTGCCATACCTTGCAGGATTAGTTTCTCCTTTTTTCCTTCCTGCACGACCGCGACCTGGGGAACAGCCGGTTCAATTCCTGGGATAGCCAGCTTAGAGATAAATTCACTCATGGTAATAGGAACGTATATGCCTAATTGTGTTTCTTGGATTTTTAGAAGATTACCAAAATTTTTACCTGAGAACCTTCTTAAAGGAAGAGGAATCTTCAGAATTTCTTCGGGAGTTGTTTGCAAGGCAACCAACATAATAATCTCTGGTCTGACATTACGATTTCTGGACAGAAAATCAATTAAAACGCTCAGATCATTGCGGGCCATTTTCTCACCTAGAATTATGCTGTTGGAATGACTCCATAAGGGCATATGGGGCAGGAAAAGCAAGGTTTTTCGAGCTGCTTCAGTAATGGTTGTGCCGCTGCCAATAAACACTAAACTTTGGGAATTATCCGTGCCCGATTCCCCAGGAGCGGTTGGTTGGGCTAATTGGACTGAGAAGGAGATTCCTTCCTGAGCGTTTAAATCTACTCCAAAGCCGGTCGTTACTGCAGTATCATTTATCTCTCGAAGTTCCCAGCATCCACTGGTAAATATTAATGGGATTATGAAGATAATTAGCAGCCAACGTTTTTGCATGGTATTTCTCCTTAGTTGGAATGAATCAACCCGCTAGTACCAACCTTTGCCAGCATGTGAATCCAAGGTCCAAAAGGGTTAGGAAGAGGCCATTCATATAATTGAGCCAGGGTCATGTATGCACCCATAATAAAAAGCACGCCAAATACCACTATCTCTTTGTGCAGGTGATTTTTCACCAGGGATGGTACTTCCAGGAAAATTATAGTTAAATAAAGAGCTATTAAAATCCATAACATAAACCGGACCCTCCTTGCCTATTCCCGAAAAACAAAGGATTTATCAGTAAGATAAGTTCTGCGCAGTTCAAACTTTACTTTAATATCATATTCCACTCCAGGAAAAATCTGCGGCCAGTCCTTTTCGATATCTTTCCAAAGCTTAGGATCTTTAGAGTCTACCATCCGTCCCCAGCCCAAAATATCACTTTTCAAATACTGGGCCTTTGTGATACACGCCGATATTTGCCGGGCTATTTCCTGATCTGCCAGGGCCTCAATTTTAGGTACATTCTCCAGAGTCAGAATTTCTCCGGTGGAGTTTTGTTCATAAAAGTTGCCCTCAGCTTTTATTGCTATCTTCATCTTTATGGTATTATTCTCTATTACCGGAGTAATTGTGGCCTTGGAGCGAGTTAACTCCAGAGTAAGCAGTTTCGTGTTGTCTAAAGGGGAGGGTATGATTATAATTCCTCCCACGATCATCCCTTTTTGCATCCAGCGGAAACCGCGGCTTTCCAATTCATCCAGAGAGCCTACCATTTTTGTATCCTTGAAGACTGCTGTGCCATCCAGCTTTATAAGACTGTTTCCCCCTTGTTTATCAATAATTACCTGCGGCAAAACCGCTTCGATCCCTGGAGTGGCGAGTTTCTCCAGAAAATCAGAGAACTTGACGGGTGTATATATACCTAACTGCTTCTCCTGGAGTTGGAGGATTCCCTTAATAGCATGAGCAGAATGAGGCTCCAGCGGTGTTTTTATTTCATATACATCAAAGGGACTGGCACCACGAGTAATTAGTATAGGGCTGTTTTTCCGTACCAAACGATTGCGGGCAAAAAAATCGGCAAATAGAGCCAGATCCTTTTGGGCCAAATTTTCTCCCACTAATATAAGATCTGAATGGGACCAAAGTGGAAACATGGGCATGGATAGGGTAATATTTCGGGCGGCTTCAGTTATAGTTTTCCCAGTTCCAGATAGGACAATAAACTGGTCTTCCGCCGATGAACTACTTTGCCCCGGCGGCATGGGTTTAGCCATTTCGGCAATGACGGTGTAGGTACCTTCTTGCCAATCTAATCCCAGGCCCAGCGGAATTGAAGTATCATTTATTTCCTGCTTATTGCAGCCGGGACTACATAATAAAATTATTATTAAGGAAAACATTAATAAAATTTTTTGCATATTAATCTTCATGTTTATCGCCTTGTCTTACTTGGTTTTGCATACCTTCTAAAAAAGGACGTTCTTGACTATTAAACCAGGGACGTCGAACTAGGATATCAGTTATTTGTTTCTGGTTGAAGGGGGCCAGGGGTGACAGATAGGGTAACCCAAACGAGGACATAGATGCCATTCTGGTTATCATTAAGACCAGACCTACCATAATACCTAGAAAACCTAAAACACCAGCCATAATTAAGAAGCCAAAACGGGCCATACGAATAATAATAGAGGCATTATAAGAAGGCGATACGAATGAGGCAATACCGGTAAAGGCTATTATGACTACCATGGGGGTAGACACCAGTCCAGCTTTGACCGCTGCGTCACCGATAATTAAGGCCCCCACGATACTAACAGCCGGGCCAACTGCCCGAGGTAGACGTAAACCTGCTTCACGCAATAATTCAAAGGTTACATCCATCAGCAGGGCTTCCATAAAGGCTGGGAAAGGTACCCCCTGCCGAGTGGCGGCAATGGTTAATAAGAGCGGTGTGGGAATCATTTCATGATGATAGGTGATAATTGCTACATATATGGACGGCAGCAAGAGAGCCACCCAGAAAGCCATGAATCGCAGAATTCTAAACATCGAAGCTGGAATATAATGAACTGAATAGTCTTCGGACGAGGTCCAGTACTGGGGAAAACTTATGGGCAGAATAAGGGCCATAGGTGAGCCATCTACCATTATGCATATTCTGCCTTCCAGCAGGTTGCCACAGACCCGGTCGGGTTTTTCTGTGTGCATAGCCTGGGTAAACATAGTGTTCCTATCATCAGCAATAAATTCTATCAGGTAGCTGGTATCTAAGACCCCATCTATGTCTATTTTTTCAAGACGCGCTTTGACCTCCTTAATGAGCTCCGGGGGGGCTAACTGATCTATGTAGCATAAGACTACATCCGTCTTGGTTATCCTGCCCAGGACCATGCTTTCTATCTTAAAATTGGTGGATTTAATTCTTCTTCTCAAGAGAGCAGTATTAAAACGCAGGGTTTCGCAAAAGCCTTCCTTGGGGCCAAATATGACCACTTCATTTTCTGGGGTTTGTATGGGACGGCCCTGCCAGGAACGGGCACTTGCTACCAGGCCACGCGCATAGCCATCAACCAACAGGACGGTATCCCCGGAACTTATGTGGTGGCATACCTCCTGTATAGTCTCCAATGTTTTTAATTCGGCAATGGCAAGAATTTTTTCTTGAATGATGGTTATAATATCTTGATCTTTAAAATTGACTTCTTGGTTGGACATATTTAGTTCCAGCATCAATGGTTTTAGGAGGTTAAATTCTATTTCTTTTTTATCCACCAGGCCGTCAAAATAGATAATGAGGCCCCGAATGCTAGGATTATGGCCAAATTTAAAATCTTTTACAACTGCATCGGAACAGCCTTGAATCAGGATTTTTAGCTTATCCAGGTTCTCCTGCAGGTTGGCAGATAAACCCTGCTGCACTATTTCACTCGGCTTAAGGTCTTCTGGTTTAGATTTTTTGCTGCTTATAAATCGCATTATATCCTCCATAACTTAGTTACTCAATTTTCGCAGTTGACTGAATGATGCGATCCTTCCATTTCTTGTGCAATATAGGTGCGTCTTTATTAATGCCCTTGAAAAAGACTGTTTATACAGTAGTTGATAAGGGCTTGCTGATATTCTGGTCTTCGGGGTAAGGCTTAAACAAGGTAATAATGAAAATAATCAGGGGTATAAGAATAAGGAAGATGGAATATATAATCGGTATTATGATATCCCCCATAATCTGTACTTCTAGGATATTGCGGCTTAGTACTAAAGAGCTGATGCCGATAATTAGAGTGCTGGGTGCAGCTAAAAACCGGTAGTCCTTGAGCTTTAGTACCTGCTGAGCAGCAAAGCAAGCCATAAACCAGGCAATAGTTACTGTAGCAAAGACACCCAGTATCCATATACCGATAAATACGACATCAATACTCTGTACCCACTCGCCGATGTGTAAGGCTCTTACCATAGAAAAAGTAGGGAAAGTTGAATAGCTGGTAGGAAGTCCTTCCAAGGTTAGAGTAGTGGCCAAAGTGGTTAACCCAATTAAAAGGGCATAACTAAAAACAACCTGATAAACCGTAAGACCCAGTCCTTTTCTATTGCTGGAGAAGAAAGCCAGGGTTAATATCGGCATTAATTTTCCCATGGCAAATGACGCGTAGGCTAAGCCGATGCCAAACGATCCAATACTCATATGTGCAAAGGGTAAAAGACTTTCAATATTATGATGTTCTCCCAGAGCTAGTAGGGTTATAAAAAATGAAAAAGGCAGGCCCAGGAGAACAAATAGTTCACTAACCCGGGCAATATTTTCCAGACCGGTTTTAATTGCATAGAACCCAACCAGGAGCAATACTCCAATGAAAACACTAATGGGGGTACCAGGTAGAACGTTGCTTAGAATGAAATCCGTAAAAAGACGTAAGGAATAGATAGTTATAAGGAGGAAGAAGAAAATATATATAAACCCTAGTATTTTGCCTATTACAATTCCCAGATGTTCTTCCAATAAAAGCGGAAAAGGCGAGGTGCTTTTATTGATAATATATAGAAACATAGCCACCATTAAGCAACCGGGGATTATAGTTCCAAAGGCTGCCAACCAAGCATTATTAAAGAGACATGCAGATATTCTTTTGGGCGTATCCAAGTAAGCCAAAGGGGCAACTAAAATTATTAGCATACAATATATTTGGAAGTTAGATATTTTGAACATAGCTGAAACCGCCTTAAGTTAATCTTTAAGATTATTGTGGCCAAAACTAATCTAAATATGACAGCCATGGAAACTATATAAATTCGTAAAATCTAAGAGGCTTAAGAGGCTAGATTTAAAATGAGGGGATATTGCCATTTAGGGGTGTGTACCCGCAACAAAAATTATTTTTTTGATTAGGATGGTAAAAAGTGAATAAAAGGGGATTTTGAGTTATATACTATCACTGAGAAAGAAAACAACATTTTCAATATATTGAAAAAAGGAGGGACAGCTGTAAAATGAAAGCAACAGGAATTGTTCGCCGTATTGACGACCTGGGACGCGTCGTTATCCCCAAGGAAATTAGAAGAACGCTGCGCATCCGTGAGGGGGACCCTCTGGAGATTTTTGTGGATCGTGAAGGTGAAGTTATTTTAAAGAAATATTCTCCTATTGCGGAATTAGGAGATTTTGCAAAAGAATACGCAGAATCCCTGCACGAGACGATCGGCCATATCTGCATGATTTCTGATCGGGATGTAATAATTGCCGTAGCGGGCGGGAACAAAAAAGAATTCTTAAGCAAGTCGGTAGGGAAATTAATGGAAAAATCTCTCGATGACCGCAGTACCATAATTATGAATGATATCGAACATCCTGAGGATGAGAACATGCACGTCATTAAAACTGATGATCGCGAATATGCCATAAAATCTCAGGTGGTGGCTCCGATCATTACCCAGGGAGACCCAATTGGAGCAGTTATAATCGTTAGCAAGGAAGGAGCTAAGTTAGGAGAAATGGAGATTAAACTGGCCGAAACCGCGGCCGGATTCTTAGCCAAACAGATGGAACAGTAGTTATTGCATTCGAACTGGCGGTCTTATATCATAATAAGATCGCCTTTTTTATTGAACTAATAATTGCTAACCAAGATTTGCCACAGGCAGTATGGTATAATAGACCTCGTAAAAATGGGGAGGATTAACATGGATAAAAAAGGCAACTTTCTCAGAGGAGCCCTGGTTCTGAGCATAGCCGGTGCCCTGAGTAAAATACTGGGAGCCATTTACCGCATACCCCTGGCCCGCTTGCTAGGGGGAGAAGGAATGGGTCTCTACCAGATGGCCTATCCTATATATACAACTATTCTGGCTTTGGCCACAGCAGGTGTACCCGTAGCTATAAGCGTTTTGGTATCCAGAAAAGAAACCCAGGGGTACACCGGAGACAGCAAGAGGATATTCAGGATATCACTTATAATTCTTTTTGGATTCGGTATTATATTAACCATCTTGGTAATGCTGGGAGCCCATTTCCTGGCTAATACGGTTTTAAACGAACCTCGTGCCTATTATCCGATACTGGCAGTGGCTCCAGCAATATTTTTTGCCTGCTTAATGTCGGTTTTCCGAGGTTACTTTCAGGGTCATCAATGGATGATGCCTACAGCGGTATCGCAGGTATTAGAGCAGGTCTTTCGAGTCTCCGCCGTAATTATCCTGGCGTTCATACTCTTTCCCCGAGGCTTGGAATACGCCGCCGCTGGAGCGACCTTTGGCGCAGTAGTGGGCGGAGTTGTAGGCCTAATTGTCTTAGGTATATTTTATTTAAAATATAAGCGATTAGAAGGGGATAAACCCCGTCAACTAGTTAACAGTGGTGAAAAAACATCGACATTGGCCCGAGAACTAATAAATTTGGCGATCCCAGTATCTTTTGGAGCGGTGGTATTACCGCTGGTACAGGTTCTGGATGCGATAATTGTCCCGGGTCGATTGATGGCGATTCAATACACCACTTCGCAGGCTACCGAACTATACGGGCAGTTGTCCGGCATGGCCGCAATATTGATTGGCTTGCCTACCATATTTACTATCAGCATTGCTACCAGCTTGGTGCCTGCTATAAGCGAGGCCTTGGCACAACGCGATAACAAGCTTTTGAACAACCGTTTGAACTATGGACTGCGAGCCGGAATGATTATTTCTTTTCCATGTGCGGCGGGATTGTATGTATTGGCCTTTCAAATATGTGATCTGCTTTATGCTACGCCCGAGGCTGGTATACCACTAGAAGTTCTGGCTTTTTCTACCGTTGCATTGGCGGCGTTTCAGCTGACCAGCGCAGGGCTTCAGGGTATAGGGAGGCCGGAAATCGCCATGCGCAATCTAGTCGTGACCGGAATATTGAAAACCATCTTTAATTACAGCCTCACCAGTATTCCTATGTTAAACATAAAGGGAGCTGCCATTGGAACTTTACTAGCCTTTACTATCGGCTCGGCTTTGAATCTTTATTACCTGCAAAGGATGACCGGAATGCATTACGAAATTGGCCGACTGTTAAAATTACTCCTGATAACTATCTCAATGGGAGTATCGGTGAAGCTATCTTACAGTTATCTGGTGGGTTCTGGACTAGTTTCCAGCCTCTCTACCCTGGCGGCAATCACGATAGGAATAGCCATATACGGAGCTTTGCTATTTTTGTTAAAGGAATTTGATATGGATATGGTACGGAAGATTGTTAAATAGGAGCAAGTGCGATGGGCGGGGGAGCAAAAGAACCCCGTCCCCTTGCTCCCCACTTGTAAGACCGGAAGGGAGCATTCAAATGAGTAAAAAAGCTGAAGCGTTGGATGATTTAATAGGGATAATGAATGTGCTGTTAGCTCCGGGAGGTTGTCCCTGGGATCGGGAGCAGACCCATGAGTCACTGGTCAGGTATCTCATTGAAGAGGCCTATGAGGTTATAGAGGCCATAAACGAGGGCGATATGCATAAACTGTGTGAAGAACTGGGAGACTTACTACTACAGGTAGTTTTTCATGCTGCCTTGGCAGAACAGAAAGGGCATTTTGATTTTGCTGATCTTACCCGTACAGTTAGCAAGAAGATGGTGGACAGGCACCCGCATGTTTTTGGGTCCATGCATTTGCAAACCAGCGAGGATGTCCTGGACATTTGGGAAGATTTTAAGAGAAAGGAGGGAAAAACCAGTCTCCTGGAGGGCATACCAAAAGGTTTGCCAGCCCTGATGAGGGCGGAGAAAATCCAGGAAAAAGCCAGCCGCGTAGGGTTTGATTGGCCTAGTGTTCAAGGTGCGTTGGACAAGTTCAAAGAAGAACTTGATGAGTTGGCTGAGGCTCAAAATGATGAGGAAATAGTGGAAGAGATGGGAGACGTACTGTTTGCACTAGTAAACGTAGCCAGGTTTAAAAAGGTTGAGCCCGAGCAGGCTCTGCAACAGGCTAACGACAAGGTTACTCGCCGATTCAACTACATAGAGCAAAAGGTAAAGGAGTCTGGCCGTACATTTGCTGACTTAAGCTTGGCAGAGATGGATCAAATATGGGATGAGGCCAAAGCCAGAGGGCTATAACCTCAAGTTTTTTTCACCAAAAAAAGGATTAATCAAAAACAGGGCGAATATCCATTATATACTGCGAGGATAAGAGGAGGAGGGATATCTTGAATAAGACTGAATTGGTAAGTGAAGTGGCTGGTACAGCCGGGATGACCAAAAAGGATGCCGAAAAGGTTATTAATGCTTTTTTTGCTACGGTAGAAGGTGCTCTAAAAACCGGAGACAAAATACAGCTCATCGGCTTTGGGACCTTTGAAGTGAGGGATCGTCAAGCTCGCAAGGGTAGAAATCCCCAAACAGGTGCGGAAATAGACATTCCTGCTGCCAGGGTTCCAGCTTTTAAGCCTGGAAAAGCATTAAAAGACGCATTAGATTAAGATGCGACTAGACAAGTACCTGAAGGTATCCAGAATTATTAAGCGTCGTACTGTTGCCAAGGACTTTGCGGAGAATGAAAGGGTCATGGTGAATGGCAGGGTTGCCAAACCAGGCTCGGAGGTTAAGGTCGGGGACTTGATCAGCTTGCGGGTAGGAGCTAAGGAGACATCCTATGAAATTCTGGATATTGTGGACAATGTGAAAGCCAACGAAGCAAAAAACTTATATCGAGTTGTTGATTGACAAGCCCTAAATAAAAAACCGCCCTAGGTAATTGCCGTTACCTAGGGCGGTTTTTTATTACTATATTACCGCTTGCATTTAAGGTCTAACGTAAAAAACACTGTCATAAATTTACTTCCCAATAGCATAGTCTATAAAGAAAAAATATAGCTTATTTATAAGGAGGCGATTTTATGGCGGAACATTCCCTGAGCCTGGCCAACCGCCAGCGCATGGAATTAACTGGAGTAACCAACGTAATTACCTTTGATGAACAGGAAATAATTCTCTCAACCGCCCTGGGTTATCTGGCTGTTACCGGGGAAGAACTGCATATCAACGCGCTGAACCTGGATGACGGCAAGGTGGCAATCCAGGGAAATGTAAACAATATTGGCTACAAGCCTCAGGGAACAGATCTCAAAGCCAAAGGAAAAAACATGCTGGGTCGTTTATTTAAATAAGGAGGGTTGCCAGGTGGGGCTATTTGCCCAGATAGAAGCATTCTTGCTGACCTTTCTCTTGGGAATGATAACGGGACTGATTTTTCATTATTACCAGTCAACCATTCATAACCTGCGTATCGGCAGATATGCCCTTTACCTGATGGACTTTATCCTGTGGATAATAATGATAATTATAATTGCGGCAGCCTTGTTTTTAATTAATCAGGGTGAAATTCGGGTATATGTTTTTATAGCTCTGGTTGCTGGTGGAGCTGTCTACTATAAATACCTGGCGAAGTATATGCGACAGCCTATACTTTTTTTAGGCAGGGCAACTGCATTTATGTTGCAGACGTTTTTTTTCGGTTTAGCAAAGCCCCTAGTTTTCGCTGGCACTTGGCTCCAGGCTCAATACCAAAAACGAAAGAGACCTCCCCCGATAGATGATATATCAAATGATTAAGGGCTTTTACGAAAAGCCCAAAAATTTATTTTTGAAATTAGCAGGAATTTGTGATATGCTCCCCGAAGTAACATATAGAAAATTTGTCCACAATTTGTGGATAATCTGTGGATAGCGTGTAAATTTAAATGCGTATCGAAATTAGGGGAGCAGAAAAATTAAGTTTCAGGGAGAGACAAGTGGTGATACTTAAGGAGATGGGGAAAAGTACCGAGGAAATAACTCGCACCCTTAAAGTAACTGCCAGCACAGTCGCCACCCTGTATCATCGTGCCCGCAACAAGGGCTACGAAGTAGTAATCGTGCTTCCCGGGAATGTTATGGGTATATTAGGAGGGGAGGACGATAATGACGAAGACGAAGCAGAATAAAAATAAGGATAAAAGACCGCTCCGACTGCTGCTTACCGGGTTACTGTGCTGCTTGTTGTTGTTCACCGTCGTTCCCCGGGCCAAGATTATATACGAACTATCGGTGCGTGAGAAGGAACTGCAGCAGGAGAAGGTGCGGCTTACCCAGATTAATGAAGAGCGCCGTCTGACCCTGGAAAATTTAGATTCCCCCCAAGCCATCGAACGCATTGCCCGTGAACAATTGGGCATGGTAAAAAAAGGTGAAAGAACAATAATAAAGGTAATTCATGAGAAGTAATTTGCGTTTGCCGGTTGACTACTGCCTGTGCATTTACTAAAATAAACATAGCACAATTTTTGAGGGGGATCTTAACGTCTATGCCAACTGAACAAACTAATATTGTTATTGAACCCGGTGATCTTTTAGATGGTAAGGTACAAGGAATTACCACATTTGGAGCCTTTATCGAACTCCCGGGCGGATTTGTCGGACTGGTACACATATCAGAAATAGCCGACACCTATGTAAAGGATGTCAAAGATTTTATCAAAGAGGGAGATACCGTTAAAGTCAAGGTACTTAATGTTGCCGGGAAGAAAATTGGTTTGTCCATTAAGCAGACCCTTCCTCCAAAGATTATTCCCCCCAGGGTGAATCGGCCTGAAAGCAGACCTGCTCCAAATCGGCGGGATGCCAGAGGTTTTAGCCCGAAGAGAGTTGAGACTCCGGTTAGTTTAGATGACAAGATCGCTCGTTTCCTGAAAGAGAGTGATGAGAGGATGCAACCTCTAAAAAACAAGGTGGAGACCAGGAAGCGCAGCAAAACCAATCAATAATGTTTCTACAGGCACTTCTTCGGAAGTGCTTTTCTATGTGAATAGGTCATTAGGGACGGCGAAAAAAATATTCGCGTAAAAGCGATAAGTAATTGTTATGCTTTCCTTAACCAAGAAAGGAAGAACGGTATGCGATATGGAGCTGTGGATATAGGAACCAATTCCTGTCGTCTGCTCATAGCCGAGGCAGATGCTGAGCAAGGTTTGAATCCTCTGCATAAGGAACTGGATACAACCCGAATAGGTGAGGGAGTCAACCAATCAAGCCTAATTAATGTCGAGGCCATGGAGAGGACGCTTCTCACTCTAAGTCGGTTCCAAGAAAAAATGCAGGCATATGGGGTGGAAAAATACCGGGCCATTGCTACCAGTGCGGTTAGAGAAGCTCGCAATGGAGATGAATTTGTTCGCAGGGCCTGGGAAGAGAGTATGATGAAAGTAGATATAGTAGAAGGTGAAGAAGAGGCTGGTCTCAGTTATCTGGGGGTTAAACAGGGCTTAAAACTGGAGCGGGTTCCTTTAGTGGTCGATTTGGGTGGTGGCAGCACCGAGTTTATCTGTCCGGAAGAAAAGCTCCTGCTATCTCTCCCCCTGGGAGCGGTTAGAGCTACTGAGGCTGATATGTATGCAGCACAAATAGGCGAGCTGCTGTCCCCTCTAGGAAAGATCAAGCAGCAACTTATGAACCGACCCCTGGTTCTAGTGGGGGGGACGGCTAGCACTCTAGTAGCGGTAAAGCTAGGCATGGAAGAATATAATACAGAACTTGTGCATGGCACAGTATTAAACCGAACAGAAATCGGTGACCTATATAATCTCTTGGAAAGAATGCCCCTTTCTCTGCGGCGCAGGTTGCCCGGACTCCAGCCAGAACGCGCGGATATTATAAACAAGGGAGCCCTCATCATACTTGTGATCATGGAAGTTTTGGACAAAAAAGAGATTATCGTCAGCGAAAGCGACCTCCTCCAGGGAATAATCTGGTCGCTGATGGGTTAGCTTATTCAAGTTTCGCAGTTAAAGTGATAAGGGGACGGATCTCCTGTGCGAGCGATTTCGCATAGGAGATCTGTCCCCTTATTTTCTTCTTATATCGTTTACTTACTTGGGCAGCCTTTTAGCTTTTGCTGCAAATCCGCCTATTTTATCCATCTGCTTAATAGCTTCTACATCTTTTTCGCCATTTACATTCACGGTATAAACTTTTCCGTAACCTTCTCCATAAACATTGTGCAAATCTACTACTACACCCAAAATCTGCAAGTTTTGCTTTTCCACCAGAGGAGCAAGGTTAGGATGGGCCAAGAGTAGGTCGATCTGGATATCAACATTAATTTCCGATAGTTGTGCTTGAGTAAGTGATGCGGCGGCCAAATCCACCTTGATGCCAGCGCAGGCTAGATCCAAGGATTTTTTCACGGTGGTCAGTTCGTTTACCAGGGCTGAGGGTTCAGCAGCAAAGTCAGACGTGGCAGCCTTTATGGCTCCACACTCACTATGACCGGCTACGATCATAAGTGGGGTATGCAGATGTAAGAGACCGTATAAAATCGAGCCTTCGCTATTTTTTACTTGATTACCGATATTCTCTACGCAAAAGACCCGATTGAAAGTATCTCCTAGCATGCTGGGGGGCACCCGAGAATCACAGCAGGTTAAGAGCGTCACGAAAGGGTGTTGCTGGTAATGTCCTTTCGCAAAATCATCCAGCGGAAAGACATTCTCGAAATTTGCAAGGCTTTCGTCCAGGTTACGGAGCAGGCTGACAAGGTCAAATTTGGGCACTTCATGGGACATAATAAATACCTCCTAAATAAAATATAATTATACTAAGTATTCCTCGCAATTATAATGCGTAACCCACGCAGGTATTTGGCGATTAATGTAGAAATAGTCACTGGATAAGTAATAATATTGAAGTCATACAAATCATAGCAATTAGTATGCTGTAATCATAATTCTAACATTGGGGTTAATCATGCACAATATAAATGTTTAGATTTGGAAATAGCCTAGCGCAGAGGTTGTTTCAATATATATAGGTATAGCTCAAGCATGATGCAAACGGCAGAGAAAAAGTTGGGTTTGATTGGGTACAGAACCATATAATAAGGGGCTCGAACGATGTAAGAGCCTTATTTTTTCACGAGAGGGGGGTAAGAAAAACCAATCTGCTATTTAAAAATTTATTATTATAAGGAGAGTGGAAAACAATATGAATTTTTTATCCCCTGCAGAAATTGCTGTAGCCGCTGCTAATGGAGGCAAAGCAAAAACAGATCTACCGATTTGGAAGATGTTTATACTGGGAATACTGGCAGGTGCTTACATTGGTTTTGGAGCCAACCTGGCAACCAAGATCGGATCAATGGAAGGTTCTGGAACTTCAGGTGGACAGTTCCTATTTGGCGCTGTGTTCTCCGTAGGCCTGATGATGGTAGTTATTGCCGGTTCTGAACTGTTTACCGGTAATGCCATGGCATGTTTTATTTCCTGTTGTAATGGTCAGGCTACTTGGGGCGGTCTGCTCGTTAACTGGACAGTCGTTTATATTGCTAACTTCGTAGGTTCTATTCTATTAGTTGGTATCATCTATGCTGGTGGTTATTGGGGTGACGCTGCCGCAATCAGCGCCATGGGTATAAAAGCCATGGCAATAGCCAAGGGTAAATTGACCCTGACCTTTACCCAGGCCTTTATGCGCGGCATACTCTGTAACTGGCTGGTTTGTTTGGCTGTTTGGATGGCAATGTCTGCCAAAGATATTGTGGGCAAAATATTTGCAATCTTCTTCCCCATCATGGCTTTCGTTTCCAGCGGCTTCGAACATAGTGTTGCTAACATGTTCTTCATCCCCATGGGTATCACTATCGCCAACGGTTCCCCTGCATTGGCAGCAGCTGCTAACAAGATGAACCCTGAAGCGATGGCAGCTATATTTAACTATTCACACTTCTTCTCCGCTAATCTTTTGCCGGTTACTCTGGGCAACATAGTGGGCGGATCAATTTGCGTAGGTTTCATTTATTGGCTGGTCTACCTGAAAAAGTAGTTCTGCTAACCAGAAAACTAGAGATAAAGAAGGACTTCTTTTCATCGAGAGAAGTCCTTTTTTTCATGATTTTTTGCGACAGTCAGAGTGATAAGTTGTTGAATTAGGGCCAAAACTGGTCTTATTATGGCCTAAAAATGAGATTATGTATGAATGAAAAAAACGGCTCTCCCTGCTCATGACAATATTTGCCATCAACTCCTGCTATAATTATGAGACTTATATAGATGAGGGGGAGAAAGCTGTTGGAACGACTGGAGATATACCCTTTTCAAAGGGTGCTTGAACATAACCCCCATAAAGGGAGCAAAAAGAAAAAAGTGAGCAGATTTAAAATGCCGCCAATCAAATGGGTAAGTTTAAATAATACCGGGCTCAGGACTGGGCTGGCCCAATTGGTGAAACCCGAAAACATTCTCTTAGCGGTAGGATCGCTAATCATGTCCCGGGCCTTTATCCTCGGAGAATTATTACCCTTTATATATGCCTTCCTGGCGGCTTTTGCATGGAAAAATCGAGGGCGGAGTACTGTGGTGGCTGCTTTTTCATTCTTAGGCTTTCTTAGTGTTCTAGATGGAACAGCTCTATGGTTTAATCTGCTAAGCATTCTAGTCCTGTCTGTGGTTATGACTTATGTTAATATACCTAGCGAAAAGGCCTGGTGGGGATTACCGATTTTGACCATGGCAGTTATATTCCTTAGCAAGAGCGTGCTGCTGCTGCTCACTCATTTCAATTTTTATCAGGAAATGGTTATCGTATTTGAAGCCATGCTGGCTGGGGTCTTAACCTTTGTTTTCATGGTAAGCAGCGAGGTTCTAAGAAGCCGCAAAGCCTTAATTCAATTCAACTTTGAAGAAATGGCGGCCTTTGTCATACTGGGTATCGGGCTGGTTATGGGTTTAAACGATGTTCATGTGGCTGGGTTGGGGGTAAGCAGCATTTTATGCCGTCTGGGTATTTTGATAGCCGCCTTTCTCTGGGGGAGCGGTGGAGGCACCATGGTGGGGGTTATGTCTGGAATCATTCCTTCCATATCATCCAGCATTTTTGCCCAGAGCCTGGGGATGTATGCTTTTTCTGGATTGTTGGCCGGAGTTTTTAGGAATTTCGGGCGGCTCGGCGTGATTATAGGATTTTTGTTAGGGAATCTGGCCTTGTCTATGTTCATAGCGGAAAACCAGGTTGCCCTTATGGGAGTTTGGGAAACTGGTATAGCCAGCCTGATATTTTTCCTCTTGCCGGAGTCTCTGAAAGAAAAGATCCCTGTAGAGTCATTAGGAACGATGCAGCAGATGGAGGCCAGTCAATTACGAAGCGTGGATAGCCGTATAAAGGCTAGCGTAGGAAATCGCATTCAGAACTTGGCTGAGGTATTCGACGAATTGAGTTCTACCTTCACTGCCCCTGCTTGCCAGAGTCCGCAACCGCAATCAGTAGCCTACCTGAATTACCTCTACGATGAACTTTCCCACGGGTTTTGCGAAGGCTGCACCCGTTATAATAACTGCTGGGATCGCGATTGCTATAACACTTCCCAGTTTTTGCTGGATATTTTTACCCTGGCCGAAGGCGAGGGGCAGGTAAGCTATGATGATTGCTCCCCGGAGTTCAAACGCAAGTGTGTACATGGGCGGGAACTGGTAAGCACTGTGAACTATTTGTTTGACAACCTGCGTATGAACGAATACTGGTCAGGCAAGATAGATGAGTCGCGCGAATTAGTAGCCAGGCAGTTGAAAGGAGTAAGCCAGGTGGTCAAGAATCTGGCCGAGGAGGTCGAAGTGGAAACGATGGTGGATTTCGAACTTCGCAGTGCACTCTTGAAAGCCTCTTCACGCCAGGGAATTAACCTCAAAGATATTACCCCTATTCGTATCAGCGGTGAGCAGCTATTGCTGGAGGTGGTAGCGGGATCTTGTGTAGATGGAACCGGCTGTGACCTCAGTATTGCCCCCGCTCTTTCTTCACTTATGGGCGAAAAAATGGAAGTCTGCTCTAAAAAATGCCCTCGCTTCAAAGGACAGGGTGCCTGTGAATTTACCCTTACCCGTGCCTTTGCTTATAATGTACAAAGCGCTGTTGCTCAGGTGGCCCGTGAAGATGTATCCGGGGACAGCTATTCCATAAGCACCTTAAAGGAAGGCAAGGAATTGCTGGTGTTAAGCGACGGAATGGGAGTAGGAGAATCGGCCTCTAAGCAAAGCCAGACCGCCGTCAATCTTCTCGAGAACCTCCTTAATAGTGGTTTTAATAAAGAAGTGGCTCTGAAAACTATTAACTCGGTACTATTGCTCCGTTCCACCACTGAGACTTTTACCACCCTCGACATGGTATTGATAGATCTCTACACTGCTGAAGTGGATTTTATTAAAACCGCCAGTGCCCCCTCTTTCGTCAAGCGTGGCAAACAGGTCGCTATGATCAGTTCCAGCTCTTTGCCCATAGGCATTTTAAATGAAGTAGAACTGGTGAGCGAAAAGAAAAACCTGCTTCCCCGGGATATGGTCTTGATGGTCAGCGATGGGGTAATGGAAGCATCTCGGACTGTAAACGGGGAGGAATGGATAAGCCAGCTTTTCGCCGATCTTAATGAGAGTGACCCGCAGGTGGTGGCAGAAATAGTTATTAACCAAGCCTTAAGCCTCGCCCAGGGCAAACCCCATGATGATATGACGGTAATCTGTATGAACATAGAACTGCGCTAAAAATGGACTGGTTCTAGTGACGCACGGGTAATAATAGACCTCGAGTTTAGGCTCGGGGTTTACTATTGCCTGAAACTTGGGTAGCATAATAATATAAATTCGAGTTTCGCAGTTTATTGATTATGCGCAGCAGCGAATATGCTGATGCCATTTCCCAATAAACAATAGAAGGAGAACGGGTGTTAGCTGTTGACTATAATCTGGGGCTAACAGATTCAGTAATTCTGCCTGCTCCCATCTCCAGAGGCTCGTTCTACCAACTGCTTGCCGGAAGAACTACAGGGGATACCCTGTCAATCTCCCATCCATGGTCGATGACAGGCTCGCGACATCCTGTCGCTCGTCCCCTTACGCTCTCCCGTCTTCGCAGGTTAGAACGGCCTCCTCCGCTAGGTCGCCAGCACAATTACTGAATCTGTTACGCAAATAAAATTATAAATGTAATATCTAAAAGAGAACGGTTCCAAGTTCTTTTGGATTGCTGCCTTTTTAGGCTATTTGGTAGCATTGCATGTAGGGGTGTATAAACATAAGGAGCGACTGATGGAGCATGGCTGCAACACCCGGCGAAAGTGCGGAATGGGAAGGGGGCTCGCGACAGGACGTCGCGAGAGCGCAACAGAGCATGGATGCTCTGTTTTGCGCGGTACCCCTGGACATTCAAACTGAGCCGTTGGTGTTGCCCATGCGTAATGCGGAGCGGATTATGTTTATACACCCCGGCACCACAAGCACCGACTCCGGTTCTCTTGTTGCGCATTATCTGTCAACTGCGAAAATCAACTATGGAGAAGAAAAATGCTTAATAATAAGATTAAAAAATACATTGAAGACAACGGTTTGATTAAGCCCGGTGAGCGGGTTATCGTAGGGGTGTCCGGAGGGCCGGATTCTATGGCCTTGCTGCATATCCTGAAAAACTTGGCTCCATCGATGCAATTTGAGGTCTTAGCAGCTCATTTAAACCATGGCCTGAGAGCAGAAGCCAGGAGGGAAGAATTATTTGTAAAAGAGAAATGTAGGGCTTGGGGGATTGCTTGCTACTCTCGCAGCGTGTCGGTAGCGGATCTGGCCCGGGTCCAAAAAACCACTCTGGAGGATACGGGCCGTAACGCTCGCTACCAGTATTTCAACGAAGTGCGTAAGCTAACCGGAGCAGAGCTTATCGCTACCGCTCATCACTATGACGACGTGGCTGAAACAGTACTCCTGCATCTCCTGAGAGGTTCAGGTATTAAAGGGCTGCGGGGAATACTGCCCAAGAGTGGAAATTTGATTAGACCGCTCTTAATGGCCAGCAAGGAAGAACTGCTGAATTATTTGCAAGCCAGAGGAATAGATTATTGCTTGGATAAGAGTAATGACGATTCGGTATACCTGCGCAACCGCATTCGCCACGGTTTGATTCCTTACCTGCAAAAGGAATTTAACCCCCGCATAGTGGGCAAGCTAAACCAGTTGGCGCTTATTGCCCGGGATGAAAATGAGGCCTTGGAGGAGGAAAGCCGACACCTTTGGGGCGGGGTCCTGCTAAAGGAGGAAGAAGATTCATTGGTTTTAGATAACCAGGCCCTGAGTCTTTTACCGCGAGCCTATCAGAGAAGAATCGTTATGCGAGCTTTTGCTCAGTTGACCAGTGAATCTGAATGGAACCTGGAAGATGTTCAGAAGGTCTTGGAGCTAAGCAGCAAAAAAGGGTCTTCTCTCACCCTGCATTTGAAAAAGAAGGTTCGGGTTAATAAATCTTATGATAGAATGATATTTAGCACTCTAAGCATAGAATCAATAAGCTTCCAGTATAAAGTGCCGGTACCGGGTAAGATAGAAATATCGGAGACTGGGGAAAGCTATCAGTTTACCCTGGTCGAACGGGAAGACTATTGCCCCGAGAGCGAGGATATTTATCTGGATTATGACATCTTGCCGGAATCCATTTACCTGCGTTCTCGTCGGGCGGGAGATATTTTCCGTCCTCAGAGTATGACAGGCAGCAAGAAACTGAAAAAGTATTTTATCGACCTTAAAGTGCCTTATTACGAGCGAGACCGAGTAGCTCTGCTGGCTGCCGAAGATCGTGAAATATTCGCAGTTCTGGGTCTGGGCATCTCTCGGATGGCAGCGATAAGCAGTGCTACCCGGACCGTTTTACTGATTAAAAAGTCAAGAGCCGGGGAAAATAGAGGCAGTGAGGATACTACTGTTAATATACAATAATTGAAAAGAAACAGTCTTTGTGCTACAATATACCAGAAATTCTCGCTATTATGGGCGGTTTTCATAAGCCTTAAGGATGACAGAGGAGGAAGTTAATTGGATAAAACCCTAAAAAATATCGCGATATATGTTCTCATTGTATTACTGGCCTTGTTTGCGGTAAAGTTGACATCTACTCCGCAAACCAAAGCGCAGGAGCTTTCTTATTCTCAATTTTATAGCGAGGTGCAGCAGGATCAGGTAAAAACGGTGAATGTGGTAGTTGATGATCTGGTCTATAAGATTTCCGGTGAATTAAAAAACGGTGCTATGATCACCACGACAGCTCCTAAAGAGAGCGATATTATCAAAGTCATGGGAGACAAGAATGTACCGTTCGATTTCAAGCCTGTGCCTCCGCCAGCTTGGTGGATCGGACTATTAACTACTCTCTTCCCGATTATCATACTCATAGTGGTATTGATCTTTATAATGAACCAGACCCAGGGCGGGGGTAATAAGGTTATGCAGTTTGGCAAGAGTAAGGCCCGTCTCGCCACAGGAGAAGATGTCAAGACTACCTTTGCGGATGTGGCTGGTGCTGAAGAGGCCAAAGAGGAAATGGCCGAAGTAGTAGAGTTTCTAAAAACCCCGCAAAAATTTGTGAAGATCGGGGCTAAGATTCCCCGTGGAGTATTGCTTTTTGGTGCGCCTGGCACAGGTAAAACCTTGATGGCCAAAGCGGTAGCCGGTGAGGCTAAAGTGCCGTTTTTCTCCATCAGCGGGTCCGACTTTGTAGAAATGTTTGTAGGAGTTGGAGCAGCCCGAGTTCGGGATCTCTTTGAAAATGCTAAGAAAAACGCTCCTTGTATCGTGTTTATTGATGAAATTGATGCTGTGGGTCGTCATCGCGGGGCAGGTCTAGGCGGCGGCCACGATGAAAGAGAGCAGACTTTGAATCAACTTCTGGTGGAGATGGATGGATTCAGCGCCAATGAAGGCATTATTGTAATGGCCTCCACTAATCGACCGGACATTCTGGATCCGGCGCTCTTAAGACCGGGACGTTTTGATCGTCATATTCTTATCGATCGTCCCGATGTAAAAGGCCGTGAAGCGATATTGAAGGTGCATATAAAGGATAAGCCCATGGGTGACGATGTAAACCTGGAGATACTTGCTAAACGTACTCCTGGCTTTACGGGTGCTGATCTGGCTAATATGGTTAATGAAGCCGCCCTCTTATCAGCGCGGCGGGATAAAGAAACGGTAGGTATGGGAGAAATGGAAGAATCCATAGAACGGGTAATTGCCGGGCCTGAGAAAAAAACCCGGGTGATTTCCGAGAAAGAAAAAAAGCTGGTAGCCTACCACGAGGCAGGTCATGCCATCGTTGCTTATAATCTTCCTTATACGGATAAACTTCATAAAATATCTATTATTCCCAGAGGCCGAGCTGGGGGATACACCCTGCTCCTACCCGAAGAGGATCGTAATTATATAACCCGTTCGTATATGTTGGACGAAGTAACTACCTTGCTAGGAGGGCGGGTTGCCGAAGCTATGGTATTGAAGGATATAAGCACCGGCGCCCAGAACGATCTCGAAAGAGCTAGCAGCATCCTCAGGAAGATGATAACAGAGTACGGTATGAGCGATGAACTGGGACCACTCACCTACGGACACAAAAGCGAAGAAGTATTCCTGGGTAAAGACATTAACCGTGATCGTAATTATTCCGATGCGATTGCTTACGCTATTGACAAGGAAGCCAGCCAAAAAATGGAGGACAGTTACAAGAAGGCCGAGGCCATTCTGGAGGAAAACATGGATTACCTGCATCAGGTGGCGGCCAAGCTTATAGAGCAGGAAACTATAGCGGCGGCTGAATTTGAACTTATTATGAAGAGCAAGGCGGGGGACGCAGGTCAGGGCGAAAAGGAAAAGCTTGACGAAAAAACTGACATAGAAGTTTAATATCGGGTATTTATGGCAGGATGTTTACCGTTAGATCCTCATATAAATGGGGAAGGAATACTTCACGGAGGGGAAGCATTTGAAAAGGGTAGAATTGCTGTTAAAAGATGCTCTTTACAGTGAGTATATTAGATACAACACCGATGGAGAAAGTGGGCTAAAATACTGTCGGCACGGTCTATCCCATCATATTGATGTGGCTCGTATCGCCTATATCTTAGTCCTGGAACATAATGACCTGAACTATTTTGTCAAAGAGAATGGGCTGAGTGGGAAATTAGCGGGTAAAGAGACTATTTACGCCGCGGGGTTGCTTCATGACATTGCCAAATGGAAGGAGATCCAGGACGGAGTTGACCATGCGGCTTATGGAGCTAGACTAGCTCGTGATATACTACCGCGCGCCTTTTTCAATACGAATGAGATAGATATGATCTGTCGGGCCATTTACGAACACCGGAATATCAGCAAAGATATGAGTTTCCTGGGAGAAAGAATACACCGGGCCGATAATCTATCCCGGGTTTGCAGCCAATGTGAAGAACGAGTTAATTGTCCCAAGCGGGGAACCAAGGAAATGAGTGTTACGACCTTTGAATACTAATGGGCATATACAACTGGCGCATGGACGCAGTTTGGAATTGGGAAAAAAAACCTTAATAATGGGAATACTAAACGTCACTCCTGACTCATTTTCGGATGGAGGGCGTTTTTTTGACCCTAATTATGCGGTGGAGCATGCCTTGCAAATGGTGGAGGATGGTGCGGACATCATTGATGTGGGCGGCGCATCATCGCGTCCCAATTCCATTATGGTGGAAGAAAATGAGGAATTACGTCGTATAATTCCGGTAGTTAAGATGCTGGCGGAAAAAAATGTACTCCTTTCGGTGGATACCTTTCGGGGTCGGGTAGCGGAAGAGGCCTTGGCCCAGGGGGCTCATTTAATCAATGACATTGGCAGCTTTGAAATGGATCCGGAACTATTAAATGTGCTGTGCAAATGGCAGGCTCCAGTAGTTTTAATGCATAACCGTATGCAGGTAAAACCAGGAGAAGTTTATAACGATCTGGTAGCGGATATTATTTTGGATTTGCAGTACTCCATAGCCAGAGCGGTTGCGGCAGGGCTCAGAGAAGACCTAATTATTGTTGATCCGGGAATAGGGTTCGGTAAGAACCCGGGAGAAAACAGATTATTACTCAAGCGATTACAGGAGTTCAGGAGCATGGGTCGGCCCCTTTTAATAGGCGCTTCCCGGAAAAATTTTATTGGCAAGACCCTGAACCTGGAAATAGATGAACGATTGGAAGGCAGCTTGGCTGTAGTGGCTGTGGCTATCATGAACGGCGCCGACATTGTCCGGGTGCACGATGTGAAGGAGAGTGTCCGGGTGGCTAGGATGACTGATGCGGTGAGGTTAGAAAATGGATAGTATAATTGCCCGGGGTATGACTTTTCAAGGTTGTCATGGGGTCATGGTGCAGGAAAAGACCACCCCCCAAACTTTTCAGGTGGATCTGGAAATATTTTTGGATTTGCAGACCGCTGGTAAGAATGATGACCTGCAAAGTACTATTAACTATGACCAGGTATTTCATCTGGTGGAGAAAATCGTCGCCCACGAAAGTTATGCGCTGATAGAAGCCCTGGCCGAGCAAATTGCTCAGGCTTTGTTACTCACTTTTCCGCTAATTGATAACCTGGAAGTGACAGTTTACAAACCGGAGGCCCCCGTTCAGGGTGAGTTTGAATATTTTGCGGTAAAAATTAGGCGTTTCCAAAAATAAAAGCTTGCTCTTAAAAAAGCTTTATGCTAGTTTAGAGGGTGAAAACAGTTTGCATAAAAAAGTGTACATTGGTTTGGGTTCTAATTTAGGAAATAAATCAAAAAACATTCAAAATGCGCTTGATTGCATAGCGGATATCGAGGGTGTAAATATAAGGAAATTATCGTCCCTGTATATCACTGCTCCCTGGGGCAGAACCGACCAGGACGATTTTATAAATCAGGTTATTGAAATAGAGACAGACTTATCGGCTTTAAATTTACTGTATCGTTTACAAGATATTGAAATTAAATTGGGGCGCCACAGAGACGGAAAATGGGGTCCCCGGATTATAGATCTGGATGTTCTCCTGTACGGAGAGGAGACAATTCACCTGGAGGAACTGGAGGTTCCTCACCCATACTTGTTGGAGCGGTTGTTTGTACTGATTCCGTTAGCGGAAATTAACCCGGAACTGGAATTTCCTGACGGGACAAAAATCAGGGAGGTGTTGAGTAGAGCAAGAGCCCGCTTTGAGGGTAACGACATAATAAAATTATGATTGCAAGAGTCCTCCCACCGGTACTCCTGAGGAAAGAACCCGCTTGTATCTCTTGGGGAACAAGACGGTAGTTTGTAGACAGGGTCAAGGTCGTTTTTTTGACTCGTTTTTTAAGGAGGGTTATCATGAGCAAGAAGATGGGTATTATCGGGGCGGGAGTAGTAGGAACGGCAATTGGGGTAGTTCTAAATACTAAAGGCTATGAGATTACGGGTGTATATGATATTAAATCCGAATCTACACGGCAGCTAGTGGAACGGACCGGATGTACAGCGTATTTAGACCCTCAGGACGTTGCTCGCTCAGCCGACATATTGTTTATTACTTCAAGTGACACCGCGATTCAAGGGGTTGTGGATTCGCTAGCGGATTTGCAGGCTTTTCATAGGGGACAGGTAGTGGTTCATATGAGCGGTGCTCAGTCATCGGAGATTTTAGATAGAGCCAAGGAATTTGGCGCACATGTTCTGTCAGTTCATCCTTTGCAGTCGTTTGCCAACCTTCAAGGGGCTATTGAAAACTTGCCTGGTTCGGTATTCAGCATTGAAGGGGATAAGGTGGCATATAATGCCGCGGTTTGTATTGTAGAATCCCTGGGAGGGGAATATTTTTTCATAGATAGAAAGGCCAAGCCCCTGTATCATGCAGGAGCCTGTGTGGTTTCCAATTATTTGGTTACCGTGCTGGATCTGGGCATGAAATTATTGGCATCGACTGGCGTACCTGACAGCATGGCAACCCGGGCTTTGTTGCCTTTGATTCGGGGTACAATAAATAATGTTGAAAATATAGGCATACCTAATGCGCTTACCGGGCCGATTGCCCGCGGGGATGTATCTACCGTATTAAAGCATTTGGATTGCATGGAAGAGATGGCTCCCGAACTGGTGAAGCTCTATACTTTGCTGGGCTTTTATACTGCTCCGATCGCCCATGATAAGGGCACGATTGATCAGCCCGCCATGGAAGAATTTCAACAGGTTTTTAGTCGGGAACTAGCCTTCATTACTTCGACAAGACAGGGAGGGGGTTAACTTATGGCCAGAATGTCTACTGCCAGCCTGAAAGAGAAGAGGCTGAAAAATGAAAAGATAAGTATGCTAACCGCTTATGACTATTCAACGGCTGCCATGGTGGACGAAGCCGGGATTGATATGATTCTGGTGGGTGATTCGCTGGGCATGGTATTTCTAGGTTATGAGAATACCCTGTCAGTGACCATGGAAGATATGATTCATCATACCAAAGCCGTGGTTCGAGGAACTAAGAATGCCATGGTCGTGGGAGATATGCCTTTTATGTCTTACCATGTGTCTGTCAAAGAGGCGGTCAGGAACGCCGGCCGTTTTATTCAGGAAGGCGGGGCGCAGGCAGTAAAGCTGGAGGGTGGTCAGGAACGAATTGCTACCGTTAAAGCTATATTGGATGCACAAATCCCGGTTATGGGACACATTGGCCTAACCCCTCAGTCGGTTAATCAATTTGGGGGATTCAAGGTGCAGGGCAAGGATTTGGAAACAGCCAATAAACTTATTCGAGATGCGAAGGCTCTGGCTGAAGCCGGGGTGTTTTCCATCGTGCTGGAGGGTGTACCCACCAAGCTGGCTAAAAGGATTACTGAGGAGGTATCCGTACCGACCATTGGCATAGGAGCTGGTCAGTATTGCGACGGACAGGTACTGGTAATCAATGATATGCTGGGGATGTTCAAAGGCCATATTCCCAAATTCGTTAAAAAATTTGCTAATTTAGAGCCGCTTATCATCGCAGCTCTGCGGGATTATAAAAAAGAGGTAGAAGAAGGTACCTTCCCAGGCGAAGAGCACGGCTTTACAATTAACGATGATGTTCTGGAGAAATTGTATTAATTGTTGAAAGAGGATTCGAGATGCAGACATTTACGAGTGTTATTGAAATGCAAGAGTGGTGTAAAGAGCAAAAACGCGAGGGCAAGACCATAGGACTTGTACCAACTATGGGATACCTGCACCAGGGCCATTTGGCCCTGGTCAGGGAAGCGCGCCGCTCTTGTGATATAGTGGTGGTATCTATTTTTGTTAACCCCATTCAGTTTGGGGTGGGGGAGGACTTTGAGGATTATCCGCGCGATCTGGCTCAGGATAGCCTTTTGTTAGAGCAGGGAGAGGTCGATGCAGTATTTGCTCCTTCCATCAAGGAGATGTATCCCCAGGGGTACAATAGTTTTGTTGAAGTTCTGGGTGAAATTAGCCAGAAGCTATGCGCTGAGTCGCGCCCCGTTCATTTCCGGGGAGTAACTACCGTGGTGAGCAAGCTTTTTCATATCTGTTTACCGGATCAGGCTTTTTTTGGACAAAAAGATGCTCAACAGGTAATGATCATTGAGAAAATGGTGCGAGAACTCAACTTCCCCCTGAGCATTGTTAGAGTACCAATTGTCAGAGAGGAAGACGGGTTAGCCCTTAGTTCCCGCAATGTCTATCTGAATGCAGAACAAAGAGCAGAAGCCTTGGTATTGAACCGGTCGTTGCAGGCGGCCCGAGAACTTATTCAATCGGGTGAGAGAAACGTGGCCAAAGTAAAAAGCCTGTTGGAAAAAACGATTAAAACCAGCCCCGGAGCGAACATTGGCTATGCTGAAATATATGATGCCAGTGACCTGGCTGAGGTAGAAGAGATCACGGGCCAAGTCTTAATCGCCCTGGCTGTTAAGTTTGGTACGACCAGATTAATTGATAACCTATTAGTGGAGGTGTAGACTAGTGCTTCGTTATATGTTGAAATCAAAAATTCATCGCGCAGTGGTTACGGAGGCTGATCTAAACTATGTGGGCAGTATTACCATTGATAAGAATATCATGGATGCGGCTGATATTATTGAGAATGAAAAGGTAACCATAGTTAACAATAATAACGGAGAACGCTTCGAAACCTATGTAATCGAGGGTGAAGCAGGCTCCGGTATCATTTGTCTGAATGGGGCGGCCGCACGGCTGGCACTTAGGGGGGATATTGTTATTATCCTGACCTATACTATTTTAAGCGATGAGGAATGTCAGAACCATAAGCCCAAGCTGGTTTTCGTCGACGAAAAGAACGAGATTAAGAAAGCCTGTGTGGGTAAGTACGAATAGAATAGTTCCTTAACTTAGAAAGGCGAAACATGATAACGACTAGATACATTGGGGAGTTGGAGAAAAACACTCCCCTATTCTATACGGATTTTCTAATCATCGGCAGTGGCATTGCGGGCCTATTTACTGCCTTAAAGGCATCTGCTTTCGGCCAGGTGGTGGTATTGACCAAGAAAACCATGAAAGACTCCAATACGGGGCTGGCCCAGGGAGGGATTGCGGCTGCAGTACATGAAGAGGATTCCCCTTTCCTGCACCTGGAAGATACCCTGGAAGCCGGAGCCGGGCTCTGTGATATCGAAGCGGTAGATGTTCTGGTTCGGGAAGGACCAGATCGGGTACGTGAACTCATGGCAGCCGGAGCTTCATTTGACATGAAGGATGGCAATATAGCCTTTACGCGGGAAGGAGCTCATGGTCGTGCCCGCATACTGCATGCAGCTGATGCTACCGGGGAAGCCATAAGGATAGCCCTGGTAAAGAGCTGCGAAGATAAAACCAATATTATCATTAAAGAAAACCACTTCCTGGTGGACTTGCTGGGGAATGATCAGCAGCGGGAATGCCATGGGGCACTAGTTTATGACAATATAAGCGGGCAAAAATCTGTTTATATAGCCCGGGCTACCATAATAGCTACCGGTGGTGCCGGGCAGCTATACCAGAATACCACCAATCCTGATATTGCGACAGCGGACGGTATGGCCGCCAGCTTCAGGATGGGCTGTGAGCTTAGTGACCTGGAATTCATCCAATTTCACCCCACCGTACTTTTCAGCCATGATACGCAGCGATTCTTGATTTCGGAGTCGGTGCGCGGAGAAGGGGGACTATTGTACAATACTCGTGGGGAAAGATTTATGCATAAATACCATTCCCTGCAAGAGCTGGCTCCTCGTGATGTAGTATCAAGAGCCATATTAAGCGAAACGAACACAACCGGCAGTGAGTTTGTTTATCTGGACATGACCAAGATTCCAGGGGCCAAGGAGCGTTTCCCCAATATATACCGTACTTGTTTAGAGCGGGACATTAACCTGGAGAAGGATATGGTGCCAGTTTCTCCTGGAGCCCATTATACCATGGGAGGCATCAAGACCAATACACGAGGGGAAACAGGCATTTATGGTTTATATGCCTGCGGTGAAGCTGCTTGTACGGGTGTACATGGGGCGAACCGCCTGGCCAGCAATTCCCTCCTGGAAGGAATCGTGTTTGGTGAGCGCATAGTTGCCAATGCTGAGGAAATAATGTACCGGCGACAGGTTCGCGAGGAAGAGGTATACCAGGATTTCGATAATAGCTGGGTGCATAGGCCGCCTGAACGGGGGATCTCCCCCACCGAAGCCAAGCAGGAATTACAGGGAATTATGTGGGAAAAGGTAGGTATCATCCGCGAACAAGACGGATTAAAAAAGGCCAATCAGAAAATAGAACGCCTCTACAATTTCCTTTGCCAGGGTGAAGACCCCCTGGCCTACCTGGAAATGGTCAATATGTTGACAGTCGCGCGCATTGTGGTTCAGGCTGCCCTATGGCGCAAAGAGAGCCGAGGAGGGCATTTCCGTTCAGACTACCCCCTGCGCGATGATATAAGATGGATAAAACACATGAGTTTTGTAAATTGCTAAGGTCGAAGGTGTCATAGGGACGGTTCTTTTGGGCCCCCCATTATACCCTCGACCTTATCCTTAGGAGGTATATTATGGATTATCTAGGACTAAACGACCTTATAAAAAGAGCCCTGGAGGAAGACGTGGGTTATGGTGATATTACCACCCAGAGTCTGGTTCCGCCCGAGCAAAAGGCGCGCGGCATATTTACTGCCAAAAGCCCTGGGATTGTAGCGGGAATAAAGGTTAGTCAGGCAGTGTTTGCTTACCTGGATCCGGAAGTCGAATTTGATATGCTCAAAAGTGATGGTGATGAAATACAACCCGGCGATGTGATTGCCGTAGTTCGGGGAAAGGCTAGAACCCTTCTCACCGGGGAGCGCTTGGCCCTGAACTTTTTACAGAGGCTTTCGGGGATAGCCAGCAAAACCCGGAAAATGGTGGATATGATTAAATATAGTAAGTCTGAGCTTTTAGATACTAGAAAAACTACGCCCGGGCTCAGGGTCTTAGAAAAATACGCCGTGGGAATAGGTGGAGCTCGCAATCACCGCTTTGGTCTCTTTGATGGAGTAATGATAAAAGACAACCATATCAAAACCGTGGGAAGTATTCAAAAAGCGGTTTCCACTGCCCGGCAAAAAGTGCCCCACACCATTAAAATAGAGGTGGAAGTGGAGACTATGGAACAATTGCAGGAGGCACTAGAGGCTCATGCTGATATTATCATGCTGGACAATATGGATGTTTACGAGATGATCGAGGCGGTGAATATCGTGGGCGGACGTGCTATCCTGGAAGCTTCCGGCGGTATCAATGAGGGAAACCTGGCCGAGGTAGCCAGAACCGGGGTAGATTTCATTTCCATGGGTGCCCTTACCCACGCTGCAACCAGCCTGGACATCAGTTTTGATATAGTTGAAGCAGATTAAGGCGACAAATAAATAGAATATATGGATATTTATGTATCGTTCACTAGTGTGTTATTATAATTAGAAGGGCTATTGAAATTGTTTGGGGAGGGGGAATTGTCTTGGAAGATTTACTTAATCGTATAATCTCTAAATTAGATAATCTGGAACAGGGCCAAAAAGAATTAGGTGACCGTTTAGATAATCGCATAGATAATCTTGAAACTAGTTTAGATAAACTTGATAACCGTATGGATAAATTTGATGACCGTATGGATAAGCTTGATAATCGTCTGGACAAAATTGATATTCGTTTAGACAAAATGGATGATCGCCTAGATACGATTGATAATCGCATAGACAAACTTGAGATTCGTATGGAGAACGAAGTTTTCGATAAGATGGCAGCCCTCTTTGATGGCTACCTGCATAACGCCGAAGTCCTGGCCGAGCATACGATAATCCTTGAGCGCATTGAAGACAAGATCAGTTCTCACGATATCCAAATTCAGGTGCTTGATAAAACCAAATCTAATAAGCGTAAGGTCAAATAATTAGTGAGTGTTCAAGGGGATAAAGGGGACGGTTATTTCTAAGACAGAAAGAATCGTCCCTTTTGTTTCCTTGAAAACAGAAGTTTGCCAAGTCATTTATCTGCAAGTAGTTTATAGGAGATTGGACATAGCAAGAGAACTCTTATAAAATATATTATTAAGAGCTCTGAGGGCGAGACAAGAGAACCGGAGGGGTGGATGGTATGGCTAAATCTATTACCGATGTACAAGGAATAACCGTGGGTTCCAAGGAAAACCTGCAGGCTCTGACTGGATGTACAGTAGTACTTACCGGCAGAGAAGGAGCGGTATGCGGCGTGGATGTCCGGGGATCTGCTCCGGGCACGAGGGAAACCGACGGGCTGGCCCCAATAAACATGATCGACCGGGTACACGCTATTCTCCTCAGTGGGGGTAGTGCTTATGGCTTAGATGCTGCCGGCGGGGTAATGCAATACCTGGAAGAACAGGGAATAGGACATCAAACCGGTCCTGCAGTAGTGCCTATCGTTCCGGCTGCGGTAATATATGACCTGGCAGTGGGCGATTGCAAGGTACGTCCGGATAAAGAAATGGGCTACCTGGCTGCGCGAGAGGCCGGCATTATGGTCAGTGAAGGCAATGTGGGTGCAGGGGCGGGAGCTACCGTAGGTAAAATCCGTGGTTATGACTATTGCACCAAGGGCGGGCTGGGAACCTGGTCAGCAACTCTGGAAAACGGTCTCACGGTTGGAGCCATAGTGATTGTGAACGCCTTTGGCGATGTAATTAATACGGGTGGGGAGATCATAGCCGGAGTACGTGATGACGAAGGTGAAGGGTTCATGGGGACCGAAATGGCCTGGATGCAAAAGAAAGCTTCCGGAGTTTATGCGATGGCGACCAATACCACTATAGCTGTAGTGGCTTGTAATGCCAAACTTGATAAAACCCAGATGACCAAGGTGGCGCAGATGGCTCACGATGGTCTGGCCCGGGTTATAAACCCCATTCACACCATGTGTGATGGAGATACGGTATTCGCCCTGTGTACTGGAGGAATACAAGTCGATGTAAATGTAGTGGGTTATTTGGCGCAAAAGGTTTTAGCCCAGGCAGTATTGAGAGCGGTTCAAGCAGCCCAAACCATTCTGGGATACCGTTCTTGTAATGATAAATGAAACGATATGCTTAGGGGGGAATTAAATGATACTGGTTTTTGATGTAGGCAATACCAATATGGTGGTGGGAGTCTTTGCCAAGGAGGAGCTTTTAACCCACTGGAGGATTAGAACTGATACCCTGCGCACCTCGGATGAATATGGGATGATGCTGAATTCCCTGTTTCACTATAGCGGCATTTCCATGCAAGAAATCAATGCCGTGGTGATATCATCTGTGGTGCCTACCTTAATGATGGAATTGGAATGGATGAGCCAGCGCTATTTCTTCTGCAAGCCGCTGGTGGTTGAACCGGGCATCAAGACCGGATTGGCTATAAAATATGACAATCCCCGTGAAGTTGGGGCTGATCGAGTGGTGAATGCAGTTGCCGCGTATCACAAATACGGGGGACCATTGATCATTGTTGATTTTGGCACCGCTACTACCTTTTGCGTGGTAAATGAAGCGGGAGAGTATTTGGGTGGGGCTATTGCACCGGGAATAAAAATTTCCACCGAAGCCCTGGTAAACAGAGCTTCTAAGCTGCCCAGGGTTGAATTGACCGTTCCCAAAAGCATGATTGGCAAGAACACTGTTATGAGCATGCAGGTAGGAATTATGTATGGATTCGTTGGACAAGTAGAAGGCATTATCGAACGCATGAAGAAGGAAATTGACGGAGTTCCTAAGGTAATTGCCACCGGTGGGCTGGCTGCTATTATTGCCCGGGAAACAGCTGCCATAGATATTATTGACGAATTCCTCACCCTGGGCGGGTTAAGAATGATATATGAAATGAACCGGGGGTAAAGATGTTCTTAATCGGAGATGTAGAGATTGCTAATCAGGTTATAGTAGCCCCCATGGCAGGCGTTACCGATCGGGCTTTTCGCATTATTGCCAAATCTTTTGGTTGTGGACTGGTTTTCACCGAGATGATTAGTGATATGGGGCTGGTATATGGGCAGACCAGAACTCGGCAGATAGCGGATACAGAGGAAGAAAAGAGACCTATTGCCATCCAGATATTTGGTTCTAATTCAGAAATCATGGCTCAGGCCGCAGTATTCCTGGAAGATCTGGGAGCAGATATTATTGATATTAACATGGGCTGTCCAACTCCCAAGATTGTAAAAAATGGGGAGGGGGCAGCTCTAATGCTGGATATACCCCGGTGCCGGCAGATTATTCGCCAGGTGGTGCAGGCAGTACGAACCCCGGTAACGGTAAAGATGAGAAAAGGCTGGGACGAGGGACATATAAACTGCCTGGAGCTCGCCATGGCAGCTCAGGAAGAAGGTGCTAAGGCCATTACCTTGCATCCCCGCAGCCGGATGCAGTTTTTTTCCGGTCAGGCGGACTGGGATATGATTCGAGCGGTAAAAGAACGGGTTCAAATTCCAGTCATTGGCAGCGGAGATATAGGCAGTGCTGCCGATGCCTTGCGTATGCTCCAGCAAACTGGCTGTGATGCTGTAATGATTGGCAGGGCCGCCATGGGCAACCCATTCCTGGTGCGGGAGGCAGTAGAACTGCTGACCAGCGGGACGATTGTGCCCCCACCTACCTTTGCCCAGCGCATGGAGGTCGCCATCCAGCACCTGGAACTTGCTATAAAATTCAAAGGTGAGCGGGTAGCAGTGCGCGAAATGCGTAAGCACATCTCCTGGTATATAAAAGGAATGCCAGGTGCGGCTAAAATTAGAATCCTGATAAACCAGGCCGATACCAGGGCGGAGATGCTGGAGATCATGGGATCGATCTGAAACAGAGTGACGTTCTTTTTGTTTCCATACCTAGGTTCCAAGACAAGGGGACGGTTCTTATGACTCACTCCAAGGGGTGAGTCATAAGAACCGTCCTCTTGTCTCTCTTGTCTCTCCTTGTCTCTCGAAAAGAACGTCCCCCTGTTGGGGGTTAATATGGCAAAAACTAGCATTGTCCATGGGGCAGTGCTATAATTTTATAAATCATGTGTACAAGTTTGTGCTCAAGGAGGCGTTTATGGATTTTATTCGTATCCAGGACAAGATTATCAGCTGGCAAAGAATTGAAAAAGCATTGAAGAAGATATTGCAGCTAAGGGCTCGGGGGGTATCTCAGCAAGAAGTTGCTGATCGCTTATCCATCGATCGCACCTTTATTTCTCGTTTAGAAGGTATAGGTGAATTGCGTAAAGGGCAGACTATAGCCTGTATCGGTTTTCCATTAATTAACAAACTTGAAATTCAAGAAATACTGGAAAAAGAAGGCGTGGATTTCATATTACTAATGACGGAACAGGAAAGGCTGGATTTCATTAATCAGTACTCGGGAAAGGAACTGCTCAATGTAATCATGGATTTGGTTGCCCGTATACGCAAATACGAGGTGGTCATCTGCCTGGGTTCGGATGAACGCGTCAAACTGATTGAGGGCATTCTGGATGCAGAAGTAATCTCCATGGAAATAGGCACCTCACCCATTACCGAGGATAAATGGGTGGATCCTCAAGAAATACGTGAAATATTACGCGCTATTAAATCCGCGCGGTAGGACATGGGAGCGTAACAGAAGAACCTTCCCCACTGTCCCTAATCATCAAAAGAGAAGGGATAGAGCTGCTGGCAATAAGTTGATATAAATTATAAATACTTTATATTTTAAATACCTTAATTTGGTATAATATTTTTGAGGTGATTTCCATGAAATATTATACCATCCATAAATTTTCCGAAATGGTCGGGAAGACTCCACAAACATTAAGGAATTGGGACAAAAAGGGTATTTTAAAACCTCATCATACTTCCTCTAATGGATATAGATATTATTCAGAGGAGCAAGTTAGACAGGTTTTGAATATCAAGCCTTCTAAGCCAAGGATTGTTATTGGTTATTGCAGAGTTTCTAGTAATAAGCAAAAAGACGATTTAGACAGGCAAATAGAAAACGTAAAAACATATCTAATCTCTCAAGGTAACCCATTTCAAATTATATCTGACGTTGGCAGTGGCATTAATTATAACAAAAAAGGGTTGCAGTCTCTGATTCAGCGCATTCAATCTAATGAAGTAGAAAAAGTAGTAATTCTTTATAAAGATCGGTTGGTGGGGTTTGGGTTTGAGCTTATTGAGTATGTTGCTAATTTAAACGATTGTGTTATCGAAATAATAGATCAAACGGAGAAAACAGAAGAACAAGAATTGGTCAAAGACATGATACAAATAATTACTGTTCTTGCGGTTAGGCTTCAAGGCAAACGAGCGCATAAGGCAAAAAAGTTTGTAAAGGAGTTGATGCAGGATGATTAAGTCTTACAAAGTCAAACTGCATCCAAGTAAAGAGCAAGAACAGAAGTTATGGCAATCAGCGGGAACCGCTAGGTGGGCTTACAACTGGACGTTAGGTAGACAAAAAGAGAACTATGAGTCTGGTGGTAAGTTTATTCAGGATGGCGACCTGCGGAAAGAACTTACTCAGTTAAAGAAGATGGAGGAGTTCGCATGGCTTAACGATGTTTCAGCACAGATACCCAAGCAAGCCGTCAAAGATGCTTGTCTGGCTTACAAGAGGTTCTTCAAAGGACAATCGAAGTTTCCTAAGTTCAAGATCAGGAAGCATAGCGTTTCTAGTTTCTATCAGCGATACGACAAACTGAAATGCAAAGATGGCAAGGTTGTTTTGGAGAAAATCGGATGGGTGAATGTGGCCGAAGAAATACCAGAAAGTGAATATAGCAACCCTAGAGTCAAGCATGATGGACTTAATTGGTATTTGTCAGTTGGTGTTGATGTTGTAATCCCACCGTTTAATAAACCAGTCACAGAAGCTATTGGAATTGATGTAGGCATAAAAGATTTAGCCGTAATCAGTACAGGCGAAGTCGTTAAGAACGTCAATAAGTCCAAAGAGATTAGACGCTTAACCAAGAAGTTGAAGCGTCTACAACGCCAAGTTAGTAGGCAGTACGAAAAATTTGAAGAGAAAGGTGGTGAAACCCGTTACGAAAAGACTAGCAACTTATTAAAACTTGAAAAGGAAATCAGAGTAATTCATAAAAGGCTTAATTACATCCGTACAAACCATCTTCATCAAGCCACAAGTAAACTGGTGAAAGTCAATCCAGAATACATTGTGATTGAAGACTTAAACGTATCGGGCATGATTAAAAACAAGCATTTAGCTAGAGCCATAGCCGAGCAAAAGCTGTATGAGTTCAGGCGACAGCTTGAATATAAATGCCAATGGTACGGAGTTAGATTGATATTTGCAGACAGATTTTTCCCGAGTAGCAAACTATGTAGTCAATGTGGTCAGATTAAAAAAGACTTGAAACTTTCAGACCGAACTTATCATTGCGACTGCGGACTACACCTAGACAGAGACTTAAACGCAAGCATCAATTTAAGGGAGTACGGACGAAATAAATTAGCGAGTTAACACCGACAAGTTAACGCTAATATGTAAGCGAACGTTATCGCTGAATTTAAGCCTTTGGAGCGTTATATCAAACAGGAGTAGCTTAGGCCAAACTGGACGCAATGAATTAGGAAGAGGAATTTATAAGTTTTATTAATTTTTCGTAACGGCTTAGCCTTGAAACGTATCGTAAGCGTCAGCTTGGGTTCTTCCAAAAGAGACCATGCTTTTGAAACTGATTTTATGGGTGAAAGTTTTCGAATTGAGAGAATAGGCACCAACGGAGATTGGGATAAGGCTATACAGTTGATCAGAGACCTGGATGGTAAAATTGACGCTTTTGGGATGGGGGGAATAGACCTCTATGTCCAGTTGGGTGGTAAGCGTTATGTTATTCGGGATGCGAAAAAACTGTTGGTTGAGGCGCGCAAGACCCCCATGGTGGATGGCAGCGGCTTGAAAAATACCCTGGAACGTAAATGTATCCTGGACATACAGAAGGATGGCATATATGACCTGAAGGGCAAGAAGGTCCTGATGGTATGCGGTCTAGACCGTTTTGGAATGGCTGAGGCCTTTGAGGAAGTGGGAGTTCGCTTGACTGTTGGTGACCTAATATATGCAGTAGGACTGCCCATTCCTATGCACTCCCTCAAGACCTTGCGCATAGTGGGTGGACTTGTCGCACCTATAGTCGTCAGGCTGCCTTTTGACATGCTTTATCCTACTGGAAAAAAACAAGATGTCATAATTCCAAAATATTCAAAATACTATTATAATGCAGACGTCATAGCAGGAGATTTTATTTATATTCGCCGCTACTTGCCCGAGAGGCTGGACGGTAAGGTGATAATTACCAATACCACCACCCAGGACGACCTGATACTGCTCAAAGAGCGGGGCGTAAGCAAGGTTATCACCACTACCCCGGATATGGGTGGACGTTCCTTCGGCACCAACGTGATCGAAGCCTTAATGGTCAGTCTGATGGGAAAGCCCATGGACCAGATAAGACCGGAAGATTATTACGCCATGTTGAAGGAATTAAACATGAAGCCGGGAGTAATCGATTTGGAGAGGTTTAGTGCTTGATTTAGATTTTGCCTTTTTTAATATGCGGGACAGTAACCGTCAGGGGCTAGCCAACCGGAAATCATTTTTGGACAGGCTGGCCCCGGTTCTATTTCCCCCCCGGGTAAAACAGCTGATTCATTTTGGCAGGCTGGGATTGAAGGGCTGTAACGTTCTACTGCCTATAGGAGAGGGCAACTGGACCATCCTTAATCCCGATAGCCGTGGCCGGATGATGGAAAAGACCGAGGCCATTTTAAACAATTATGAGCTTCCTCGCATGGGTGTAGATCGGAGGCTGAAAAGCTTGTTCCTTAACCAGGAGCACAGCCTGCCGGTTGTTTTCGGAGATCACTTTATCAGCGCCCTGGCAGCTATCCTGGTTGAAAAGACCATAGCCTTGCAGGATATCAAAAAACTAGTTCTGGTAGGTGATATTCCTGATCTATGTCCCCTGCTAAACAGTGTATCCCGCTACCATATTCCCATATCCGTGCAGAATTATCATCCCGTCAGGAATGAAATTATGGTTCACCGCTTATTATATGAAAAGGGATTGGCAGTCAGTAACAACTATGTAAATCCACATAACTGGGGTAGAGGTGATTTGATAGTATCCTTTGAGCCTGGATCCCGCAGCTTGGCTATCGCATCTCCGGAGGTCTTTGGCATCAGGCTCGACGATGACAGCAGCGGGCTGGCACCAGAACTGGAACAAGTGCTAGCCCTAGCCGGACTAAATCCCAAAATAAATACCCTGGCACCGATTTTAGAAACTTGTCTGCTGGCTCAAGCAGGATATTTAAACCATAATGGAGAAGATATTCATCAAGCGTTGATTGAGCTTGGTGATGGCATAGGCTTATGGGAGCCATTTCTTGACAATGGGTTATGAGGTCTTTATAATTGATTTCATTATGAAAAGCATATTGGCTGGCTATATCGTTGGCATTATAGTAGTGTATGCCTGCAGAACACCGGGACAGCCGGGTTTGGCAGGACATTTATGTTAGGAGAGATTTTATGGCGGAGCGTGAAGAAAGAGAGATTATTTTAACCAAAGAGGGCCTGCAAAAGCTGGAAACAGAACTGGAAATCCTAAAATCCTCACGCCGTGAAGAGGTTGCAGAGCGCATCAAACAGGCCATCGCGTTTGGAGACATTTCTGAAAACTCGGAATATGAGGACGCGAAAAACGAACAGGCCTTCATCGAGGGTAGAATATTCAGCCTGGAACAGACCCTCAAGAAATCGCGTTTGATGGAAGATGCAGAAATTCGTACGGACGTGGTTTCTTTGGGATCCCGGGTAAAATTAAAGGAAATGAAATCGGGTCGGGAGGTAAACGTGACCCTGGTTTCCTCGGTAGAGTCCAAATTAAAGGACGGTAAAATATCCGACGAATCACCGGTAGGCAAAGCCATCATGGGCAAGACGGTGAAGACCGTGGTATCGGTTGAAGCCCCGGCAGGTATTATAAAATATAAGATTATTAAGGTCGAAAAATAGGGCCGCAAATTTATACTTTAAGGAAGCGTGAAGATGTCAGAACAAGAACTGAATATTAATGATCTGAAGCAGGTTCGTCTGGACAAACTGGGCGAACTTCGCGATATGGGCATTGACCCCTTTGGCAGCAGATATGAACGGGACTGTACCGCTGGTAAAATCCAAGCTGATTTTGATCAACTGGATGGACAGACCGTAAGAATTGCTGGTCGCATCATGTCCAAAAGGAGGCATGGCAAGGCTGGTTTTGCAAATCTGCAGGACTTATCCGGGGATATACAGCTGTATTTTCGGAAAGATGATGTAGGCGAAGAAAAATATGAGCTCTTCAAGAAGCTGGATATGGGAGATATTCTAGGCATAGAGGGTTTTGTCTTCCGCACCCAGAAGGGCGAAATAAGCGTTCATGTCCATGATTTTACCTATCTTAGCAAATCACTTAATCCTCTGCCGGAAAAATGGCACGGGCTGAAGGACGTAGAACTTCGTTATCGCCAGCGCTATGTAGACTTAATCGTGAATCCTACAGTACGAGAAGTGTTTATCAAGCGCAGTCTGATCATCAAGGAGATTCGCCAATACCTGGACAAAAAAGAATTTCTCGAAGTAGAGACCCCCATGATGCATCCCATCGCCGGGGGAGCTACGGCGCGTCCCTTTACAACCCATCACAATGCTCTGGATATGAGTCTGTTCCTGCGCGTAGCACCGGAACTCTATCTGAAAAGGTTGATTGTGGGCGGGATGGAAAAGGTCTATGAGATTAACCGCAGTTTCAGAAACGAGGGGATTTCCACCAAACATAATCCTGAGTTCACCATGCTGGAAATATATCAGGCCTATGCCGATTTCCAGGTAATGATGGAGCTTACCGAGGATCTCGTTTCCTCCGTAATGTTAAAGGTAAATGGAACCATGATCGCCGAATTTGAAGGACAGCAGATAGATTTCACTCCTCCCTGGCGGCGGGTGACTATGCTGGATGTGATAAATGAACATACCGGACTCGACTTCAGCTTGATTAAAGGCGATGCGGAAGCCCGGCAGGCAGCCCAGCAATTAGGCATGGAAGTGAAGCAGACCGAATCCAGAGGTGAGATTATTAATGAAGTTTTCGAGGAGTTCGTGGAGGACAAGCTGATCCAGCCTACCTTTGTCTACGGGCATCCGGTGGAAATTTCACCCCTGGCCAAACGTAATGCCGCCAACCCTGAATTTACAGATCGATTTGAGGTATTCATCATGCAGCGCGAGATTGCCAATGCATTTTCCGAACTCAACGATCCCATAGATCAGCGGGGGAGGTTTATGAAGCAGGTAGAGAAGCGAGCCGGCGGGGATGTCGAGGCTCAGATGATGGATGAAGACTACATAAATGCTCTGGAATACGGAATGCCGCCAGCCGGTGGTCTGGGAATAGGAATTGACCGCCTGGTAATGTTAATGACCGATTCCCCTTCGATCCGAGACGTAATATTCTTCCCCACTCTGCGCAAGAGAGACTAACGCAAGCGGGGAAGGTTCTCCTGTTACTGCGTATGTTATGAGTGTTTTAAAAGGAACTTTTCTATAAAAAATCAAGGCTCAGCCATCAGTTAGAGATGGCTGAGCCTTTTAAATGCCTGTGGTGCCTGTCACCCCACTTATCAACTTATTGCTGAGCTAGATATCACCTTCTGTTACAATGTTAGCTGGACAAAAAGAACGTCTCCCTGTTTGTGTTTATGTTCTCCTACCGTTTCCTCGTGTCTATCGTCATTACCTTTCCTAATACCCACTCAGCAGTCCAGATTACCAGCAGACCTGCCACTCCCACCACTGTTCCGGTTAAGAGACCTGCCAGGGTGCGGTTGGCGGAGACCATTACGGCAGTAAACACATGGGAGAAACTATTAACCATGGAGATGCTGCCCATCATGACCCCGAGGCCCAATACCAGAAGAATAGCATCGTACTGGTATTTGCGATACAGGTACACCATAGCGAATAGAGCCGGGTAGCCGATCAAGAGCTCTTTGAAACGGGGTCGAGCCAGGAAAAGACTTTCCAGTATCTCCCGCAGTCTGATTTCCAGGGAAGATACGCTTACGACAGCATTACCGCTGCGTCCCAGGTAGTAATATACGGCCAGGGCACCAACCATTCCCATCAGCAAGACCAGGTAATTGGGCTTATCCTGCAAGAACTTAATAGCGTTGTTTTTAAAGTCATTAAATCCGACCATACAGCTCACATAGTTTATAAAGAACAGCAAGAGCGGTAAGATAAAGGCCATCTTAACCCCGCTGAAAATATAGACATTCATAATATAACGGATATCTGCCAGGCTGGTCACCACCGTATACATTCCCAACGAATTAACCCCCAGAATTATTGCGAGCGAGACCACCAGCTGCAGCAGGAATGGTTTCTCCCGATTCTTTTTCAAATACAGCAGTAAGAGTAAACTAGAAAAGGACGGGTAGAGAATAGCCGCAGCCAGGGCATACAGCTTCGCAAAATCAGCACCTAAAACCATATTGATAGCGATACAGCCTAGCGTACCCAGAACCAGCCAGCCAGCCAGCCAGGAGGTTTTCAGCCTTGGCCTGAACAGGTAGAGCAGGTAGAGAGTCCCGGCCAGCAGCAGGCTGAGCGCAACCATAAGCCGGTGGGTTGGACCCGGTATCTTAGGTGATAGCAGTTGCAAAGGCTGGTCAATACTATAACCCTTGGCAGCGATGGCAGTGTGGAATTTGCCAATCATATCCACGGTGTTATCAATATTTTTAGAAAAACTTACCTTCTGATCCTTAAAAGGAACCACATACATAATACGGATACCCCGATCAATAACCCCGCGTACCCAGCGATAGTAACGCTCATCAATACTCTGTACAAACTCATCATTACTGCTGGAATAAACCCGGTTAATCGGGTAGCCGGCAGACTGCATCAATTCGTCCAGGCCGTTTTGGGTTACATATTGCAACTGGGCCGGGGTCTCAATAATCCCGACAATTATTCCGTGTTTCTTAACCAGGTTTTTTATCCATTCCAGGTGATCAGGCCATCCACTCAGGTCATTGCCAGCAAAAATCAGGTTTTTCACCCCATAATCAACCACAGCCCGTTCGTATTCCGCCAGGTATTGGGTGTTGGAACCTAAACTATTGCCGGGGCGCAGGGTAATATTAAACCCGCTGGCCTTGAGCTGCTTTAAGACCTTCTCATCAAATCCCAGGCGGGCATCCAGATCCTTGCTGACTGGCTTATTCTTATCAGTGGAAGGGTTCATCTCAATAGTAATCGGAATAAGCTCAGCATTGATAATGAAATAGCTCTTGCCGGCTAAGGTGAAGCTGATCAATTCATTAGGGAGAAAGCGGGCGCTCAGACGTTCCTTTAAAAAAGCAGCCACCGCCGGGTCGCCGGTCACCACCGCCAGGTTAGAAGGGCTGATAGGGGTGGGGCCAATAGCCTTCATGGCCGCTGCCCATATCTCTGGGGATAGGGTCCGGGTCAGGGAAGCAAAATCACCGTAAGAAGAAATATATATATCCCCATTATAGGCCAGGTCGCGTAAAGTAAGCTCATTAACCGCGACGTTCTTGACCCCGTTGTCTTGCAGGCGCAGGAGAATTTTATTCAAATCCATATTGGCTGAATTAGCACTCTTCGCAAACTCCTTGTAGTCTATCGTCGTTATAACCGCATTATTATGACTTTCGTTGCTGACTCGCAGTTGAATCCCACTATAGGATAAAATCAGAGTCAAGGCCAGCAAGGCCCATAGAAGTAGATAGCTATTCTTTTTCAGATTATTCAATTTTCTCTGCCTCCTTAACAAAAATACTTTGTATAATATTACTGAAATAGGCTATAAGCAGATAAACGCAGCCGCTGGCCATCATAGGTATGAGGAAGGCTAGCTTGCCACTGATGGGAAGATACCTGCTGCCTAGTATTACTGCTACCATGCCTGCCACCGGCAGGCCTAATTGGAACATAAAATAGAATGAACCCCGGTTCAGGAAATTCCCTATTTCCCTGCGCAATAAGAGGGCCATAATAATCGCGTAGAGCAGGAGGCAAAAGGCGGTGGAAGCACTAATGCCGATAATTCCTGAGGTTCTGAAGAGCCAGAAATCCAAAAGCAGTTTCAAGCCGATACAGAGCATACTCACCAACATAGGAACCTTGAACTTCTTAAGGGCATAATAGACCCGGTTGAAGATTTCCTGGCAGGCATAGCCCACCACGGCAAAACTGTAACCCAAAAAGGCCAAGGCCGTCATGTCCGTAGATTTGCTGGTAAAAGCCCCCCGCTCATAGACCAGGGCTACGATTTCCTGGTTATAGACTACGACCAGGATCATATAGGGAAGCAGTATAAATAGCAGGATTTTAAAGATGTTGTTCAAAAGAGACCGGATGCGTACATTATCCCCGTCCAGGCAGTACTGCGACAGCCGCGGAAAAACCACCGTAGACATGGCCACGATAAAAATGCTGGTAATAGTGACAAAAAGGTTGCTCCCGAAACCCAAGGCCGCAGTTGTGCCTACCTCCAGATGGGTCGCAAAGGAACGGTCAATAATTAAACACAACTGCAAAAGGGAATTGCCCAAGAGGATAGGCATTAATTGCTTAAACATAAGAACTGTATGTTCATTCTTGAAATCAAGCCGGAAGAAAAACTTATATTTTTGCTTAAATAAAACCGGAACCTGAATCAGGAACTGTAAGAACCAGCCCAGGGTGGTTACGTAGCCCAGCATAATTATGTCATCGCCCTTCAGTAAAAGAGAACCAATAACCAGGAGGTTAAAGGGGATACTGATGGAAGATGACAATAGAAAATAGCTGTGTACCTGCAAGACCCCGGCGGCTACATAGGTTAAGCTCACAAAGAGCAGGGTGGGAATCATAATCCGGGTAAGCAGAACGGCTAAACCAATTACATCATCACTCAGCCCGGGTGCAATCAGCCTGGTAATCGCTGGCGCAAACACAATACCCGCCAGGCATAATAGAGTAGCCCAGAGAGTTATCTGCGCAAAAAGATTAGACAGATAAAGGTTTCTTTCCTCGCGCGTCTTATTATTTATGTAATAGGTTAAATCCGGTATATTTACGGATGACAGAGCTGTGCCGACGCTGGCAAACAAATAACCGGGAAAACTGAAGATAAGCTGGAAAAGGTCAGCTAATATAGTAGTAGCAAAAATAGACGCAAAGACAATGTCCCGCGCAAAACCCAGCAGCTTAGACATGAAAATAACTATAGAAACGCCTATAAATGTTTTACCTGTCCTTTGAGTTCCCTTATTCATTCAACTAACCTCACGATTTTTTCACTAACGACAGCGCCAGCCGGGCGTTTTGCTCGGACTTGCTGCGCATTTCCTGGGCCTGGGTGCTGAGTTTGTCCTGGAGAGTAGCATCTCCCAGCAGCTTATCAATCTGAGCTTGCATTTCCTCGTAGCCTGCGGCCAGAGGTTGAAGATTAAATAATTTCAAAAAGGCATCCACCTTCGGGTCGTAAGAAATTCCGGCCAGGGGAATTCCCCGACTGGCTGAAAAAATCAAAGCGTGCAAGCGCATGGCCACCATCAGGTCCAGGCGGGAGATTAGAGCCAGGTGCTCCTGACTCTTCAGATGTTCGTCCAGGACATAGGCATTCTCCTGCATCAGCTTAGCAACCCGTCGGGACTCGCTCACATCATCGGGATAGGCCATGGGAATAAATAGAATCTGGTAGCCTCGTGAGACTAATTCGTCCAGAAGCTGAGCCAGACGAGTCTGATATCCTTCCAGAGCCTGCCATTTGCGCACTGCCACTCCTACCAGAGGCTTAGCGCCGCACCGTATAGTTTTTAATAAATGCTCTATCCTGGCCTGATCGGCTGGTCCGGGTTCCAGGGAAAAGACCGGGTCAGCGGTAACCAGGAGTGGGGGACGAGTAACCCCTAAATCCCACAGGAATTGGCGAGAGTCTTCATCCCGGAGGGTAATCAGATCCACATGGTTGCCTACCAGGCGCATCAGGAATTTGCTGAGGCTTCGGTTAATAGGGCCAACCCCCTGGGCATAAAAGATAACCGGTTTACCAATCAACTTGGCCATAGCTACCACACTTATATAATAAGGAAGTGAGCGGGCACTGGTTACATCCTGAAAAATACTTCCCCCGCCGCTTATCAAGAGGTCAGCTCCCAGCAGTTCCTGGAAGACCTGCCAGGGGTTTTTATGATATACCGCCCGAATACCATGCAGAGCCGCAGTCTTTTCTGGACTACCGGAAAAAACCACAAAATCTGCAGAGGGGCGGAGCCTTTTTATTGAGGAAGTTATAGCTGACAGCAGAGCTTCATCCCCTGCATTATCGAAACCATAATAACCTGAGAGGGCAATCTTCATGCACTATTCCTTTCATGCGGCAGTTTTCCCCATTGATTATAACAGAATTTGCACATTTTTTGGTATATGGACAACTAATTGTTCCGGTGTTAGAATAAGCCTAGATTCCGATGGGGGAGGTTTATTTTATTATGTCCATATATAGACTGGCTTTTGCACTCCTAGCGGCATTTGGTATAGCTTATTTTTCAATGCCTTACGTAATTAAGCTGGCCCATCGCCTGGGAGCAATAGACCAACCGGATAAACGCAAAGTTCATAATGGTACCATGCCACGGCTGGGAGGCCTGGCTATTTTTTCGGCTTTTATCATAGTAATGGTTATAGGGGTGCAAGTTTCCCCGGAACTATTAGGTATTATAATAGGAGGCTGTGTTATTTTTTTGGTGGGGATGCTGGATGATATTTACCAGCTGCCACCCTGGGTAAAACTAATCGGTCAGGGTATAGCAGCGTCGATTGCCATTTATTCTGGAGTGGTGGTTGGTTTTGTTACCAACCCCTTTGATGGACTGATGGATCTGGGATATCTCGGCATACCGTTAACCTTTGTCTGGATTATAGGTATCAGCAATGCCATTAATTTGATCGATGGGCTGGATGGCCTGGCAGCTGGAGTTTCCAGTATAGCCGCAGCTACCATGGGAATTGTAGCCTATTCGCAGGGGCAGGAAGCGGTATTTATCGTAGCATTGGTTCTGGTGGCGGCCATACTTGGCTTTCTACCCTATAACTTTCATCCGGCCCGCACCTTCATGGGTGATGGAGGTTCCAATTTCCTGGGTTTCACCCTGGGATGCCTGGCAGTAATGGGTCTGACCAAGAGTACAGCAGTTATATCACTCTTTGTGCCCATAGTAATTTTGGGAATTCCGATTTTCGATACCTTCTTTGCTATCATTAGGCGTATATATAATAAAGCTCCTATTTTTATGCCCGACAAATCCCATCTGCATCACCGTTTGATGGCGATCGGGTGCAGTCATCGCAGAAGTGTACTGATTATCTATGGAATCAGTGGATTTTTTGGCCTTACGGCCATTGTCCTAAACTACGTAAACCGGCCTAAGGCTACCCTGGTTCTAGCGCTGCTCCTACTGCTCATCGTGCTGGGAGCCGAAAAAATAGGCATGCGAACCGGTGAAAAACCCAAAGAGATTGTAAAAACAGGAAAATCAACCTTAACCCTACACCAATAAAAATCAGGGTAAATAAGGTTCTATCCATTCTAAATTGTCTGTGTTATTCATAATCATCATTGTCAATCAGTGTTTATTCGTTCTCTTATGGAGGTTTATTATGACGAAGAAAATGAAATCATATTTTCAAATTGCATTAATGATGGGTCTGGTTTTTGGCGTTTTTTATGCTCTGGGCGCCGGGCTGGTTGCCGCTTTCCTTCCTGGTACGGAGCAGGCTGATAGCGATACGCCCGTAGTGGAAGACAAAAAAAGAGTTACTATCCTCTTCCTGGGGGTAGATGCTCGGCCCGGAGATACTAACTCGCGCTCAGATACTCTGATATTGGCTTCCATTGACCCTACGCGGAACAAGGTAGCCGTAGTTTCCATTCCCCGCGATACTCAGATTAATGGAGCTGCAGGCAGCGGGATGGATAAGATCAACAGTGCCAATGTTACCGGAGGTCCCCAATTGGCCGTAAAAAAAGTCGAAGGTTTAATGGGAGAAAAGATAGACTATTATGTAGAGATGAACTTCGAGGGATTTAAAAAGGTTGTAGATACCCTGGGCGGGGTTAGCATAGATGTAGATCAGCGTATGTACAAACCAACGGAAGACATAAATCTGCAGCCTGGTCTGCAGCGCCTCGATGGCAGAGATGCCCTGGCCTATGTTCGTTACCGTGGTTATGTACAGGGCGATATCGAAAGAACCGCTCACCAGCAGGAGTTTATAAAAGCCCTGGGCAAAGAGCTGCTGAAGCCTGCAACCATTGCCAAGCTTCCCCAGCTGATTCGTGAAGCCAACACCTATGTGGACACCAACCTGCGCCTCACTGATATGCTGAAAATGGCAACCTGGGCACCAGGTTTTAATGCCGAATCAATTATAGCCCAGACCCTGCCCGGATACTTTCTAGACCAGCGGGATTCTGATGGGGTCTTGACTGCCAGCTATTGGGTGGCAGACACCAAGCAGGCGAGTACGCTCCTGGATAAGATGCTGGACGGACAGACCGTAGCGGTATTAGTGGACGCCCCGGCTTCCGCTAATAATCTAGTTGTCCGTACTTCCGATGTCCCTAAAGTCAAAGAAAAGACGCCACCCCTACCGAATCAGAAACTGCCCTCCGACAAAGACAAGATCAACTGGGAACGATCCAACCTCCCCAGTGCCGGCCACGGAGATGTGATAATAGAAAAACAGGTATAAATAACTTGAAAAACTTGGGGCTGACCCCAAGTTTTTTCTGATCCCTATTCAGCAAATATTGCATCAAGATCGATTTCAAGGCCGGGAAAAAGTTCGTTACTTATTTTTTCTCCGGTGGAGAAACTATTGGTTTTTTCGTATTGGCCTGAGTCGTTAAGAGAGTAGATATCTATAACCTGGAATTTGGGGAACACTACCCAGTATTGCTGGATTTTGCTTTGCTCATAAAGGTTGAATTTTTCATTCAGGTCTTTTTTGGCTGTGGATGAGGATAGTATCTCTATAACCAGTTCAGGTGCCCCTTTACAGCCTCTTTCATCCAGTTTATTTTGGTCGCAAACTACTACGATATCGGGCTGCACTACGGTGGATATTTCCTCATCTGTTTCTTCTTCCCGAGGCAAGCGTACGTCAAAGGGGGCTGGAAAGACCCGGCATTTTTTGTCTTTGAAATATAAAGCCAGTGGAACAAATAATTCTCCCAGTATCCTCTGATGTTCGGTTAAAGGTGCTGGGCTCATGAGGCTGGGCACACCGTTAATAATTTCCCACCGTTCCTCACTCGGCCAGTTAAGGTAATCTGCATAGGTATATCTTTCTTTTCTTTTTTCCAAAGGAGTATTAACAATAACCGCCTCCTTTAATACCTGAGACCTGAGATACCAGGTTAGCATTATGATTTAATTATAAATGGAGGTTAATAGAGAATGCAAGGGAAGGTGTTCGTCTGTTTACTGAATTTAAAGGTGCATTGACCGAAAACTTTGTATTACAAGGTTTAGCCGATAAACATCCCGCTTTTTATGATTGATTATGTAGATAAGCTTATAATGTGCTCCTCCTTGTCCAGTAGAGAAGTCCAGTAGCTTTAACATAAAATACCATAAAAAATTTTAAGTAATTTTGCAGGATATACTGGATAAGTATCGAACTTATACCATCTGTAGTATTATTTAACTAATAAGGATATCTTCAAATTTAACAAAAGCAGGGGTGTAAAATGAAACAAACAGAGCAGCCAAATTATCAAAGCAATGAACATGACGAAATAGACCTGCGCGATATTATTAAAGTCCTGGTCAAATGGAAGCGCACCATCATCGGGATTACCATAGCCTCCATGTTGCTGAGCGGAGTCGCGAGCTGGTTTTTTATTAAACCTGTCTACCAGGGGAAAGTGGTAGTAGCCTTTGCAGCTATAAGCCAGCTAACCACATCGGGAAACACCTATATACTAAAAGATAATATTGATAATGGTTCCCAAAAAATGTCTGATAACGTGGATGAACTGGTTAAGCTGGCGCAGGTAGATATGGGCAAGTATAGACAACTGGTGACCAGTATTGTTGTTTTGCAGCGGACCATTGAGAAGTTGGGTTTGAAAGATAAGCTGGATGGACTCAAAGAAAAAATTACAATCGCGGATGCCAAGGAGAAGAATGGGGTAATAGAAATCAGCGTTAATGCCCAAACCCCGGAGCTGGCCTCTAACATAGCCAACACCTTGGTAAATCAAACGATTCTCTATTTGGGTGAAATAAACAGCCGCAAAATGGAGAGCTTACGAGGAACTCTAGAAGCCCAGTTAACCTCAGCTCGTAAAGATTTAGATGCATCCTATACCCGCTTAAAAGACTACCAACTGCAATCTGTACCAGCAGGGAGCACGAGCGAAATTGAGAAGAACCGGTTTGACAGCGAAGTAAAAAGAAATGAAAGTATGGTAAACTCCCTCAGCTCCAAAATGCTGGAACTGGAGATGTATAAGTCGTTGAACTCAGCTGAAAACCAGGTGGTCGTTTTATCTCCGGCAGTGGTTCCCGAAGAACCCGTGAGCCCCAATAAAAAACTCAACGTAGCCATAGCCGGCGTTTTGGGTTTAATGATAGCCGTATTTGGGGTGTTTGTATCCGAATACATAAGCAAAGAAGAAATTTAGTTTGCGTTTTATCATTCATAATCCGATAGGAGATCATGTGTGTGTCTAAAAATAAAAAGAAGAAAAACAGAGAGAATAAAAATGATTTCCAACCATCCGCCTGGAGTAGATGGTTACCTATATTTGTTTTTATAGTCGTAGGGATTCTTGTTTTCTACCCTCCTTACTTCCGGGGTTTGTTTTTTGCCCGGGAGATGTTTATAACCCATATATTCACCGGGTTGGTTTTCGTCCTGGTTTGGATAGATAAATTAAGACGCCGAGATTACTCCTTTCTGAGAACACCCCTGGATTGGGCGGTACTGGCTTATGCTGGGGCTTATCTTTTATCCCTTATAGGTGCTGTACATATTGGTGAAGCTTTTTATGGTTTTCTGAAAGCATTAAACTACTTTATGGTCTACTGGATGGTAAGCCAGGTGGTGAAAGACTATCAGAATTACGAAAATATATTAAAAATACTTTTGGCGAGCGCGCTGGGGGTAGCCGCCATAGGCATACTGGCAGCTACCGGCTACTCTCATTATCCATCTGCCTTTACCAATGAAAACGGTGCGCTACCACGGATTCTATCCACCCTGCAGTATCCTAACACCACTGCGGCCTATCTAGCGGTAGTGAGCCTTATCGGTGTAACCCTGTGGATCAGGGAACGGATGCAGATAATGAGGCTGGTTTATGGCGTGTCCATTTATCTTATGATGCTGGTGGTTCTGGCGGCCTTTTCCAAAGGGGCTTGGGTAATTTTGATTTTAGGAGCCCTATTGCTCCTTTTAGGTATGCCGGGGATTTACAGATTGAAGTCGATTTACATAATGTGCGTAACTACAATAGCCGCCTTAATAACCTACAGTAAGTTCATTCCAGCTGTCCTGCTAGCTAATGGACAGGAATCTGCCTCAGCATTAATACTATTGTTAATAGGTTTTTTTATCGTGCTGGTCGGGCAGGTACTTTGGGAGTTCGGGATTTTCCTATATCAGAAGAAAGGAAGCAAATTACTAATAGCTTACGTGGTCTCCGTTATCTTAATAACTTTGGTAGGACTATCTTATCTCCCTGGAAAATCTAGTTTGGTCAATCAGCTCATCCCTGAAAAACTGATGAGCAGAGCTACTGCCATCCAGGATACGGGGACAACCAGTTATATCGCTCGTCTTGATTTTGCCCGTTGGGGCATATCCATAGTTAAGGAGCACCCCGTTGTGGGAACCGGGGCCGGGGGTTGGAATGCTCTCTATCACGGTTATCAGGATTATCTTGAATGGACTACCGAGACTCATAATCATTTTGTGCAGGTAGGTGTAGAGGCCGGAGCGCTAGGTTTTCTAGCCTTTATTTCCATGTGGGTGATGCTTATGCTTTCTGTCTTTAAGCTTTATAGAGCCAAGCCAAGAACCGACCAATGGGTTCTCACCTGGGGTACTACTACTGCGGCTTTAACCTTTGGTGTTCATGCCGCCATGGATTTTGACCTGTCCCTGGCTGCTATGTGCATTTTACTCTGGACTTTATTCGCTTTGGTCGATGCCGGCTATGGTATTGAAATTCTACGCACCAGTAAGGTGAGGAATTCAGCCGCAGTGGCTAGCATTATTGTGTCTTCATTTATGGTCTTAGTAATCTTAATATCAGGTAACAGCTATGCAAATGCCCAGAGCTATGCCGCTCAGGGTGGTGTGGCCTTGCAGCAAACAGGTACTGCCTCAGACCAAGCCCAGCAGAGCGAATCCCTCCATAAGGCAATTGATTTGTATACTCGTGCCTGCCAGGCTGATTCGTGGAATGCCGGCTACCAGGTTGACCTGGCGCGATGTTACGCTATCGCCTACAAACAATCTTCAACTCCTAACCAGCAACTAGCCTTTCAGGCTAAGGAGTATTATGAGAAAGCCCGAGAGGCCGTAGCCAGGGCCGAAAAGCTCAGTCCCAATGATATAAAGGTGCGTAAAGCCTTGCTGGAAACCTGTTCGCTTATGGGGGACAATGCAGGAGTAACCAGACAGGGGGAAGCAGCCGTTATAATAAACCCCAATGATATCTATGCCTATGAAAATCTTTTCAATATTTACATATCTACAGCTAATGATTATTTGAAAATCAATGACATTAAAAATAGCAGAGAAATTCTAAGCAAGATAACCTCCCTGAAAGAGCAATTCGATGCTCAAAAACAAAGAATTAACAGCCAGCGGCCATGGAATGGTGCGCCGCTCGAATTATCGAAAAATATCCAGTTGGCCATTGTGAAGAGCTCTGAATTATTAGGAGATAAGGAGGGGGACAGGTGAGATATTGGGTCAGGTTATTAGCCTTAATGATATTTGATGCCATACTGATTAATCTATCAGTCTATCTATCGCTCTGGTTGCGATTTGAAGGAGAGATGCCTGTTATTTTTATGACTGCCTTTATTAGCCTTATCCCCTGGATTACTGGCCTGACATTAGCCTGCCTCTATTTTTTCAGGTTGTATCACCGGATGTGGCAGTATGCAAGTACCGGTGAATTATATGTAATTGTTAAATCGGTTAGCATAAGTATATTAATACTTATTGTCTTGATATATACGGTTCCCCTTCCGTATTTGCCCCGCAGCGTATATATTCTTTCCTGGATATTAATGATGACATTGATAGGTGGTTCCCGCCTAGGCTGGCGGGTCGTACGAGAGAATATCATAAATGAAGTGAACACTAGTGCGAAGAAAGCTCTGGTTATCGGGGCGGGGGATGCAGGTGCCATGGTTGCCCGTGAACTTACGAACAATAAGTCGCTGGGATTAAGTCCGGTAGGTTTCATTGATGATAACAATCTGAAGCAAAAGCTCAGCTTGTATGGAATTCCCGTGCTGGGCAACCGTCAGGATATACCGCAAATAGTAGATAATTACGGAATTGAAGAAATAATTCTAGCCATGCCTTCGGCTAGCGGCAGAAATATAAGAGAGTTCAGTGATATATGCCGTACTACTACGGCTAAGCTTAGAATTTTTCAAGGTGCAGATGACCTTTTGAATGGCGAGCAGAGAATCAGAAACATAGAACTGGAGGATTTACTCCGGCGTGAACCAGTCAAGTTGGATTTGGCAGAAATATCAATTTATATTACTAATCATAATATAATGGTGAGCGGTGCCGGTGGATCAATCGGTTCTGAGTTGTGTCGGCAGGTTTGCATGCATCAACCGGCGCGAATCGTGTTATTAGAATGTAGTGAGAACAACCTATTTGATATAGAAAATGAATTGCTGGAACTATTTCCCGGCCTACATATAGAAGCAGAATTATGTGATGTAAAAGACCGTGCCAAACTGCAGGAGGTGTTTAACCGCAACCGACCTGATGTGGTATTTCATGCTGCAGCCTATAAACATGTCCCCATTATGGAAAAACATCCAGAAGAAGCTATAAAAAATAATATTATCGGAACTAAGAATATAGCTGAAATGGCTGATAAAT
>CAYWFX010000014.1:0-50142 GCA_964457945.1 uncultured Syntrophomonas sp.
GGGGGATAGGTTTGGAGCAGAGATGGAAAGAAATTTTAGGGCAATTACAACCCATATCTCCAAGTACTGTAGACGCTTTTGTTACAGATAGTATGGGTATTTTTATAACTAAGCAACCTATGAAATTTAACGAGGTTGAGCATATTCATCAAGGATATGAATTCATTATTCCCTTTGGACCTACAACCACTTATAAGCTGCAAAAGAAAACTGTGAAAACTGAATACAATAAAATCTTACCAGTTAATCCAGGACAGCCACACATAGCCGTAGATGAAACTTCCATCACTACACTTATGGCATTATTCCTAGATGTTCAATTCCTTAACAATATAGCTAAATCCATATCAAATACTGCGGAGTTATCATTTGAAAACATAAGTTGCGCGTACGATGCATACCTCCAAAATATGCTAACAGACTTTATTAACGAGTTAAAGTTCAAGCAATGCGGACATAACCTAATAACCCAAAGCATAGCCATCCAGGTAGGAGTCTATCTACTTCGACATCTTAAAAGTAATTGCCTGCTTCCGGTTAATGAACGATATTATGCTGAGAAGAAACCTATAGCCAAAGCCAGAGACTATATTCATGCCAACTATCAAACCTCCTTTTCACTGAATGACCTTGCCCAGGTTGCCAATTTGAGTCCTTACCATTTTTCCAGAGTCTTCAAGGCAGAAGTCGGAAAAACACCTGTAGAATATATGTTAGATGTTAAAATAAATCATGCGAAGGACCTCCTTCTAAAGTGTAGGGATAAGTCAGTAACCGAAATTTGTTTTGAAAGCGGATTTAACAACCTCAGCCACTTTAGTCGAACCTTTTTTAAAAAAGTGGGGATGACTCCAACCGGATATATAAGACAATTACAATAGCAAGTACGGAAAAATAATTAGCAAAATTAGCAAAGACATTTTTGTGGTATTTTGATAAAATATGCCAAAGTCAAAAGGAGGAATAGAAATGGATTTTGGAGATTGTATTAGATTTATCACCGAGAGTCAGGCAGCCTGTACCTTGTGTACTATCGATGGAGATCAACCCAGGGGTAGAGGAATGGTTCCATTGTGGGCAAAAGAAGATGGAGTCTATTTTACGACTGCCAGTTCTAAGAATTTATACTCTCAACTGCTAGCTAATGCCAATGTGGAACTTTGTTTTGTAACATTGCAACCCATAAAGCATTTACGGATAACAGGCCGTGTAGAGTTTGTTGAAGATATTCTTTTAAAGAATAAAGCCTTTGACGAAAGGAATTTTCTGAAAGCCCTCGGTATAAATTCGGCAGATGATCCTAAATTTATTCTTTTCCGGGTAGGCAACGGGGAGGCTCATTTTTGGACATGGGAAGACAATCTAAAGGAAGCGGAGATACCCAGAATTAGATTCTAGCCCTGTCTCGGCCATGTAAACCCAAAACCACCAATTAGAGTCGATGTAGGTGGTTGAAATATATAGGAATATAATAAATTAAGGTCGGAGTCTAAATAATAGGTTCCGACCTTTTTGTCACTTGAATTTCGCTTCGGGTTAAAAATACGGGGTTGAATAAGTCTTTATCTAAAGTAGTTCACGCCAGCCTCAAACAGGCGCTGGTCTTTTTCATTGGGTATATTAATATAAAGATTCTTGCCGATTCTTTCGGAGTGCCCCATTTTACCCAATACCCTGCCGTCAGGACTGGTAATTGCCTCTACTGCATAATCCGATCCATTGGGGTTAAACCGGATTTCATAAGAGGGCTGTCCTTCATCATCCACATATTGAGCAGCAATTTGACCATTAGCCAACATTTGCTTTATATCGTCCTCGTTGGCCACAAAGCGGCCTTCTCCATGAGAGATGGCGATTTGATGAACATCTCCGACCTCTACATTGGCAAACCAGGGAGACAAAACAGAAGATATCCTGGTTGTCGCCATCATTGACATATGGCGGCCAATCCTGTTATAGGTCAACGTGGGTTGGCTTTCGTCAATTTCCCGGATTTCACCATAGGGAACAAGACCCAGCTTAATCAGGGCCTGAAAACCGTTGCAGATACCCAACATCAGACCATCTCTGTTTTTCAGGAGATCCATCACTTCGTCCCGAATGCGCGGGTTACGGAAGACGGTGGCAATAAATTTGCCGGAACCTTCGGGTTCATCACCAGCACTGAAGCCGCCTGGAAGCATGATGATTTGAGATTCCCTGATTTTTGCGGCCATGACTTGGATGGATTCTTCTATAGCCGCAGCCGTGAGATTTTTGATAATGAATAAATCGGCTTCGGCCCCAGCTAATTCAAATCTTTTTTTTGTATCATATTCGCAGTTGGTACCCGGGAATACGGGAATAAATACCCGGGGTCTGGCAACTGTTACTTTAGACTTGGTCTGTCCGCGTTGGTTATAGGACAGGGCTGGGGGCGCAGCCAGTTCTATTTCAGCCGTTCTAGTTGGAAATACTTTTTCCAGCGGTGTTTCCCAAGCTTCCTGGGCATCCTGCAGGCTGAGGGTCATGCTGCCGATTTCGATAGCTTCTTTTTCCTGAGTCTTACCCAGAATTCTGTAAGTAAGAGAGGCCAAGGCTGGCTGAACATCCACATCCAGAGGCATCTCCACAACCAGGCTGCCATAATCCGGAGAAAACAGCAGAGTGTTTAATTCGACGGGCGTTAATGCTTGGTCTGCGATTGAGAAGCCGATCCGATTGCCAAAAGACATTTTGCTGATAGCCTCGGCGATGCCGCCTCCGCGTACGGGATAGGCAGCCAGTATTTGGCCGGCATGAATCAACTGAGTGACTCGCTGATAGGTTTCACCCAGCAATGCAAAGTCAGGCAATTCGTATGAGTCCCGTGCAACAGGTATATATACCACCTGGCTGTTGGTGCCCTTGAATTCCGGAGAAATCACTTTTCTGACATCAATTGTATCAACGGCAAAAGCCACCAGGGTGGGTGGAACATTCAGATCCATGAAGGTTCCGGACATGCTGTCTTTCCCCCCAATGGCCGGGATACCCAGTTTCATTTGGGTGTAGTAGGCACCCAGCAGGGCAGCGAAAGGCTTGCCCCATTTACTGCTGTCCGTGCCCAGCTTTTCAAAATACTCCTGAAGACTTAAGCGTATGGTCTGATAATTACCTCCCATGGCTACAATTTTGGAGACGGCTTCAATCAGAGCATACATAGCGCCATGGAAGGGACTCCACTTGGCCATTTGGGGATTATAGCCATAGGCCATAAGTGTACCTGTAGTTGTATCCCCGGATTCAACCGGCAATTTAGCAGCCATTCCAATTGCGGGAGTTGCCTGGTATTTGCCGCCGAATGGCATTAGAACCGTACCCGCGCCGATGGAGCTATCAAAGCACTCCACCAATCCCCGCTGAGAGCAGACATTCAAGTCCTGTAAATTGTTCAGCCAGGCTTTTTTAATATCTAGGGAAATGTTGGCTGTCTTATTAGTGAAATAGTTATCTTCAGCAGTCGGCTCCTGCACAGAGACTTCCGTATGCTGTTTCACCCCGTTGGTATCCAAAAAGTCTCGGGCGATATCTACGATGGTGCTGTTGCGCCAGAGCATCTTCAGCCGTCTGTTCGAGGTTACTTCAGCGACCTCAACGGCTTCCAGATTTTCTGATTCAGCCAGGGCCTTAAAACGATCGGCATTCTCTTTGGCTATAACCACGGCCATTCTCTCTTGAGATTCGGAAATGGCCAGCTCGGTCCCATCCAAACCTTCATATTTCTTGGGCACTGCATCCAGCTGAATGACCAATCCATCAGTTAATTCCCCTATGGCCACAGAAACACCGCCTGCGCCAAAGTCATTGCATCTTTTGATAAGTATGCTGGACTGTGGGTTTCTGAACAGCCGTTGTATCTTTCTTTCGGTAGGGGGGTTGCCCTTTTGAACTTCAGCCCCGCAGGTAAAGATGGATTTTTCAGTATGTTCCACAGAAGAACCGGTAGCTCCCCCACAGCCATCCCGACCCGTTTTGCCGCCCAGAAGAATAACTACATCTCCGGCTGCCGGAGCTTCTCTGAGGACATTGATCTTCGGCGCTGCGCCGATGACGGCCCCAACTTCCATCCGTTTGGCAATAAAGGCTTCATCGTATACTTCTGCTACTTGTCCTGTGGCCAGCCCAATCTGATTGCCATAGGAACTGAACCCGTGTGCTGCACTGGTGGTGATTTTTCGCTGAGGCAGCTTACCCGGCAAGGTTTCCGATATACTGGCCCGTGGATCACCGCTGCCGGTTACCCTCATGGCATGGTAAACATAAACACGGCCGGAAAGGGGATCTCTGATGGCGCCTCCCAGACATGTGGCAGCCCCGCCAAAAGGTTCGATTTCGGTGGGATGATTATGGGTTTCGTTCTTAAACATTACTAACCAATCTTCTTTTTTACCATCGATATCCGCTTCTACTACGATGCTGCAGGCATTGATCTCATCGGAAAGGTCTAAATCCTGCAGCTTGCCTTCTTTTCTCAGCTTTTTCATCCCCAACACAGCTATGTCCATGAGGCAAACATCCCTTTCCTCAGAACCATACACCAAGCTGCGATCCTCCAAGTATGTCTCATAGGCTTTCTTTATAGGAGAGCCCAACCCATTTGCCTCTATGGATACCTTGTCTATGCTGGTTGAAAAGGTAGTATGTCTGCAGTGATCCGACCAATAGGTATCAATTACCTTTAGTTCAGTCAACGTGGGGTTTCTTTTTTCTTTCTCTCTAAAGTAAGCTTGGCAAAATTTGAAATCTTCAAAACTCATTACCAGGCCTAGTGCTTCTTGATAGGAGGCCAGTTCTGCTTCCTCCATTTGGATAAAACCATCCAGAATGGCGACATCCTCCGGAGTAATTGTTTCCATTTCCAATGAGGAAGGCTTCTGGAGGGAGGCCTCACGGGAGTCAACGGAGTTGATACAATAGTCTTTGATCGTCTGAAAATCGCCTTCGGATACATCTCCATAAAGTAAAATTAACTTTGCAGAAAGAATGGCCGGTGGTTCTCCCTGAGTTAAAATCTGAACACATTGAGCAGCGGAATCTGCCCGCTGGTCATACTGGCCAGGCAGATACTCCATTGTGAAGTATTTTATGCCGGGCTCTATTTCAATTTCCTTATCATAGACAAAATCCACATTAGGCTCAGAAAATATGGTTTTCTTGGCCTGCCCGTAGGCTTCGTCGGATAATCCGGAAATATCGTAGCGATTGATGATTCTGAGCCGTTCAAGATTGAATATGCCAAGGTTTTCCTTCAAATCATGGTACAAATGCTGGGCCTCAATATCAAAGCCAGGTTTTTTCTCTACCAAAATGCGTTTTACAGTGTGATTCAATTAATTCAGCCTCATTTCTCTGGTTATCCATTTTTCTCTTTTATAATATATGGTTTTGCTGTTGAAAGAAAGGGAGGGAAGCTCATGCTAAAAATAACGTTTGTGTCCTCAGTCACTATCAATCTATAATGAGGTAGTTAGGTGCCTGGAATGTGGGGCACACCCAACAATATAAAACACTCTGAAACCCAATGTAGGGAAAGATTAACCTGCACGGAAAAAGACATATGCCCGCATTGTAAAGTGGTACTTAGTTTGCTGCGTAAGACGGGAAAGCATACAGTTAAATGTCCTGGTTGTCATAATGAATTTGAACTACACATAGTATTTTTTAAGTAAATTGAAGAATAAAAATTCATTAATGCCTATAAAGGAGCTTTGAATATGCCTGATTATGTTCTTACTTGTTGTTCCACAGCAGATATGCAATATGAGTACTTCCAAAAAAGGAACATCCCATTTGTTTGTTTTCATTACAATATGGATGGAAATGAATATCTGGATGACTTGGGACAAACCATGTCTTTTGAAGAATATTATAGCAGAATTGCGGCAGGAGCGATGCCAACAACCTCGCAGGTGAACGTGGGGCAGTTTATCAGTTTTTTTGAACCGTATTTAAAGGATGGCAAGGATATCTTGCACATTTGCCTTTCCACGGGCTTATCAGGAGTTTACAACTCAGCCTGTATCGCGAGAGAGGAACTTTTACTAAAATATTCGGGCCGAAAAATCATGATTGTGGATTCGCTGGGTGCATCATCGGGTTATGGCCTACTCACTGATATGGCTGCCGATTTGCGGGACAATGGCGCAACCTTTGAAGATGTGCATGCCTGGGTAGAGGAAAACAAGCTCAACGTGCACCATTGGTTTTTCTCTACCGATCTTACACATTATAAACGCGGTGGCCGTATATCAGCTGCATCTGCGGTTGTGGGAAATTTGCTGAATATATGCCCGCTGTTAAATATGAGCTATGAGGGAAAACTCATTCCTCGCACAAAGATTCACGGCAAAAAACACGTCGTCGCCGAGATTGTGCACATGATGGAAGTGCATGCGCACAACGACACCGAATACTCTGGCAAGTGCTTTATCTCTAATTCGGCCTGCTATGGCGATGCACGCAAGGTGGCCGACCTAATCGAGGGAAAATTTCCCCACCTCAACGGCCCGGTCATGATCAACAGCGTGGGCACAGTAATCGGTGCGCATACGGGACCTGGGACTGTCGCGCTTTTCTTTCTCGGTGACAAGCGCAAAGATTGACCTCTTTTCCAAATGCAAATGCGCGGAAACCTTGAAGAGATTCCCTAAGTATTAGGGGATAAATTATTGTCTGTTTTTATAATAAAATATTGCCAGCTGCGTTCTACTCCGCAGTTGCAGTTTTTCCAGAATAACGCTGATGCTATTTCGCACGGTTCCTTCGCTCAAAAACAAGCGTTCCGCGATTTCTTTATTGTTCAACCCATCCGCGATAAGGGTGATGATCTCCGATTCCTTCTTAGTTATATCGTATTTGGCCATATCAGGTTTATTGCTTCTAATTAATGAAGGGATTTTCGCAATGATATCTTCTCCAAACACACTCTGACCAGTATTCACTGCCTTCAGAGATGGAACGATACTTTCAAAATTCTGCTTTAAAAGGTAGCCTCTGGCACCGATTTTGAGAGCGGTGATGATATATTCATCATCAGCAAAGGTGGTAAGGAATAAGATCTTGGCACCTGGGCGTTTACTTAAAATGATTTCGCCCGCCTCTAATCCTGTCATGAGTTCCATTCTGATATCCATCAGCAGAATGTCTGGTTCTAAAGCGTTAAACAGTGCAACTGCATCTTTACCGCTGTGCCCCATACCTTGTACCTGTATTTCTTCGACTTCGATGATGGTTTTTAGTGAGTTACATACTAGTCTGTCATCATCCACAATTACGATTTTCATAAGACTCCTTCCTGGGAACTGAAATAAATACGACAAAGCCTTTTTCGTTACTAATATTGATATTGCCGCCAAGACTATTAACGCGGTCCACAATATTTTTTAGCCCGATACCATCCTCTGGATTCAGGGCTCTTTTGGTGCCGTTATCTTTAATGATCAGTTGGTAGAGTACAGGATGTTCACGTAAGGTGATACGCACCTTGCGTGCATCGGAGTGCTTCATAATATTTGATAAGGCTTCCTTGATAATAGCGATAAAAGCATATTTAATAGTTCTATCGGGACTGCCATCAATGTCGTAGTCGAGGGAGATCGGGCAAAAACGAAAGTTATTTATCAGTGTGGTGGTTTCGCTATATAAGTCGAGTGACTCATCGTGCAAGTCATGGATGCTATCTCTAATACTGTTCATACCCTGTGAAAGGGTAATCTTCAATGTATTTAAACTCTCTTTAAAGACTTCATCCTGGCACCTAGCTATCAAAGCCCCGATTTGCAGGATAGAACTGGAAAGCAGATGCCCGACACTGTCATGGATCTCCCTCGCGATCCGGTTGCGTTCCTGCAAGGTTGCCAGGTTTATCTCATAGTCCTGCCGCTCCATCAGCTCTTTGTTCTTGTCTTCCAGTTGCAGGGAGAATTCTTTCGCACGATCCCTGAGCTCCATATATTCATGCCTGATCTTTTCCGAACTTGCTGCCCGGTACTTTATCACCCAGGCTAATGCGATGAATAAAACGATTAGAATACAGGTGATAGAGGAAATTATGGAAAAGTTTAGGGCCAGTGGTACGGCGGCCAGGAGCACCAGTCCCTGCCATTTTGACAAAAGGATATCATAAGCAATGAGTGGTGTAAAAAAGAGGAGGCTGGGGACATAAATACAAGCAGTGATGTACAAAACCAGGCTCATCAGTTTGAAAAAATCACTTTCAAAATAGCTATTCAAAGCACTGCAAGTTATGGCAATCATCACCGGGACAATGCTATAGAGATCAGATGTATTTTGAATATAGAAGACAAAGCACAATAGAAAGATTACCAATTTGTTTAGCAGCTGGCTCATAGCGTTATTTCCTATGTTCCTTTCATGTAATGCTTAAGTCTATCTTTATATTGTAAACCAGATTCAGTTCAGTTACCATTAATTGCTATCATACCCAGCAATCCTTCTTAGCCAGATCATTTTATTACATTTGTCACATCATATCTGGAATTAATTCACTTATGATTAGAGCAAATACGCGGTACGATAATCTTAACAAAGCAACAGGAGGAGAAAATATGGTAGTCAAAGTAAATAACCTGGTGAAAAGATATGGTGATCTGATTGCCCTTGATCACTTTAGTCTTCAACTGAATGAAGGTGAGATATTCGGCCTTTTAGGTCCGAATGGTTCTGGCAAAACAACGGCGATCAACTGTATTTTAGCGCTGTTGAAATATGATAAGGGCACGATTGAGGTATTCGGCCAAGCGATGGCTCCTGATGCGTACAATATCAAACGAGAAATTGGCATCATCATGCAAAATGTAGCGGTTTTTAATGAACTGACTGTTCAGGAAAACATTAATTATTTCTGCGGCCTTTATATTTCAGATAAGAAGAAGCGTGCCAGCTTGGTCGAGGAAGCCATTGAGTTCGTAGGACTGAATGATTTCCGCAAGTTTTACCCTGGCAAGCTCAGTGGCGGACTCCTGCGGAGACTAAACATAGCCTGCGGCATTGCCCATCAACCCAAATTAATCATCATGGATGAACCAACCGTCGCCGTTGATCCACAGAGCCGAAATAGTATTCTGGAAGGTATTCAGAAGCTGAACAGGCAAGGGGCCACGGTTATTTATACCAGTCATTACATGGAAGAGGTCGAGCAGGTATGCACCCGCATTGCCATCATGGACAGGGGTAAGATCATTGCAACGGGTACGAATGATGAACTCAAAAGCATGATCAAAGCCGGTGAAAAAATAACAGCGGAAATTTTTGGACTGGACAGCCTGCAAATTCAAAACATAAAACATCTGCCCCATATCAGCTCAGTTGAATATGACGAAAATATGCTCGTGGTTAAGTCCGAGCGAGGCAAAAACAACCTGGCTATAGTGCTGGACTATTTTAGAGTGCATAACATCCCCTATGGCAAGATCTACTGTGAGCTGCCAACGCTCAATGATGTATTCCTTGAAATAACCGGTAAACAGCTCAGAGATTAAGGAGGCGGTACAGCATGTTTTTACACATTTTCACCAATCGCTGCAAATGTTTGGTTCGGGATAGAGTATTGATGTTTTGGACCTTGATGTTTCCGATCGTGCTGGCTAGCCTTTTTGGGCTGGCATTCAGCAACTTATCCAGTGAGAACAGGTTTGGCGAAATCAATATTGCAGTCGTTGACAATGACGATTATCAGAGTAATCAAGCTTTTCAATCTGCCTTGTCAGCCGTGACGGATGCGGGGAAGTCTTCGGGAGAAAAAGGCTTGTTCAACGTCATACTTTCAACCCATGAACAGGCCGATGAACTGCTCGAAAACAACAAAGTCGCAGGGTATATCCTATTTGATGGCGGAGCCAACCTGGTTATTAAAGAGTCCGGCATAAATCAGACCATTATTAAAACTTTTTTGGATGACTATGTACAAATAAGCTCAGCAATAGTAACCATCGTTAAACAAAACCCGAGTGCCTTTCCATCGCTTATGGAAGATGTAATGGCAGATAAGAACTATCTCAAAGAAGTATCTCCCAGCAACGTGGAACCCAATACCACATTGAACTACTACTATGCGCTGGTCGCTATGGCTTGTTTGTTTGGCAGCTTCTGGGGTGTGAAAGAAATATCTGCAGTGCAGGCGGATCTTTCGCCCCAGGGTGCACGGGTAAATCTGGCACCCACGCACAAACTCAAAATTTTCGGATATTCTTTATGTGCCGCCGCAGTTGTGCATTTATTTACGATCTTTATTCTGATAGCCTACCTGAGCCTTTTCTTGAAAGTGGATTTTGGGAGCGATCTTCTATACGTTCTGCTGGCCTGTGTCGTTGGAAGTATGATGGGCGTCTCAATGGGGGCACTGATTGGTGCATTGATTAAAAAGGACGAAATTGTCAAAATAGCGGTGCTGGTTTCCGTATCGATGATACTATCTTTTTTGTCGGGCCTTATGATGGTGGATATGAAGTATATCGTTACCCATGCCATCCCTGTAATGGCTTACATCAATCCTGCCAACCTGATAACCGACGCTTTTTATTCATTATACTATTTCGATACTTATAATAGATTTTTTACCAATATCGGATTACTCTTGGGATTTACGGTTGTTTTTTATCTGATCGTTTACTTTGTGCTAAGGAGGCAGCGGTATGCAAGTCTATAAAGCCTATTTTAAGATCATTAAGCAGAATTTACCGGCCATCTTGATTTATGTATGCATCTTTTTGTTCATCACGGTGATGCTCACGTATTTCGGTGGTGAAAAAACGAGCCCGGGTTTTAGCAAAACCAAGATTAATATTGCTTTTGTTAATGATGATGATGGTGCTGCACTTGCGGTCGGTCTCAGAGACTATCTGAGCACTAATGCAAATATTATTAGCATCCCGAACAATGAAGAGAGCCTGCAGGATGCCCTATTTTTCAGGAAGGTTGAGTACATCGTAAAAGTTCCGGCAGGTTTTTCCCAGAGCTTCTTCAGCGGAGAGAATGGTGTGAGGATCGAAAAAACGTCTGTTCAAGAGTCCCAGAGCAGCGTCTATATGGATTTTTTGATAAACAGATATTTAAGCACAGCTGGTCTTTATACCCAAAATATGCCCGGCATAAGCGATTCCCAGTTGCTTGGCTTTGTGAAGAGTGATATCGAGCAGCAAACCAGCGTCCAGGTTAAAACCTATGGCAAAAAGACAGACAGCAGGGTTGCAACTTATTATACCTATCTTGTCTACGCGATGATCGTAATAATCTTCCTGGGTGTCACATCGATTATGCTGGTTTTTAACGATCCGGATCTAAGAAGAAGGAACCTGGGCTCACCGCTGAAATCTCTTAGCATGAATATACAGCTGTTCCTGGGAAACATGAGTTTTGCAGTGGTTGTTTGGATCATTATGGTTGCTATAGGTTTTCTAATCTCAGGTAAGGCAGCTTTTGATATAAATAGTGTGATGATGTATATTAATCTACTTTGCTTTGCATCTGTCTGCCTGAGCCTTAGTTTTCTGATCGGGAATCTTATCAGAAGCAGAGAGGTACAGCAAGGGATTGCCAACGTATTGTCTCTTGGTCTCTGTTTTATCGGCGGTGTGTTTGTGCCGCAACAGTTGTTAGGCAAAAACGTTAACTTTATTGCCAGCTTTACACCCACCTATTGGTACGTAAAAGCAGTAAATGACATCGAAAAATTGGCGCTCATTAACATCGCCAATGTCACTCCGATTATTAACAGCATGCTAATACAGTTAGGATTCGTCGCAGCCTTGCTGGCTGTTGCACTAGTAATCGCCAAGCAAAAGCGAGTGAGTGCCTGATTATGTGCTTCTCCACGAGCACCAGAAATAGTCCTGAGAAACCTGCGGTAATGAGGGTGGGCATAAGGGCGTTGCCTTGGTATTTTTCCAGAATGGCCAGGAAAAATGAGTAGGCACATAAGGCCAGTAACAGAGAGTTGAAGACAAAGCTTGATTCGGTCTGGATGTTCTGCAACTGAGCATTTCTAATAGCTACCGCGGCCTGGCTGGCAATAGCGCTAATTAGCGTCTGCATTTCCTCAGGGAAGGCAATGACTTTTCCTTCATCATCCAGTTTGTTGATTAACTGGATTACCCCCACGATAGAACCGTCCTGGTACTTTATCGGAATAGAAAGAAGGGAAATGGTAAAGTAACCCGATTGAATATCATAGTTTTTATTATGCTTGTAACTAACTGTATCCGGGATATGGTAACAATCAGGAATATTAATGATTTCTCCGGTTAATGCCGTATGACCAACGATGGAACTCCGGCTCAATTTCACCGGAACGGCATTAAACTCCCTGTGCGTACCGGAGTCTTCCAGCAAAACCGTTAAAAAACCAGGTGGGCCGGATCATCATGGCGGATAAACAGAGAACAGCCATCACAGCCTGAGAAAGGCGAGGGGACGATTTCCTCGCAGCTATGCAGTCCAGTTTGTCTTTCACCATGTATGTAAACGGGTTTAGGATAACAGCCTGTTTTTTTAAAAATGTCAAAACTTACTGATGTTATGATGTGATAAAATCATAAGAAAAGATCTAATTTTGTAGATGCATGTAAGGAAGAGAAGAGTATTCCATACTTGACGATATCACTTCTTGAACTGCTAAATATAATATATGCAGATTATTGAATTGAAACAATGATGACTACAACCAATAAGTTGCCTTTATGGATTTTACCAATATAAAAAGGCCGGGCGCTTGACTATGAAAGAAGTAATACAGAATAAGGTATTGCAGTCTGATCAATTGGACCGATCGCAATAGTAATAACAACCCCAGAGATGTCAATTGTGAAGTGCAGGTGAAATTAGTGATATTAATGCTTAAAAACGTTTGGGGCTATTACAAACAGTATAAATTATATTGCTCTATATACTATATTGGTGTGCTTCTGGATCTAGCAGTTCAGAGTTTTATTGCGCTGAGCTTTAAGTTTTTGCTTGATAATGCTATTATCCCCAAGGATGAAAAGGTAATGATTTTGGTACTCTTCCTGCTGCTGTTGGGTGTGGTGGTATCAAAGCTTGGCTATGTCTTTCGTTGCTATTTATACGCCAAAATGATGGGCGGAATTATGGGTAGTATTAGAAACCAGCTTTTTGACAAGATGCAGCAGCTTTCTCTAAAATACTATGCCAATTCCAAAACCGGAGACATTCTGTCTTACTTCTCCAATGATCTTGCCAGCATAGAATATATGGTGAATATGGCGGTTCCTGCCGGGGTCGGTGCCTTCCTGAGTATTGTGCTCAATACCGTAATTATTTTTACCTTGGATTGGAAACTGGCCTCGGTTTCATTGCTCGGACTGCTGCTCTGTGCATTAGGACCGTATTATCTTAACCGCAGGACTTCTGCCGCCAATGATCTTATGAAAAATACTCAGGCCGAGCTTTTGTCTGCAGTTGAAGAGAACCTTAATGCTCAACAGGTGGTTAAATCATTCAACCTTCAAAACACGGTCAAGAGTTCTTTTCAAAAAGATAGCGCCCATCTTTCTCAATTGACCCATAAAGCCTTCTTTCTTAATGATTTTATGGAAATAACCCCTCTCGGCATAATAGGGCTTTTTAATGTAATTATTATCTGTCTGGGGGCCTTCTTTGCGTTCAAAGATATGATTACTCCAGGGACCCTGGTTTCATTTAACAGTCTTTTTGTTGGACTCAGCACCGCAGTGGGCAGTTTTACCCGGATTATCCCGGTTTTAATGGGATCTTCCTCCTCTATGAAGAGAATTCAAAGTTTTCAAGATGAAAAAGCGGAGGTCGAAGATTCGCCTGAGGCCACGGAATTTCAAAAATTTCAGAACCGAATCGAGCTTCTTAATGTGAGTTTTGGATATACGGATGAGAATGTGTGCTTAAATGAGCTCAACCTGCAAATTCCTAAAGGGGCATCGGTAGCTATAGTGGGACCCAGCGGTTCCGGAAAAAGCTCTATACTTAATCTGATAATGCGATTCTATGATCCTAAAGCAGGCAGGGTAGAAATTGATGGTCAGGATTTGCGCGACATTACTATGGAATCGCTGCATCGTCTGATTGGAATTGTACTGCAGGAAAACTTCCTTTTTAACAACACAATTAAGGAAAACCTGAAAATAGTAAACCCGGAGGCCAGCGATAATGATATTGTCTATGCTGCCGAAGCAGCGGAAATTCATAAACACATTATGGATCTTCCGAATGGTTATGATACCGGGGTTGGCGAGCGGGGGAGCCAGCTGTCCGGGGGTCAGAGGCAAAGAATAGCTCTAGCTCGAGCTTTGGTGCGCAAACCGTCAGTATTAATTTTAGATGAAGCAACCTCAGCTCTGGACCCCAAGACCGAACGGGCCATAAATGAAACTCTTAGACGAATAACCAAAGAAATGACGGTTATAAATATAACCCACCGCCTGGACAATATCAAAGACTATGACCTGATTTATGTCATGGAAAAAGGTCGCATAGCAGAATCCGGAACCCATCAGGATCTAATGGAAAAGCAAGGCCTGTACGCAGATCTATGCAGCAAGCAGACTGGATTTCTGGTCGGCGATGACTTGCAACATGCAGAAATAGAAGCTTATAGACTTTCCAAAATCAATCTGTTCAAGGATTTGGAAAGTGAAATGGTTGAAGAATTGACTGATTTTTTCATTTCCGAGTATTATGCGCCGGGGAAAATAATAATCAATGAAGGTGAAGCGGGCGATAGATTCTATGTTATCGCCCGCGGCAAGGTCGAAATAATAATAAACCTGGGAAACGATGATGAAAAAATAGTTAACATTTTGGAGGACGGGGATTATTTCGGGGAAATTGCCCTTCTGAAGGAAGTATTGAGGACGGCAACGGTTCGCGCTCGTACTCCCTGCCTGTTGTTGTCACTTAGAAGACGGCAATTTGAAAGGGTAGTGTCAAAAACCCCAGGACTTAGAATACAACTTGAGCAGGAAATGGATAAGCGTTTGGTACAACTATCAACAGGAGGATAGCGTGAAAACAACCCTATCACCGAACAACCCTGATGGGAGCTAAAAAAGGGCACACTCTCCCCTTGGTTGGATAAGCAAATTTTTAAGCAGGATGCAACCTATTCTCTGCGGGTTGTATGAAATACCTTACAATACTAATGCGCATGTCGATGATGCATATCCGGTTTGTGCAAATGTGTATGCTCCGTTGATTCATGCGCATGAATGTGCGTGTGATATCCGTTTTGAGGTATTTCAACCTCGTTATGAAAATGATTGTGATGACTATCATCATGATTATGCCGATGATTATGTACGGCGGCTTTATGGAGATGACTATGGCCATGTTTTTCAAAGAGTAGAATGACAACCCCAACGACAATTGTTAGGGCCGCAAAATAAAAGAAACTTCCCTGGGATTCGTTAAATATGGCTAGAGAAATGATGGAGCCAATAAACGGAGCAGTACTAAACAAGCCACTGGTTCTAGCCGCTCCTAGCGCTCGCATACCTCTGATAAACAGAAAAATGCTCATGCCGTAGCTGAAAAATCCCAGTATCATAGCCGGTAATATCATTTTAATTGCAGGGAATGGACTGCCCAAAGTGCATCCCAGAATGAATGAAAAGCTACCTGCACCAAGCCCTTTAATGATTACAATCGTCATGGGATCTTTAAGGGAAATTTTACAGGTAAAGTTATTGTCTATCCCCCAAAATATGCAAGCCAGAACAATGCCATATGCACCCCAGGAAATACCCCACGGTAATGCTGGATTCCAGGAGAGGAGTATACTTCCCAAGGTAATAAGCAATATTGAAACCCATACTCGCTTATCAGCGGATTCTCTAAAAATAAGAATGGCGATTAGCGTAGTGGCGACACTTTCAAAATTCAAAAGAAGTGAGGCAGTGGCGGCAGGGGTTGCTTTTAAGCTAAGCATTAAAACGATCGGAGCCAATACTCCGCCTGACATGACTGCGACGAAAAGCCAGGGGATATCACTTCTATTAAGATGAGCTTCGTCGGTTAAATCACTGTGCTTCAAACGTAAAAGTATTTTAAGTAGGGCTAAGCCAAGGCCACTCCCAAGGTATAAAAACGAAGCCATAAAAATCGGGTCGACTCTGGTTAGTAACAGTTTAGATAAAGGAGCACTGGCTCCAAATAAAACTGCAGCCAGGATAACATATAAGGCGGTTGTAAATTCTTTCATAAATCAAAGTACCCATCCCATTATAGTTATAGTCTGAACGATGTTAGTATACCAAATATAGTATTGTCAAAACAGGCAGTTAGTAATTTTGCGAAAGTTAGAGAAGACCTCTTGCCCAGTGCCAATATGTACATAAACCGGGTGCTAGCTCACTAAGTCCTGGTTCCTCCGAACCTATCACGTGAAGATAGTGGTTCGGCTGCAAAGAAAACAGATGGCAAGATGATTTATTTAAGTCGTGATAACGTCAATTAATCAATTAGTCATTACTTCTTCTATATACAAAATATAGTTGTTTGGTATATAATTTTGCTGTAGTTTGGTAGTTTTGCGTTAGTAATTTATATTGTGAATAAAATAGTAGGATAGCAGGGTAGTAGAATAAGGCCGAAAGAATCGTAATTAATTGCGCACCCTTCTGGATGCGCTTTTTTATTTTCTTTCGCAGAAAAAAGTATATAGGTTAAAGAGCAGAACGCACAATACCATCTGCAATATAAGTTGAAAAATATTTCAAAGGAGTGAGTATTGGTGTCAAATATTAAATTTCATTATGGTGAGAAAGTTCCCCTGGAAATGCATAAAGTCCGTATTGTTCAGAAATTAAATCTCGTAACCATTGAACGTCGTTTGCAAGCCATTACCGAAGCAGGGAATAATACTTTTTTACTAAAAAACCGCGATGTATTTTTGGATATGCTGACAGACAGTGGGGTCAATGCCATGAGTGATCAGCAATTGGCGGCAATGATGGTAGCGGATGATAGTTATGCAGGTTCAGAAACCTTTTCCAGACTGGAAAGCAAAATGGCAGAAATATTTGGAATGAAGTATTTTCTGCCCGCTCATCAGGGAAGAGCCTGCGAAAATATTTTAGCGCAGGTTTTTGTGACACCGGGGTCCATCGTGCCAATGAATTATCATTTTACCACGACCAAAGCTCATATCGTCTTGAATGGTGGCATTGTAGAGGAGATCGTGATTGACGAGGCTTTGAATGTAGAAAGTGATTATCTCTTCAAAGGCAATACCGATATCGGAAAGCTTAATGCATTAATAGAAAAGCACGGCTCAGAAAAAATTGCTTTCTTAAGATTGGAAGCAGGTACCAACCTTATTGGCGGACAGCCCTTTTCACTGGAGAACATGCGCGAAGTTAGCAAGGTATGCAGACAAAATGGAATTATAGTGGTGCTTGATGCCAGTCTTTTGGCTGATAACCTTTACTTTATTAAGGTACGGGAAGAAAATTGTAAAAGTATGAGCATAAGGGAGATTACCATGGAGATGTCTGATCTGTCGGATATTATCTACTTCTCAGCTCGGAAACTGGGCTGTGCTCGTGGCGGTGGTATTTGTCTTAATGATGAGGAAAATTACTTAAAAATGCGTGAAATTTTGCCATTGTATGAAGGTTTTCTGACTTACGGCGGCATGTCTGTACGCGAGATGGAGGCCATGACCGTCGGTCTTGAGGAAACCATGGACGAAAACATGATCAATCAAGGACCACAGTTTATTGAATATATGGTTGAGGAGCTTAAGAAAAAAGGAGTGCCGGTAGTTACCCCTGCAGGTGGTTTGGGATGTCATCTGGATGCCATGGCGTTTCTATCACATGTTCCCCAAAATCAATATCCGGCCGGGGCACTGGCATCAGCGCTTTATATAGTGAGCGCTGTCCGCGGCATGGAAAGAGGTACGATGTCAGAACAAAGGGATGAAAATGGAGTTGAACCGCTGTCCAATATGGAACTATTACGCTTGGCCATGCCACGGCGGGTGTTTACTCTATCCCAGGTCAAATATGCTGTTGACCGTATAGGCTGGCTTTATGAGAACCGTGAATTGGTGGGTGGATTGAAATTTGTGGAAGAACCCAAAGTATTACGTTTCTTCTTTGGCAGGCTGGCACCAGTTACAGATTGGCAAAACAAATTGCTAGCCAAGTTCAAGTCTGATTTTGCAGACAGTCTATAATAAAAGTTGTAGTTGCAATAAATAACACCTAAGTGCACTCGCTTAGGAACCGTAGAAAGATTAAAAGGAGAATACACATTGTTAGGAACAATCATAAACACTGCAGCAATTATCATGGGTGGGGCTTTAGGCCTTCTATTTGGACATACCTTGCCGGAAAAAATGAAATTGACATTGATCCAAGGGATAGGCTTGGCGGTGCTTCTAATCGGAGGCAGTATGGCTTTACAAACCAAGAATGCACTGGTTGTGATTGCTTCGCTGGTAATTGGAGGGGTTATCGGAGAACTCATCGATATCGAACTAAGATTAAAGAACTTTGGCAGCTGGATGGAAAATAAGATCGGGAGTAACCAAGATGGACGCTTTACCAAAGCCTTTGTCAGCACCAGCTTAATCTTTTGTGTTGGAGCCATGGCCATTATGGGAGCCATTGAGAGTGGTCTTAAAGGAAATCATACCATCCTGATAGCCAAATCGATGTTAGATGGTATATCGGCAATTGTATTCGCTTCATCCATGGGGATTGGGGTATTAGCTGCAGCAATTCCGGTATTTTTGTACCAAGGGCTAATTACTCTAGCGGCAGGTTTATTACAGGGGGTCATATCTCAGCCAATAATTACAGAAATGAGCGCGACCGGGGGCTTGTTAATCTTTGGCATCGGCCTGAATATCCTTGAAATCAAGGAAATTAAAGTGGGCAATCTAATGCCGGGAATTTTTGTAGCGATCCCTCTAACTATTCTTTTTGCCAGGTTGAATCTGGGTGGGTAGATTTATTCCCTCTCCTCCCGTAAATCCCTCAACTGCGTCCCTGGTTCGTGGTAGCGCCGATAGTAGTGGGTAAGGGTGGTATAGGTGAAAAGCTTGTTGATTAAGGGGAAACGGATGAGCCAGTTGTAGGCCCCAGTGAAGGGCCATCCAGTTCGACGGCATGTCTACGGCCTGCACCCCTTGCAGAATATATCCCTTAAGCAGCAGGATGAGCGCTATCAGGTAGCCAGCGGTGCCTTCCATGCCGGGAAGGAAGCCGATGATTTTCGTCCCGGCCCGGGTAGGGGTGACAAAGGCGTGCGTTCCGCGGCGGCGGGGGAGCCTCAGGGCAAAATGAATTACGTGCCAAGGTGCGGTGAAGCCGTGGGTGGGAAAGACCAGGCCCAGGAGATTTTCTGATCCATTCTCTATCTCCTCAGCCGGACGGGCGCCGCTGATAGAGGCGACGCAGGAGTTAATACCCTGAGTGGTCGCGGTTTCTCCCATCCAGGAGGCGACGCGGTAGGAGTTGCCGGTACCGGTAAAGTAGTAGATGGTTGATTTTTTGTACATTGTCCGCTTCTCCCTCCTACCGACCTCTTTAATGGTCGATGGCTTTAGTCCCGCAGATGGTAGCGCACATCCCGCATTTGGAACAAGTCTCATGGTCGATATTCATACCGATAAACATAAGAATTCCTCCTTAAGTAGATTTAGGTGCTCGCAAAGAATCAATAAAGATTGCTTCAAAACCTTTGAGTGTCTCCTCAAGTGTAAAATTCTCATTTACCGCTAGATACCAGAGAACTCCATCCAAAGCGGATTCGTAAGCCAAGGCCTGAGCATGCGTGTTATGGAGACGCAAATCCCCTTCGGCAACCGCCCGTGTAAAAAGCCCTTCAAAGAAGGCGGTGTATTGTTCCGTGTATTCCCGGTACATGATCGATAGTTCCGGTGAGGCCATAACCTTTGTCATGGAAAGGAAAAAGAAGATGACGTTCTTGGGTCGCTCTATATGGTAGCGCAGATACTGGCCGATAAAATGACGTAGTCCTTCAGTTGCTCGGGCAAAGCCGGCGCACTCAGTCATGAGGTCGCCAACAGGCTCGAAGAGGACTCGGTTGGCTGCGAGGAGAATTTCATCTTTGCTTCTGAAGTGGTGGTAAAGTCCACCTTTGGTAAGATTGGCCCGGCGCGCGATAGCTTCCATGGATGTTTTTTCGTAGCCATTCTCCAGGAATTCGCTTATGGCTGAGTCCAATATATCGGATATTCGTTTGTCTTTAGGTTCCTTAAGGGTCACGAGATCACTCCTAACATACCTACCGTCGGTATGTATAGCGTAAAACTAATTAAAACCGTTGTCAAGCATAAGTTACTTGCGTTTCGTTAGCCAATGTGATCGAATTATAATTTGACTGTGGCTTCAACCCGGTGCGGTCCTTTTTGATATTATGGGCTCCGAGAGGTTGGGGGAGTTGAAAGGCATTGAAATACCATTGGTGCTCTGATATCGTGTTAAACAACTTAGTGTGGTTTGTATTTTTACCCATATACTGCTAAAATATTTATAATTTAATATCTTCTGCGAGATTGATTTCCTGTAGTCGTAAAGACCATGGTGTCAATCCATTGGGTATAACTAGAAATGATTATGCCTCCCCTTTTGGAAAGTAGAACATAATGTAGTGAATAAGAATGTATTCAGGCATCACTTCGTTTACAACAACTTCCGTGGGGAAGTTGTTTTTTTTATAAAAATATAATTTAAGGGAGGTAAAATAGTGAAAAGACTTTTCTTAGCAATGTTGTTTTGTTTGTTGTTTACAACCAGTGCTTACGCAGCGGAACCAGTAAAAATAACTGTAGATAATAATACTGTTAATTTTACTGACCAGAAGGCAATTTATGACAGCACGAAAGAACTAGTGCTCATTCCTTTGCGAGCTGTATGTGAAGCAGTGGGAGCTCAAGTAAAATGGGATGTAGCCGGACAGAAAGCTACAATTACTCTGATGAACAAATCGGCAGAGGTTCCCATCAACAGCAGTAGTATTAAGGTGAATGGCAAAGCAGTCGATTTAAAAGCGAATGTTGTTCTCATGAATAATAGAACCATGGTTCCAATGGAATTTATGCAACTAGCATTTGGGAGTAAATTAGATTGGAATAAAGCACAGCAAACGCTATCCATTTATGACAGGAATATTAAACTGAAAATGTCTAGTACTATCGGGCCCATTGATGCGGGAATTGTTGGAACATTAGCCCAGAAATTTGAAGCAAAAACAGGAGTGAATGTAGAGTATATAGGGGCAGGAACAGGGAAAGCCTTAGATATGGCCAAGAGTGGGGATTATGATCTGGTTCTAGTACATGCCAAAGCACTTGAGGAAAAATTCGTTGCAGATGGATATGGAACAGAAAGAATTCCAGTTATGTATAATGACTTTATAATCTTGGGTCCTGAAGGAGACCCCGCAAAAATAAAAGGGCTTTCTGCCACTGATGCTCTAAAGCAAATTATGAAAACTAAGACTAAGTTTATCAGTCGTGGGGACAATTCCGGTACCAATGTAAAAGAAAAGGAATTGTGGGAAGCAGCAGGCTTAAAACCAGAAGGTGAATGGTATGTATTATGGGAAGGCGGCTCAAAGGGAAACTCGCCCACCCTGAAATATACTAATGAACAAAAAGCTTACACCATCATGGACAGAGCTACATACCTAATTTTGAAAAAAGACATTACATTGGTTCCTTTGGTGCAAGGAGAAGAATCACTTCTCAACTTTATTTCAATTATTCCGGTTAACTCCCAGAAGTTTACGGAAGTAAACAAAGCATTAACAATGGATTTCTGCAAATTCGTTACTTCAGAAGAGGGGCAAATAATTATTAGGGATTTCAAGAAGAGTGAGTACGGAGAGTCTTTATTTTTCCCCAATTCTGAGGAGTGGAAGAAACTAGCGAAATAGCTAATGGTCTTCCTATCGAAAATATAAAGCTATCATATTAACTACCAAAACAAAAAGCAAAGTTAACTTAATGACTGAAACCGGGGAGAAAATCTCCGGTTTTCTGCTTTATCCCTTAAGTGTGCGCGGATCGGTCTCCAGAACCCATACCCACCTGCATATCCACGATAACAAACACAGTCACTCTCAAACTCCAGATATTCACCATATGCGTAGTTACTAGCCATTATTTAATAAGTAGCTTCACATTAACATAGTGGTGCCCTCTCCGCCCGGAACAACTGGCTCCGACACGCTGTAATAGGCCTTTACCACCACAAATCGCTACAGAACCTTATTTTACGGCTTCGAGTCAGCAGGTCGTGGTTTAAATCGGCCAATGGAGATTTATAATTTGACTTTGGTTTTGACTCGATACGGTCCGCCTTTACCGATTATTAACAGTGATGGATAAAATACAAGCAAGGGAATAAATGGTTGAGGCTAATGCCCGACCCTTTATGTTATCATAATTTTAATAATCAGATTTGGAGGTGGCGAAATGATAAAAAAAATTCCTTGGGGTGATATTGCCTATGGAGTCGGTATAGCACTTTTGGTGTTATTATTCATTAAATAAAATTACATAAAAAGAGGCGGGGTAAAAAAATATTTTAGTTCCCAGCCTCCACCATGATTCAAATACATATAAACACAATAGGGCAGCACTTTGTTTTCTCCGTTCTCCTTCGTGGTGTTAACGTCCTATGCCTCCCATCAGGGCAGGATTTTAGAAGTAATGGCAACTCCCATAGGTTTGAAACCTACGTCAATGGTTTTTGAAAATTTACCGGTTGATCTGTTCAATACTGCTACGCGGTTTAAAGAAGACTGGGCAATATACACATACTTGTTATCAGGGGTCATAGCAAGACCCATAGGATTACCTAGGCATTCGATAGTATTCACCAAGGTGTTTTGGGCAAGATTTATTTTCGAAACTGCGTTGGTTGGTTCATGGGTTATATAGGCATATTTTTGATCAGGTGTGATGGCAATGTAATAGGGGTACTCCGCTGCCAGGCGGATATTAGTAAGCGGTTTTCTGTTGATGAGATCGATTACCGAGATGTAGGTAGCTTCTTCGGAGTTTGTAACATAAGCTCTTTTGCCATTCGCGCTTATTGCCATCTGGTTTGAGTAGCCGCCGGTATCGATATATTTGACGATCTTTAGCGTTTTCTGATTTATTACCATCAAGTAGGCTGGATTACAGCTAAGCACATAAACCCATTTACCATCTGGAGATGTTTTTACGTCCAGGGGGTATGCCAAGTCCAATGATTTGGTTTTGACACTCTTATGGAGGGTTTTAATGATAGATAAGAACGCGGAATCGTATAGGCTGCTTGGTACATAAGCACGCCAGGCATTGGGTGTGAGAGCAATGGCACTAGCATCATGTGGAATCTGAATAGTAGCTATTATTTTATGATTAATCAGATTGATGACGCCCACGATATTAGGACCCATCAGAACCCAAAGCTGATTAAACTTGGTGGGCGGAGCTAACGCGAAGGGGCCATAAGGTAACTTGATAGTTCCCTTGAGTTTATGAGTTTTGGTATCAATTACCGAAATAGAATCGGACTCGTTATTAATTACATAGGCAGTTCCCATGCATATCACGCCTTCCTGTTTTTTCTATACTACATCTTACGCTAGGTAGGAAGGTTAAGTGACACCTTCATGAGACCAAAGGTTGCAGTTCGATTCCTGCATGGCCCATCAAATAAATGACGGTATATAGTTATTCCTAACGGGGAGAAGTTTTGATACTTTCTCCCCGTTTTCTGGTTGTGCGCCCGGCATGAGTGATGACTATAGGGTGTAAGTCCCGAACCGTGAAGTTAGCAGTAACCGTTAGTTAAAGACAAGGTTGGCTTACAGATTATTCTTCGCCACTCGGATCATTAATCATGGTTGCCAATCTATATATGTGTTTATGATTATCTTTTATGGTGGTCCTTAATTTAACAAAATGAATATGTCGGCCATCGCCTATAGGGATATTGACACCGGTAAACCCCTTAACCTCATGATGATGATCTTCATAAAAATCGGTATTGGTAAAAAATCTATGCTTGTGTTTTCCATTGGCTAATACAATAGCTTCAAAGGTTACCCCGGCAAAACGGTGGATATGTTATTCTGTAACTTCTGTACTGCCCAGGAACTCATGAACATGTTTTGCACTCATTTAATCACCCCCTTCAAGAATATACTGTATGTTATTCCATTTCCTTCTAAAGAGTGCATCCCTGATTCACGTTTTACCCGACGAATTATAATTCGCCACTCAGCAATTAGACAAACAAAACCCCTTCCGATTGTACAGAAGGGGTCTGATCTGAAAGTACTTGAAATTAGTGAACGTTGTTAACAGTGTTTTTAATGTAAAGACTTAAGATACTCTACCAGGTTGTCTTTTTCGGTTTCCATAAGGTTAAGCTTGAACTGCATATTATAATGATTAACTACATCTTTTAGCGTTTTGGCGCTGCCATCATGGAAATAGGGGGCAATAGCCCAGACTCCACGCAGCTGTGGCACCTTGTAAGTCCCATCCTTAAAAACTGTGAGTCGGCAAGTTTGGGATCCATGCTCAAATACTATCATCCTCCATAACACCGAAGATTTTATTGTTATATATTTTTGCCCTAAGAAGCAAACTATATGATATTAAGTCCTTCAATAATTACGAGTATTAGGGGTGATTAAGATAGGTGGCAATAAACTTGAATTTAAGAATCTTCCGAACCCATATTGGATTATTTCTACCCCAGAAACAAATTATCCGGCTTTGATAGAAAATACTAATGTTGATGTTGCAATTGTAGGGGGAGGTATAGTAGGAATTACAGCTGCTTACCTTTTGGTTAAAGAGGGACTGAAAGTTGCTGTAATTGAGGCCAATCGCATCCTTCATGGTACTACCGGTCACACTACTGCCAAGATAACTTCCCAGCACTCCCTCATCTATGCCCGGTTACTCAAGGAAAAGGGTGAGGAACTGGCCCAGCAATACGCTGATGCTAATGAGAATGCCATTCATACTATTGCTGATTTGATCGAGAAGAATAATATTGACTGTGATTTTATGTGGCGACCTGCTTATATCTATACCCAATCTGATAGATACTTACAAGATATTGAAGACGAAGCAAAGGCAGCTTCTAGTTTAGGAATTAAGGCATCTCTTCTAAAGGAAGTACCGCTTCCTTTTCCAGTTAAGTCAGCCCTGTGTTTTGATGATCAAGCTCAGTTCCATCCACTTAAATATTTAAAGGCTCTTGTCCCGGAAATCTTAAAAAACGGCAGTAATATATTTGAACAATCCAGAGCTATGAATATTAAAAAGGAAATAGATTGTTATTTGGTCATCACCAATACAGGTAAAAAGGTAAGAGCATCAAAGGTCATAGTAGCTTCCCATTTCCCCTTTTTTGATGGAGGTGGCTTTTATTTTTCGAGAATTTATAACGAACGGTCCTATGTTATCGGAGCTACCATTAAGGAAAAGTTTCCAGAAGGGATGTTCATATCGGCAGAAGAACCCATCCGCTCTCTCCGCTCGCAGAGCTCTCAAGATGGCGAATTAATCCTCATAGGGGGAGAAAACCATAAGACCGGGCATTGTGAAAACACCAACCTGCATTATAGCAACTTGATCGATTATGCAAAAAGTACTTTCCAGGTACAGGATATACCTTACAGATGGTCTACTCAGGACTGTATGACCTTAGATGGTGTTCCCTATGTAGGTAATCTAACCGCACAAAGTCCTGGTTTATATGTAGCTACAGGATTTGGTAAATGGGGTATGACTAACAGTACAGCAGCAGCCATGATAATTAAAGATTTAATAAAAAAAGGTGATAGTCCTTGGGCGCCAGTTTATAATCCGTCAAGATTTTCACATGTAAAAGAATTTGTTGTGCAAAATTTAGATGTTGCCAAAAGCTTCATATCCGGAAAACTTGAGCAAACTTCAGAAAATGAGGAAGTTGGCAAAGGTGAAGCTAAGATAATCAGCGTTGATGGCAAGAAAGCAGGTGCATACAGGGATGAAAATGATAAACTCCACTTATTAGATATAACCTGCACTCATTTAGGCTGCGAATTAGAATGGAATAGTGCTGAACGATCCTGGGATTGCCCCTGTCATGGTTCCAGGTTTGACTATGAAGGTAATATTATCGAAGGACCAGCATTGAATTGCTTAAAAGAAATAAAGGAGGGTCCAAATAAAGTAGAACCCAATGTTTTTCAATAATAGAAATGTTAAGTTTTATTCAGGCCGAATTACATTTTCTGCAGTAATTTTTAACTTGTATTCTTCCCCCCAAGATTGTAATGCATCAAGAATGGGCTTCAGGCTCATCCCTGTATCAGTGAGTGAATATTCAACTCGGGGTGGGATTTCTGCAAAGACTTCGCGGCTAATTAATCCATCCTCCTCCATAATACGCAGTTGTTGGGTCAGCATTTTTTGACTAACATTTCCAATTGCCTTTTTTAACTCCCCAAACCTTTTGGTTCCCTCAACCAAGTCGCGCAGGATCAAGACTTTCCACTTGTTACCGATCAATAGCAGGGTTGTTTCAACTGGGCAGGGTGGTAAGTTTTTTGCCATTACAAAACCTCCAATAGTTACTATCGGGTACCTACATTACTTTAAGGTGCTTACTTTACAAACATTATCTATGGATCTAATATGAACCTGCGAAGAGAACTTTGCAACTAAAAAATTTGGGGGGTTGTTGACATGAATGAAGTCGTAAAATTTTTAAAAGAGAATCCTGTGCAGTATTTTGCCACTATCGGTTTGGATGGTAAGCCAAAGGTTCGCCCATTTCAGTTTATGATCGAGCAGGACGGCAAGCTGTATTTCTGTACAAACAATCAAAAGGATGTATTTGCGCAGATGAAAAAATTCCCCTTTGTAGAAGTGAGCATCGCCAGTCCAAGTTTTGCCTGGATTAGATTGAGCGGCGAAGCGGTGTTTTCACAGGATTTGGAAATCAAGAAAAAAATCATTGAGAACAATGATCTAGTTAATTCTTTGTATCAAAGCGTTGACAACCCAATCTTTGAGATTTTTTATCTTGCGAATGCAAAAGCAGTAATTGCGGACTTCTCCGGTAACCCGCCCAAAGAGTACATACTCTAAGTGTAGAAATCGGGGTCTATCTTTAATCTCATGTCAATTTATTAGCTGGTGGCATTTCTCTGTATGGACATGCTAAGAATGCGAGTTAAACTATGATTACATGATAATAATAAACCAACGGTATCGTGAGGATGAAGATTCGGCTATAAAGTGAGTATTCGATTACCAGATAAGACCCACATGGGTCTTTTTGGTTTTTAGGGGTTTATGGTCCATAGAGTGGGGGGGGTTCTTATGGCAAAGGCAGAACTATTGCCTTTTGATCTTTGTATTCTTCAGGGAGCTGCCCGATATCCCATCCTTTAGCAGTTGTTTCCAAGTAATAGTATCTTGCTCCATTTACTTCATAATAACTGCCGGGCAGCGTCTCGGATCCTTTTAAGCCTACAGCACAGTGATCATCAAAAAAGATCAGTGCGGTTCCATAACCCAATTCTCGGATTAATGTAGCTGTCAGAATGGCGGTATCTTCACAGTCTCCTTCTCTAGCAAATAAGGTTTCCAATGGATAACGCGGGTATTCATCAAAGCCGGTAGAAGTCGAGTCCGAAATATAGGTGAAGCTTTGGACAAAAGCAATTACATTGCAAACTATATCATATTTATCATAATTAGCATCAGATTTAACATTCTTGAAGCAATTTGCTACTGCTGATATTAATTCCTTTTCACTCGGGCTTGTGTTTATGCAATATGTGTTTAAAAAATCCATCCGACTATGGTGGGGATGAGGCATTTCTTGATACCCAACTAATAAGTCATTAACGGATTTTGTTGAAAATTTGGGATCCCATTTCCAATGCTGCGATTTGTAATCCCATTCGTAAGCAGGTATTGAGCCATTGCCTTCAGTTGTATTATTTACTGGTTTAGATAGTATTTTACTCTCGCTGCTATCAGGTATAGAGGGGGTAGTTGGTGGATTGTTTGAGATAATAATGGACTGAGTTACAGGGTTCCATGCAGCGCTGGCACCAAATGCTTGAGCCACAAAGGCGGCTGGCAACATGATTCGGTTGCCTGGACCTGCTTCTGGAGCTACATCCATCGTAATTGAGGCGCCGTTAATAAGAAGGGACTTACTACCAATCTTTAGTTGAACTACTTTGTTGCCCTTCATCAGGTTAACGGTACTATTTGCTCCATCCCAAATGATATTGCTGTCATTAATTCCTAGTGCATAAGCAATATAACGAATCGGCATATAGGTGCGATTATCCTTGGCATAAGGAGCTGTGTTCATAGTGTACTGATTGCCATCAGTATAATAAGAGGTTGACCCAAGAGAGAAAATACTGGTGGACGCGAGTGCAATACTGGGGAAAGCGGCAAGCATTATAAGTGGTACTACAATCAGCGGTAACATCCGCCAATTGGTGAATTTTTTATGTATCATATTTTTAAATCCTTTTTAAGTATTTAAGAAGCCGAGTTCAATAAAATGTCCGGAAATGCGATTAGTTACCCATCCTATATAATTAAAAGGGGAACATGTCTATGTTATATCATTGTTAGGAAAAAATAAACCCGGCCGGAGCCGTGAGATAGTAATTACTAATTTCACAATTCAAATGTTTATTTCTCCAAATCCAAAGAACGATACATCACCTTTAATATGGACTTCTTTGGTAGATTTTCATCTGAAAGCCAGCCTTTTATTATACTTGGTCTGTTAACAAATTGGCCCTGGAAAACGTGAATCAATTCATTGGTCTTTTTAAATCCATTTTTTACCAGATAGGCACAATCAACTGTAAACCCATTACCGCTTAGAGGTTTGGAAGAGAAAACATCAACTTGGAAATATATCATACAGTATACTCCTTTACATAGTAATACTATAATCTACAGTTCATGCTAAAATGGCTCCAAGAATATTTGCTGTCGTATGGTAGACGGGGATATCTTCAGGTCTATGTTTGGGCATGGTTTTAGTTTAAACCCTTGTTGATTAATATTATAGTGCGGATCGCCTCCACCAGCCAAAAGCGACTAATAACGTTATAGCATATGAGATATTATCGAATAATTTGATATGTTATAATAAATGGAAATTATTGCGAAAGTGGATTTATATACTTACTATGATGCAAACAATACTACAAAGAACGGAATGGGCTATAAAACGCCTGCTTTTTATAATTTTCTACCTATTAATACTTTTGTCCGGGGGAATCATTATGTATATTTTGGCCCCTTTGACTACCTATCTGTTTTTTGGCGATTTTCGATTTTGGAAGTTTACCCGTTACTTTTTCCCTGGCATGATTACCTTCTATCACCAGTTAAATTTAATAATTAAGAATAAGCACTATCAAGCTATGTTTTCAATTCCTTTAACAGCGCCCCCTATGAAGCAACCGGATACATCCATAATTGAGCTAGCCGCAACCTGGGATTCGGAGGAAGATGAGTGCCGTGGCTGCTCACGTTGTTGTCTAAAGATAGGGTGCGGGTTATTTGACCATAAAAAAGGAATCTGTATGGGTTACGATTCTTTTTACTGGCGCTATTTTAATTGCGGTAGATATCCCGCGACTCAAATCCAGATCAATTATTATGAATGCCCCAAGTGGATCATGAAGGAAGTGGAAGAGCAGGTACCGGATACTATAAGTCTTAGCCTTGATTAAGGCCAGTAGAAGTGAGGATTTAAGTGTTAGGATTAAGAACTAGATGGTTAATAGCAGATCCCAAAAGCCTAGCAGGGAAATGTAATCGCCAATAATGAAATGAGACAGGCTGATTCCTATTATATTTTTATGTCTGGAAAATAAGTAACCCCAGAAAAAGCCACTTACAACCGTTAACAGAGCCAGACCCAGCGAGTAGAAAATATGAAATGAGCCAAATACGCAAGAAGATATAACAATAGCCAGGAAGGAGCGAATTCTACTATCACTTAAGCTTCGTTCCAGCGAACTTTGGAGAACTCCTCGACTGACAAACTCCTGGATAGGAGAGATAAGAAGATAGGTGTAATAAGATACCCCCCACAAGCTCCAGTTAATAATGGGTGCCCCCTGAAATACAACCCAATGCGTTACGGCCCATATTTTTACCATAGTCAGGATGGCAATTACTATAATGGTTGCCAAACCTGATTCCAACAGGGACTTTTTAATATTATTTCGGGTTACTCCAAAAAAACTTAGGGGCAATTTAGTCTTCCAGATTACCAGGATAGAAATCACCAAAAATAATCCTGAGAAACCTGCTGTAATTAGTGTAGGCATCATTGCATTACCCTGGTATTTTTGCAGAATGGCCAGGAAAAATGAGTAGGCACATAAGGCCAGTAACAGAGAGTTGAAGACAAAGCTTGATTCAGTCTGGATGTTTTGCAGTTGGGCATTTCTAATAGCCACCGCGGCTTGGCTGGCTATTGCGCTTATTAGGGTCTCCAATTCCTCAGGGAAAGCAATGACTTTACCTTCATCATCCAGCTTATTGATTAACTGGATTACCCCCACGATAGAACCGTCCTGGTACCTTATCGGAACAGAAAGAAGAGAAATAGTACGATAACCCGATTGAATATCATAGTCTTTATTATGCTTGTAACTAACTATTTCTGGGATATGGTAACAATCCGGAATATTAATGATTTCCCCGGCTAAGGCTGTATGACCAACGATGGAACTCCGGCTCAATTTCACCGGAATGGCATTAAACTCCTTGCGTGCATTAGAGTCTTCCAGCGAAACCGTTCTGGATGCTTGAAAAACCAGGTGGGCCGGATCATCATGGCGGATAAACAGAGAACAGCCATCACAGCCTGCAAATTCTATAATCTCGTCAACAATAAGGTCAAAAAGTCTATCCAGATGACTTTCCGAGCTTAGAGCAGTTCCTATTCTAGTCAATGAAAAGGCAACATTTCTGTATTCCAAACCTAATCACACTACCTTCCCCGGCATGCGTCCTTACAAAAGTATAATTCCTGACTATTTCGACGCGGGTTCTGGTAATCCTTCCAGAAAAGACCGGAATGTTAAGAAAGGTGAGGGGACAGAAATGCAAGTTAGGCTTAAATGATCAATTAAAAATTGGGTTTATTATGGAGGTAATGAAAGTCAGATATAGAATGTAAATGACGAAAACATAGTTCCTTATTACTAGGAGGTTACTGGTATGAATAAAATCATGTTTATTGTCAATCCTAACTCTGGAAATGGCACAACTGCTACAAAATGGATAGAAATTGAAAATGGATTGTACCTAAAAGACTTGGAATATTCCGTTTCTTATACCAAGGCGCCTATGGATGCAGTTACACTGACTCGTAATGCAATTAAAGATGGCTTTGACTGCATTGCCGCTGTGGGTGGGGATGGGACTATAAATGAGGTAATCAATGGATTCTATAACCATGGAAAGAAAGTAAATGAGAATGCATTATTTACAGCTATTCCTATGGGTACAGGCTGTGACCTGGCCAGAGTGATTGATTTGAGGAAAGATTTAAGATCTATAATTAGGGGTACGGAAGAAGGTTCAATAGTCAGCTGTGATATTGTGGAAGTAAAGTATACCGGGTGGGATGGGCAGAAAGAATGCCGATACTTTATTAATATTGCCGATATTGGTCTGGGAAGTGAGACGGTTATACGAGTAAATCGTAATAGCAAGGTGTTGGGCGGATTTATGTCGTTCCTGACAGGAGCGGTGAGTGCTATTATTCGTTACAAAAATCATTATGTAAGGGTGACGGTAGATGGTACTTCAGTTTATTCTGGGCCTTCGAGTCTGGTGGCAGTTGCTAATGGTAAATACTTTGGTGGTGGAATGATGATTGCTCCAAATGCGGAGATAAATGATGGGCTTCTGGATGTAATTATTCTTAAGGACTTTAAGAAATTTGAGTTAATTCGTCACCTGCCATTGGTTTATAAAGGAGCACACCTTAGTCATCCCAAAGTAAATTGCTATAAGGGAAAAGAAATTCTAATTGAATCTTCTGAAGAAGTATTTATTGAAATGGATGGAGAAACAGCCGGGCGAGCCAGTGCTTCCTTTCGCATAATTCCGTCTGATATGCGCATACTTGTTTAGCTTTTATTCCCTAGCTTTCTAGATATTTGTTATAAGTCATTAGCTTATCTAGTTATACCCTCGGGAGTTATTTCAATAATTCGATTAAATCGGTTAAGACCTGCAAGGGTCTTTTTTGTATTGTGGAACTTCGGTTTGGGAAAGGTTGAGGTACTGTGGATCATTACATTAAGCAAATTTTCAGCTTCTATTAAGCATGGTTTCAATTACCTGGTAGATAATATTTTGTAGTTAGACTGAGAAATAGGATAAATAAGGAATCTCGTTCTCACTAGACTAAGCATTCTAAAATGGAAGGAGGATAATTAAATGAAGGATAAAACTATTACGAAAATAATGCTCGATATCGTCATGACGGTTCTGTTTCTGGTAATGATTGATCCTAAGAATACAGGAATGACATGGCATGAAATCTTCGGGATAAGCATGGGGGCCATGTTTTCATTCCACATTATCCTGAACTGGTCATGGGTTAAGAGCATAACTAAAAACCTGTTTAATCCCAAATTGAACACCAAGCCCAAGCTATTTTATATATTAAATGCCGTGTCGTTTATTAGTGTCATGACCATAATAGTCACGGGGATTCAGATTTCACAGGTGATGTTTGTATCGGAATCAGCCGGCGTAAGTCATAGCTTTGTTACCGTGCATAAATGGGTTTCGTACTTCTGTCTGGGACTCTTTGGAGCTCATATTATCTTGCATTGGCGCTTTATTATAAATGCTATACGTAAACTATTAGATGCGCTTAAAGCACCTAATATAAGTAAGGCAGCCATGAGCTTGGGTGTGGTCGTACTGGGAGTGGGAATGGGGGTGGGCCTATTCTATTCTCAAATCGCTAGTGGCACCACTGTCGATGCAGATAGAGTTCGGACTAGAAGAGAACCTCCCAGCCAACCTAGGGAAGTTCAACAGTCCAAAACCAGAGAAAATCAGAGTAACACCATATCAACCAACAATGGTAAAGTATACGAGTACCCAACCGTTGCAGCTCAAAATAATAGTAGTGCCGCTAGAACAAGTAATACCTCTGGTGCAAGTGTTGCCTCCAGTACAAGTAATGCCGGGGATACCGTAACCTTAACTGACTATTTGGGAAAATTGTTCTGTAATGGCTGTGATAAACACTGTTCTTTATTAGCTTTACAATGTGACAAAGGTACTCAGCAACTGCAGTACGCTAAAATTCAATATCAACAGCAATATGGAAGCGCAACCTTAAAATAAATGGCAACAATCAGGCTGTAATCACCCTCCTGTATCCCCCTTATATCCTCCCATAATAGACCCTTCGGGGTCTTTTTTTGCATTATTGCGATTCATTTAGTCAAAAGTGAAGTGATTTCCAATAATGGTAAACAACACTTGACAGTAAATGACTATTTACTAATCTCTGCAATTCATATATACTAGTTCTATAAAAATAATAGGTAGGTGAAATAATGAGCAACCTGGAAAATGTCGCCGGAGAATTTCTCAGGCTCCTGGGATACATTCGAGATAATTACTTCAGACCTGCTGAGCAGATCACCCGGTCTCGTTTAAGTCCTGGACAATTTCATGCCATCTCCATCCTGTTTCATAAAGGCTCTTTGCCAATGTCAGAGTTAGCAGCAGTGATGAAAATATCGAAACAACAACTTACTCCGATAATATCTAAGCTAATTGAAAGCAGCCTGGTAGTGAGAAAGACAGATGAGAATGATCGGCGGATTGTGCGTATAGAAATCACCGAACTTGGTAAAAGCATTCATAAAGCGTTATTTACCCGGATAAAAGTCAACTTTACTGAAAAACTTAGTGAGATACCAGATAAAGAACTGGAAGAACTAAAACAGATGGTGACCAGGATGCAGGAAATCCTCAAAATTACCCAATAGAATCACGAATTTGCCAGCTATTAAGAGCTCTAAAAATCATTAAAGGTGGGTCAAGAAATGAAAAGATTGAAAACAGCGTTGATGGTACTGGGTATTGTTATTTTGGTCAGTGGGATAGCAGGGATTTCATACTACATTTACCAAAGTATCAACTACTTCTCAACCCAAAACGCTCAGGTAACATCTGACATGGTAACCATCACGCCTGAAATCACAGGTAAATTGAAGGAGTGGAATGTTCAGCTTGGTGACCAGGTAAAAGCTGGACAGATTCTGGGCAGGCAGGATACCAGCAGCATGATTAGCAGCACGGCGTTAAACCCTCAGGCCCTGGTTAATTCAGCTGATACCATAATCTCCAAGGCGGATATCAAATCTCCCATTGATGGAAAAGTCATTATGTCCAATGTAGTAAAAGGCGAAGTACTTACCCCCGGAATGGAAATTGCGACGATAGCGGATACTGCCCACATTTATATTAAAGCCAATATTGAAGAAACTAATATTTTAAACATCCAGCCCGGGCAGAAGGTAGAAATAAAAATTGATGCCTACCCTAATAAGACCTTCCAAGGTCATGTTGAGCGCATTGGCCAGGCTACCACTGGTGCATTCAGTACATCTATCTCGTTAAATACCAGTGGCACCTATTCCAAGGTTACGCAGTTGATACCGGTTCATATTGCTATTTTAAATACGGATAATTTGACTCTAATGCCCGGAATGAATGCAACTGTCAAAATCCATATCAAATAGAGAAAAGAGGTTTAGTATGCGAAAGCTTATTAGAAGATCCTTATTATTACTTACAGCCATGCTTTTAGTAATTGCTGTTTCTGGATGTGCAAGTCAAAATGCCAGCCAAAAGGTGACGGTTACTACAGCACTTGCCAACAGCCAGGAATTAGAAACCAGGCTGGAATTTAGCGGGGTTTTGGTGCCTAACCAGACGGTTGATATATCCAGTAAGATATCAGGGCAGGTAATAGCCTTAGGGTCCAAGGTAGGTAATTCTGTCAAGGCTGGGGATGTTCTTATAAAGTTGGATACAGAAGCTTTAAATGGACAGCTTATGCAGGCCGAGGCTAATCTGCAGTCCGCCCAGGCAGCGGCTCAATCAGCAGATAATCTGGCTTCGATAAGCAAGATTAACTTAAATACAGCGCAGATTTATTATGATCGCACCAAGATTCTTTTCGAATCAGGTGCAGTATCTCAAAGTCAGTTGGATGAAGCCCAGGATAAGCTTAACATTGCTGCCAGGCAGTATGACAATGCCTCTGGCCCCGCTAAAGCCCAGGCCGCTGCTGCGATCAATACCGCCTTGGCTAATATAAAAAATTTTAATGTGCAGATTGAAAATGCAACTATCAAAAGTCCCCTGAACGGAATAATAAGCAATCAAAATCTAAACCTTGGTCAAATTGTATCTCCAGGTGTCGTACTTATTTCAATTGTGGATACCTCTAATTTAAAAATGAAAAGTACCATAGCACAGGATAAATTGCAGCTGTTATCAGTTGGCCAGCCGATAAACATTAAGATAGACAGCTACCCGGACCGTATTTTCTCAGGTGCGGTTACATCCATTGGGCCCATTGCTGTAAACACGGGTGAAGTCTTTCCGGTAGAAATCACCCTGAAAAATGAGAGCGGCTTAATGGCTGGATTATCAGCCCATACTTCCGTAATTAATAAAGCTCAAGGAATTATTGTACCGATATCATCAATACTGCAGAACAACGACGCAAGCTACGTATATGTAATTGAGAACAATATAGCCTCCCAACGGATTGTTAAAGTAGGGATAAAAAGCGATAAGGAAGCCCAAATTATAGAGGGTCTCAATCCAGGTGAGCGGGTAGCCGTTATCAACGTAAACGTTCTGGCGGATAAAATGGCAGTAATCGTTCAATAAGGGGCTATCACCCTGCGGGTACCACTGGTGTTCGCTAGCGCTTACTAATAATGTTGCAAGGAATAAATAAGGCAGAATAGTCCGAGGATTTTTCGTGCTAGACAAGGCGTCACCCTCCGGGCACTACTGGTGCTCCCTAGCGGTCGCCAATAATGTTGCAAAGAGTGGTAATACTGGGGGTATTAGCGCGTTTTGATAACGAAGTATAGCGCAAAAAATACCGGAATAAATGACTAGTTTATTTCTTGAAAGTCCCTACTGGCTATCAAATCTAATCGAGTGGAGATAATATTTAATGTTTAGATTATTTCGAGGTCTAAAGCCCTATACATGGCAGCTGCTTTGGGTAGTAGTTTTTCTATTCGCCCAGTCACTTGCCGATTTGTATCTTCCTACTCTAATGGCGGATGTCGTTAATAACGGCATGATGAAGGGAGATACCTCCTATATCTGGACATTTGGAGGCTACATGCTGCTTGTCGCCCTGGGCGGCGGTATTTGCGCCATTGTCGGCAGTTATCTGTCTTCCATAATCGGTATGGGATTCGGCCGGGATACCCGTGACAAGGTATTTTCCCAGGTGGAAAGTTATTCTCTGCATGAGTTTGATAAGATAGGAACTGCCTCCTTGATTACCAGAACAACCAATGATATTACCCAGGTGCAAACCTTGCTGGTTATGGGCTTACGCTTCATGGTCAATGCTCCTATCATGTGTATAGGGGGAATAATCATGGCCTATTCCAAAGATCGGGGACTGACCCTGATACTGGCAGTGGTTCTGCCGCTAATGTTGACCTTAATAGCTGTAATTGCATCATTGATCGTTCCTCTGTTTAAATCGATGCAGGCCAAGCTGGATAAAGTAAACCTGGTGCTGCGTGAGAATCTGACCGGCATCAGGGTTATAAGGGCCTTTAACCGCCTGGACAGTGAAAATGAGAGATTCGAAAAAGCCAATCTGGATTTGACCGATACATCCATAAAGGTAAATAAAATTATGGCTGGTATGCAGCCCATAATGATGCTGGTCATGAATTTTACATCCGTTGCTATTATATGGTTTGGCGGTATTCGGATTAGTCAAAATGTCATGCAGCTGGGAGATATGATGGCCTTCCTGCAGTATGCTATGCAGATTATGTTTTCCATTATTATGGTGACTATTCTGTTTATCATGGTTCCACGGGCCCAGGCATCAGCGATTCGAATTAATGAGGTCCTGGACACGGTACCTGAAATTATCGATCCACAGAATGGCCAAAGATCTGCTGGTCAGAGGGCTAATGTAGAATTTAAGCATGTAACATTTTCATATCCAGGCGCTGAAGAGCCTGCCATAAATGATATATCTTTCGCCCTGCATTCAGGAGAGGTGACTGCAATAATAGGCGGTACCGGTTCAGGCAAATCTTCCTTAATCAACCTGATCCCCAGATTCTACGATGTTGACAGCGGGGCAGTTCTGGTTAATGGAGTGGATGTCAGAGAAATCACCCAGGTGGAGCTTCGGTCAAAAATTGGCTTCGTTCCCCAAACTCCAATTATTTTCAGTGGAACTATCGGTGATAACATCCGTTATGGTAAGGCTGATGCCAGCGATGCTGAAATCCAGCACGCGGCTGAGGTTGCTCAGGCCAGCGAGTTCATTACTACGATGGATGACGGATATGATTCACAGATCTCCCAGGGTGGAACCAACCTATCCGGAGGTCAGAAGCAGAGACTTTCCATCGCTCGCGCTTTGGTGCGAAAACCTGAGATCTATATTTTAGACGATAGTTTTTCAGCCCTGGATTTCAAAACCGATGCCCGTCTTCGTTCTGCTCTTAGCCAGGAAACTACGAGTTCTACCGTTATTATTGTAGCCCAAAGGGTGAGCACAGTAATGAATGCCGACCGGATTATAGTTTTAGACGAAGGTCGGATTGTGGGTATGGGCAGGCATAAAGAACTCATGAATACTAGTGAGGTATACCGGGAGATTGTGTTATCCCAGTTATCGGAAGAGGAGATAGCATGAGCGAACAGAGTGCAAAAAGACCAGATAAAGCCCCCGGAGGGCCTAGGGGACGCGGACCCGGAGGACCCGGATTAGGGCAGCCCGTAGAAAAAGCCAAGAATTTTGCTGGTACGATTAAGAGACTGGCGGAGTATCTTAGGCCAGATAGATATCGATTTATTATAGTATTTATTCTGGCCATAGCCAGTACCCTGTTCTCTATTTTTGGACCCAAAATTATGGGTAAGGCGACGACCAAATTGGGTGAGGGTCTATTAGCAAAATACGCCTATTATATGCAGTTGGACATGGCTATCGAAAAGAAAATGCCCATAGCTGTTATTAACAAGCTGCGCAATCAAGCTATTCCAAGTTTTGATTTTGAATATATAGGAAAAATCCTAATTTTACTGATTGTGCTATATATTATTAGTGCCAGCTTCACCTATATAATGGCCTATATAATGGCCAGTGTTTCTCAGCAAACCGTTTATAGAATGCGTAACGATGTCAAGGAAAAGCTGGATCATCTTCCCCTTAAATATTTCGATCAGCGCACCCATGGCGAGATATTGAGCCGGGTTACCAATGATATGGACACTATTGCTACTACCTTGCAGCAGAGTCTGACCCAGTTGATAACATCTTTAGTGACCGTGATCGGAATATTGATCATGATGCTGACCATCAGTCCCATAATGACCCTTATTGCCCTGGTAAGCTTACCTGTAAGTGCATTGATAACGGCATTAATCGCCAAGAAATCTCAGAAATTTTTTGCCGCTCAGCAGAAAACTATAGGTGAGCTAAATGGTCATGTTGAGGAAATGTATTCAGGTCATAAGATAGTTAAAGTTTTCGGTCATGAAGAAGATTCAATATTAAAATTCAAGGGTATTAACAACGAGCTCTATCAGGTAGGATGGAAAGCGCAGTTTGTGTCCGGAATTATCTTTCCGGCCTTGAACTTTGTAAACAATATTGGCTATGTGTTGGTCTGTGTGGTCGGCGGCCTTCTGGTAGCTAAGAAGTCTATTGAGATAGGAGATATTCAGGCCTTCATTCAATATATGCGCCAGTTCACCCAACCCATCATTCAAGTAGCTAATATAGCGAATATACTGCAATCCACAGTAGCCTCAGCGGAACGGGTATTTGAAATCCTGGATGAGACCGAGCAGATACCGGATAAGGAAGATGCCAGGATTATAGAATTTCCCAAAGGCCAGGTTAAATTCGAGCATGTTAAATTTGGTTACAAAGATGATGCTTTGTTAATGGAAGACCTGAGTATAGATGTTAAAGAAGGGCAGACCATAGCTATTGTAGGGCCTACTGGAGCAGGCAAGACCACGCTGGTTAATCTGATTATGCGCTTCTACGAAGTCCAGGGCGGTCGTATTACCATCGACGGAGTAGATATCGTTGACATGAAACGTGGTGACTTGCGCACTCTATTTGGCATGGTTTTGCAGGATACCTGGCTGTTTAATGGCAGCATCAGGGACAACATTGCTTATGGCAGTGAGGGAGCCCAAGAGGAAGAGATCATTAACGCAGCCAAAGCGGCTCATGCCCATCATTTTATTAAAACTCTGCCCGAGGGTTACAATACTATACTGAATGAAGAGGCTTCTAATATCTCACAGGGTCAGAAGCAGCTCCTAACCATTGCCCGTGCTTTTTTGGCCGACCCGACTATCCTAATACTTGATGAGGCAACCAGTAACATCGATACTAGAACCGAGATTTTAATCCAGCGAGCGATGACGAACCTAATGAAAGAAAGAACTAGTTTCGTTATAGCCCATCGGCTTTCAACCATTCGCGATGCGGACTTAATACTGGTAATGAACCAGGGGGCAATAATCGAGCAAGGTAATCATAAAGAGCTCCTGGCGATGGACGGCTTTTATGCAGAACTTTACAACAGCCAGTTCACAGTAGGAACCCTTGATGACAAGGTTGTATCATAAAAATAAGCACTTACCCTTTGTTCCTAATGAAACGCAATAAATTTATGAATCTTTTAGCTACCCCAAAAATGAACTTTCCTTTGCGCATATATAGATAAGAATAGCAAAGGAGGAAAGTTTATGAAGAAAAACCTGTCTATGATACTGGTTTTGTTGCTGGTGATGATGTTATCTACTGGTACTGTGTTAGCTAAATCTGATAATGCTAATGCCGGTGGAAACAGCAATAAAGACAAAAAAGTAACTGATACTGTGAAACTGCAAATCAATAAGCAGTCAAATGAGCAGGTGCAAACGCACAAAGAAGTACAAAAGGTGGAAAAGAATCATGTACAAGAACGAGTGAAAAAATCAGTCCAGGAGGCATTTAAGATCTATCGTAACGAAAAGCCCAGCCAGGAAAAAAGCTATTTTTCCGATCTTAACCAGCACTGGGCAACTCGATCTATCACGGAGATGGCTGCTGTAGGCCTATTCAAGGGCTATCCTGATGGCACATTTAAGCCCAACCAGCAATTAACCCAGGTTGAAGCCCTGGCCCTGGTGATGCGTATTTACGAGGATGACGCTGCTAAGACATCTACCGACGATGAGGCCACGCTAAATGAGGAAGATAATTTGGCTGATGTACCAGCATGGGCACGTGACAATGCTGGTAAAGCTGCTAAAAAAGGCATCATCAAGTTAAATCGTTTTCATTCAGGAGTGCAGGCATCTCGGGCCCAGACTGCGGTTATGATCGCGAAAGCCCTGGGCTTGGAGCCCGTAGACACTAGTAATATGCCATTCAAAGATGGATTGTTGATTTCCAAAGATGATGTCGGTTATATTATGGCACTATACCAGGAGGGAATTCTGACCGGCAGCCCCAATGGTAATTTCAATCCCAATAGTGCTATCACCCGGGCAGAAATGGCCAGCATGCTGCAAAGACTGCTCGAAAAGTCAGAGGTAGAATCGGTAAGCTTGCCGGAGACAGCCACAGTGGAACAGGGTAAATCGATAACCCTTGAAGCTATTGTAAAATACGTCAACGGCACCACTGATAAACTAGTAAGCTGGTTAAGTAGTGATACTACTGTAGCTACTGTGGTGTATGGAGTGGTTACTGCTGCAAATGATAAGACCGGAACCGTTACCATTACCGCTACAGCCAGCCGTGGGGAATCAGACAAATCAGCCGCCTGTACTGTGACTGTAGTTGAAGAACAGCAGGTAAATACAGTAATTCTTAAATCTACAGGTAATGTAGGCAGCCATGATGGCAAAGTATATGAAGAATATATTCTAGAGGCAGATGGTACTACAATTAGTCTGGCCCAGGATAAAGTGAAATCGATAACTCTGCAAAAAGAAGGCTCTGACCTTATACAGCTAACCGCTAATACGGACAGTAGTTTATGGTTTAATGTACAGCGTGAATCCGGAAAGTACACCTTAGAAGTAATAGATATCAATGATAAGAGCTATGTGGCTGCTCTCGATTGGACCGCTCCCACTGCAGTGACTGCTGTTGCCACTGGTAATAGCAGAGTACAAGATGGTAATAGCTATGTAGAATACAAGTTGGGTGATCTCGACCTGTCCAACTTCACCTGCATGCACCAAATCAAGCCTAATGCTCAGGTGATTGGTCTTACCGTCAGCAGCGACACCAACCTGTGGTTCCAGACCAACGGTCAGATTTCAGGTGAACATACCTTCCTGATCCAGAAAAACAATCTTTGGTATTCCAGCAAAATAAGTATTTAATCTTCATACCAGGCTGGTGACAGGAGTGAAAAAATCAAGACATGAGAAAAAACGTGATTGATATTCGCTTTTGTCAACAGCCTGGGCCCAGTCCTAATAACTAGGGCTGGGCCGTTTCCATTTAGACTTTTTGCTTTAAATTCTTATCTAGAAAGTCCAGTACCTTATTTACATTTTCAGGATTGTTAAAGCTTTGACCACCATGCCCGGCTCCTTGTATCACTTCACATGCTACCTTATCCTTACCAATTACTGTCTGCAGTTTTGCTGCAAATTCTGTTGATTGCTGCATCGGAATCCATTTGTCTTCCGATCCCTGCTGAATAAAGAAAGGCGGATCGTCTCGGGTGATATAGGTCTCCGGGTTGGCCATCTTCACCAGATCTGGAACCTGGGTGATTTGTTGTCCCATGAGCTTGGAACCGAAGGAATTAGGGGTATTCTGAAGATGCCCTGCGATTCCGCTTTGTTTATAATGCTCATCCATGGTCAGGAAGTTAATGGGGCCGCACCAATCCACTACTGCCTGTACCCGGTCAGATTGATATGAATATCCCAGGGCTGGGTCCTGTAGTCTCTTAACCTGCCCGGAAGTTCCAGCTAAAGCTGCCAGGCCGCCTCCGGCTGAGCTACCCCATACGGCGATTTCGTTAGGATTTAAGTCGTACTTATGTGCATTGGACCTGATGAAACGTATTGCCGCTTTTATGTCATTGATCTGAGCAGGAAAGATTGCTTCTCCACTTAATCGATAGTTGACTGAGACAACCGCATAACCCCGCTTAAGTCCCTCCCAGGCTGTTAGCACGTCGGGACCAAATTTGTCTCCGGCCTCATAGCCGCCCCCGTGGATCGATACGATAATCGGAAAGGGTCCCTGTATATTTGTGGGTAAATAGATATCTAGCTTTTGGGCTGCTGAAGCATTTGCATAAGGGACATCCAGCCATTTATGTTGGTCGGGAGCTGTGATCGTTTCACCCCATCCTGAAAGTGTTCCGCTTACAAATACCCAGACTATAATTAGTGCAATCATCCCTGCCAGCTGCTTCTTCATAGCAAGACCTCCTGTATTAGATCACAGTTATATCACGTTAACTATATATGCACGACTTATATATTTTAACATAGCAGGGGGGAAATAGGGGGGTACATATTTTAATTTCCTGCTGATAACATGGAAATAAGGGGAAGAAAAAAGAGCGTTTCCCTGCTTCTTAATTATTTGATCAGCACCATTTGGAATAAAGGAATACGCAGCTTGCGTGTCGAAAAGCTATCAAAAATGATCTTATTCTGTGGGGAGTGGAAGTTATGACGAACATTGCAATTATTGGTGGAGGTAATGGCGGGTCAATAATCCTAGGAGCATTTAATGTAATTGAGGAGTTCAAGGTCATTGGCATATGTGATGTAAACCAGGATGCTCCCGGAATGCGATTAGCTATGCAACTAGGAGTAACTACCTTTCAGGATCTGGGTGAGATTATGCAGCAGCCGGGACTAGATCTAATTATAGAGGCCACTGGGAGTGAGCGGGTACGTGATCAAGTTGCCAAGCTAAAGCCAGCAGATGCTCTTTTGGTAGATTCCCAGATAGCCAATGTGATGATGACCAGCATGGAGGGGCACGAAAAGGTGCTTAAAAGTGCACGCAGCAAGAAGGAAGCCTTTCGCACATCAGCCTCCTTCCTTACCCAGACCTACGGAATGGATGGGGTTTTGTATTTTACCACCAACACCGAATGCTATGATTTTGTGGAAAAGCACAAAATAAGTATTGACGGTATTCGGAAAGGAGAACCCTTAGTAAAAGGTGGCAATATCGCTCGTTGCATCACAACCCGTAAGGAGATTTCAGAGATAGTGGATGCTAAGGTTTATGGAATGCGGCTGCAACTCTGGGTTTCACCAATCTTTGAAGACGATGATGTAAACAAGCAGGTGGTAGGAACCTACGGTGTGTTTAAGCCTAAGCTGCACCCGATTGCTAAAGCCTTTGATATCTTCGCTCCGATAATCATTGATTCCCAACCTGAGGGGGCCTGGGTGGGGATAACTGACCTGGAAAAAATTCGCTACCGCATGGGGTCCGATAAGTTCGACTTAAAAGATATTCAGGTAGGTTCACCTTTGCAAGATCGTGACACCGGATCTCAATCAATTAGGGCCAAAAAGAAAGTACAGAACGACATTACTACCAAGAAACATGGTAAAATCCGCATGACAGGAATTCCGCTGTTTGATGAGGAAACCGGTGACATGGTAGGCAGCTTTGGCATTGCGGTGCCCCGTAATCTAGCCCGCGACCTTCAGGACATGGCGGCTAGATTGAATACCAGCACCGGGGAGATGGCGAGCGTGATGCAGGAAATTGCTGCCTCGGCAGGGGAAATCAATCTAACAGGAGGGAAATTGGCAGACCATATTAAGGCAGTGCAAGAAAATGCAGCGAGCATTAATCAGATATTGGCCTTCACCAAAAGTGTGGCAGATCAAACCAAGATGCTGGGGCTAAACGCGGCCATTGAGGCGGCTCGGGCAGGAGAGCATGGACGTGGTTTTGGAGTGGTGGCTGAGGAGATAAGGAAGCTATCTGACGAATCCAAGCAGACAGCGGATCAGATAGGAAAACAAATACGGGAAATCGAACTTAAGGTGCGGGAGGCAGTGCTAGCTTCGGAGACTACTCTGAAGCAGAGTGAGGAGCAGGCAGCAGCGACTCAGCAAGTGACAGCTTCGGTGATGGAGTTGGCACAATTGGCGGATAAGTTGATAGAGTTGGCACGAACACTTTAGAAATGCAATATTCACGTATGACTAAAGTCCAACTAATAGAGGAAAACAGGCGGCTTCGCCAGCAGCTTTCAGAAATTAATCAGGAACAACCTAAGCTGAACAATGTTGAACCCCGTCCTGTACCCCAAAAATTTCTGAAAAGCCAGTCAGTTTTCCGCCAACTAACCGAGAATATTCCGGTCTTAATCTATGTGTTTCACGGAGACCGATTTATCTATGTTAATCGGGCCTTTGAGTTAGGACTGGGTTATCCTATGGAAGAATTGCTGGAAATGAATTTCTGGGATGTTGTCCATCCGGATTATAAAGAGTTGATAAAACAACGCGGCCTAGCCCGGCAAAGAGGGGAAAATGAACCCAACCGTTATGAATTAAAAGTGTTCAGGAAAAACGGGGACGAAATGTGGCTGGATTTATTTACCAGCAGCGCTATAGATATTAATGGAGAAACAATTATTGTTGTAGGATGTTACGATATATCCGAGCGCAAATCTGCTCGGGAGGAACTTAAAAAAGCACGAGATGAGCTGGAAATAAGGGTCATTGAGAGAACTGAAGCATTGAGCGAAGCCAACCAGGAATTGGTTTTCTTAAACAGCACTCTGAACAGTGTTATCAAGAATATGTCCGATGCGGTGGTATTAGTTGATAAAAGAGGCAGCGTTCAGTCCTTAAATAAAGTTCTTGAATTAGCCTGGGGTAAAGCGGTTAAGGAAATTATACAATATTTAAAGGAAGATATACTGGGGCCGAAAATATCGCACAGTGCTAAAATGCTGGAAAACGGCGCAGCTTTTCGGGATAAGGAAATAATGTTTTCCACCCAAAAAGGTGACATTCAATCGCTGGTTTCAGGAACACCAATTAGAAACGAACAGGGTGAAGTTGAATGGGGCATATTACTGGTGAGGCCTCTTAAAGACGTTCGAAAACTGGTCAACCGCTTCAGTGGTGCCCAGGCCAGCTTTCGCTTTGAAGATATTATCGGCAGCAGTGAGGGAATAAAGGAAACCATTCGGGCAGCCATGAGAGCAGCTTACAACCTTAGCAGTATCCTTATTGAGGGTGAAAGCGGTACCGGGAAAGAAATGTTCGCCCAGTCGGTTCATAATATGAGTTATAGGCGTAATGAGCCCTTTGTAGCTTTAAATTGTGGTGCTATTCCCAGGGACTTGATTGCTAGCGAATTGTTTGGTTATGCTGAAGGTGCTTTTACTGGAGCCAAAAAGGGTGGAAGTCCGGGTAAATTCGAAATGGCTTCCGGTGGAACCCTTTTCCTGGATGAGATTGGTGATATGCCATTTGAGCAGCAGGTGGCCTTGTTAAGGGTTATACAGGAAAAACACCTTACTCGTATAGGCGGGGACAAGCTAATTCCGGTTGATGTCAGGATTATTTGTGCCACCAATAAAAACCTGTTTGAAGAGATGCAAAAGGGTAAATTCCGTAAAGACCTCTATTATCGTATAAATGTCATATCTTTAAAAATTCCTCCCCTTCGTCAACGCCCGGAAGATGTCTCCACCCTATTCAAGTATTTGCTGATGAAGGCAGGAAAAAAGGAAATTTTAAAATATTTGGACCCCAAGGTTATCGAGTCTCTGGAGCAATATGATTGGCCAGGCAATGTGCGAGAATTGCAGAATGTGGTGGAGAGGATGCTCAATGCTGCTGATGGAGCCAATATCGGTATTGAACACCTGCCCGAGGAACTATGCCCTATCCAGAGTGGGTGTGTGCCGACTGCAGAAAGCTCAGCGAGGTGGCTGGAAAATTTAGGTGCTATGCCCGGAAAAGCTAGAAAAATAGCGGCGGAAATAGAGCGGCAGGAGATATTGGAAACAATAGAACGTTGTAACGGCAATGTGAGTAAGGTCGCAAGAGAACTAGGTATTTCGCGAAGTACCATGTATCGGAAAATGAGCTGCTACGGTATAAAGCAATAGAGAACCTGTGCCAATCGTGATACACCTGTGTCATGTATCGAGCAGGTGTATCATCGATGAAACATATTTAGATTGGATATAATTACATGAGCCATTTGTAAAGGATCAGCTATATACGGCGGTCCTTTTATTATTTTCTGTAGCTTATAATAACGTGGCACATTATTTGCGTATTATGCGTTTAACAATGGTGGTATGTAAATTTAAATATAGGAGGCGGTGTACATATAAAGATCGATCTAAGTTTCCAAGCATAAATTTTCAAACTATACACCAAGGAGTTAAGGTTGTCACCGTTAACCAATCCAATATGTTACTGACCGGGAATGGGCCTATGCAGTAGCTGCATGTGAATAATGTTTTGAATATTAAAGATAGGGAGGTTATAGAATGGCTGCAAATTTTGCATATAAAAATACTAGAGATTTTCAATTCCTACTTAAAGAGTGGCTGCCTATGGAAGAGGTTATGACTTATCCACAATTCAAAGATTACTATTCAATAGATGATGTTGAACCTATTTTAAATAGTTTTAGAAAAATGTGTAAGGAAGTAATTGAGCCTACTTGTGATGATGGAGAAATAAACCCGGTTAAGTTTGAAAACGGGCAGGTTATATTACCGCCTACGATTGGTCCTACCTTACAAAAATTGCAGCAGGATGGCTGGGGTGCCAGCAATGTAGATAAGACTCCCGGGGCTATGGTTTTGCCGAATGTTCTGCACTGGATGCTTTGGGATATGGTAACTGCCGCCAATCCGCAGATCCCCTGCTATTTCGGTATGTGTGCAGGATCTACTGACCTGATTCAGGCTTTTGCAGATGATAATGTAAAGGAAATGTTCCTTCCCAAGATGTTTGATGGAACTTATACCGGAACCATGTGTTTAACCGAACCGAGCGCGGGTTCTGACGTAGGAGATATTCTCTCCAGGGCATATCCTACTGATAATCCCAGGATATTTAACATCAAAGGACAGAAGATTTTCATCACGAATGGTGATAACACTTACTCTGAAAACATTGTCCATCTTTACCTGGCCAGAGTGGAAGGTTCCATACCGGGAACCAAAGGAATTTCCCTTTTTGTAGTTCCTAAATACTGGGTTAATGAAGATGGAAGCACAGAGTTTAATGATGTATTTCCTACTGGGGTAGAGGAGAAAATGGGCCAGCATGGGAATGCTACCGTAGCCTTAAGTTTTGGTGATAATAGCAAATGCCGGGGTTGGTTAATGGGCAAGAATCCTCTGACCAATGATGGTCAAGGTGAAGGCATGGCCCAGATGTTCATGATGATGAACCAGGAAAGGTTAGCAACTGCTTTAATGGCAAGTGCACTAACCGCTAATGCCCTTTATAATTGTGCTGATTATGCCCGGGAAAGGGTACAGGGTTATCATAAGCCAGAAGGACGGGTTACCCTCTCTAAACATGAAGATATAAAGAGAGGCCTGCTTTTACTGAAGGCCCATCTGGATGCTTTCCGGGCTATGATCTTTACAACCTATATCGATTTTGACATTAAATATTTCTCGCCGGATGAAAAAGTCAGCAAGGAAGCTAATGATGAAATCGAAGTGAACATTCCTCTTTGTAAAGCCTATTGCAGTGACGAATGCTGGAATCTAATGGCTGAAGCTATCCAGATTTATGGTGGTTATGGCTACTGTGAGGAATATCCTATTGCCAAGATGGCTCGTGACTGCAAGCCATACAGCATCTGGGAAGGCGCTAACTATATTCAGTCCATGGATCTTATTGGCCGTAAATGGGGCCTGGAAAAAGGAGCTGTTTTTGCTAAGTGGTTTAAGAAGATAGCCGATTTCTATGAAGCTAATAAGGATGCTAAAGGCTTTGAGCAAGAATTTACCGTGTTAGGTAAAGCTGTACAGGCATATCCTCAGATTCAGGGAGCTGTCTTAAACTGGATGAAGAATAAGCAGGGAGATATGGTGCCGGTTTATTCCAAGAGAGTATTAATGGCTACAGCTCAGATATATGGAGGTAAGTTACTTCTGGAACAGGCTATGATAGCGGCTAAAAAAGCTGAAGAAATTGGTCCCGGACACTATGATTACAAATTCTACATGGGGAAAGTCTACTCAGCTAAATATTATTTAAACAATGTTGTTCCTAATGTAGCCTTTGTGGCAGACCTCCTCAAAAACTCAGATACATCAGTATTGGATATTGATTTCGATTCTTTCGATTACTAGAAATATTAAATGGATTGCCTGCGGGCAATCCATTTAATCTAAGCACGGAGACGTTCGAGAGAAGGCTTCGAAGTCTCTTATCTGACCTTTAAAAGAGCCAGCAGATCTGCCTTCTTATTCAGAGAGGGATTATCTACCACTCTATCCAGCAGGTATTCTAAGGCTTCGCCCATCTCTTTTCCTGAGTCATAAAGGGTCATCAGGTCATAGCCGTTAATATCCAGGTCATGGGTAGTAAGAGGCTCTCTGCGTGACATTACTTCCCAGCACCTGGTTCTGATCGCGCTAATCCAGTTGATATCCCTGCCTGAACGTTCTGAGCCTTTAATGTCAGCTATTTGCAGCTCAAAAAGGTTACAAATGTTATCAGGACCCACTCTGCGAATAAGCCTCTTTATACTGAGTTCGCTGGCATTCTCATAATGGTTCATGTGTTCTTTTATTAAGGAACATACTGCATTTAGGGTCTTGCGGTCAAAATTAAGCCTGGCCAGGGCTTCTCTGGCAATCTGGCTGCCACCACTGGCATGGCCATAGCAGTGCCCTTCTCCCGCCTCATCTATTGAATGACAATTGGGCTTGTCAATGTCATGAAACAGAGCGGCTAGTCTAAGGCTCAGATTGGGTTTCGTGTGGTCCAGAACCACCATGGTATGTTCAAAAACATCCTTATCATGGAATGAACTACGAGTGTCGAACCCGATAGTTGGGATGAGTTCGGGTATCAAATGCTTTAGCAGGCCCAGTTCCAGAAGCCGCCTGATACTGATCGAGGGCTTATCAGTCAGCAGGATTTGAGTTAATTCATTGCAGACTTTCTCGGAATTATTGAATGTGACTGTATCCTTGGCTAGGATAACCTCAAGCAGGGAGTCATCAATCACGAATCCCTGCTGAGCTTCGAACCTGATTGCCCTCAGAATTCTTACGCTGTCCTCGTTAAGCTTATCCACTGGATTACCAGCACATTTTATTATCCGCTTATGTATATCGCCAACCCCATAAAATGGATCAATTATGCCATCGCTTTCATTGTAAGCAATGGAGTTGATAGTAAAATCGTTGTGTTTCAGCTCTTCGTTAACATTTTCAGAAAACCGGTTTGCCTCGCCAGTGCGGAAGGTGCCTAATCTATAACTTTCTCCCTGATAAATAAGCGATACGGTGCTATAATCATGGATGGCCGGGATAGCTGAGAATCCGTTCTGGTCATCGAACAACAGGATATTGTCAGAAGGGAGAGCGTTAGTGCATATTTCCCAGTTTATAGGCTTTAATCCCAGGAGGGAATCTCTGATACAGGCTCCGTATACGAAAGCTTGGTACCCTTCGGTGTTTAGTATATTCAGTATTAGCTTGACATTAGCCGGTATTTTTATTCTCATGTCTTAACCCCTCCATCAGCTTCAATACTATATTAAATGAATTTCGATAAAA
>CAYWFX010000014.1:50242-63573 GCA_964457945.1 uncultured Syntrophomonas sp.
GTTGTTGAACGGTTGACCGCCATGTCCTACCCCTGGCATTATTTCAAGTTCTACTTTATCCTTACCCAGTACTGCCTCAAGTTTAGCTGCAAATTCTGTAGATTGCTGTACCGGGACCCAGATATCAGTTGTTCCATGTTGAATGAAAACAGGCGGATCATCTGCGCTGATATATGTTTCCGGGTTGGCCTGCCTCGCCAGTTCGGGAACCTGGTTTACTTGTTTGCCTAAATATTTGGAACCGTAGGAAGTAGGGGTATTGGTAGGATATCCTGCAACTCCGCTTTCTTTATACTGCTCATCCATTGTTAGTAAGTTCATAGGTCCGCACCAGTCAACCACTGCCTGCACTCGATCAGACTGATCCGGATTTCCTAAGGTTAAATCCTGCAATTCCTTAACATCCCCGGAGGTCCCTGCCAGAGATGCCAGTGTTCCTCCAGCGGAGCTTCCCCATACGGCGATTTTATCAGGGTTTAGATTATATTTACTGGCATTGGCCTTGATGAAACGTATAGCAGCTTTCACATCATTAATTTGAGCTGGAAAAAGCGCTTCACCACTTAATCTATAGTTTACAGAGACAACAGCGTATCCTCGCTCCCGTCCTGCCCAGGCTGCCAGCGCGTCTGAACCAACTTTATCTCCCGTACAATAGCCTCCTCCGTGGATCGATACGATAACCGGATAAGGCCCTTTTATTCTATCTGGTATATAGATATCCAGCTTTTGTGATGGGGAAACATTTGCATAAGGGATATCGGTCCATTTATATAGACTGGAATATACACTCCTAAATGCTGGAGGTGCTGCGGTTGCAAGTACCCCTAATACAAATATAACTATAATCCCTATAAGTGCCTTTTTCACGAAAAAACCTCCCTAATAATTTGCATTATATGCTTGAGTGAAAAAAACCTCCGCATTTACACCCATTTAAGTAATTTTACAATAAATTTGCCTGCGAGTCTCGTAAGGATTAACCGGCATGACTTTTATAATCTAACCTTGAATCTTCAATTGGTTCCTTTTCAAAAAGTGGTATTTTTGGAGCATGATCATAGGGAATATGACCTGTAAATAAATTTCCTACAGGAATTCGTATTCTGCTTATTGCAAAACAAGCCAACAAGCTTAATGTCGAGCAAGCTATAAATGATATCATAACTTGCCCAATAATACCTATCCAATTAAAATACATTTGAGTAAATGCATTTATATAAAACAGAACAAAAGCGTGGATAAAATAGCATCCGAAAGAATAACGTCCGAACGTTTTTAGTGTTTTCATAATAGTTGTATGTTTCATAAATAAAGTCTGCGACAAGTAATAAATCATAAACATTGATGAGGTTATGAAGACTACCATCATATAATTCAAGGGCCCGGTAAATTGGTTATTTAGAATATAGCTGCCTGATGAACTAATATGACTGGTTTGCATTAGCTGATAAAATATTAAGCCAAATGATATAAGATATACAATAATATTGATTTTTAGGGTAGCTTTAAGAATATACCGCAGTTTATCCACATATATCCCGGCGAAAGCGCCCAGCATAAAGTAGAAAAACCAACTTATAAAAATCCTATCCCGGTAAGCCAATAGTGTCTTAAATATCGGTGACTGAATACTTTCCCATACTAGAGGAACCTGATACCAGTATAAGCACAGTAAGCAAATATGAAAAACGAAACAAAGGGATAAAGTGACTATATTCCTCACTTTATTAATTGAAACTAACCACTTAAACAGTGGAAACAGCAAATAAAACTGTAAAATTGCCACCATAAACCATAGATGATAGTAGCCTGCACCGGATATTGTCAATATAGAGATTTTACCCATGACGGCACCTAAGCTGCTGGCTGGTACTCCAGATATAAGGCTCACCCATACCAGATAGATGATAGTCCATATAAAATAGGGCAAGAATATCTGCGTAAATCTTTTTTTAATGAAATCCCAATAATCCAACTTGCCATCGCCATAATTATAGAATAATACTAGCCCGGTAATGAATATAAACATTGGCACTGCATATCTGACCAGTGTTAGCAGAAAAGCGGCTATCAGAGCAGGCTCCTTAGTGATACCTGGACTGTACATGAAGCTGGCCAGAGTATGTTGCATAACTATTGCCAAAAAGGTTAGACCTCTTAAGATGTCAATTTCATCTATTCGTTTTTTTAGCATTTTTCCCTCTCCCCTGTAGACCATCCAAAACATAAAGATACCTTTTTTTGCATAAAAAATCAATATTCAACATTATATGATTTTAGATTATAATGAAGGGGCTATCAGGGAATAAACAAGGCACTAAATGACTGGTTGATTTATTATAGTCTCTTACCATAATATTGCACTTCTTAAGCAATCATTCTTCTAGGTTTGGATTGGCAGGGAAGTGCATCACTTGCATCAGGAGATAATTGGCATTATTGAATAGCGCATTACGAACCTCGAAGCAATTGGAAGGGGAGTTAGGGAATGATTTCTAATCAGATCGGAGAATATCATCCAGATAATATTTTCCTTCAAGACCTGGAAGAAATGGTATGCCGTTTTACTCCCGATGGTACTATCACTTATGTAAACGCTCGTGAGGCACATTTATTGAACCATAAGCCCTCCGAACTGCTAGGGCAGAAAATATCGAAGTATATTATGGAGAAATCTGTATCGCTCCTTAATGATGTATTAAACACCTTAAGTTCCAAGTATCCCACCCAGGAATATGAACATCAGTACACCTCACCCGGGGGAAAGCCTCAGTGGCAGCTCTGGAAAGTTAGGGGGCGTTTCAATTCGGATGGTCAGCTTGAGGAGGTTCAGGCAGTAGGCCGGGATATTAGTATTAAAAAACAATACCAGGGACTGCTGGACAATTACCAGCAGGATCTAGAAAAAGAGTTAGCGGCGAGCACCCATCAGTTACAGAGAGAAATTATAGAACGCCAGGAGAATGATGAAGCCATTCGAGAGAGCGAGGCTAAGTTTCGCAAACTAACGGAAATGGCTCCAGGAATTATCTGCGTGATTCAGGGCAGTAAATTCCGCTACACAAACCCCGCTTTTCAGAATTTGTTGGGATACGACCAGGAAGATCTCTTGAACCTTAATTTCGGGGATACGATCCATCCGGAGCATCGGGATATGGTGGTTGAACGAACCATAGCCCGACTGCGGGGTGAGTTGGTGCCCAATCGTTATGAGATTAAGCTGCTGACCAAGAATGGTTCTGAAATTTGGATTGATCTGACTGTCGGTTTGATTGACTATGAAGGAAAACCGGCTATTATTGCTATGGCAAACGATATTACAGCTTCGCATCAGTTACAGAAAGCCTGGCAGAAGAGTGAGAATACTTTTCGCCAGTTGAGCGATACTGCCCCGGCCCTGATATTTATTATCCAAAAATATCGCTACCGCTATGTGAATAACTTTTTTAAATCCAGAATGGGTTACACGGAGGAAGAACTTTTGACTCTGTATTCCCTGGGTTTGGTACATCCTGATTTTAGAGAGTTGGTTATGGATGGGCTAGCGGAACTGGAAAATGGCAATAGTCAACTGTTTCGCACGGACATTAAGATTATTCCTAAGAGTGGTCAGGTTTGCTGGATAGATTTCTCTGCCAGCATCTTAGCGTGGGAGGGCAGGTTGGCTGTAATTGCTGTGGGTTATGATATAACTCATCACAAGGACATCCAGGCGGCCCTGACTCAGAGTGAGATGAATTTCCGCAGCTTAGCGGATACTGCTCCGGCGCTTATTTATGTGCTGCGAGGCAGCCAACTGCTTTATACCAATAAGGCTTTTGAGGACATTACCGGCTACAGCCGGGAAGAGTGTCTGCAGATGGAAGCATGGGATTTCATTCATCCCCAATATCAGGAGTGGGTTCGTGAAACCTCCTTAGCCCGCCAGCGGGGCGAAGCGGTTCCCAGTCGCTACCAAGCCCGCATGCAGCGGAAAGACGATCGTGAAACCTGGGCTGAGTTCTCGGTCAGCCATATTATTTTCAACGGTGAGCCAGCTATTTTAGGTGTTGCTATAGATATCACCAAGCAGAAAAAAGCCCAGGATCAGATTAAGTATTTAAGTTATCATGATAAGCTAACCGGTCTTTACAACCGGGCTTACCTGGAGGAAAAAATAAAGGAATTGGATGATGATCAAAATCTCCCCTTAAGCCTTATTATTGGTGATGTTAACGGACTCAAATTGGTAAATGATGCATTTGGGCACCAGTATGGAGACTTACTACTTCAAAACGTTGCCAATATCCTGACTTCCTGTTGTCGACAAAAAGACTTGATTGCCCGCTGGGGGGGAGACGAATTTGTAATCATTCTTCCTCGGAGTTATGAAGATAAAGCCCGGCAGGTTTGTCAGAAGATTTACGAATCCTGTGCCGAGCTAAATAAATTCCCTATTCAGGTAAGCATTGCCCTAGGCGTAGCTTGCAAAGCAGGCCCGGGAAAAAGCATGGAAACAATCTATAAAGAAGCTGAAGACCTCATGTATCGAAATAAACTACTGGAAAACCGCAGCAACCGCAGCGCCTTCTTAAGTTCACTGGAACAAACCCTTTGGGTTAGAAGCCATGAAACCCAGGAGCATACCCTGCGCTTGCGCCGATTGGTAGTAATTATCGGTGGGGCCCTGCCATTGCCGCTAGATGAATTGAATAACTTAGACCTCCTGGCGGCTTTGCACGATATTGGTAAAATTGCGATTCCCAATAGCATTCTGGACAAGCCGGAGCGATTGTCCACAGATGAATGGGATCTCATGAAGAGACACCCGGAAATAGGTTATCGTATTGCTCTTTCCAGTCCGGAATTATCACCAATTGCTGATGCCATTTTGGCCCATCACGAGCGCTGGGATGGCAGCGGGTATCCCTTGGGGATGAAAGATAATGACATCCCCCTCATTTCACGCATACTGTCCTTAGCTGATGCTTATGATGTCATGATCAGCGGTCGACCTTATCAAAAGGAAATCGGAAGCAAAGAAGCCTTACAGGAAATTTTGCAGTGCGCTGGTTCGCAGTTTGATCCTCATCTGGCTAAATTATTCGTGAATGTGGTTAGCTCCATGCAGTCCAACCTGGCCTAAGATGGCCGAACACGATAGGGAGTGGTAACATAAAAATCACCGATCTAACTCATTACATTTCTCCGGACATGCCTGTCTTTCCAGGAACTAAACCCCCCGTGTTTGAGAAGGCATATACTTTAGAAGAAAATGAATTTGTTGAAGCGAGAATCACGATGTATTCACACACCGGGACGCATATTGATGCGCCTGCACATATGTTTAAAGACGGACGTACATTGGATGAATTCCCCATAGAACACTTTGTTGGTAAGGCAGCCGTGATGGACTTTTCCAGTCGAGAGATAAGGCAGATCGAAGTGAGTGATCTTCAGCCATTTCAGCTGTTGCTTACAGATAAAGTGGAGTTCGTTATTCTCAGAACGGGTTGGAGCCAGTATTGGGGTACCCCCCAGTATTTTGATGGATTTCCGTATCTGACTTATGAAGCAGCGACCTGGCTAAGCCAATTTAATTTGAAAGGAATCGGAATTGATGCAATTTCAATTGACGCTATGGATTCAACGGCATTCTCAGTGCACAAGATATTCATGCAACGAAATTTTCTGATCGTCGAAAACCTGGCTAATCTAGATTCCCTGGATTCCAAGCAATTTCTATTTTCAGTCCTGCCCTTAAAGACAAAATACGCTGATGGTGCACCGGCCAGAGCCATTGCAATGAACTGCTCATTAGCCATGTAACTCAAGGTTAATTCAATTCAAGAACCGTCCCTTGATTTCTAACTCATTAAATGATGATAGTGTTCTAAAATCTGTTCATTCATGCGTATACTGGTGAATTTCTCCTTGAATATCTCATAACCCTTATGCCCCATATCGGTCAGAACAGCCTTGTTTAACTGTCCGAGCAAATCCAGCAGTTGCTGCTCTTCTTCCAGGTCAAATAGATATCCATTAACCCCATGGCAAACTATCTCCGGCAGTGCCCCCCGTTTACTGGCAATCACCGCTTTCCTATTTCTCATAGCTTCAATGGCCACAAGGCCAAATCCTTCCCAGCGCGAGGGTATAATAACGGCATCAAATAACCGGTAGTAAGCATCTATATCTTGAGCATTCACCCAGCCAAGGTTTACCACCCCTTCAGGTATGCTAGGGCTCAGGTTCCCGATAACAGTCTCACCCAGCAAATACAGCTTAATATTCTTGCACTGCTTTTTGGCGAAAATCCGCAAGATGATATCCAATCCTTTTTGCCTGTCGAACCGGCCTACAAAAAGCAGGTTAATACAGTCATTGTCCAGGGACAGTATCGGTTCTGACTCAGCCGCCTCTTCTCGCACCCCGTTGTAGATAATCCTCATTTTTTCGGATGGCAGCTTAAAGGCGCAGGCACTTTCATATTCATAGTGTGATACATTAATTATCAGGTCGGTCTTCCAGGCCAGAATTCTTTCAATCAGTGCCAAGAACCTTTTCTTAAGAGGAGAGATATCCATATTAAATGACCATCCGTGGGCGCAATATACAATGCGTGGTTTCTTCCGGCTGAAAAAGCAGGCTGTCCGGGTTAAAAATCCCGCAAATGAGCTGTGTATGTGAACGATATCAGGACGTAGCTGCCTTACATGTTTTCTAATCTGGATAATAGCCGGCAGCACTTTAGTTGTTTCCCGGTCAAAAGCATAGTAAAAAATATTCTCGGGGTTCAGATCAAATTGTCTGCCTCGGCTCCGGGAACCCAGCAACAGGTAAAGATGGGTAATTTCCGCTATATCCGATTGGTAGGCCAACACTTCGTTGATGTAGGTTGCTATTCCTCCCCGGGCATATTCCCCGATATGTAATACTTTCAAAACATTTACTCCTATTTTTCCCTACTGTCGTTCCAGCATTATTTCCTTATATACTTCCAGGGTCTGCCGAGCCGTCTTTTTCCAAGCAAAATGCTCCGCTTGTTGCAACCCCTTACGACTTAATTCCTTGCGGAAAATTCTATTTGAAATAACCTGGCGAATACTATTAACCATATCATCCACATTATAGGGATCGAAATAGATCCCCGCGTCGCCAACTACCTCTGGTAACGATGAGGTGTAAGAAACTACTACCGGTGTGCCGCAGGCCATGGCTTCCAACGGGGGCAACCCAAAACCTTCATAAAGCGAAGGTACAACTAATGCCTCGGCACCACAGTACAATGGCAGCAGTTGAGTCTGTGTAATCCTAGGGTATTCGATAATTCCTTTAATGCCCAATTTATTCCTCCAGAAAGCTAGTTCATCCTCCTGATCAGATCCTTGACCAACTGCCACCATCAACAAATCCGGAAAATCATCCAGCAGCCGCGCATAGGCCTGAACCATTCGCCCTAGATTTTTGTGTCTTTTACGAGTACCCACATATAAAATATACCTGCCCAGCTTTTGCTGTTCTTTAAATTGTGCTGCGGTCTCTTCAGGAAGGGGGTGAAAATAATCTGACTTTCCCTGGTATATAATACGGATTTTGGGCTCGATATCCTCGTCTGGAAACATAGCTTGTAGATCACGGGCAGTGGATGCTGATATTACAATAATTCGTGCCGCTTTGTTAACGGCGTTTTTTAATACCTGCCGGGCTAGCTTTACCCGCCAGCCAGCGTAAAATTGAGGAAGGAGAAAGTGAATAAGATCATGAACCGTAACCACACTGGAAGGCGGCAAGAACCAGGGGGCATTAAAATGGGGAAAATGCAAAATGTCACAGTCTGGTCCATATTTACCAGCTAATAAAGAACCATAAATCTGTTCGCCAGGGCCGTATATGGGTCGCTTGAATTTAACTGCCTCCACCCGATTTATTCCTGCCAGATCGTTATGATCGACTGTAAATTGCTCAATCTCTTCAGGGTCTCCGGCCAGCAGGAAGCTATGCTCTGGTACAGCACCCAGACTTTCCTGTAGCAGGTTCTGTATATATATTCCGATTCCTGAAACATGTAACATTCTAGCATCCAAGAATATTCTCATAAGCCTACTCTCTTTCTCAATAGGCCCCTTTTCGGGTCAAGACTGCAGGTATGGTTCGGCCTAGAAGAATGATATCCATCCGGATAGAGCGCCGGAGTACATACCAGGATTCCAGCTCCAGACGATCGAGAAAACTGATTTCATTGCGTCCATTAACCTGCCATAAGCCAGTCATGCCAGGAAGCACCGCCAGAATGATTGCCGCTCGTTCACCCATGACTGCTCGCTCTTCAAGCAGATAGGGACGAGGCCCCACCAGGCTCATATCTCCCTTTAACACATTCAGCAATTGGGGTAATTCATCCAGACTCCAGCTGCGCAAGTATTTGCCTGCTGGGGTCACTCGAGGATCATTTTTCCTCAACTTGGAAAATATAGCCCAGGATTCCTGGCTGGCAGGGTAATCATGCAAATGTTTTTTCATAATAACCTGGCTATGTTCAAACATGGTTCGAAACTTATAGCAGCTAAACTCTTTTCCATAGCATCCCAGTCGCTTTTGAGAAAAAAAGGCTGGACCGCGAGAATCAAATTTCACCACCACCATCAATATCAAGAACAATGGGCTCAAGATTAGCAGTAATACACTAGCCAGCAGAAGATCAAGCAGCCGTTTACCAGGCATAGCAGCCGGACAAAAATTGATGCCCTGTTCTCCCTGGTCGGATAGGGAAGACTGCAGGGCTAAAGGATCTTCGCAATAATCCATCATGGTCATGTGAGCCAATTCCGTCATTTTACGCACCACTTCTACCTTCTCCTCTGGATTAATGCCTTTGCTGTTGGTTCAAAAATAACAGCAGTGCATTTAAATCAATATCCTGTGAAGCACCTGACCTGCCGGTCTTGCCCTGCATGTTTTTCAAATAATCCACACCCGCCAGCCATAAGCTAGCTGTCTCACGGCAGCTTTTGTCACCTTGAAGAGCCTGGGTAAGATAACTTCCGGCCTGATCAATGTCTCCCAGCAGCAGAGAGGCCTGGCCCGCGGCCAGGTTCACTATCGGTATGGATTGGGCCAGCGCGGGCGGCATCTTTTCCCTGGCTCTGACAACCATCTCGAAATATGTATTGGCTTCTGACCTCTGCCCCCGATCCATACATGACAAGGCAGCGGGCATGGCAGTTTTGGACAGCAGCTCATAGGGTTCTGCTAAAAAGGGATTAACCCGAATTGCGGCTTGCATCTCTCTGATCTGCAGGTCTGGCCTAGACAGCATTCCATAGATAGAAAAAAGGGCCGTATGCAGAGATGGGTTATAAGGTTCCAGTCCAGAAGCTTTCTGGGCATGATCAAGAGCACGATTGTATGCAGATGCATTCTTCCCTTGACTGGCCTCAATGGCTGCGGCCTGGGCCATATTAACCTGATAGGCTCCTTTATAGGGATCAAGGCGATTGGCCTTCTGGAAAAGGCTTTGCGCCTCCTCTAGTCTATGCGCTTCCAGTTCCTTGGCCCCTCGATCAGCCTGCCCGGCAGCTGTGTGAAAAGCAAGCGCGGTTAGGCCTGCGCTAAGAGCCAGCAGAATGGCTAGTAGGAAAGGCATTAGAAGCAAGTAACTCTTATCCGGCTGTTTTCCCCGTTTATCCTTTCTCCGTGGTTGCTCAGGCAACAAGCCATTGTTTAAAGCTGTCGTCCGGCCCCTTAACAAACCGATGAGAGCAAAAAAGAGAAACCCTACCGCTGCCATGGAAAGCTCAAAATCAAAGCTGCTGTGGACTGCCATCAAAGCAACGGCTGCAGCCACAGCCCAAATTTCAATGCTGTCAGGATACTCTCGGCTCAAAACCCGAGATCTTATTAGCATACGCAGGAAGAAAAATGCCAGCGCTGCTGCTGCCATAAATCCCAGAGTTCCTGCTTCCAACCAGATCTGAAGATAAAAGTTGTGAACCTCGTTGACCCAATAAAGACTTGAAGCATAACTATGATAAAGGGCCTGCCAACCACCTCCGCCTACCCCTATTACAGGGTGGCCTGCAATAATTTTCAAGGCATCTTTATTAGTCGTCAGGCGCTCCTTAAAACTGGTATCCTGCACTGATGTCTTCTGAGCTCTGGCTATAGCCGTATCAGGCACAATATACCGCATGACCCCGGTCAAGGAGGTAGGGTTGGCTATAAAGAAGATGGCTAATATTAGCAGAGCAATACCAGCCACCGTCAGCAGTGATTTCGACTTTTTAAATTTTCCTTCTAAATTACCCGGATAAAATCGTGGAGAAAGCTTAATTATATTGGCAGACATAGCCAGTAACAATCCAATTAACAGGAAGGCCAGGGCAGCAAGCTCCTGGGAATGATTCAGGTTGTTGAAGAATAAGCGCCCGGCCCACAGACCTGCCCCAATAAACATCAATAACTGGTATCCTGCTCGGCGCCGATAAGCAGCTGGGATTAGAAAAATGAACGCGCCCATCGCCAGTGGATAAAGGAGCCAGGTACCCCGCGACAGGCTGCCCAAGATGACCACCACCAGCAGATAATTACCACCTGTGTATGCCAACCGGGATAGAGATCTTTCAGTTCTTAAACTGAGCGCTAAACCCACTATGTTCATTGCCGCCAGATAAATGGCCAGGGCATTATGATACTGCAGGGTGGAACGGATATGCCCCTGTTCATAAGCCCCTTCGAAATGCACCCACCCCATAGCCGCACCCAGACCGATAATAGCCATGCCCACGGCAGCCAGGTAAGCTGCCAGCAGCAATCTCTTGAAATCTCGTTCATTCTTTCCGGCTCGAACTGCCATCCAATAAACCATGACAAAAGTGCTAATTTTAAGTAGTTCTACAATAGCGTCGTGCCTGTGCACGGCGTTAATGATTGACAGCAAATAAGCCAATAACAAAGCCAGCATGGCAATATCGAGAGGTTCGCGCCAGAAGTCATTATCCCTGGCTAAGAACTGATCAATAATGCATAGAAGAAAGGCTATAGACGCCAATACCACTGCCGGCAGCAAATCTTGCTCGAAAAATAGTCCTCTCCAAAAAGGGGATAGAAATATAAGCATATACAAACCCAGCAGGAAGAAAGACCGCAGAAGGCTTGAAGATTTATCAATATGCATATTTAAACGATAATCCATTTTCCGCTTCATTCTTTAAGCCCTGCTTTCAGATGAATTGTTAATGAGATATATTAAGATATTATATTAGAATTTCTCCATATTTCCCGAAAACCCTTGTTAAGTAAGATGAGTTTACAAAAAATGATTAATTATCCCCGTAAATAGCAGGAGCTCCGGTTGAACACCGGAGCTCCTGACCTAAATATTCTTCGAAAATAAGTTGATAAGTGGGGTGCCTGGCACCACTAACCTAAGTCTTACGGAAATAGCCGAGGATCGTATATGGTGTTGCTGTCAGAAGAACGATCCGTTACATTAGTAGTAGCTTGGATTCTTATAAGCTGACCTTCTGTTAGTGTACCGCTGAAGGTAATCGTCACCTGGGTAGCGCTATTTTTTGTGATTGATACTACTGTAAGACCATTATGCTGAGTGCCGAAATCCCAGTTGTCAGGGGTTGTTGCAGCATCTTTGAAATTTGCTCCCGATAGGTTTACTACTATTGTCGGATTACTTGTCTCATTTACGGATGGTGTACTAATAATCCATGGTGAGTTCACTACAATGGCCGATGACTCAGGGGATTGTGCTCCATTTTGATAAGCTCCATTACTCATGGCCTGGACACTAACCGTGTAGCTGCCTTGTCCATGCGCTAATATAACTGATCCAATGCCGTCGTAGTGCGGCGGCGACCCTCCAATATCGACCGATGCATCCTCTAAAAAGACACCATTTCTGTATACGTGTACAAGGTAGCTGCTTGCATTATATACTTCATCCCAATAAAAAGGAGTGCCATAATAAGAAGACTTACACCTGACCTCACCTACCGTATTCAATGGTGGAGGGATATAGGGGGCAGATTCACGTGCTGGCCCGTCTTTGTAGTTCCTGCCATCACCCATGGCTTGGACAGTGACGGTATCACCGTATCTTATTAACATATTTTCAGCAAAGTCATAATAAGTCCAATATGTAACGTTATGCACCTCTACAGTGCCACTATTTCTGTAAAGTTGTACCTGGTAGTTAGACGCTCCATATACTTCGGACCATTGTATTTTGGTTTCGTACCAATCAAGGTTAACTACCTGATCCAAGGTTTGTGGGAACCATGCTGTTACTTGCCCTGAGTTGGTTTCGTTTTCTACAACGCTTGCTCCTAAAACTCTAAAGGAATTTGCACCCACACCATTCAAGGTATATCCTGGTTTGGCTTCTAGTGTGATATGTGCTGTGTATGGCTTTACTTCGAACGTAGAATCAGTAGGCTCCCAGATTATCGTTCCGGTATATTGATCGGTCTCTGTAATGGCACTCACCGGGGTTGCTCCAGCTACTGGTGCTGTTACTCCATCAATGTCTGCTATGCTCACTACTGCTTCTACTACTGTTATTGTATAGGTGTTTGTTACTGTCGCATGGGTTGGCGTTGCTGCTTTCGTTGCCGTGATTACAGTTGATCCAACTGCAACGATTGTTACTTCGCCTGTGGTTGCACTTACTGTAGCTGTCTCTAGTGTTCCACTAGAATAAGTGATTACTCCATCTCCGACACTAGAAACGGAAACGGGGTTGGTGTATGCTCCGCTTCCAAATGCTTTTGATACTGTGGCGCCATCTGCAAATACGATTGTTGATGGGATTATTGCTACATTGGCTGCCACATCTTTAGGTGAACCTGTAATTGTAAATCCGGTTGGATTCGCAATTTGAACTGTGATGTTAGCACCATTTACTGCGGTAACATTTGAGATCTCCAGCGTACGGCTTGTTCCTGTGCCTGTTAATGCGCCTCTTGTTGCCCCCGATACGGTGATGTCATCTACTTCTAAAGTTGTAGGATTAACATCAAATTCGAGGGTTAATACTGTGGTTGTGGTTACGCCTGATGTTCCATTCGCTGTTAAAGTCAAGAATTCTACTGGCACTGCTGTTACCGTCAATGTATAGGTGTTTGTTACGGTTGCATGGGTTGGCGTTGCTGCTTTCACTGCCGTGATTACAGTTGATCCAACACCAACGATTGTTACTTCGCCTGATGCATTTACAGTAGCGGTTGCTTCTGTTCCGCTTGTATAAGTGATTAGTCCATCTCCGACACCACTAACTTCATTGGTGTATGCTCCGCTTCCAAATGCTTTTGATACTGTGGCGCCATCTGCAAATA
>CAYWFX010000014.1:63673-64526 GCA_964457945.1 uncultured Syntrophomonas sp.
ACTTCGCCTGATGCATTTACAGTAGCGGTTGCTTCTGTTCCGCTTGTATAAGTGACTGCTCCAGTTCCTTCACCAGAAACTGTGTTGGTGTATGCTCCACTTCCAAATGCTTTTGACACTGTGGTTCCATCTGCAAATACAATTGTTGATGGGATTATTGGTGCCGCAGCTATGACACCGCTGGTTGCGATCATAACCGGAGTGCCGGTAGTCATTCCGGTCTGGGCCACCGGAGTAACTTCGAAGAAAATGTATTTGGCGATGTCTTCAGATGTCAGGGCATAATAAACGCTGTTGGCAACGCTTGTGAGGGTCTTGCCTTCTCCGCTTGCCAGCACCCCCCTGTACCAGTTAAAGATGTTGCTTCCTTCCGGGTCGCCGTCTATATCACTATATATAAAACTTCCCATTAATTCCTGGCCCACCTGAGCAGTTCCGGTTATCTTCACGTCGCTGGCGACAGGCACCTGATTGGATGCCCCTACCGGGCCGCTGGCCGCGCTCATCAGTGGACTGCCGATGGTGGTTCCACTGATGGCTACCGGAGTCACCTCAAAGAAAATGAAGTTGCCGCTGTCTTCTGAAGTTAAGGTGTAATATACGCTGGTGGCAACACTTATGGGTGCCCGGTCACTACCGTTTGACTTCATCCCCCGGTACCACTGGTAAGTACTTACCCCTTCCGGATCTTGGTCTATATCGCTATAGGTATAGTGCCCGGTCAGGCCTTGGCCTACTTGGGTAGTTCCAGTTATCGTTACTCCGCTGGCGGTCGGAGCGCTGTTGCTGCTGCCGCTGGCGGTTTTGGGTGTTCCTCCGATGCTAACACTGGCAACTCCTGATCCCAGTATCC
>CAYWFX010000015.1:0-39259 GCA_964457945.1 uncultured Syntrophomonas sp.
CAGCCAAGTTCAGCTGCAAATCATCGGTAAGGCTAATAATCTTACTTACCTTAACTCCCGGAGCAGGCGTCAGTTCATAACGAATAACGGCTGGGCCACAACTAACCTGATTAACTTTAACGCTGACTCCAAAGCTGGCAAAAGTTTCTTCCAGAACCTTTATACTGTCTTTGATATTCTTTTTATCTATGGTCCTATCACTTTCCACTATGCTTAACATCTCAAAAGAAGGCTTCACATAGTGGCTCATTTCTTCCTTGGCCCGATAAACTAGCTCCAATTGACTATTAGGTTTCGCTTTCTCCGGCTTTATTTCCTTAATCAGAGGCTCATTCGTCTGCATTTTGGCTGTGATTAATTCATCGTTTTCCGGTGATAAGTTAGTCGGATGGATAATAACAGCTTCCGCTTTAACGGTAGAAGGAACCGCCGGCTCCTCATCATAATACATAATCTGATTTAGCTTGGCCCCAATTTGGCTGGCGTTATTCCATAGCACAACAGCCATTTCTGATAAAGATCTTTCTAAAATCATTATCAATGATAATAAAATACATAGGATCAGAAATATTGAAGTACCCACTCTGCCTAACATTCGGATAAAGAGGTTAGCTAGACCACCACCTACATAACCGCCGCCTAATCCCTTGAGAGCAGCATCCCAGGCATTTAGCCCCAAAGGGATACGATAGACACTAACATAAGCCAACACAGTTAAGACCAATAAAGTCAGTCCCAACATACGTGCCGACCACCATTTTCTATAAACTCCAATATGAATAGACCAAAAAAGCAGGTAAAAAGGAGCGATCATAGCAGCAGTTCCGAATAGACTATGCAGTCCCATACTTAGATAAGTTCCTATAAGGCCAATAAACTTCGCATCATCAGGTATTCCCTGAAAGTTTTTTATGCTGACCATGAGAAATACTGCCACCATGAAAACGATCACCGAAATTATCTCTGTTTTGATAATATTCCCAGCCGTTATTTCACTACCAGATCCGGCAGGGGCAGCATTTTTCACTTTTAAACGGTTTTCCTTCTTTTTTACCATATCAGCAAATCACCTTTAAATCCCTCGTTTTATCAATCATAAAAAAACAGGTGCTGGCAATACCAGCCCTGTAGCACCCATTCGACTAAAAGTAGAAATATGCCCCAATAGTAGCCGCTCCAACAATCCAACAATAGTAGGAGAAAATTGACAGGCGACCATTGCTAACTAATTTCATGACAACTTTAATGGCTAAATATCCAAATATCGCAGCTGTTAACGGCCCAACAATATAAGGAATCATGCTCATCCCTGCAAATTCGCTGGGTGAGAAATCCTTCAATTGGACCAGACCAGCACCCAGGATGACTGGTATGGAAACCAGAAAGGAGTACCGAGCAGCAAAAGTTCGATCCAGACCAGCCAGCAACCCACCAGCAATGGTAGAACCAGAACGTGATATTCCCGGTACAATGGCAATTCCCTGCAACAAACCAATAAACAGCACATCCAAATAACTAGTTTCTCGTATTTCTTTCATGTTCAGCGATCTTTCAGCAACAAGTTCCGAACCTTTTAAAACCAAACCAGTAATTAGTAAGCCTATTCCAACCACCAGCAGTGACTCAAAGGCCTTTTCAAACAAAGGTTGGAGAAAAAAGCCCATTAAACCAGCCGGAATACATCCCACAATAATCAGATAAGTCAACTTGGAAAACGGCTTCCTTAAAATATTAAATATATCTTCCCAGAAAGCCACAAATACCGCCCCTAATGTACCAATATGCAGCAGAACGTCAAAGCTTAGTACGCCTTCCCGCAACCCAAAAAGATGTTGAAAAATTACCAAATGCCCGGTACTGCTAACCGGTAAAAATTCAGTCAAACCTTGTACCATACCTAGAACCAATGCCTGTATAATCGTCAAAATCATAACCCCCATCAAAGAATGCTTTTATAATTATAGCATAGCTCAACAAGAAAAATTACTCTAAAAAGGCATTCTTATGCTCACAAGTCATAAAACATAATATTGCATTATTTTCGGATCATTATTGATCTATGCTTTAATTTTAAATACTAGCATCAAATTATTTTACTACAATCGTCGCTTCTCGCAAATAATAAGCACCTCCTCAACTGTATATGCACATTTAAACCGTTAAGCAAGAATCAAGTGTTATACCTATGCATTGTTTTGGGATAATTCGGAATATTTAATATTAAATCATAAACCCAGCCATACTTCATAAAAAGGGTTTATTTACATAGCTAATCTAAAAAGATACTAACTCTGGAAGGGTTTGGAGTGGAAACTTTATACATTTTTTAGATTTGCTTTATACGAAATTAATATTTAGATGCCATTATTATATTTAACAATTAGCGGGGAGGAAAGCTGGTGAATATTGCTGATGCAGCAACAACGTCATATATGACGACTGCTAAATTTATACTGGCCAGTACCAGTCCACTACAAAAATTAATTGACCATCAGGTTGAAGTAGTGCATAGCTGTTGCAACCTGGTAGCGATCGATATACTTATAAATGACGGTTGGATTAAGGAAGGAAAATTACTGTCCAATTACTTAGAACAGATTAATGCCGGAGCTGTTTGGGCCGATAAAGAGTGGAAAAATGTTTCCCATTTTTGCAATCCAGTTACAGGCCTTGGGTTGCGTGGTTGGCCCACAGCAGCAGAGGAGTGCACCAGATATTTCTTGCTGGCTAAAACTTGCCTGAACCAGCTCCAACTCGAAAAAGCTTTTTTCTACCTGGGTGCTGCGGTTCATTTGGTTCAGGATCTATGTGTACCTTATCACTCCAGAAATATAATCTTAGCTGGGCATCATTCTTATGAGACCTGGGCGGAAAAGCACCTGGAAAACTACTTGGTCACCTCAGGTGGTATGTATAACGATACTATTCAGAATGCTGGAGAATGGGTTATGATTAATGCCCGAGCTTCCTTTGATTTATTTTCGCTGGTAAAAAACAACTCTGTCAAAGGTTATCATCTGGCCACAGCAGCTATGCTCCCCCGTACTCAACGAACTACAGCGGGTTTCTTTCATTACTTTCTTAAAATTGCTATGGATTTTGTATAATCAGTTGCTTTGCATTATGTTAATAAATGGTATTTAATATAATTGCAGCAATAAAAAATATAGTTAATTTAAAAGGAGCGCTAATTTATGAAGAACCCACGGGTACTTATTTTCTCTGCCACATTCGGTGCAGGACATGTTCGGGCAGCTGAGGCTTTAATCGAATCAATTCGAGAAATTTATCCTAATGCTAATATTAATCATTTGGATTGTTGGGCAATATTAAGCAAAAATTTTAATACTATAGTGAGGGATTTTTATATTGGAATGTTAAAACGCACTCCAAAACTCTGGGGGAAGCTATACTACGGTACATCCAAAATTTCATCAGAATCTATTTTACAACGTTTCTTGAACAATACAGGACATAGTAAATATTTAGAATATATACATTCTTTTCAACCTGATCTAATTATATGTACTTATCCCACCGTAGCCGGAGTTATAGCCCAATTAAGAGTAAAAAAAATAGTGAATATACCTCTGGTAGTAGTAATAACGGACTATACGGTTCACAACCAGTGGATTCATTCAGGTGTAGACTTATATATTGTAGGTTCTACTGATATATATAACAGTTTTGTCTCCAGGGGTATAAACCCGGCGAGTATTAAAGTAACCGGAATTCCGGTAAGTCCCAAGTTTGAAAATGACTTAGATAAGTCGCAGATCAGGGCTAACTTAGGATTGTTGCCCAATCTCCCCACTTGTTTGATTATGGGAGGGGCCTATGGAGTATTAAGTGAAATGAAGGAGTTATGTAAAACTCTTGCCAATACCTCAATCCCTTCGCAATCAATAGTGGTTTGCGGGCAAGATAAACATCTGTATAAATCTCTGGATGATGTAATTGAAAACACAGTTAATCCCATGGTTAGGTTTGGCTTTGTGAATAATGTAGATGAGTTAATGAGCGCAGCCGACATAGTAATTACCAAGGCCGGAGGCTTAACGGTTTCAGAAGCTTTGACCAAACAATTACCCATAATTATCTATAAGCCAATACCTGGCCAAGAGCAGGAAAATGCTGCATTTCTTGAAAGAATTGGTGCCGGGAGAACTGCCCATACTCGTTCTGAATTAGAAAACATATTACTCTCCCTCTTAGAGCACCCTGAAAACATGAAATTGATGCAACAAGCGGCAGCCAATGCATTACCTGGACACGCGGCGGAACAGGCAGTGCGGCACATGTTCCATTTGGTGAAGGAACCAACTAATGTACAAGTGGGGTGATTTTGTTAAGCCTGAAGGAGGAAATTTGAATGGGATGGGGATATCCGATACTCTTGGGAATTATGTTAGCTGCGGCTATTTATACGCTTATTCCTGATTTTTTCTTACATTATTTAGGTGTAGGAACTTGGAAGCGGCAGTATACCCCTGGGGTGGCAATTACGTTCGATGATGGTCCAAATCCAAATATTACACCTCAAATACTTGATATTCTAGATAGACATCAGGTAAAATCTACATTTTTTGTCGTCGGTGAGAAAGCTGTCCTCTATCCCGATTTAATAAAACAAATCCGCGCCCGGGGACACTACCTGGGCGCTCACTCACAACATCATCGGTTCGCCTGGTTCATGTCTCCTTGGGAGACATGGAGGGACTGGGATGAATGTATTGCTACTCTGGAGCATTTGACCGGAGAGGTGGTTGAATGGATTCGCCCACCCTGGGGGACTTTTAATCTCAGCACCTGGTTCTGGTTGAAAATCCGCCGGAAACAGGCCGTTCTATGGAATGCTGAGGGCCATGATTGGCAGGTTCGACGCAATCCAGAACAGATTATATCTCGTATTCTTAGTCATACGAAGGAAGGTTCTATAGTTCTCTTACATGATGCAGGGGGTGAGAAGGGCGCCCCCGTAAACACTCTCAATTCTCTTGACCTGCTCTGCCTAAAGATTATTGAGGATAAAAAACTGCCCTTGGTGGAATTGGAGTTCCCCAGGTGGTCCAGATGGCGCAAATTGGCTTTTAACATCTGGACGAAATGGGAACAGCTTTTTGCGATACTATACAAGGTGGAGCGAATTAGTTCAACTAATGTGTTTCGTTTATCAAGGAACCATTATAAAGGACCTAATCTTTATTCGCAGACTGGTCAATTACTTGCCCAAAGCGGAGACATGGTAGGAGAAATACATCTGGATAGTAACCGTTTGCAGGGGAAGGAAACAGATATAGATAAGAAAGGCATTCATATTTTACGTCAGGTAAAAACATCTTTACCTGTTCTGGCAAGCTATGTGGCTGAAAATCCTGAATACGAAGATATATCGGTATTTGTTGGCTTGACGTTGATAAATCAAGGAGTAACTCGTCTAGGTTTCCAAGTTCAAGAAATGCCTGCTACGATATTTATCCGTTCAGTGGGCTTGTTACAAAAGCTTATCATGCTGCTCTACAGTTCATCCAAACAAGCCCCCACGAAAAAATACACAAGAAATTATCCCAAACTGGTTTGGATAAGCAAGCAACAACTGCTGGAAAATTGGCTTTGAGGCAGAATAATAGCACCCGGGGTATTAGATGCAAGCTTACTGTAAATTTTTATGGGAGTAGATTCTTATGTTGAGACGACTTAATTCACTAAAATTCATATCCCCTCTAGACAGGTTTGCCCACTACCTAACTGCCGGAATGGTTCTAGGGATAGGCTTTTTCTTGCTATTTTGGGATCTGGCAGAAGACATGATCAACAGAGAGATGGGATTATTTGATCAAACGATTACTAGCGCAATTGCGGAGTATAGAAACCCATTAACAACTGAAATAATGAAGCTTGTTACTGCTATGGGCTCACCTATCATAATGATTAGCATTGCTGTGATAACGGTTTGGTTTCTATTAGCTGTCAAGAAGCATTCCTGGGATGCAACTATACTCATGATTGCCTTAACAGGAGCTGCTTTTATGGATTGGATACTGAAAATGTCTTTTCATCGTAGTCGTCCTATTCCTCCAGGTCTGGTACAAGCTTCCGGATATAGTTTTCCCAGCGGTCATGCTATGGTTTCCTTTGTTTTTTACGGTATGCTGATATATCTCATATGGATCAACTTTAAACCACGAAAGACTACTTACCTAATATCTTTCTTCATAGTTTTACTTATATTAGCTATCGGGATTAGCAGGATTTATTTGGGAGTACATTATCCCAGCGATGTCATCGCAGGTTATGCTGCGGGGGGATTCTGGTTAACCGGATGTATTATGGGATTACATACCGTTAGACATCTTAACAGCAAACAGAATCCACAAATAAACAACTGATCTAATATATAATTGGAGGAATATAGTTGTTAAGTGCATTTATCGCCGCTATCACCCTAAAAGTAACTGCGTTTATTAGCTCCATGGGTTACTGGGGAATTGGAATCGGTATGGCTATCGAAAGCTGTAACGTCCCTTTGCCAAGCGAGATTATATTACCTTTTGGAGGATACCTCGTTTATTTAGGAGCATTGAACTTTTATGGAGTAGCTATTGCTGGAGCAGTGGGAGGAACAATTGGGTCGTTAGTTTCTTACTACATCGGACTTATTGGTGGCAGAGCATTTCTCGAACGATACGGAAGATATCTGGGCCTGCCGCATCGTAGACTTATACAGGCTGAAGAGTGGTTTTCCCGTTACGGTAATTCAACGGTATTTCTGACCAGATTAATGCCAGGCGTTAGAACATTTATATCTTTACCTGTCGGAGCCGCTAAAATGAACATCGGCTATTTCACAATTTATACTTTCGCAGGATCGCTCATCTGGAGTTTGTTCTTAACCTATGTTGGACTGATGCTGGGGGAAAACTGGGAATTAATCAAGCCCTGGTTTCACATAGTTGACCTTATTATAATAGCTGTCATAATATTTGCCATATCTTATTTCTTGTATAAGAAAAAGCTAAGTTGAATCGGTTTATTTGGGATTTCTCTTTTTCTTTCTCAAACAATTGGCTATACTAAAATGCTTATATTTTTGATTCAGTGAGGTTATAAACTTGATAGGTCAAAAAAACAAAGAAAAAAATTATGGCTGGTTAACTTTGATTTCTATAATCTTCGTCGCCTTGATCATCCTCTTTTTTTATCTTGATCGCCAAAATCAGCTTTCCCAAGTTATCCGAACATGGGGGCTAGGCGGCATTCTTCTATCTATCCTTCTTATGGCAGCACTTTGCATGACCCCCATACCTTCTGAAGGGCTCGTTATTCTCTTACTTAAAATCTTTGGAATCTATGAGGGTGCACTTTACTCATGGTTGGGGTCGATCTTAAGCTCCTTGGCCATCTTCTATCTGGCCCGTAATTTTGGGCAAAGTTTCTTCCAAAAAATGATTACCCCCTCTCGCTTTAAGATGGTTGATCATTGGATCCGAAAAAAAGGCTCTCTAGGGTTGTTGATTGCTCGTCTTCTTCCGATTCCTGCTTTTGTCGTCAACTATATCACTGGGGTTATGCCCTCGGTTAAACTTTGGCCCTATGTCTGGACTGCAGCATTATCGATGATCCCATACTATATAGGGACCACGCTCGTATACGTCGGGATATTCAAATCAACCTGGATTTGGTTAGCTGTCGGTGGCGTTACAATTATCACCTTCTGGGGAGTCAGCTACATTTTGAGCAGAAAAGCAAATAACATCTTACAATGAATTATATTCAAATGATAAAATTACCTTGAACTCCATATCTACAGAATTCTACCCATCATTTACCACCAGCCATTTACCTATAGCTGCAAACATAGGATAAGCCGCCCATTAGCCCCTTTTGAAAACCAAACATGATGCTAATGCCCATATTTACCAAAAGGTAGTACTCCATAAGAGTCGAATTATAGACATAAGGAGGCGCGAATAGTATTTTTTGGAGGTAAATATGAAAATTAGCACGAAAGTAAAAAATAGAATAATAGCATTTGTTTTATCCCTAAGCTTGGTTTTAGGAATGGGGATGATCTGGTCTCCCGCAGCAATGGCTGCAAGTTCCAGCAGTACCAGTCTTTATAACAATACCGGGAAACCCATAGTAGATTCCTTACGTACTAGCTTCAACGGCAGTCCTGCCCAGACTATTGTTGGACGTGCCATCTGGTATATGGAATATGGTTATATGGTCTATGGACATTCGAAATATCCCACCACTGGATATATTGATTGTTCAAACTTTGTATCATTGGTTTACAAAGATTTCGGCTATTCCGTTACCTCGGCTGCGAGAAACTATAACCAGGTTGGGGTTAAAGTTGCTGGAGTATCTGTAAAGAACGGTACTCTGATAGGAGCGGACAAGTTAAAACCAGGGGATATATTAACCTTCCAACGTACTAATTATATTAGTCATGTAGCGATGTACATAGGGAATGTAAACGGCAAACCCTGCTTTATCGGTACTACTACCGGGTACCCCACGGCAATAGGCATAGTATCTGGCTTTAACAATTGGTATGGTACTCAATTTCATGATGTTCGGCGGGTATTGCCAGCTAGCGCATATGTAGCTGGCGGTAAAATTACAGACAAGGGACCAGTTATCCCAGCAAAATATCGTATAAAACCGGACAAGCCAATTATAATGCCCAAAAACCTTCCAGCCGGTTTCTAATGCCCTGTCCCTTACATTGACATTTGCGTCTCCTAACAAGAAACCCTTCCCATCCGGGAAGGGTTCATTATATTAATAGGATGACTCATGCATCTAAATCATAGACATGCACATTAATACTTGTATGATTTTTATGGCACAGCATCAACATAAATAAATCCGCACAGCCTTCGCTAAAATACAGCGGTTAAATAGCTACTTTGTAATACATATCCCGTTTTCGCTTGGATTAAAACTATACCAGAAAACAATGCGTCCATCTGCTAAAACTCCCAGGATATGCATTTCAGCTGCTTTAAGCGAAATAATCTTTGGCTCCACCTGCATGGTTTTCAAGTTTAGACGATTAAGGAAAAACATGCTTTTAGCGTTGTCATTACTGTCCCAGGTGTGGTTAGTAAAGGCAGCATAGTCTTGGCCAACATAGCAATAATCAGACGGTCTTATATAGCCTGTATCTCCTGGCTCTTCAACTTTCATCTCTTTTATTGATTCTGTTTTAAAATCTAAATAGAATGTTTTGCATTCACCATTATTAAGCGGAGTATTTACTTCAAGCAGACCGGTGTCGTAATGAATAAGGCCAGTCGAAGAGTTTTCCGCACTGATATCATAAGTCCTGGCGCTGCCTGCTTCCAAGTCAGACAGCGTATAGCCCCTGGTGCCTTCATAAGCCGTCATGGTTGTGACAACTTTTTGCTCATCAGCGACGAATCTGGGATGATTGTGATTGGAATTGTCAAGAAACTTACTGCCTTCTATGGGAACTGCCGGAGCAAGCAACTTTTCGCTGTTGTCGGCAAGGTTGAATAACTTAACGCCTATTTCATCAGCATAGACAATTTTTTGGAGGTCGCTGGAAACATCATAACCGCCAAAGAAAATATCAGGAATTCCATTCTTATCGTATTTCGGCTTACGCTCCATTTTGGTCTTGATGGCTTGCGGCAGAGAGATATCCTTGGTTCCTCCAAGGTCTTTATCAACCGTGATTATTTTATCTGTAAGGAACAGCAAGATTTTATCGGCGGTCAATCGAACCTCGCTTAACTCCAATTGGTCCTGCAATTCAAGTTTCTTCTCTACTTTCATGGCTTCAGGATCGAGTAGCAGCAGGGAGGCCTTTTTACCTTTGGCATAGGGTGTATTGGCCAAGAGCAATTTGCCGTTAGACTCGCCTATCATTGCAAGCTCTTCCATTTTGCCATCAAAACCTAAAATTTTGTCAAAACGCTGATAATCACCGGTCAGGCTGACTAGATGGTTATCTACATAATCCCACCGGCCCCTGGCAAAATAAAGACTGCCATCTTCACGCGCCTTAAAGGTATAAGTCTTAGTCAATTCAATTCGACCGCTCTGAGGCGGACCATTGCGCACCAGCACGGCTGTAACTGTGCCATCACTGTTTCGCGTAGCTTTCTCTAATTGTTCACCCCACGAGTTGTTCGCGTTATAGGAAGGACGGGTTGGTTCAGCACCAAAATTAAAAAGGAAGGCACGTTTTAGCGGGTCGTAGGAATACTCGTCGATAGCGGATACATCAAGGCTGGTTAGATTAAAATAACGCTGGGTATATTCAAGAACTGTGCCCAGCGGAAAAACCCGCAGGGTGCTATCCTTACCAGCCAATGCTAAGCCTTCTTTGCCATGTTCCGTAACATACTTAAACCAACAGAATTCCGCCACATAAAGGGCATCAATTTCCTGGGCGGAGTTAAACTCCCGGGTGTTTCCTACCGTAGCAATTGAATCATAAATGTATTCCTGCCAGAGCTTTTCCAATTCCACGGAATCGGTTATGTCTTCGCATTTCAGGCTTGCCTCCTGTTTACTACTTCCAGGAGCCACCGCCATCTTCGCAGGTACATTCAGAAAACCAAAGGCTCCCGCAGTTAAGATACCAAGAAGAATCATAGAACCCATCACAACTATCAATTTCTTTTTCATGGCAACCCACTTTTCAGTTATCACCAAACCATTTTCCCTTCAATTGATCCATGGTTCCATCAGCCTTTAATTTTTTCAACCCATCATTAATCATCTCAAGCAGGCTGCTATTTCCCTTTTTCACGTATATGGCGTATTTCTCATTGGGTTTGGGTTGGAAAGTATCTTCTAAAGTCTTTAGCGTAGTTCCCTTTGTTAGGCAATAATACCTGGTGATAGCCCAGTCATTAATTACGGCATCAACTCCGCCTTTTTCCAGTTCTGTAAAAGCCTCGCCGATTGAATCATAAACCTTGACCTCAGTTGTAGGGTCCTTAATTTTCACATCCTTGCATGCTTGCATACCTGCGGTTCCCACTTCTGCTCCCAGTTTTTTACCTTTCAAATCTTCCAGCCCCTTAATAGTCTTGTTATCCTTGTGAACGCTAACAACTAACCCATCAATAAAATAGGGTTCACTGGCATCAACAACTTTCAACCGATAAGGGTTAATTGTCATAGCCGAAATAACACAATCAGCCTGACCGCTCTGTAGGGTCGGAATCAATCCATCAAACCCAACGCATATAATACTGACATCATAACCTTCCAGTTCACCGATAGCGTGAATAAGATCCATATCATAGCCTATATACTGGCCATTTTGCAGGAATTCAAACGGTGGGAAGGTAGTTTCTGATGCGACTCTCCAAGTTTTTTTGGCAACCTTATCATCTGGCTGTTCCAAACTATCAGCTTGCCGCCATTTGACTTCGGCTCCCAATACTTGACTTACAAATCCAAGCGGCACCATTACCCTCCCCCCCGAAATCGCTGCTGGAACATCCAGGCTTATAGGAGAATTGTTGACAGTGGCAGTTTTGGAATCCATGATGAGGACTATTGATTTGTCTTTGACTGCAATGCTAATTTGGGGGTCATTCCATTTTACTTGTGCCCCCAGGGCCTCGGAGATGAATCTCACCGGAATAAGTGTACGTCCTTCGGTTATATAGGGCTTCTGATCAGGAAAGTTGATTAGCTTACCGTTAACGGCAACAGATACTTCCGTTCCGCTCAATGTTACCTCAACCATTTGTTGCGCTGCACTGCAGACAAACACAGGTACTAACAGCATAACCAGTGCTAACGACATAACCATGGCATACCTCAAGAGCTTTAGCACTTTGCAGACCCCCTATATGTTTTGTATTATTATAGTTGTATTAACTAATAATGGAAAGCTCTTTAAAGGTAGGTCAGACAAATCAATTTTTAATTGTTGGATTGTCAATCTTAAACAATTCATCTGCAGTAAATGAATACCGCACTTCATTAGATTTCACCCATAATGCCAGCCCGTTGAAACCACTGCTTATATAGGTCCAACCATTTTGACTTTTCAAAATATTAACAGGTATGATGGCACTTTTTAGATTCTGGGTGGGATACTGCCTGGAATTGACATCTGGATTCTCATACATTTTAGCGGTACGAAGCACAAATCCCTGGGTTACCTTCATGTTTGGCTTATATTCACAGTAACTGTCATTTCTAATCCATCCAAGATCTGTTAACCCGTGCATTGCACTGCCATTAAATTTCATCACCAGGCTCCATTCTTGGTCCTTTCTCACTACGCTTATAAGGTTTCCATCTCCCATCGGCTGCACAAGAGGACTGTTGTCATCAGGGGTTTGCCGTGTAAACGCATCATACTCCTGGGAAGTGTCCCCAATTACAACATATTTATATTTGACCACCTCAGATAAAGGGAATTTTTCATCAAAGGAAATGCTTACCTGAGTGCCGGGGGCAGTGACATTGGAATTTACCCAAAACTGTCTCAAGGGCTCTGGACCTTCCATACTCCCATATTCAGGAACCAGAGAAGCAAGATACCATTCTCGGTTGTTTTTATAAATACCATTTATGTATACCAACCTGCCATAAGGTAATTTAACAAGGTCATTATAATTATTACCGGGGCCTTGCTTGCCAATAGTTGCTTGGATAACGGCAGATGTATAGTAAACCTGTTCAATCTTTTCTTTTTCATATACAGTAACATTTGGTACATCGGCATCTTGCGGTACGGCTATGGTCTGTGCTTTATTGACCGTAGTTAGATCTGTTTTAGCACTTGAACCCTTCGATTCATCTTTTATCGACTCTACTTGGCTGGTTAGGGGTGCCGTATCCGGCTTAGACTGATTGCTAAGTAAGAGCACTCCCATTACAGCTAAACCCACAGTTATTACCGCAATCACCCAGAATACAGGCTTTTTATAGTTCAAAATGCCCTTTATCCTGCTTTTAGTATCACTTTCACCCGCCCAAAGTCCCCCGAAATAGCGCTTCATAATTCTTCACATCCCTTGCCAATAATACGACTTAACACTCTAAAAGATTTCATTATACGAAGTATATTAAGTCCAAACAAAAGTTAGCCACTGTAATACAAGTTAGTAGAAGCTGCGTTTGATAACAGGGTGAGCAGTGAGATAAAGCACAGCAGAAACCCGGTTCTGCTGTGCTGTTAAAATGTTAATCTACGTGGAGGTAATGATTAGTATCCAGAATATGTTCTACTCGCTAATCGGGTGGCCACATTAGCCATTTCAGCCCACGTAATGGCGGCTTGGGGGTGAAAATAATTATTTTCATCAGCTACCAACAGTCCTAATCCCTCAACCACTCCCACATAATTAGCCTTATCCGGGCTAATTTGATCTGCATCTCTATAAGGAGTATCAATACTGTTTTTAATTGCTGCAACTTCCTGATAACCCAAACTGTTAACCAACCATACCGCCAAATCTTCCCGACTCATAATTTTATCAGGATCGAATTTGCCCTGATTGGGAATAATAGCCGCTTTTACTGCCTGTTTTAACACTTCAGCATCAGTGTAACTTCCCTTAATGTCATTGAAAGCTAGCTCAATATCCTGATCGTCGCTGTAGTATTGACGACCTATTGCCCTTACTAAAACTTTCAACGTCTGCATTCTGGTCATCTGCCCAGCCGGTTTAATCCCCTCGGCAGGTATCAACCCATTTTCATTTAGCAGGGAAAGGGCAGGAGCAGCCCAGTGTCCGATAAAAGAAGCAGTAACTGATGGAGATTGAGCCCTTGTTCTCCATCCCAAAATCTCTCCACTAATAGCATCTACGCGGTTCTTTTCTATGTTACGGTAGACCAAAACTGGTTGTTGTGCCTTAGACTGCCTCGGTGCTTGAGGGTTTTCAATCGGGAATATATAGGCCAATTCAAATGGCTCCTGGATCCGATAGATATCCTGGGCCTTTTCATAGCTGATAATATTGGTGAGAGGAGCATATTGAATATCATACCAGTTCACCCAATAACTTCTCAGCTGGCCGTTCTTGTCAATTTCCGCCCTGATTCCTTCCTGTTGAGAGGGTATACCGTTTATCAGGCGAGAAAAATGAAAGCTATAAGGCTCGTTGTCATTTCCAACCCATTCTTGTTTGCAAAGTACCAACAGGTGGTTCGTTTCTGGGTTGATCTTCCGAATTACTTCAGTGGCCTTATTCAGAGCTTCTTCGCAACTTATGTTCTTGCCACTGCCCTCGATCTGATTACTAGACTGATTGAATTGTACTATTTTGCCAGTGGATACATCCACCCCCACCTGCGTATAACCCATATCCGGGTACCTATTTCCAGAAGTTATACTGAAACTCCAAAATTCCTGGTTAAAACCTGCCTCAATGCTTGTTCCGCCACCACTCCGCTGGATATCTCCTGATAAGCCCATGAACTGAAAGAATTCTTCCGCAGCCTTTCTTGCCACCTCAGGATTTACTTGTTTATTCGCAGCTAAATATGCTTTATGACCGCTGACATCTTGTTGAGGGATAAATGTCTGCTCATAACTGCGCATATCCTTAGTAGTAATTTGGCTTCCATCAGCCTTAAGCCCCTGTCCGGTATGGCAATCATAATAAACTGCCCTGCTATTTAATATATAAGCTGGTATGAATGTGTTGACATAATTACTGGCTGCGCCCATGGTGTTAACATAGGCGGGACATAAGCCTGATTCATTTAATAGCTTAGTAGTAAGCTCCTGCTTAGATATGGTCTTATCTATCTGGGGAAATTGACAATCATGCCAGTTATAGGTGTAATGGCTTACCATTCCGGTTACCGCATCCACCCCGATGTTTATATTATCTGAGTCTACAGTGATACCATTGGCTATTCGGCCCCATGAAAACGAATAATACATATTAAGACCATTACCAGAATAAAAGTATTTCTGATCGGTATAGCCCGTGGTCAACATACTTGTCTTATCGGGGTGAGCTTTCCCCAGAAATGTTTGGGCGATTTCCAGAGCCTGTTCACGGGTTAATTTTACGTTTTTGCCCCGATATAAGTCAGGCTCAGGATTATAACTCATTTGGACGACTTCACCAGTATTGACATCTATAAGGGCATCTATTTCTAACCGCATTCCAGGTTTCCGCATGATTTTCCTGGACCGAAATTCCCAACATGCCTTACCCATGAAACTCCGTTCACTGTATTCTATCTGCAGGTCTTTACCAGAAATAATCTCCGGTCAACCCGATAAGAATAGCCAGTAGTGACGCAAATATTTTTCTCATCCCTATTCCTCCCCTTTATAAAAATGGTTTTGTTATGTTCATCGCAATTGTTGCAATATCTTTCCCCGTTATCTATCCCCCCAAATTAGACAGTCTATTGTTGCTTTAATGAGACAGCTGAGGTAATCTTAGTATATTGGATTATTTTACCACATTAGGGCGTTAAATAGGACATGACTTGTGGATACAGCTATTCTCACGATTATACGGTACAACTGACGCAGAAGTCGAACAGTGGAGATATTGGGCCCAAGTTTTGGGTTTTATTATGATTTGCCTGGTTTTACTCCATCATCAAAAAAGGTTAGCGTAGCACCCAGCCACTAAATATTTTACTGTGTTCTGTTGGGATTTGCGCAGCTCATTTAGATGTTAATCTTGACTTGGGAAATTAAGGGGGGTTCTGATATGTTTAAGTTCCGCTGGGGTCAGATATTACTAATTATCGGATTAATAATCGCACTCATGTTCGGATATAGGCAATACCTGAAAGCGGATAAGGTATACCCTATCAAACAGAGTGTAAATATTGGAGATATACAGGTTGTGATTGATGAAATTCGGTTGCACCCTCGCTTCCTAGTAGGTGCACCCTTTAATCGGGAATTAATAGCAATGGGTAGGGTTATTGATAACAGCGGTAACAGCAATTTCACTTATGAGCTGCATGAGATCATTACAGTCTACTTCAAGGATTCCAGGCCTGAAATGGGTATGGGTTTTAGTCAAAACCAGCCCCAATACCTTTCATTCTGGACTAACAAGAATTATGATGGCAACAAGTCTCTGCAACTGATAGTACAGAATAAGATTAACAATACAAAAATACCCCTTAACATCGATCTGGACAACTTTCGACATGATTATAAAACTAAGGAGGTATGACATTGAATTTAAAAATATCATGCTTGTGTATTGCTTTGTTATTTGCGACAATTTCAGGACATTCCTTTGCTGACAATGATTCTGTATTGAAACTAAAAACTGGACCGGATGCTGCTGTTGATAGTAAGGGCTACCTGACTGAAGAAGAAAGCATGGCACGTTTTGATAGGACTTTCTTGGAAAACCAGAGCAAGGCGAGTGAGGTTTATTCGAGACTCAATGAATCATTTGGTAAAATTGAAGAGCGTAAAGTTAGTGATTATCCTGATTACTATGGCGGTTCTTTCACTAACGTGGACGGGAAACTGGTCATCTATGTAAAAGGCAATGTTGAAGATTACAAAAAAGAGCTTTTAGAAAAAGCAGGAACTGATGACCTTATTTTTGAGCCTTGTAATTTTTCATTCAAAGAACTGACTGAAATAATGGATACTATAAATGCTTATAAACTTAATAATGCAGACAACCCAATTTGCGCGAATTTTAACAGTTATGCGATTTTAGATGCAGAAAACCGTATCGTAGTAGAACTTGACGAATATAATGAAGAACAAATTGCAGCCTTTAAAATACGGGTTATCAATTCCCCTGCCATTGAATTTAGGAAAGCAACAGGTAAAATTTCATTTCTATAGGTTAATAATTAACATTTTATGGTTGACCTTAGCGTTTAGGTACCATGATTCATTATTCTGTTTTTATCAATATTGAACTCCCATGGCCCCTGAACAATCGAATCTGGGTTTTTTAGCATTAGAACCACGTAGTTTTCTTGTCGCTTCAGTTCATCCAAATCCACCTCGAAATATTGTATCTTTCTGGTAATTTCATCTCTTTGTCCACAATAACTTAATACTCTTGATGACCAGGCAGATTCCCATTCCTCCAGATAAAACCAACTCAGTTTCCACCCTGCTGGAGATTGACTATCCAGGTAGATCCTCAGGCTATTGTTTAGCCGCTCAATCCTTTTTATCAATAGGGTATGCCTTCCCAGAGCCAGCTTGGTATCCAGGGCAATACTTTGACCAGCAGCCGGGATAGGGATTTTTAGTTTGACCGGCTTCTCCTGCTCTGCAACAACCAACTCGGGAATAATGAGTTTCATCATTTCCGGTTCAGGCCCGGTTATCGCGAATTTTAGGTCGGTTCGATGGTTTTCCAGCAGGCTAAAAATCCCATTCGGGCCATGGAGTTCGGCCTGAGTGAAAGGGGCATCTCCAATGCTGTTCACCCTGGCTCCGGGAGCATTTTGAAACAGAAGATTTACGATTAGGGATTCCTCCCGCAGTTCTGGTACTGCAGTTATTTTGATTCCTTGGGCTGCGGCAGATATACCGACTTCATCCAGACCCATCAAGTTATCGCTCTGAACCAGGTATACCCGCGCACTTAACTCTGGGTACCCTGATATCAGTACCGTGACTGCACGCGAGTTGGAGGCCAGTGGGGCAAAAGTAAACCAGCCCTCAGTATTATTGCCGCCACTCGACCAACTGCCGCTCTTAGCGGGCACCAATCTACCAACAGGATCCTTTAACTGCATCTTATCCTTCCAATTATCGCGAGTTATCCCAACCTTGTTCATTCTAATATGAAGATAGGTATTAGAACTGTCACTAACCATCCCCATGACCTCCAGCATCTGATCGCCGTTCTTAACCACAACTGGCTGGGTGGCGGATAGGAAATTTTTTTCCTCCATGATCTGAGAGTCAAATCCGGGAACATAGTAAAGCAGCTTGACTATCTCAGCTACCACTTTCCCCGGTCCGATAGCAAAAAACGATAAGGCTGTCCCTAACAGGACAACTGCCGCTGCAGCTTGCCATTTCCGGCTTCTGTTCATTGCGTCCGCCCTGACTTGCTTCAGGCTGCATAACTTAATTCTCTCCAGACTCTCCTCCGTGGGATGCGGCTCCATGTTTTCCAACCAGTCAATAAAATCTTCCGACATATCCATTGGCCCCAGCTTCTTAATAAAATCGGCCTCTTCCGGACTAAAATCCTTATTCATATTCGCACCCCGCTTCCCTTTCCCATGACAGCTTTTCTCTGAGTTGTTTTCTTATCCGCCACAAACGGGTTTGCACCACTCCCTCGCTTAAATCCAAATGGGAGGCGATGCATTCTATACTTTCCAATAAATAATAACGCCGGTATACGAGTTCCTGGTCAGAGACCTTCAACGTATGTATTGCTTCTCTAACCATATATCGGTCTTCCAATTGGCTAAATTCCTCCAGAGATGGCAATTCTTCTACGGCTATTTTTCGGTTCACGGACTTGACCACACTGCTCAGACTTCTTCTTAAATCCAGACAACGATACTTGGCCAGTATCATTATCCATGTCCGCAATTGTCCCCTCTGTTCATCAAACTCCCCAATTTTATTCCAAACCGCAACAAAGGTATCACTTACACACTCCTCAATATCCTCTTCGCTTCCTATACCATTTAGAATACGGGCGCAAAGTGCATAGACGACTTTACCGTATTGACTTATTAACTCTTCCAAGTAACTGCTATTTTTTTGCATGATTCCTCGAACCAGAAGCCGGTCGTCCTTCATGACATTACCCCTCTATAATCATTCAAGTCTGCATATTAATGCCTACACTCCATACTACGTAAGCTGACGACGAAAACTCACCCAGGACCTGCCTGGCAGCTTAGACTATTTCAGTACAGAAATAATTGGTTGGCTTTAGTTTTATTTTGCATGAATCATACGGTAGAGTAACATGAATATAGTAAGCTTAACTATACCAATGACTGTGAAGGATGTGCAATCGGGCAATTCTCTCAATCAGCAAATATTTTGATGAAAAATTGTTATCTATAAATCGGAAGACGAGTTCTTAACGGCTGCACGGTTAAATGATGTGAAATCTTCTATACCTTGGTGTTGCTCGGGTTCAATAGGGCTGGTGTGGGAATTGCACACATAGCCCGGTTGTATATTTGTTGATCAATAATTGTTTTGGTCTTTTTTATCATTGACATATATAGATCAGCAGATACGGTGGAAAAGAGCGCAGCCTATGGTTTTAGAGGAAATTGAAAACCACATAACCGATCAAAAGAACGCCCTGCTAATAGAAGGGGTTGATGAGGAAACGGCAACCGATAAGGCCCTCACGGAGATGGGAGACCCTGTTATTGTAGGGGAGCAGCTTGACCATGCCCACCGTCCGAAACCGGATTGGACGCTGCTTACCCTGACAGGCGCTATGCTTCTTTTAGGGTTTGCGATTCAGTTTTTTATAGATTCCACTGCTGCCGGAACATGGATAGTGGAGCAACAGATGTTATGGGCAGGTATTGCCATCATCGTGATGTTGGCCGCCTATTTCGCCGATTTCACCATCGTTGGCAAATACCCCAGAACTATATTTTTCACGCTCTGTGTGATAACCGCTGTCTGTTGTTTCTTTACCGGGACAATACTCGGCAGAGCAATATATGCGATTTATCCGCTGCTGCTGTTTCCAATCGCCTTTGCCGGATTGGTTTACAGCATGAGAAATACTGGCTATGGCGGCCTTATTCTTTGCGGGGCGGCTTTTGTTGTTCCCGCCTTTCTGTCCATGCTTGTGCCCAGTTTAACCGTTCTGTTTTTGCTTGCTGTTTCCTGCCTCACTATTTTGACAGCCTCTGTATTAAAAGGCTGGTTCAATGTGAGCAAATTATCGGCCCTGCTCATCCTATATATCCCAACTGTTGTCGTTTTGTCGGCATCCTTCTTTATGTTTATTATGGGTATAGGGGATAGAGCAGAGAGACTCCGATGCATATTCACTCCCTCCCTTGACCCACAGAGAATGGGATATATGGGAGCTACCGTACAACGGATTTTGGCCCATTCGCAGTTTATCGGCAGCGGTATGCCAATGAATGATTATAGGGTTCCCGTAGAGGCCTCTAACATTTTAGCCGCTCGTATTTTACCTACAATCAATACCGATTATTTGTTAACCTATTTGATTTATCAATTCGAATGGATAGCACTTTTAGCTATCGTCGCCTTATTCGCAGTCTTTATTATTCGCGTGGCTATGCTTTGCAAGAAACAGAAAAGCGTAGTCGGTTTTTTAACTTCCACTGCGATTATTTCAACATTCAGCGTGCAATTTATCGTATATATTGCTTCGAATCTAGGTTTTATGCTGTTTTTCCCGCTGTCGCTGCCCCTTATCTCTTATGGAAAAATGGCTCTGGTTACCAATATGTTTCTTATCGGACTTCTGCTTTCGGTATTCCGCACAGGCACATTGGTGCGAGATAGAGACGAATCTGTTGCAGTGAAACTTAACCACTTTATTCAATATGATAATGGTCGGATTATTATTGATCTAAAAACCAACTCCGTCAAATAAATAATCTCAGCAATAAATTGGGATTTATCAGTCTTTTAACTTTTTTCCATAATATACAACCAAGGTAATTGCATTAAGTATAATTGTAACAACAAGAAGTAATGCGGCGATCAATGCCACCGCTTGGGAAGTATCCATAAGTGCTGACCAATCCTCTATCTTTACCAGATGATTGGTATAGAAAATTTGCATGCACAGTGAGATGGCACAGGCACTGACGCTTGCTACGGAAAAGACAACCCAGTTCCTGTGGTCAGCCTTATTGTGCTGCATGAGATTAACAACAGGAAGTATCCATGCTGCCAGCCCGAGTACAAGGCTGCCTAAATTCAACCAAACAGCTCCAAACATAACGTTCTCCTTTCGAATTCCTTTTTGTCAAGATAATATACTGTTTATATAGTTTCCTCAGCCGGCTGGGCATGGAGATTTTGTATTAATTCGGATATTTGGCCTGATTCAACCTCATAAACAAATGTGCCGCGTTGTGTTGTGTAGGATGTATCGTGCCATTGGTAGAAAATAAGAATTTTCGAACTGTCCAGCAACCATTCCACAGGCGTCAAGGCCGGATCGGAACGGGTTTCGTTGGCCGTATAATCAAATGTCTCTCCGCGTGCTTTAAGTTGTTCCATGACAGAGGCCATATACGGGCCAGGTATCTCGGTAAGCATTGTAGTATCCACTATGCTGAAATGCGTCCCTTCCCGTCCCGCGTATGTTACAGCCACATTAATACTAATCCTATCGCCATCAATAATAAAAGCCCGCGTCTCTTGATTATCAAGTAAATCACCTCATCGATTTCATACAAAATTTCTATGTGACAACATCTTACAAACACCAGTAACCAATTATACGAGTCCCCAAACAAATTCTTGCTAGATCTAAGACAATACAGTTAATATTACTAATATTAACAGAAAATAACATGTTCAGTTTTGCGCATTTCCGGGAGCACTTAATGGGTGGGTTAGAGAGTCTGATATCAGCTATGTCTTCCCTGCTGACTAAAACACGTATTAACAGCTTCACAAAAAAAGACTTCACTCCCCAATAATAAATCAGGAAGCGAAGTCAATATTGATTGATTTATGCAAAAAGCTCTTTAGAAGAAATTATTTTAGAAGCTCATAATGCATTGAATCACTATAGCTATTGCCCCAACTAAATCCAGCCGGCTTAAAGGCTTTCTCCCAGAGTATCATGTTAAGATCGTTCGGTTCCTGGACGGGGTTAACATATCTGAAATGATTAGCTGCATTGATATCAATAGCAGTTCCCCATGAATGATTACTCAATCCTTTGGCCGGGTTCCAGTTTACATGCCGGGTTACGAATGTTCCATCCATAGTCTTAATAAGACTCAACAAGGGAACCTCTTTACCGTTTATAGTTGCAGTACCGTTTTTTATATATGTAAAAGCCTTGATAAAATTATCTGCAGCATTCTTATTAACCTGAACGTTTCTATTTAAACCTGGCAAATTAATAGTTACAATGTTTTCAGCAATCCATTGGGGATCTGCTTCTATTCTGCCACCAGCTAAATCTCTATACCGAAATTGTCCAATGATCCATTAACTTTACTTAGTTTAGGATATTTGTATATGTCTGTTGGCTGCCCGGATCGAGATACCGGTATGCTAGCAGTCTTATTTTCCTTGATCATGGGCTGATTGTTGCTAACTGGCGAACTAGGAACAGTCTCCACTTTTTTATCATCTGGAGCAGTGGCAGATATTATTACTGCTTGTCCCTTATCATAGGTTAAATTATCAGCCGCTTTACTTGCAGAAACTGAAGGGGATGCATTATTGCCGTTCTCTGCTTTAGCACTAAAAGCAGCGCTGGCCTCTTCTACCTGCCCAAGTGTACTTACTACTTCGGTCTTAACTGTACTCTGAACTGAATGGAAAGCAAAAAACGATATTGAAAATACCAGCACCATAATTACTAGACTCCAAGTAAATTTCTTATTCATAACATCCTCCCCATTAAATGTTTTCCCTTCCTCCTTCCTATATTAGTATTCAATTCCACTTTTGTATTCTCACTACAAATCTACATATAATTCTATCTGTAACCATTAAAAATCGTCAAAGGTAAGATAAGGCAAGGAATTATTTACCGTAATCATTTAGAATGACCACGTATACCTTATATCAACTTAAAAATGATTTATATGGAAATATTATCTACTAGTAATCTTCACAAGAATTCTGCTAGGGTAATTGAGAGGAGGTAATTTCGACAAAATGATTATTAAGGCAGCACAAGGAGGCAATTTATGAAGAAATTTTTAACTGCAGCTATAGTTTTTTTATTAATACTCGCCCCTATACATACCGCTAAAGCGGCGACAAACGCAACAACCAGCAGGACAAGTTTCACAACTATTCTCAACAGTACCCCATCTAAATGTATAAAGCTTACCTTGGTAAAAGGTTCAGATGGCAGGTATCACTGGGTATATAAAACCGTAGCCTGTTCGCAGCCATCGCCCACACCAGTACCTACACCGACACCGGCTCCTACTCCAAGTCCAGTACCTACGCCTACGCCTACGCCTACGCCTGCACCGGCTCCGGCTCCAATACCGACACCGACTCCAGCGCCGTCTAACAATGCTATGCAAACTGAGATGCTTGGCTATATTAATGCTGAGAGGGCCAAAGCTAATCTTACGCAGCTAGCCTTGGATACAAACCTTAATAGTGGAGCTTATCTTAAATCTCAGGATATGGCTGTAAACAAATATTTTGACCATAATTCCCCAACTTATGGCAGCCCTTTTGAAATGATGAAAAGCCTGGGTATAACATACCGTGCGGCTGGGGAAAACATCGCTAAAAACGTTAGTGTCAAAGGTGCACATGATGCCTTTATGAACTCACCTGGCCACAAAGCCAATATTCTAAATTCCGCTTACCACAAAATAGGTCTGGGTTTCTACCAGAGCGGATCTTACCTGTATGTTACCCAATGGTTTACCAATTAGAAAAAATAATAATCTAGAGCATGTCATTTTTTCTTAAAAAACTCAAGCAAAAAGCCTGTCGATAAAATTAGTCGGCAGGCTTTTTTATCAATTGAATCATTTATTGGGGTGGCTTTGCTTATAAAGCATCCTCCAAGCTCAATTTTATTATATTTCCCGGCTGGTACTTGCTGTCCATATAATCCATAGGATCGGTACTAATTATTTCAACAATTCTTAGTTGGCAAAAATCCAGGGGTTCAGCATTTATACTGCCTCCTGATGGTAATTTAATATTTACCAATTCATTTGTTTTACTGGTCTCCAAGAGTTCCAGTGGATTAGGTGTGTACAATATCATTGCAAAACACCCCTCGGCATATCCTTGAGTTGATGCAGTTTTACTACTGCATCATGCAGCCCGCCCATTTCGTCAATGAGACCGCATTCAACCGCATCCTTGCCCACTAACACAGTTCCAATGTCACGTGCTAAATCCCCAGTTCTAAACATGAGTTCCCTGAATTTTTTATCAGTAACTTTAGAATGCTGAACCACAAAGTTCACCACCCGATCCTGCATTTTATCCAGATACTCATAGGTTTGGGGAACTCCTATTACCAGTCCGGTTAAACGAATCGGATGAATGGTCATGGTCGCAGAAGGTGCAATAAATGAATAGTCAGTACTTACCGCAATGCTGGAACCGATAGAATGGCCCCCACCCAATACAATAGAAACGGTAGGTTTGGATAGACCAGAAATCATCTCCGCCAAGGCCAACCCCGCTTCCACGTCCCCCCCTACCGTATTTAACACTACCAGCAAACCTTTAATCTGAGGGTTTTCCTCTACTGCTACCAACTGGGGTATGACATGTTCATAGCGGGTGGTTTTATTTTGCGGCGGCAAAACCATGTGCCCCTCAACCTGCCCGGCGATTGTTAAGCAGTGTATATCACTTTTAAAGCTCGGGATTTCTATTTGCCCCAGTTCCTTAATATTCTCCAGCTTTGGGTTAGCTTCCGTCTCCTGTGGGTTAGGATTATCTGTCACAATTGAGAGCCCCTTTCATAAGCAGAATCCTTTTTCCATAGATTTGCCTCTATGAGCTAAAAAAATACATTCCATCGTATCTTTAAGGGACTATCCAAAAATAAAATCACCCTGCTGAGAAAGGTAATCCCTATATGGGTGTCTATCCCCGAAAAGCTTAACGCTGGCTTATATTATATTTCTCAATATTTACATCTGTAACATATTCTTCTTTTAATGACTGCAATTTCTTGTAATGTTCCGTCTTACCATGCATTGCCTGATCTATATCATTCACCCACATTTCCATTAGAAATAGTGTATCCTCAGATTCAACTGGAAAAAAATACTCATATTTTCTATTTCCAGGTTCTTGCCTTGAATCCTTAACAATTCCCATTTCATTTACCTTATTAAAAAATTCTTCTCTTTTTCCTTTTTTTATTTTATAAGTAACATTAACTAATAGACATTCGTTCATTTTCTTTTTAGCCGCTTCATAGCTTACTGCCCTGATAACAGTGAAATATTCACCAAATTCTTTCGTCCATAGATCCATTTCTTCTTCAATTTCATTTACTTCATTCATGATAAACGCAATATACTTACAATCTGTCTTAGACATTCTCGGAAGTAACTCCGAAAATCCCCATTCAACATCTTCTTTGGCATCTTCAAAGCCATTTCTTGCATCTACCACAAAGTTACTATTCGAATATTGTCTCAATAAATCTAAAGCAAAATATGCTGGCATTCTATAGTCATCAAAACTGCAAAATTTCTTCCATGTTAAGAATACTATGTTATCTTTCTCAATATATTTTACATTACTAAACTCTGAATCAAATTCTAATTTACTGTTCATTATAATCCTCCCATTTTCATATAAATTTTTCTGAAAATAAGGTCATTAATAATATAAAAAACCACCTTCTATTTTTTAGGAATAAAAAGTGGTTTAGTTTGATTACGATCACTTTTGTCGATATAGATTTTTCACTAATAATTAATGCCATCTAATCCTAATCTTTATGTCTCCATAATAATAGGCATTATCATAGGTCTGCGACCTGTTTTTTCATATAAATGTTTTCCCAGCTTATCACGAATCTGTGATTTAATAATGGACCATTCGGTAATATTCTTGCGTGAACAATGTTCCAGAGCTTCATTGACTTTGGCTCTAGCGTTTTCCATTAACTGTTCCGATTCTCGAACATAGACAAAACCCCGGCTAACAATGTCCGGACCTGATACCACCAGGCCATTGCTAATAGTAACTACTACTATTATGATACCATCCTGGGACAATTGCCTGCGGTCTCTAAGCACAATATTACCCACATCACCTACGCCCAGTCCATCTACCAGTACTTTGCCAGCAGTAACCTTACCCGCCACATATGCCTTCTTCTTGCTAATCTCAATAATCTGACCGTTTTCAGCCACGAATATCCGCGACCGGGGTATTCCCAGACTTTCTGCTAATTGGGCATGTTTCATCAAATGGCGATATTCTCCATGCACCGGTATAAAATACTTGGGCTTAATAATATTAAGGATAAGTTTCAGTTCCTCCTGCGAAGCATGCCCGGAAACATGCACACCCGCTTCTCTCTCATAAATAACTTCTGCGCCCTGCTTAAAAAGCAAATCAATAGTTTTGGAAACCAGTTTCTCGTTGCCTGGTATGGGAGTGGCCGATATAATAACGGTGTCCCCCGGTTTAATTCCTACCCACCGGTGGTCAGCGGTAGCCATCCTGGTTAGGGCCGACATCGGTTCTCCCTGAGAACCAGTCGTTGCAATGACGACCTTTTCGGGCGGATACTTGTTGATTTCTTCCATTTCAATTAAAATATCCTCGGGTATATCCAGATAACCCAATTGGCTGGATATCTTCACATTGTTAACCATACTGCGACCTACAATTGCTACCTTGCGTCCATATTTCTCCGCAGTTAATATTACTTGCTGAATTCGGTGTACATTAGAAGCAAAGGTAGTAACTATAATGCGCCCCAAGCACTTGCCGAATATCTCATCAAAGGCATACCCTACTACCTTTTCAGACTTAGTAAATCCCGGTCTCTCAGCATTGGTGCTGTCACTGAACATAAGCAGCACACCTTTTTCGCCCAGTTCAGCCATTTTGCGAAAATCAACTACCTGTCCATCTACCGGGGTCTGATCCAGCTTAAAATCTCCCGTATGAAAAATAATTCCCAATGGAGTATGAATAGCTATCCCCATACAATCTGGTATGCTATGACTTACGCGGAAGAACTCAACTTGCAGAGGCCCGATTTCAACAATATCCCGTGGCCGCACAATATTCAATTCTACATTACTAAGACTATGTTCCTTAAGTTTACCTTCCACAATTCCCAGGGTTAATTTGCTGCCGTAAATCGGCGGACTTATCTCTTTCAACACATACGGTAGGGCACCTACATGGTCTTCATGCCCATGGGTCAAAAGAATGGCCTTTACTTTATCCTGGTTTTCCACCAAAAAGGTAATATCAGGAATGACTAAATCAATCCCTAGCAGTTCATCCTCTGGAAACATAAGCCCAGAATCGATGACCACAATGGTATCCTGGTATCTGATTGCCATCATGTTTTTGCCGATTTCCCCTAATCCGCCCAAGGGAATTATCTGTAGGCGTGCATCGTCTGACACCCAAACACCTCCTTCTTATTCAATTTTTACTATAGCAGGAATCCGTACATTACCGCTTCGCTTATTATAGCCCAAAGAACGACTGCACACAACTCAAAATAATGCTAAAATATGTAAATTTATTATTGCAGGTCATAAAAATAGACCCCTAAAGGTCTATTTGTTCACACCATATTTATATTTCTATTTTAATAAATGATACCTACTTAGTAATTCCTTCAATTGGTCTATTTCGCCTTCATTGGCATTGCATAAAGGCAAGCGCAAGCCTCCTACATCCATCCCCAAAATATTTAATGCTTCTTTTACTGGCACCGGATTGGTAGTAATGAATAAACCCTTGAACATGGGAAAAAGGTAATTATGAAGCTGCTGGGCTCGTTTTACATCGCCTGACGAAAAACTTTCCAGCATTTGTTTAATCTCTTTGCCTACGAGATGGGACGCAATACTGACCACTCCTGCCGCTCCCAAAGCCAGCATGGGCAGCGTAAGGGAATCATCTCCTGAAAAGATTGCTACAGTTTCCGGCACCGTATTCTTCAGCAGTGACAACTGATCCATATCACCACTTGATTCTTTAAGAGCTACTACGTTTTCTATCTCAGCTAACCGGGCTACTGTCTTGGGCAACATATTAATCCCCGTCCGACCGGGGATATTATAAAGCATAATCGGTATAGAAACACTCTCAGCAATGGCCTTAAAATGCTGATAAATTCCCTCCTGTGAAGGCTTGCTGTAATAAGGCACCACAGTTAATAGGCCATCTACCCCAATTTTTTCAGCTTCCCGACTCAAACGAATAGAAGCCTGGGTATCATAAGATCCGGTTCCAGCCCAAACCTCAACCCGGCTGCCGACCTTGGCCTTGACTGTAGAAAATAACTCCAACTTCTCTTCCTTGCTTAGCACAGGCGATTCCCCAGTTGTACCGCTAATCACCAGCCCATCGCTGCCGGTATCGGCCAAATGCTCAGCAATTTCACCAGCCCGATTATAATTCACCTGCAAATCAGAATGGTAAGGGGTTATCATCGCCGTAAACATCTTAAGCATTGCCATTTTGTCGCCACCTCCTATAACTCTATTTATTACCCAGTTCAAATTTATCGTGTAAGGCTTGAACGGCCTTTTTCATCTGTTCCATTTTAACCAAACACCAGATATTAGTATATGAATCACCGGCCTGTAGTATTGGAATATCGCACTCTGCCAGCGCTTCCACCATTTTATATATTATACCTGGGACTCCCGTCATAGCTGCTCCTACGATAGCCACCTTGGCACAATTGGACTCCATTTCGGGAAGCAGATCAAGGGTTTGTAAAACCCCAATAGCCTTGGCAGCTTTTTCACTATGAACCGTAAACATAATAGCCTTCGGTTGAACAGTAATAAAATCCACACTTACTCCTGCTAAGGCCAAGGATTTAAAAACTTTAAGCTCAATGCCGTTTTTTTCGCCCAGGCCACCGGTAGTAATCTTAATCTGGGCAATATCAGAGGTGTAGGTAATGCCAGTAATCAGACGGTCGCTAACAATTTTGACCGGCTCATCTAATTGGTATGCCTGATTGGAAATCATAGTACCCAGGGTATCTGTGAAAGTAGATCTAATTCTAATAGGAATCCCTTTTTGCATGGCTATTTCAATTGCCCGGGGATGTACTACCTTGGCACCATCACGGGCTAGTTGGCAGATTTCATTGTAAGTAATAGCATCCAGCAAGCGCGCATTTTCTACGATACGTGGATCAGCAGTCATGACCCCCTCAACATCCGTAAATATATCTATACACTCGGCATTCAGCGCTACCCCCAGAGCACAGGCGGTAGTATCGCTTCCCCCCCGGCCCAGAGTGGTTAATTCGCCATTTTCACCTATCCCCTGGAATCCAGCTACAACTGCTACCATGCCTTCCTGCAGGCATTCTTTGATTTTTTGGGGATTCACATAGCGGATATGGGCATTGCCATAATTGCCATCCGTAACAATCCCCGCCTGTTCCCCACTCAGAAACTTAGCTTTCATTCCCTGGGCGGTTAAATGGTTGGCCAACAAAACTCCGCATATGGTCTCTCCGCAGGACATTAATATATCTAACTCACGTGCTAATGGCTCAGGATTTACTTCCTTAATCAAATTAATAAAAGTATCCGTAGCATAAGCGGCATTTTCCCTGCCCATAGCAGATACCACTACTACCACCGAAAAACCTTCCTGTCTATTGGCATGGACGATTTCGCATACCCGTGACCTCAATTCAGTAGTAGCCAGCGATGTCCCGCCAAATTTCTGAACCAGTATCCTCAATATTCACACTTCCTAAAAAAGGTTTTTATCAACCACGATCTCGGCAATCTGAATCGCATTAGTAGCTGCACCCTTCCTGATTTGATCCGCTGATACCCAGAAAGCCAGGCCATTATCCAAGGATATATCTCTTCTAATTCTGCCTACATATACCTCATCCGTATTGGAGGCATAAAGCGGCATGGGATAAATATTATTAGCTGGGTCATCTTGCAGAATCACACCCGGAGCCGAAGACAGTATTTTCCTAGCCTCTTGAACACTTAAATGCTTCTCTGTTTCCAAGTTTATTGATTCCGAATGACTTCTGAATACAGGCACCCTGACTGCAGTAGGCGCAATTCTTAGATCAGGAGCATGCATAATTTTTCTCGTTTCAAAGACCATCTTCATTTCTTCCCGGGTGTAGTTATCCTCAACAAAAACATCAATATGGGGTATTAGATTAAATGCAATCTGATGTTGAAAGACCTCTGAAATAGACTCTTTCTGCTCCAGATAATCCCGGGTATTTCTTTCCAACTCGTCAATGCCAGCCTTACCTGCCCCGGAAACAGCCTGGTAGGTAGATACGATGACCCGTTTAAGCCCGGCAGCCTGGTGGATAGGATTTATGGCCACCACCATAATTATGGTAGAACAGTTAGGATTGGCAATAATCCCCCGGTGGGAAGCGATATCCGCTGGATTAACCTCAGGCACTACCAGGGGTACACCTTCCTCCATCCGGAAAGCATAACTGTTATCTATAACCAGGCACTTATTGTCTACCGCCATAGGTGCCAGTAGTTGGCTTATATCGGTTCCTACGGCAAATAAGGCCAGGTCAGATTGCTTAAATGCTTCGGGACCAGCACTCCTCACCGTAATGGTTTCACCTTTAAATCTTATTTTAGTTCCTGCTTCACGAGGGTCAGCTAATAATAATATTTCTTCTATATTAAAATTTCTTTCTTCCAGAACTTTGAGCATTTCCTGCCCCACAGCCCCGGTAGCTCCTACTATCGCCAATCTCACGCCATTTGCCACAGCTATAACCTCCTACCAACCATCTGCGATTAATTTTTCCTAATATTCTAACACAAACGATTGAGCAACTACAACGACCCTAGCAAAAGAGGTTGAATTTGTTTTCCCTGCAAGGCACATAAGGTAGTATCAAAAACCAGGTCCAAATTAGCAAGCAAAGAATTAGCCTTTTGATAGGGATCATCCTGCCGGAAAGGCACAAAATAAATGTTCTTCATGTTTAAAAGCAAGCCCAAATTACGGGCATTGATACCTAGAGCATCGTTGGTAGAAATAGCTATTACTACCGGCCGTTGATTTCTCAAATGGGCCTTAATCGCCATTAGAGCAGGAGTATCCACTATACCTGTGGCAAGTTTGGCTATCGTATTCCCCGTAGCTGGCATAACCACCACCACATCAAGCATTTTCTGTGGACCTATGGGCTCCGCCCCAACGATAGTATTAATAATCGGCTTATCCGTTACCTGCTTTAAAAAATGCATCAGGTCGGCGACCTTATAAAACCTGTTATCTGTTTCGTCAACCGTATAAGAAACGATCGGGTAAATTAACGCCCCTTCTTCTTTCATTTTCTCAATCTGGGGCAAGACTCCTCCTATGGTGCAATGTGAGCCAGTTAGCACTACACCAATCTTCACGCCTGTCAAGCGTTCTTTTTGCACTGTCTGCACCTCCTTGCTAACCATAGAGCAAGTCTTTATCAAGTTCGGCAAATTCCTTGATAAGCAATCTGGGTATTACATCTGCCAGAATTTTACCGGCAAATACTGGAGCAACCTTGCCAGGAAGTCCAGGAGCCAAAATGGCCTTCAAGCCAAAGTTATTGGCTGCTTCAAAATCTGTTCCCCCGGGTTGGGTAGCAAGATCAACAATGAGCACTTCGGGATTAGCATACTTTAGTATGCTGCTATCAAGCACCATACAGGGAACCGTGTTAAATACGATATTGGTATGATTCATGATTTCATGCAGGTCTTCATATCCAGCCCGGTTGCAGCCCATTTCATAAGCCCGGGCCAATTGTCCCGGATGCCGGGCCACTACCGTAACATCAGAACCAAGTGCCTTCAAGGTTCTAGCCATAGTTATCCCAACTCTCCCAAAGCCAATCACACAAGTCTTGCTGCCATGAATGGTAATAGAAGTTTCTTCCATCGCTATTTGGAGCGCACCTTCGGCCGTAGGAATAGAATTAAGTATGGCAATTTCGTCCATTTCCACTATTTCCATCAAATTCAAATCATATTTAGTGGCCCATTCCTTAAGATATTTTCGGGCGGAACCAATAATAATCAAGGCATGGTGAGCAACACCGGCTATCGCCTTTTCTGTTAATTGCAATTCCTGATCGGCATATACGGCTCTTATAATCCCTTTCTCATTAGTGCCTGGCAAAGGCAATATAAGCACTTCTGTATCTTTACAGGCTTCCTCGACGCTATTAACAACAAACGCGCCATGACTGATTTTTTCCCGTGGAAATCCAGCTACTACAACCGTAGCTCCCCTTTTCACCAATTCAGCAACCAGGATTAGCTCACGATCATCCCCCCCCAGTACAGCAATTTTTATCCCTGAAAGAACTGAACTCACCATTAGCCCTCCTCTGGGTTTTTACTTTTGTGACCACAGTTAATAGCATTATATGTACTCTGTTCAGACCTGTGCCTGTCCCCATAAAGCCTAGTCCTATCATTAGCTGACAATTTCCCTGTTCCCCTATTTCGGAACAAAAAAAAAGAGAGCCTTGCTCTCTTCAATCTTATTGGCAGCTGGAGAAGTATTTAGAGTAGGTTTTCCAGACCATATATGAGGCCCTTAATTCCCATCATTTTCTTTACTGTCAGTAGTACTCCCGGCATAAAACCGACCCGATCAAAAGAATCATGACGTATTCTGAGACTTTGGCCCACCCCGCCAAAAATTACTTCCTGATGAGCCACAAAACCCGGCAGCCTGACACTGTGAATCCGTATCCCATTGATTTCTCCCCCCCGAGAGCCAGCCAGCCTTTCATACTCACGGCTATTTCTAACCGGGTTGGGAACGCGGTGACTGTTTATCATTTCCGCCGTCTTTATAGCGGTGCCAGAAGGAGCATCCATTTTCTGATCATGGTGCATTTCTATGATCTCTACATCAGGAAAATAATGGGCCGCTTCCTGCGCTAGTTTCATCATCAAAACCGCTCCAATTGCAAAATTAGGTATTACCGCTACCCCTACCCCATTTTCCAGCGCCAACTTCTCGAGTTGTTTTAGTTCTACCTCGTTTAAACCGGTAGTGCCCACGACACAGCTTATCCCACTTTTTAGGGCTGTTTTGACATTATTATAGACTGCTTGGGGATTTGTAAAATCTACCATAACACTGGGCTTTGCCTTTTTTATAAGACTATCCAGATCATTTTCCACCTGCAAAGCAAATTCCTGGTTCCCGGCCATGTTCCCCCCGCGCTCCCCTCTGGCCCGTATATCAACTAAGCCCACCAGTTCCAATTCATCATCATTTTGAACTGCTCTGGCAGTTTCTATGCCCATTTTACCGAACGCTCCTGAGACAATTACCTTAATCTTTTCAGCCATGACTCTTCCTCCCTTTTTTCCCTAACCAACATTCTTATATATTTTATATATTTAGTCAAGAAATGACTTGAGCGGTGACCGTTATTAAGCAAGGTGCCTGTCACCCCACTTATTTGTCACCCCACTTATTCACTTATTCAGTTTGTCATGGTTGTCATTTCGTCCATTTCTTAAAAATATGGAATTACATGTTTCAATGGTATACTAGTTGAAGAAATAGCCTAGGACATTCTATCAGGGGGACATTCCCCTGCAGGGGGTGTGTCCCCTCACATACTACTTGAGAGAAAAAGGAGCAATTCCATGCCTTTTGACGGATTAGCTGTTAGAGCCCTGACCAGAGAATTAAATTCTGAATTGATCGATTCTCGTATAGATAAAATATATCAACCCGAAAGAGATGAGATATTTCTTTCCATACGCCATGCAAAAACAGGGAATGTTAGATTGGTAATATCGGCTAACTCCCGGTGGGCACGCATGCATATAAGCAACGAAAAAAAGGCTAACCCCAGCCAGCCCTCCTCGTTCTGCATGCTGTTACGCAAATACCTGGAAGGTGGAAAAATTAAGGAAATAAAGCAGATCGGAATGGACCGTATTGTCCATATACGAATCGAGGCTCTGGACGATTTCAAGGAATGGAATGACATACTGTTGGTATGTGAGTTTATGGGGCGGCATTCCAATATTATTCTTCTCAACCCTAAAACCGGATTAATCCTGGATGCCAATAAAAAATATAGTGGTGACTTACGTGAGGTTTTTCCCGGCAAGGAATATATCACTCCCCCTGCCCAAGGCAAGATGGAACCGTTGAATGATACGTTCCAGGATTTCACAGCTGCTATGTGGAGCCAGGCGGAAGATACTAACATCGCCTCAGCTCTGTTTAATGTTTATATTGGGCTTAGTCCTTACAGTGCCCGGGAAATTTGTGCTGCAGCTGGACTTGATAGCAACCTGCCGGTAGATCAGTGTGGAGATTTTGAACTGAGCCAGCTATATAATTTTACCCGCAACTTAATCATAAATATCGACCAGGGAAGTATAACCCCAACAATTCAGTACCAGAAAAATGTCCCGTTTGAATTAACCCCTTACCAGCCCTTAACTCATTCCCCTGCAGTAGAAACTCGAGCATTTTCCTCCATGAATGAAGCCTGTGACAATTACTATTTTCAGAAACTAAATCAAATACGGCTGGAATCAATGCAGGTCAATCTTTCCCGCAACATCAAAGAACACTTAAACCGGGCTTACAAAAAGAAGTTCCTCCAGGAAGGAGATCTTAGTCAGGCTCAGGAAAATGAGAAATTCAGGATCTGGGGTGAACTGCTGACCTCCTATGCCCACCTCTATAAAAAAGGTGATACCATAGCCATTTTAAATGATTTCTATACCGGGGAACAAATAAGCCTTAATCTGGATGTACGTTATACCCCCATTCAAAATGCGCAGCGATTTTTTAAAACCTATAACAAGAGCCGAGGCGCTCAAAAGCACCTGGAACGGCTTATGGAAGAAAATCAACATGGCATAGACTACCTGGAATCAGTCCTGGTGGCTGTAGTACAGGCTGATAACCCGGCTCAGATAGAGGAGATAATCGAAGAATTAGAAAAAGAAGGCTATCTAAAAGCACGCTCCGCACGTGGTAAAAATAAAGCCGAACGCAGTCAACCTCGAAAATATATATCTTCTGATGGCCTGGAGATTTTTGTAGGCAGAAACAACCTGCAGAATGACCGTTTAACTCTGCGGGAATCAGACCGCAATGATCTGTGGCTGCATACCAAGAATATACCAGGCACCCATGTCATAGTGAGCTTGCCTCCCACTATTAAATCGATCAACCAGGTGCCAGATCAAACCCTGGAAGAAGCTGCTGCCCTGGCTGCCTTTTATAGTAAAGCCAGCAGTTCGCCCAAGGTAGAGGTTGACTATACCTTCCGATTTAACGTGAAAAAGCCTGGCGGAGCAAGGCCAGGCATGGTTATTTATGATAATTACTGGACTATAATGGTCAAACCTAATTCTGAAATCCTTCAGAAACTCTTGGATTCTCAAGTAGACTAATACTATAAAACCCGAACAACAAAATCGGTTCCTAACCCACAGTAACTAGATTACTCTGGTTTAAGCTTGGTTAACATTTCATCAAAAAGCCCCCGGAACATCTCTCGGTTATTCGGTTTTTCATTATACATCTGGTTATCGGCTTCCTTGAAAATATCTTGCATGCTTTTAGACGAATCATTTTTTACCGCCCATCCTACCGATATACTCAAAGGAAATGGCGGTGACGAAGCCCGGTAATTAGCCGTGATTTCACGGATACGATTACAAGCGGTTTCAACCATCAGTGGGGGGCAGTTAGGCAGTATAACAGCAAATTCATCTCCCCCGATTCGTGCCACTACATCACTATCCCGGAAACACTGCAATAACATTTGAGCGGCAGTAGAAATCAAATCATCGCCCGTGTCATGACCCAGGTTATCGTTAACCAGTTTTAAACCATCTACATCACAGATGACGATACCTACCGGGTCAAATCGCCCAGTCTGCATACGATGCAATTCCTCTTCAAAATAAGTGCGATTATATAGTCCGGTGGGTTTATCATGCATACTTGTATATCTCAGCCATTCCTCCATCTGTTTGCGCTCAGTAATATCACGCACACAGGCCTGGATCATTTCCTTCCCCTGTAAGCTGATAGAATTAAGGCTTATTTCTGTATCAAAGACAGTTCCATCGTAACGATAAAGACCTACTTCAAATACCGCCAACTGCCCCTGTAAACTTTGCTCAATCTTTTCCTTTATCATTTCTATAGTAACCCTGCCATCAGCCTGAATAGGCGGGATAAAGAGTTCTACTGAGCTGCCAATAAGCTTCTCTCGATCGCAATGGAGCAGATTTAAAGCCTGTTGGTTACAGTCCAAAACATTTTTCCCATCTATTAATACAATAGCATCATTAGCGGATTCAAATAACGAGCGGTACTTATATTCGCTCTCACGAAGTTTTATTTCTGATTCTAAACGGTCAGTCAGATCAACATCAATACAGAACATCATCGGGTCCCGGCCCTCAATAACCACCACAGTATGTATAGAATACACGGTTTTCAGGGTTCCATCTTTCCTCAATAATTCAACTTCACCAGCTGGGAATAGCTCGCCTGATTCTTTGGCTTGGGCTCCTAATTCCAAACAGGACTGAAAAACTGGCTTAATGACGGTAGGTATTATGAGATCAGCAAGATGTTTTCCCACCGCTTCTTCAGCGGTGTAGCCATATATTATTTCGCTCGCCTTATTCCAATAGCGAACGATTCCATCAACCCCATAACCCTGAATGGACACACCCGGAATATATTCCATCAAATTTAGTAACCTGATCTCGCATTCCCGCAGCGCCTCTTCCATAATCGGATCGATATTGGCCGCCAGTTTTTTATCCTTCACACAAACTCACCTTCCTGTAAATAAAGGTTGAGGAACTATTTAATTATCTCTACCGAGCCATCCGGGTTAGACCTGACCTCATTACCTTCTTCCAATATGTATATCTTATTATTCAGGGTGTCTACAGCTATCTCTCGGTTTATGATGGTGGCTACTTCCTCTTTAGTAACCAGCGTTCTTATTTGTACTCCATTATCATAAAACTCTATATGCATTTTGTCACCATTTTCCTTATTTATGGTGTTTTCTTTAAAATTCTGGTACGGCTTCATAAACACATATTTATAGCCACCCTCAACAAATTGCATCTCTATTCCATTTAAAAATATTTTCATATCATACCCTCCGCTATTAGCTACGGCTGCCGGGCTTGATAGCCTCGCCTCGTCCTTCTTTACATAGCGGGCAGTCTGCCCCTTCCCAGGACTCTATATCCATAGTCAAAACGGCTTCCTTCCTCACTCCAAAGTCAACCTTGCCACCGCTTCGATCAACCAGAACCGCTATCCCTATTACCTCGGCTCCTGATTGACGCACTATATCCATAACTTCTACTACTGAGCCACCAGTGGTTACCACATCTTCCACTACCAGAACCCGGTCACCTGCTTCTAGTTTAAAACCCCTTCTAAGTTCCATTTTCCCATCCTGTCGTTCGCAAAAAATACTGGGAACCTTTAGCTGTCTGGCTACCTCATAAGATACAATAATTCCACCCATAGCTGGCCCGATAACCCAATCTATTTTTTCTCCCGCATATTTTTCAGCGATATGAGCCGCCAATTTTTCCGTATACTGCGGATATTGTAATACCTGAGCACATTGCATATAGCGATTGCTGTGTCTTCCGGAGGTAAGTTTAAAATGACCTTCCATTAAGGCTCCCGAATCCAAAAAAATCTGAGTCGCTTCTTCTTTGTTCAACATATTTATGCCTCCAATTCATCAATAATTCTTTGGGCAGCTTCGCAGGGGTTGGCCGCTTTTACAATAGGCCGGCCAATTACCATATAATCGGCTCCTTGATCAAGAGCCTGGCGTGGGGTAGTAATACGCTTCTGATCGTTGGCCGCTGACCAAAGTGGCCTAATTCCTGGGGTAACGATCTTAAAATCGGGCCCACAGGCTTGCCGTATGGGGACAATTTCCTGGGGGGAACATACTACCCCGCCCAATCCTGATTCTTTTGCCATTAAAGCCCATTTTACCACCAGTTCTTCCACTTTCATATCAGAAACAAACATTTCTTCCGCTAGTTCCTTCCCCGATATGCTGGTTAAAACCGTAACTGCCAATATCAGCGGAGCTTCGATTCCTAATTTTAAAGCTTCCCCCTTAGAATCTTCTGCTGCCTGGCGCATCATTTCTCTGCCGCCAGCAGCATGAACATTAAACATATAACTATTCAGGCGGGTTAGGACCTTTCCGGCAGAGCCTACCGTATTAGGGATGTCATGCAGCTTTAAATCCACAAATACCCTGCCCCCCAGTTCATGAACCCGGTGTACTATATCCGGACCAGCGCTGTTAAATAACTGCATGCCGATCTTAAAAACACCCACATAATCGGTTAATTGCTTAACTAAGGCTAGAGCCTCTTCTGTTGTGTCAACATCCAATGCCAACACGATTCTGTCTTTTGCCTGCATAAATACTCCTCCTTAATACTCCACTACTATATCGCTAATTTAGAATTATTTCTGTACCGCTATCCCCACTATCTCGCTCAGGTTTTTAATTCCATTTTCCTGCATATAGGTCTGTAATCCCAATTCAATATCGCTAGCCATCTGCGGGTTGACGAAATTACCGGTGCCTATAGATACTGCTGTTGCCCCTACCATAATGAATTCCAGAGCATCCATAGCGTTCATAATTCCACCACCACCCAGTATGGGTAAGTCAACCTCCCGGTATACCTGATAGACCATGCGCAATGCCACCGGCTTAATCGCTGGACCAGATAGACCGCCAAAAATATTAGCCAGAACTGGCTTTCTAGTCCGGACATCCACCGCCATTCCCATCAGGGTGTTAATCATGGACAGAGCATCCGCTCCACCTGCCTGGGCTGCCTGGGCTATCTCCACAATATTGGTTACATTGGGACTAAGTTTGGGCATTACCGGCAGAGATGTCTCCGCTTTTACAGCCTGTACCACATTCTTAACCATAAGCGGATCGGTTCCAAATTGCAAACCGCCCTGTTTTACATTAGGACAGGATATATTTAACTCGATCCCCGCTATACCCTGACATCCTTCCAGCCTGGCGGCAATGGCCGCATATTCTTCAATGGTATTGCCCGCAATGTTAGCAATAACCGTTACTTTTTTTTCAAGCAGGTAAGGGAGATACTGGTTCACAAATACGTCCACCCCAGGATTCTCTAATCCGATGGCATTCAACATACCAGCAGCTGTTTCAATAATGCGCGGCGGAGGATTACCGTGACGTGGTTCCAGCGTAGTCCCCTTCACAATTACGGCCCCCAGCCCGGCTATATCGATATAGTCTTCATATTCCCGTCCGTAGCCAAAGGTACCTGAGGCGACTGCCACGGGATTATTCATTAAAATACCACCCAGATTTACCTT
>CAYWFX010000015.1:39359-64415 GCA_964457945.1 uncultured Syntrophomonas sp.
TACCTGAGGCGACTGCCACGGGATTATTCATTAAAATACCACCCAGATTTACCTTTAAATTAACATCATGTCCAACCCTTATCTTTTCCAATTTTAATACCTCCACAATATACTAGGGACTTTCAAGAAATAAACTAGTCATTTACTCCGGTCTTTTTGGCGCTATACTTCGTTATCAAAACGCGCTAATACCTCCAGTATTACCACGCTTTGATGCCTTGTCTAACGCGAAAAATCCTCGGAGTATTCTGCCTTGTTTATTCCTTGACAGACCCTTAGACGTTAGAATTCAACTTCCTTCATGTTAAAGACTGGACCGTCTTTACATACTTTCACATAAGCTTCGTCACTCGCTTTCAGACGACGGGCACAGCCCAGGCAGGCACCAACGCCGCAGGCCATATGTTCTTCCAGAGATACTTCTCCCCATATTTGATGTATTTGTGCGTATAGTGCCACCAGATCCATCATCGGTTCGGGTCCACAGGTATATATAATTTCTAATTCACTAGGATTTACCTGAGTGACGAGCAGGTCAGTCACCAATCCTTTATAACCTGCGCTTCCATCCATGGTAGCAGGCAGGAAAGAAATATTCAGCTGTTGAAATTTGTCACCTGCTACCAGTTGACCCGCATTAGCGGCTCCGCATATAACTGTGACCTGGCACTCCCGTTCTTTCAAGACCCGTGCCAGATAAACCAGAGGAGCTATCCCCACCCCTCCCCCTACCAAGAGAGCATTTCGGGGACGGTCTGGAAGAGAAAAACCCCGTCCCAGCGGTCCCATTATATCGATATAATCATTCACCCTGGTTCCAGTCAAAAGGTCCGTTCCTTTGCCTACTACCCTATACAGTAAGGAAATACTGCCTTTTTCCTGGTCTACATCATAAATGCTTAAGGGACGTCTGAGCAGCGGATCATTAGTGTTGCCTGGCCTGACATGCAGGAATTGACCTGGCTGGCATTCCTTAGCAATACTGGGCGCTAAAAACTCCATGACATACATATCCTGGGCTAACTGTTGATGACTGATCACCAATCCTTTTTCTATTAAAGGCATCTTTCATTCCTCCGGAAAAAATTATTTAAATGAACCATTCACATATTCCTGCAGTGAATTGCACTGCATATCCTTAATATTCTCGCCTTCCTCAATAACCTCCTGCATAACCTTCAAAGTATCCAGCGAAGTCAAACAAGGAACATTCAGTTCCACCGCTACCCGGCGAATTTGAAAACCGTCACTGAATTGCAGACGTCCGTGGGTAAGGGTATTAACAATAAAATCTACCTTCCCGGCCCGGAGCAAATCTACGATATTAGGAGAGCCTTCCTTTATCTTCTTGACCGTCTCTACCTCAATGCCAGCTGCTGTCAATGCCTGGGCAGTGCCTTCGGTAGCTATTAGCTTAAAGCCCAGGTTGGAAAATTCTTTAAGGATCGGCAAAGCTTCTTCTTTATCCTTGTCAGCAATGGTGGCAACAATAGTTCCCTGGCGGGGAATTTCCATTCCAGCCGCTATCAAGCCCTTATATAAAGCAGTTTTCAAGGATTTGTCGATACCCATTACCTCACCGGTGGACTTCATCTCTGGCCCCAGGGTTATATCCACCTGTTCCAGTTTATTAAATGAAAACACCGGCACCTTGACAGCGTAAAAATCAGGCTTGGGCTGCAATCCCCCGGAATAGCCCAGCTGCTCCAGAGTTCTTCCCAACACCACCTCGGTAGCCAGTTTAACCAGCGGGATACCGGTTATTTTGCTAAGGAATGGTACAGTTCGGCTGGAACGAGGGTTTACCTCAATTACATACAATTCATCCTGGAACTCTACAAACTGGATATTAATCATTCCTTTGACCTTTAAGGCCAATGCCAGGCGGGTGGTGTAGTCTATCACCTTAGCTTGAATCTCTGGAGTAATATCATGGGCCGGGAATACCGCCATACTATCACCGGAATGAACTCCGGCTCTCTCAATGTGCTGCATAATGCCTGGAATTAAGACCTCTTTACCGTCTCCAACTGCGTCCACTTCGATTTCCTTGCCCAGCAGGTACTTGTCTACCAGTACCGGGTGCTCGCGGTTAACCTTAACGGCAGTTGCCATATACTGTTCCAGTTCCTCCTGGTTATAAACGATTTCCATGGCCCGGCCACCCAGTACATAAGAGGGTCGTACTAAAACCGGATAGCCGACTCTATCTGCAGCCTTAACCGCATCAACAATATTGAAAACGCTCTTTCCGGGCGGACGGGGAATGCCCAGCTCCTCTACCAGAGCGTCAAAACGGTCGCGATCTTCAGCCCGATCGATGCTGTCATTGGAAGTCCCTAAAATCCTTACTCCCACATTGTTCAGGGGGTGAGCCAGGTTAATGGCTGTCTGCCCGCCGAACTGAACGATAACCCCTTCCGGCTTCTCTTCCTCGATAATATTCATGACATCCTCAAATACCAGGGGTTCAAAATATAGACGGTCAGAAGTGTCGAAGTCGGTGCTTACGGTTTCCGGGTTATTATTCACAATAATCGCCTTAATACCTGCTTCCTGCAGAGCCCAGACACAGTGTACCGAACAATAATCAAACTCTACCCCCTGCCCGATGCGGATTGGCCCGGAACCAATAACCAGTACCTTCCTGGCCTTCTTATCGTGAACAGCTTCATTTTCTTCCTCGTAACAGGAGTAGAAATAAGGGGTTTCCGCATCAAACTCGGCGGCACAGGTATCTACCAGTTTGTAAGTGGGGATTACCCCTTTGTCCTGGCGCAGCCGGTGAATATGAACCTCTTGCACCCCTCCCTGGAGGTTGGCAATTTCAATATCAGCAAATCCCATTTTCTTAGCTTCCCTGAGCAGCTCTTCATCCAATTCTTCCACAATGAGTCGCTGAGAAAAATCCATAATGTTCTTAATTTTCTTCAAAAAGAATTTATCAATCTGGGTAATCTCCCAGATTTCATTTATACTCATACCCCGGCTAAGAGCCTCGGCCACAATAAATATTCTCTCGTCGTCAGCATGGATCAAACGATCACGCAGTTCCTCGTTCCCTAGATTCAGCAATTCCGGAAGTCTCATGCCATTAATACCCAGTTCCAAACAGCGGATGGATTTTAAAAATGCCGCTTCAAAACTGCGGTCAATCGCCATTACTTCTCCGGTAGCCTTCATCTGGGTCCCCAGCTTGCGGTCTCCAAAAACGAACTTATCAAAGGGCCAGCGGGGCATCTTAATAACCACATAATCTATGGCTGGTTCGAAACAGGCGGTGGTCTTACCGGTTACGGCATTAGGAATCTCATCCAGGTTGAAGCCAATCGCAATCTTGGTAGTTACTTTAGCAATGGGATAACCGGTAGCTTTGGAAGCCAGGGCGCTGGAACGACTGACCCGGGGGTTTACTTCAATCACATAGTATTTCTTGCTGAAAGGGTCCAGAGCAAACTGTATATTACATCCGCCCGCAATCTTTAAGGCGCGAATAATTTTTATAGAAGCAGCTCTGAGCATCTGGAATTCTTCGTCGGTAAGGGTTTGAGCAGGAGCTACCACAATACTGTCCCCGGTATGGATTCCTACCGGGTCAACGTTTTCCATGCTGCAAATGATAATGCAGTTATCATTGTTATCCCGCATTACCTCGAACTCAATCTCCTTGTATCCAGCTACACTTCTTTCAATTAAGGCCTGACTTATCGGACTGACTTTCAGTCCTTTGTTTACTATGTTTCTCAGTTCTTCCTCATTACAGGTATTTCCACCTCCGCTCCCTCCCATAGTATAGGCGGGACGGACGATAAGGGGGTATCCTATTTTATTTGCAAAATCAACAGCGGCCTCTACCGAGGTTACTATAACGCTTTCGGCAACCGGCTCACCAATTTCTTCCATGGTTTGTTTAAACATCTCCCGGTCCTCAGCTCTCGCAATCGCTTCCAGGGGAGTGCCCAGGAGCGGCACCCCATACTTCTCCAGAATACCTTCCCGGTCAAGAGCCAGAGCCATATTCAGACCTATCTGCCCCCCCAGGGTGGCAATAATACCGTCCGGCTTTTCCTTTTCCAGGATCTTACTCACCGTGTCGATGGTGATAGGTTCAATATATACATAATCAGCAATGTGGGTATCGGTCATTATGGTGGCCGGATTACTATTTAATAGCACCACCTTAATACCCTCTTCTTTAAGAGCCCGGCAGGCTTGGGTTCCAGCATAATCAAATTCGGCCGCCTGACCTATAATAATCGGGCCCGAGCCTATAACCAGAACCTTTTTCAATCCATACTTAATTGGCATTTAATCTCCTCCGTCTTTAAAAGCTCTCTATAAATTGGTCAAAGAAAAATCCTGTGTCACTATAACCGGGATAACCCTCAGGATCAAACTGCAGGGAAAATATGGGCAGAGTGCGGTGTTTAATTCCCTCAATGCTATTGTCATTTAAGCTTCTCATGGTTACTTCAATATTAGTACTGGCCAGAGATATATCATCAATAGCGAAGCCGTGGTTTTGCGTAGTGATGTATACCCGGTTATTCTTTAAATTTTTAACTGGGTGGTTGCTGCCCCGGTGCCCGTGATCCAGTTTATGCACCTCTGCCCCCATGGCCATGGCAATGATCTGATGTCCCAGACCCACACCAAACAATGGTATCTTTCCTATCAGGCCCCGGGTGGTTTCAATTATATATTCTAAAGCCTGCGGGTCACCCGGTCCGTCAGATATAAAGACCCCATCGGGTTTTATATCTAAAATATCTTCCATACTAGTTGTCGCAGGTATGGCGATGACCTCACAATCCCTGCTCAAAAATGAATCCAAAACTCCCCGCTTCGTGCCTAAATCCAGCATGACCACTTTCTTATTACCGCTGCCAAATTTCATTACATTTTTACGGGTCACATACTTCACCAGATCCCCCTGCAGTCCCTGAAAAGCCTTGCGAGCTCTCTCCATCAGCCACTCCAGATTGTCCAGGTTATCCGTGATGATTCCTCCCATTATGTCATGTTGGCGTATATACCTGGTCAAGGCTCTGGTATCAACCTCGGTTAATACAGCTACTTCATTGTCATTAAGAAAGCTTATAATATCAGTCTGAATTTCATAGTGGCTGGGAAAATCGGTTAATTCCCGGAGAACCAGTCCCTGCACCATCGCAGCCTGGGAAGCAAAGCTCTTTTCATTAAAACCTACATTTCCCACCAGCGGATAAGTCATCACTACAATCTGACCGTAATATGATGGATCGGTAATAATATCCTGATAACTTATCATGGCAGTAGTAAAAACCACCTCTCCACCTGCCATCTGGCAATTGTTTAACAATTTCCCTTTAAAAACCTTGCCGGTTTCCAAAACCAGGTAGCCCTTCAATGTAATCACTCCTAAACAATTTTGCCTTCATTGACAATAATTGTGCCTTTAACAATAGTCATCCAAGGCCAGCCTTTTAAGCTTTGACCTTTAAAGGGGGTGTTTTTGCCTTTAGAATAAAAATTAGCCGGGTCTACTACCTTCACCATTTCCGGATCAAGTATAGTAATATCCGCATCTGCACCGACATCCAGGGTTCCCTTGTCAATCCCCAGGACTTCAGCCGGACCGATGGTAAATAACTGTACCATCTCCTCCATATCCAGCAGACCCTGGTTTACCAAACCATCCATTACCGTGGCCACGGCCGTCTCCAGTCCGGATATTCCAAAAGAAGCCAGGTTGTATTCACAGTCTTTGCTTTCCAGATGGTGCGGGGCATGGTCAGTCGCTATGCAGTCCACCGTACCATCCAGCAAACCCTCACGAAGAGCCTCAACATGTTCTATAGAACGCAAAGGTGGATTCACTTTGGTATCTGCATCATAGCCACCCACGATTTCATCTGTTAAAAGCAGGTGATGAGGAGTAACTTCACAGGTCACATCTACTCCCCTGGCTTTGGCCTCCCGTATCAATTCCATAGAACCCCGGGTGGAAGCATGACATATATGAACATGGGCCCCGGTCAGTTCGGCCAGTATTATTTCGCGGCTTACCATCAGTTCTTCGGCTGCCGCAGGAATTCCCTTAAAACCATACAGGGTTGAATAATAACCCTCATGCATTTGTCCATCCGCGGCCAGACTCTGTTCCTCACAATGCGATAAAACCGGCAGATCAAACATCTTCGCATAATCCATCGCGTTTCGCATGAGAGCCGCATTCTTCACCGGCTTGCCATCATCTGATACCGCCACACAACCGGCTGCGATCAGCTCTGCCATCTCAGTCAGCTCACTGCCAGCCTGCCCTTTGCTGATGCATCCAATGGGCAGCACATTCACTACCCCCGATTTCGCAGCCCTTTCTCTAACAAAAATAGCGGTGGCTGCATTGTCTATCACCGGATCGGTATTAGGCATGCAGCAAACTGTAGTAAACCCTCCTGCAGCCGCTGCTCTAGTACCGGAAGCAATGTCCTCCTTATACTCGAAACCTGGTTCCCGCAGGTGAACATGCATATCAATAAATCCGGGGCAAACTATTTTCCTCCCTGCATCAACCAACACATATCCTTCATCACTAATGTTTTCATTAACCTCAATTATCTTGCCATCAGCAACTAAAATATCCATAATCGCATCAATGTCATTAGCAGGATCTATTACCCTTCCACCTTTAATTAGTAATTTCATCACGCGAACCTCCCATCATCAGGAAAAGCAGTGCCATTCTTACCGCCACCCCATTAGTGACCTGTTCATTAATGACCGATTGTACCCCGTCAGCAACCTGGGAAGATATCTCCACCCCTCGGTTCATAGGCCCCGGGTGCAGTACCAGCACATCCTCCTTAGCCCGCAAAAGCCTGTCCGGGCTGAGCATGTAGAGATTAGCATATTCATCCAAGGAGGGGAATAACCCGCTTTGCTGGCGTTCTTTCTGTATCCTCAAGACGTTTATCACGTCCACTCCATCCAACGCCTGATCCAAGCTGTAATAACTCTTCACTCCCAGTTTCTCGATTTCCGGCGGCATTAGGGTCGATGGACCCACCACTCTAATTTCACAGCCAAATTTGCTCAGACCATAGATGTTAGAGCGAGCTACCCGACTGTGCAGAATATCGCCTACGATAGCTACCTTCAAACCTTCCAAAGTGCCTTTCTTCTCGCGAATGCTGTACATATCCAGCAAGGCTTGAGTGGGATGCTCATTAGTTCCATCCCCAGCGTTAATTACCCGCATATTAGTATTACGAGCTACATAATGGGCAGTACCAGTCATAGCATGACGTATTACCATCAGGTCAAAACCCATAACCTCTATAGTCTTAATAGTATCCCGCAAACTCTCACCCTTTTGCACACTGCTGGTGGCAACAGCCAGGTTGACCGTATCTGCGCTCAAATACTTGCCTGCTATTTCAAAAGAAGTCCGAGTCCGGGTGCTGTTCTCATAAAACACCGTAACCATAGCCTTGCCGCGCAGGGCAGGCACCTTTTTAACATCCCTCTTTATTATGTCTTTCATAGGTATCGCCGTATCCAGAATCAGTTCCAGTTCTTCGCGGCTCATGTCTCTAATTCCTAATAAATCCTTGCGCTGTTCCAATTTCACCGCTTAACCTCCTTTTCCTATTGTAGGTTTTTAAGAAATAAAAAAAGCCTTCCTTGCTATAACTGGCAAGAAAGGCGTACCCTCCTAAAGGATCTTTCCCTTGCCAGCCTCTCGGACTAGTTTAAAGGGTTAGGGGTCACTGATCTATAATTTCCTGTATGATAACCTCTTCCCGATCATCAATTTCCTTAACCAGGACGGAAATGACCTCGGTTTTGGAAGTAGGTACATTTTTACCAATAAAATCAGCCTTCACCGGTAGTTCTCGATGTCCCCTATCTACCAGGACTGCTAATTGAATAGTCCTCGGCCTGCCCAGATCGATAAGAGCATCCATAGCCGCCCGAATCGTCCTCCCCGTATACATTACATCATCCACCAGGATAATATTCATATCATTAATATTGAAAAAAACTTCCGTACGGTGAACCTGGGGCTGCGATGCCAGGGTAGTAAGGTCATCCCGGTAAAGGGTTATATCTAATATTCCTACCGGAACCTTAATTCCCTCAATTTCCTCAATGCGCTCGGCCAGCCTTACCGCCAGCGGCCCACCTCTTCTCCGGATACCGATTAGAGCCACCTTTTCTACACCCTTGTTTCTTTCAATAATCTCATGAGCAATACGGGTGATAGCTCTCTTTATGGCCACCTCGTCCATAAGAACTTTTTTCTCTTGCAGTTCCATCGACTCAACCTCCTAACCTTACATAAGCAAAGGCCAATTAGGATTGATAAATAAAAAAGCCCACCATCGTGAAGCCGAAGGTAGGCATGCCTATCCGCAAATCCTTGCTAGCCTCACAGAGCCAACTTAAAGGTTCTTAAGAAATTTTACTTAACCGAGTATGCAATGTCAACCCAATTTTGCCAGTTCGGCCAGTATCTCCTCGAAATATTTAGGCAAGGGACTGGTAAACTCCATGTACTCTCCCGTGCGCGGGTGGTCAAATCCCAGCAGATGCGCATGGAGGGCCTGGGTTTCCAGATTAAAATGTTTTCTCGCTGATCCGTACAGCGGATCGCCCACCACCGAATGTTTAATATAGGCAAAATGCACCCTGATCTGGTGGGTTCTACCCGTCATCAAGCCTACCTTTACCAGAGAATAATTAGTGAACCTCTTCAAAACCTCATAATTACTAATGGCAGGCCTGCCGTCAGCAACTACCGCCATCTTCTTACGATCCAGCTTGCTTCTGCCGATGGGCGCATCGATAACACCCAGGTTTTCCTTGATTACCCCATGCACCAGGGTAGTATATTCTCGTTTTATACTGTGTATCCGGATCTGTTCCGCCAGATTGCGGTGAGCAACATCATTCTTCGCCACCACCATCACCCCGGAAGTATCCTTGTCCAAGCGATGAACAATTCCCGGTCGGAGTTCGCCGTTTATCCCTGACAAATCCTTAATATGATATAGAAGCGCGTTGACCATAGTACGATCCCAATTACCATGCGCCGGGTGTACCACCAGACCCTTAGGTTTTTCCACTATCGCCAGATCTTCGTCCTGATAAATAATATGAAGCGGAATATCCTGGGCTTCAATCGCTACCTTGGTAGGTTCCGGCAATTCCACCTCAACCTCTTCGCCTAACTTAAGATGATAGCTGGCCTTCAATGGCCGGCCATTCACCAATACCTTGCCCGCTTTGATAAGATTTTGCACCAGGGCACGAGAGATATCTTCCATATTCTCAGTTACAAACATATCGAGCCGCTCGCCCTCCATGTCCTCTAAAACCATAAATTGCTCCTTGGTTACCATCCAGCCAACACCTTTCAGACTATTGCATAATGCAGCATTAGTTTATGCTGTTTTGGCGAATATATCAATGTTAAGGGGCTGATAATTGAAAAACCGGTCGTCCCAGGTACAGGATGGACCGGTATTATGAAACGCGTCATAATCATTTTTAAATTTCTCTATGGTGTCCAATTTCAATAACTGTAATTAATACTTTTTCATCTTCTATGAGAGCCAGTATTCGATAATCCCCAATCCGATAACGCCATTTACCTTTATGGTTTTCTGTTAAAGGCTTTCCATATAATCTTGGATTATCACAGCCTTCTAACTTTTTTTCAATATAACCTATTAACAAACTGGCAACAGATCTATCCAAAATCATAAGAGCTAGGGTTAATTGCCCAGCTCATCAACTTGTAGAGTTATCTGTCTTGAATGTTCAATTTTGCTTTTAAAGCTTCCTGTAAAATCTGCGAGAAGTTGAAACCGGCGTGTTCGCCGAGATCGTTTAGCCAGCTGGGTATAGTAAGATTTTTTCTAATTGAGCGGTTATCATGAGCCCGACGATAAGCGTCCATATCGATATCAACAAACGCCAAGGTACTCCCAGAAGGAACTGCTACATTATCCGTTCTGCTAGGTTGTGGAACCTTTCGACCTTCGTCAATTTCAAAGCAAGCCCACATACCAATAGCATCACGGGCCATTGATATAGCTTCTGCAATATTTTCTCCCTGGGTATCAATATCTAAATCGGGGACATTGACAGCATAACCAGCAAAATGTTTTTCAGATACTTCTGTTAAGATAATCGGATATGCGAATTTCATAGGGACATTCCTCCTTTGTGGTTTATGTATATTCATCCCTGTGGAGCAATGCTTCATTTTAGCCCCGCCCTTTTCAGAATCTTTTCTGCTGTGATTTCGTTGATTTCTTTATGCCTTGGAATCGCCGCCATGGCCTGTTATGCACAGGCCAAAGATATTCACCTAACCACTAAAATCAAAGGGAGCTATTCTTTAAGTGAAGTGAAGAAAGAATTAGGAATATAGTTAATGATGCTGTCATTCCGCTACACATAAAGACAACCCGCTAACGGGCTGCCATTGATCATGATATATTATCTTATCAGAATTGACTTTTGGAATATCTAACCGTTACAATGACAACCTGTTTGTTGGTCTCGTCCACACGGTAGATCAAAGTAAAGTTTTTAGTGAAAAGCTGACGATAGCCTTTGTTGGCATACGCGCCATTTTTTCTTGGGGCACCCCGCTTAGGCAGTTCCTCCAAACTGAAGATCGCTTCTTCCAGCACGTCAAGCATCTTTTGAGCCGTACTCGGCTCCAGCAGTGTTTCGGTAATATAGGCATAGATGCCATCCAAATCCCTATAGGCGCTCGAAAGCAATCTTACGACGTATTTATCCAAAGTGTCGCCTTCTTAATGTGGATAGGGCTTTTCTTGCATCTAATAGTTGGCTGTCATGCGCATACTCGGCCTCGGCTTCCGCGATGGCGGCGTCAAGCTCCTGTTCTCCTAACATGGCTTCATAAGTTTCAATGCTCATAATTACAAGATCTCCATACCCGTTTTTTGTAATAAAAACTGGTTCTTTCTTGGCATGGCAGATGTCGGAGATTTCGTTGGTATTTCTTAAATCCGTGATTGGTCTGATCTGTGGCATAAGCGCGCCTCCTTCCATGTACATTATTATAGCATTATTATGTTCAAAATACAAAGCCATACACTCGTACAAATGGTAAACTAATTCATGCTCATAAGCTCTAAAGTGGTAAACTTTTTCATGATCACGAATGGCAAACAAATTCGTGATCAGGTGGTAAACTTTTTCGTTGACATTCACATTTCGCTGTTTTGAGCACTTCTTTTTTGGTTTTAAGCCTCTATTTGTTTAATAAACTGTTTTGAAAATTTTAATACCGATTCTCCTTTTAAATTGCGGCAGCAATCTCCATCACAGGTAAGTGCATCGCCACTTGTAAGTTGAGAAATTAAATTTTGATGAGTTACATCCTTCACTTCATAATTGCGCCCCAGTGGCCAGAAATGTCCTCTCCCAATTATCCACATAGGACCCCGTTGCCCACTCAGCCATAACAACAGCTGCACCTTCCTTTAACTCAATTTCCCCCAGGGGTATGCTGTCTAATTGTTCGCCGCTGATTCCGAAGATATATAATTTATTTTTCGTTTCAATTATGACTATATCTTGATTGGGGGAAGTAAATGCATCCAAAGCATTCGGAACCCGATCTTTGATGTTCTGCCAACTGAGATATACCGTATCGTAAACAATTAAACTGACCGGCGGAGTGAAATTGATATTGAACTCCCTTGTTCCAGGCCTGCCATTGCTTGGATAGTTTATTCTCCCCTGGAGATGCCAGTGTCCATTTTTACGAGTCAGTCCCAAATTATCCTCACTCATATCCTCATCGGCCGCTGCAATCCCTTCATCATGCAGGGTCCGCAGCGCTTGTTCCCTGGCGCTGCGATAAGCGGTTAAGCCCTGGTCACCCAGCAAATCTGAAACCTTGATACCTATTTGCGATGATAAATTATCAACCGGCAATACCTGCAGTTTATTGTTACCGGCAATACTGTTTTCTATGGCAACATAATCATTGCCAATATAATCAATGACTTTGGTGTTAGTTATTGGTTGAGCTTGTTTTAAAAGGACTTTACCCTTTACTATTGCTGAATCCTTCGCCGCAACATTGTGCGCAAATAATTCATCTGTGATTTCCCCTTTACCCAGCACCCTGCGTACCTGAAGCTCCCAAAAACCACTTCTGCGCGGAAAAATAATATTATTCCTGCTTAGAACCGGACGAAGCATTTTATCGTCCGCAGCAACCCAAATGGTCTTATAGATATAGTCATTATTATCCGGTATTTTCAATCCTATAAATATACCGGAGGTGCCTGGATTGCTATATTGGTTTGTATCAATAATATTGGCATTCGCAACTGACAGGAGATCATCGGCGTGATCAGCTACTTTTTTAAGCAGCTGCACTTTATTTTGCACAAAAGAAATAATGGTTGAATCATCAATGATCATGAATTCCCCCAAATAATTTGAATCTGCAAATATGGTAACGACATCAACTTCCTTATCAATTGACGCTAGATAGCTGTCAAGTGCAGTATATCTGGTCATTAAATAATCCGTTGAATTTACCTTCTTGATTTTATAAGAGGTTTTATTCCAAACATTACTTCCTAATATCGCAAATTCTCTGCTAAACTGAGCATAGCTGTCCTCTGCTTCAAGACTCGTCTTCCCGAAATATCCTTCGGAACCTAAATCCTGAATCACAATCCATTTCCCTTCCAATGGGCAAACATTATATACTGGCGGAACAATTCTTCCGGCTGTTGTCCACGAAGGATCGACGCAGCCGCCCACTAAAAGAAGAGAAAACCATACCAGTAAAAGCTTACTCGTATTAAGCATCTGCCTTTTCCCCTTTGGGCAAAATTATTACAACATCCGTTCCTTTCGTTAGCTCGCTCATGATCTCGAGCCTTCCACCCATCAGGTTAACAATTTCCTCGCAAATTGAAAGCCCTATCCCATTTTTAGAACGCGAGCTTTTCCCTTTGTAAAACTTTTCTTTGACCATAGGCAGCTCATCGGCACCTATTCCGCAACCGTTATCAGAAATGGTAAATTTAAAATCATCTTCTTGAATTTCCGCTTTAAAATGAATGTAACCTCCCGGCTGATTAAAATTAAAAGCATTATCCAAAAGATTAATAAACACCTGTTTTAGACGGTTTACATCTGCATAAATATTGGGCATGTATTCAGGATAATCAACGGTAAAATCAATATTTTCCCGCACTGCCCGCGGTGTCAATTGTTTATGCAAATGTTCAAACAGATTAATTAGGTTCACATCTTCAGAGTTGAGTTTTATTCGGCCGGAGACAAACTTGGAAAAGTCCAAAAGTTCTTCAACCATCTGGGTAAGCCGGTCACTCTCTTTGGCAATTATGTTAAGCCCGTCGCTCAGCATTTCCTTTTGTTGAAAGCTCTCACCCTGCAGCGTAATCGCCCACCCCTTGATTGATGTCAGGGGTGTACGCAATTCATGAGACACAGATGAGATAAAGGTGTTTTTGAGCTCTTCCTTTTTTACAATTTCATCGGCCAGGTAATTCAATGTATCTGAAAGTTTGCCGACTTCATCGTCACGCATCTTCTTGCTTTTGATTTGGAAATTACCTGCGGCCATTCTTTGGGCCACATCCGTAACTTCCTGCAAAGGCACAACAATGGTATTGGCTAAAAAAATACTCACCGAACCCACGATGAGGATAACAAACAGCCCGATTAATATAAAGATCTCCTCGGTTTTTATAATATCCTGATCGACGGCGCTCAAAGAGGTGATAAATCGCAGAACACCTACGATTTGATCGTTCGATTTCAGCGGATTGGCAACAGCCATGACTTTTTGCCCGTTTATGTATCCGACCCACGTACCCGTCTTGCCATCTAAAGCTTCTTTAATATCGTTACCTGCCATTTCCGGTGAAATTGTACCCTGGGAGTCCATTACAATATTGCCGTCTGTATCAGCAATCTGCACTTCGGCGTTACTCTGATTCCAGAAAGCATCAACATTATACAGCACATTGTCCTGCAGCGATGTTTCCGAAAAATACTGAGTATACATATCCGCACAGATTTTTATCTGATTGTTGAGACTGCCTTCCAAACTGTTATAGTAATTCTGCTTAACGATATATATAAGAAACAGTTCCAGAATCGCGACCGTGCAAATAATAACTATCAGGAAATTGGCAGTTAATCTGCCTCTGATTCCTTTCATTATGTGCTCCTATTGGGCCCAACCTGCCAACGATAGCCGGAACCCCAGACCGTTTTAATATATTCAGGTTCAGATGGATTATTTTCCAGTTTTTCTCTCAAGCGCCGGATATGTACATCTAAAGTCTTGGTATCACCAAAATAATTTTCTCCCCAGACGGCATTTAATATCTCATCTCGTTTAAGCGCCTTTCCCTGGTTTTCCATAAACATCTTGAGCAGGGCAAATTCGGTTGGCGTTAATTCGATTTCTATACTATTTTTAATAAATCTATTGGCACCAATGTCCAAACATAAATCACCGCAGCGAAGAACATTGCTATCCGCTGTTAGATGAGTCCTGCGCCTTAACATTGCCTTGATTCGTGCTATCAATTCGAAAGGATTAAACGGTTTAACCAAATAATCATCCGCACCCAATTCAAGACCCAGAATTTTGTCTGTATCTTGACTCTTCGCCGTTAGCATAATCACAAACGTTTGCGGCATCATTTCCCGTGTTCTCTGGCAGACTTCGAACCCGCTGATTCCCGGCAGCATCAAATCAAGTACGATAACATCAGGCATAAAGAAACTTAACATAGCCAGGGCTTTCTCGCCGGTGTCGGCTTCACCCACTTCATATCCAACCGCACTTAGATTAAGGATGATAAAACGCCTGATTGACTCTTCATCTTCAACAACCAGAATTTTCGTTTTGGTATCGTTCATCAGAATCTCCATTCCCAGCTTAAAGTCATTTCGCATTCAGCAGATCAAGGAGCGATAGCACTTGCAACATGTGCCAAATAGGCCTTAACCCCTGCCTCTTTCAGGTGAACCCCGTCCGGGTAAAAATACTCATTGTGGCCGCTGCTGGCTGAATACCAATCCACTAGCCGTATGTTGGGATCAGGGGCTGCAGCTTGGGCCAAGATCTGATTGACCACACTTTCCCATGGTTTGGGAACTCGGGTATTCACTAATATGATCTGCCTGTCATTTCCGAGCGAATTCAGTATATCTACTAATTGTTTTTCTGTAAATGATCCATTTGCTCCCAACTCGATAACAACTGTTTTTCCCAGTATACCCTGTTCTTGCAGATTTTCAATTACCTTGGGCGCCTGGTACATTTGCCGGCCAATGACCGCATCCACTTTAATATTCGGGAAAAGCTTCTTCAATTCTGGTTCCAGCTCTACCATCACCGAATCTCCGATAACCGTGACCCCTTGACCTGTAAATATACCATTTTTATCTGTTCCCGGGTTTACCGCCTCAGTACCGGATTCCTTCGCAGCTTCATTCCCCTTACTGGCTGGTGATCCTGCCTCCGCCTTCATTGTTGGTTCCAAGCCGCTGACAATCTCAGCTTGCGTATTCGTTGGCTCTGCCTGACTTATCACTGAACAACCACTCATCACCATTATAAATACATAAGAGAGTACTATTATACTAGCTGTTGTGGCAACCTTACTCCGAGCTCCTAATAATTTGGGCCGCCACTTTAGACCGTTTGCCAACCACCGTAAAGATGGTTTCCATTTACCGCGGCGAATCGGGTCCTCGATAAAATACCAGGAAATCGCGGCCAGGGCAATGCTCAAAGCTGTTTGTCCCAGCGCAAGTTCAATATTCACTCCTCCGGTATTGACGGCTGGACTTGTCAGTACTATCACCGGGTAGTGCCACAGATAGATCCCATATGACCATACCCCCAGCCACTGCAGGGGCGGCGTTCCAAAAATTCTGCCCAGACGGCTGGCAGGATGAGCAAGTACCGCCACCACTGCTGCGGCAGCTATTGAGAAGAGCACGAGCCCACCGTAATATAGGAAGGTTTGATACTGATTGCTTTTCCAAATCATCAATAATATGACCAGCAGCCCTGTTCCTCCAACTGCATCAAGAATAAGACGGCGCTCAGGAGGCAGATCGAAGGGCAGCTCACGACTGGGCCATACCAGGGCAAGTACAGCACCGATAAGCAAAGCAAAAGCACGGGTATCGGTTCCATAATAAACCCGGCTTGGATCCATACCGGGTGTATAAATAATTGCCATGGCGGCGGCTGAAGCAACAGCCAAAGCCATTATTAATCCGATTAATCGACGTCGCCCTGGAATATAGCGCAATCCCAACCCCAATAACAAAGGCCAAACCAGATAAAACTGTTCTTCCACGGCTAAAGACCATATGTGTCCGAAAGGTGAAGGAGGTCCAAAGCTGGTAAAGTAAGAAACCTTATGTAAGATTAACCACCAGTTGCTGGAATAGAATACTGCCGCCAGCACATCATTCCACAAAGATGATAGTCGGGTTGGATCGCACAAAGAAATCCAGACAATAACTCCCGTCAACATCACAAACAGCGCGGGCAGCAATCGCCGTGCACGACCTAACCAGAATTCCTTCAGGTTCATGCCCACCGAAGACTTCCAGGGGACAACCAAAATGTCGGTGATCAGATAACCGGACAACACAAAGAATATACATACCCCCAGGAGTCCTCCCGGAGCCCAACTAAGGTTTAAATGGTAAGCAATCACAACCAGCACGGCCAAAGCTCGCAGCCCATCCAGTCCTGGCATGTACCGTCTAACGTCAAGCGGATCCTGTCTATAATTCTCATCAAACCTAATCTTTCCATCCCGTGCCATTTGCTTTTTTCACTCTCCATCCACTTAATTCAGAATCCCCCGACGCACATTGAAATGTCCAGGCATGTCCTTTTTCATCACAATACCAACTTTTAAGGGGAATTGCTTTACAAAATGCTTAAGAATTGTTACGAAAAAGTTAATTTGCTGAATAACAGCAAATAATCGTATATTGGTGCAACAATTTATACAGCAGTAATACCTGGCTTACCCCAAGTGTTTATATAAACGACCCCAATAATGCCTTTTGGAACTTGACTAAAGTGCTTTGACAAAATTATTTTGATATGGCAATATACAATTGTATTTTAATAATGAAAGGACATTACATACATGCTTGATCCAATCTATCGCTAAATTTTTTAAATGAAATATGTTAACTAAGGCTATCTAATATGGCCTTTGTTTGCTATGCGTTTGAAAAATAGTGGATAGTGGAAAAGTTGTGTGTAAATGCCTTATTACGGCTGCACACTGACAAGGTGTGTTTTTTTATTCATACAACTTTTTAAACCACTACTCAAATAAAATTGAGAATTGAGGTTATTATGTTTGATATTAGAAAAATTCAAGAGCAAGTCATTTTTGGTGCCATAAAAGCAGTCAGCAACGATGAAACAGCAGCAACAATTGTATATGGAGACCACGGGCTATCTTCAAGCGAGGACAATGCTGCATGGGTAAAAACCACCATGAACAGATTGGAAAACCACTTTGCCAAGTCTGCTGTTAAACAGATTAGAATGAACTGTCAATGCGGATATGGAATGGACGAAAAATTAGCGCTAGTGAAAGACTTGGTGGAATCATCGTCTAATTTAGAAGAATTCGCAAACCAGGATAAAGCAAAGGCCGCCGGTCTGTCTTACACAAATGGAGAACTCTACCTGCAGTTCCCGTTTTGCCCTTGTCCGATGCTTGCCGATGTGGACAAATTAGATACCGATACATGGTGTCAATGCACTACAGGATATAGTAAAGTCCTTTTCGAAAAAGCTTTTGGCTGTGAAGTTGATGTGGAACTAATAAAAAGCATAAAAATAGGTGATGATATATGTCTTATGAAAATCATTCCTCGCGGTTCTATTTGGAGATAGGCAAATAGGGTGCATTATTTGTCTGGCAGCTTTGACCGCCCGATAAGTGTTTAAAAGAGGTCCAGCCATTATAACCTAAAAAACCACATGCTCAGAATATTCTGACGCATGTGGTTTTAAATTTATATTTGGTAAATGCCTTGCGGAAAGTAAAGGTACGACGGTAAAGATGTATGTATAATCTCCGCATGTCACATTTTTTTAATGGTATGATGAAAAAAATGGGTTAGGCTAACATAAAGAACATGTTCCTATGATCAAATTGCAGTTTAAGGTTGCACACAATATAATATTTTGATGCAGAGGTGGTACAAATGTTCAGAATAGGCGAGTTCTCAAAATTAACGCAAGTATCAATCCGAATGTTAAGGTATTACGATGAAACGGGATTGTTAAGGCCTAAGGAAATTGATAAGTTTACAAATTACAGGCTATATTCCACGGACCAAATCGCCACTTTGAACAAGATAAAATTCTTACGGGATTTGGGTTTTAATATTTCTGAGATTGCGGGTGCCCTTAAGCAATGGAGTAATGAATTTATTACAAATCTGCTTGAAAACAAGAGTCTGGAAGTTCTGAACACGATAAAAGCCGAACGGGATAAACTATCTAAAATTGAACTGGCACAAAAGGATATTCGGCGCGAAAAGATAGCAATACACTACAATGTATCAATCAAATCTATTCCTGGTTATCAAGTGTTTTCTTTAAGGCGAACTGTTCCCAATTATTATGCGGAAGAACAATTGTGGCAAGAAATGTCGGCATTTGCAAACAATAATGCTATTCCGGTTTCAAGTAATACCTTTACCATATATCACGATACAGATTATAGAGAAAAAGATGTCGATATTGAAATATGTGCTCCCGTAGCCAGAATGGCGGAAAGCGTCAATGGCTTCGTATACCGTAGTACAGAGGCTGTACCGATAATGGCCTACACCATGGTATATGGGGAATTCAAGAATATTGCGGGCGTATATCTCGCCCTTGCCAATTGGCTGCAGGAACATCCCCAGTATAGAATGACCGGACAAAACAGACAAATCGTGCACCGAGGGCCCTGGAACGAGGAAAGTCCTGATAGGTATTTAATAGAGATTCAGATACCATTAGAAAAAATATAAAGTAGGCTATAAAAAAGCGTCTTACATTTTTTTTGTGGGACGCTTTTTATTATTGACCCTCACATGGTGTCAGGGTCTACACTGAACTTACAGAAAAAATGAAAACAACTTGGAGGTGCAATATGCAGAATTTTATGGTTAGCCCTATTGGTAAAATCAGTATCAGCAAGAGAGGAATGTTTATTGAACTTGAATCGAAATACATTCCTGCTTTGCAAGGATTGGACGGGTTTAGGCATCTTAACATTATTTGGTGGTTTAGCGGCTTTGATAATGAAGAAGCCAGGAACACCCTGGAAACACCCCAACCGTACAAAAAGGCTCCGGAGGTAATGGGTATCTTCGCCACAAGATCGCCTATTCGCCCGAACCCTATTGCTTTGACTACGGTACAGGTTATTGATATCGACTATGAAAAGGGCATAATTCAAATTGCCTATATTGACGCTAACGACGGGACGCCAATACTCGATATAAAGCCGTATACTCCGAGCCTGGACAGAGTTGAAACTCCCGGTGTACCTGCATGGTGCAGTCATTGGCCGGCAAGCTTGGAACAATCAGGAAGCTTCGATTGGGGGAATGAATTTAACTTTTAGTATTTCTATATTTATGTACCAAGATATTGCGGCTATATGTTGCTACAAAGGATTTCGCCTAACATCGGGCTACTATAGCCCGATGCCGCTGAAGGCGGCTTTTGCCATTAAACATCCTTCCGCCAGGGCCGCTAGATAACTGTCCATATCTGCGGGCTTTGCATGTATATTGCGTATTCTCTCATAAATATGATTGAGGATAAGAGACAGATACACATAGTTATAAGATAGGAGTTTTCAATCCAACGTATCCGTTTAGTAGTGACAGAAGAGGAGCTAAGGCGTTTGGCCGCTTGCTTACAGGTGAACATGAATATCCGGACTTTAATGATGCTAAGATAGGGCTTCTTTTCGTCGGTTCTATCCACCAAATAGTCAATGCTTGTACCGAATAAGTCCGTGAATTTTATTAATACCTGTATCGGGATATTCACATTTCCCAACTCATAATCGGAATAGGTGGTTTGATGGATTTTCAGATAGGCAGCCATCTGTGCCTGCGTCATATCCTTGTCTTCTCGCATATTATAGGATGCAATTTCTTTCACAAAAAAGGCTCAAAATCAGCTTGGCAAATAATTAGCTAAGAGTAAGTATAAAAAAAGCCTACCGAATAACGGCAGGCGAATTTTCGAGATCAAGAGCAGTGCCGGAAAAGCCCCACTCCTTAGCCAGAACCAGATCATAAATACCATAATCGTATCCACCTCGTTGACTTGATAATCTCAATGACATTGCACTTATTCTAGTATATAATTCCACCAGCCATCTTTCGAACTCACTCTTCGGTTTTACTTCAAGATTATTAAAACCCATGCCATAATATTTCCTAATGATATTGCCGGCAAGATCGGGGAATCTAATCAACGGTATAATACCATCATTAAGGCCTATGATGATTACCCCCTTGAATTCCAGCCCCTTGACCGAATACATGGTCAGCAGCTTGTGAAACCTGGCCCCAGGAAAAAGCTGCCCAATTCCACTCCCACCGTGAGCATCTTATTACACTAAGCTTTATCTGCGTTCCATTCCAATATCTTCTCCAGATCATCTAATAAAAACTTCTTCCCGATATCATTGAAACAAACCATATCATATTCAACGCCACTATGACTTCGTTTTTCGGTTACAATTCCATATTTAGAGGAATTCTCATTTATTATAGTTCTTTTCTTACCGTCACCCAACGGTTCCTCAGCTAATATTCCCATTTTCTTCAGTTGTTTATTAATCTCGACACCGGTAATTTTTCTGCTGCGATTCAAATCAATTACACTATTTATACATTTGGCAAATTGATTAATACCGATATTCCCTTCCGGGAATTTAACTTTGCTTTTCTCTTCAGCAGTAATTATAAACTGACCAGTTCTTCTACTACCTGTATTAATTGATCCTTCAACAACTTTATTCAACACCTGTTGCCCGAAGAAAAGACACCTTATTATTCGAGGATCCTGCAAAAAACAATCACCATCGATTGGCGCTCCATTAACCGGATTAATCCCGTTAGCCATTTTGTTCAAGATTTCACCGGCTTTAATGATCTTTTCTTTTTCCAGATCCATAAAATCACCTTCCCCTAATGAAATTATCTAATAACTCAGGGCCTTACCCCCCGTTATTGCTTCTTAAGTACCCCGATGGCTTTTCCTAATATCTTGGCCTGGTCACTTTTAATGTGGATGGGTTCGTATTTGGCGTTTTCGGGGATTAGCAGGATAGTGTCTCCCATGGGCACAAACCTTTTTAGGGTGGCATTTTCCTCAATAGCTACAGCTACAATGTCTCTATTAACAGCGGTCTGACATGGTTCGATCAGAACATAATCGCCATCTTCTATATTAGCTCCCTGCATACTGTCTCCGCGTGTTTGTAAGAAATAGCATTCTTCTTTGCCCTTTAACCAGTCAGCAGGCAGATAGAATTTATTAATCTCTTCTTGATTCATATGTATTGGCTCTCCAGCCGCAATTTTCCCATAAGCAAGCATCTCGACCAGGCTGTCTTCGGCACATTCCACATATTCGCTTCCATCCTGTAGAGATACATCAATCACATTATTACTATCTCTGCTCAGCTTAAAATCTCGATTATGCTCAATGTCCAGATAACGATAGTTCTCAATACTGCTGGGGAGCATGGAGGGATGAAAACCGGGTATATCCTCAATTATCTCGAATTTATTGTTTATCATAACCATCTCATTGCCATCGGTCGCAATTCCATACTGGCAGTTGCGATCATTACTCATATAGCTGGTTAATTGTTTTATTGCATTTTCAATGCCTTTTCCCATAGCCTTAGTTTCCACAAATATGTAGGGGATCTTCCGGTTGTTATTATAAACACATACCGCCAAATCTACCGAGCCTACTTGCGAAAAATTGTTTACCTTATATTCAATTTCAAGTAGACCTGTGGGGTATTTATACGTGTTTTTGAATTCGCTTATAATCCATTGCCTGGTCTTCTCCTCTTTAGAATACAAATCAATTATCTTATCCTTGAAGACATAGGACTCAATATGAATATCATAGAATCTTTTCATTTCACTGGCAGAATCCTGTTTAAGATAGCGGGAATTTATTTCGGTGATAAATTTGGATGGTTTGGCGCTGCTGCTCAGGTATAATAATTCATTGGATCTAGTCATGCCCACATATAAAAGTCTTCTATCATTTGATTCCTGCATACTCTCGTCCTCGATGCTATTATAGGAAATGTACGGGATAACGCCATCATTAAGGCCTATGATGATTACCACCTTAAATTCTAGCCCCTTTACTGAATGCATAGTCAGCAGCTTGATCGATTCATCCATAAAATTCGCATTGGCCCGATTAACAGTCATACAGGGAAACCCTGCCTGCTCAATTAAATCCTTCATAGCTTCCTGCTGATATTTAGTCTTACTGATAATCGCAATATCCTTAAAGCTATATTTCGAAAGCAGATTGCCCCCTATCTCTTCAACTATATACTTGGCCTCTTCCTGCGGATTTCGGAAGCATTTATATACCGGATAAACCCCCTGTCTATCTATCAGAGAAGGTTTGACGTAGTTTTCATCTCCTACAATATCCATGTCATTTTCTATCAAACTGTAGGCAGCTTGGGCGATCTGAGTAGTTGTTCTATAGTTCTTGGATAATATATTACTTTTACCCTTCATATCAAAGCCGATACTAGAAAAGCTTCTTCCTTTAGTTAACCATGAATGCGAATAGATACTCTGCGCTGTATCAGCAATAAACAACAAACTAGAATAGTCTTTTCCCATGTATATTAGTTGTAAGAATTGCAACTGAACCCTGGTTAAGTCCTGGCTCTCATCCAGTAGAATATGAGTATATTGGCAATCTATCCCCTGTTTAGCCTCTCCCAGAGCAATTAATGCCATCTCTTTATAATCAATATATCCCAGCTTCTTCATACGCTCGGTATAGTTGAGCATGATTTCAAAAATTGCCTCACGTTTATGGGAGTTCTTCGGTAATTTTTGTGGACCTTCCAGGGTATTACTCATTCGGCCTATTCTATCCGCATTCTGGTATTCTTCTAGTTCCATATAATTGCAGGCTTTAATCCAATCAATCTCATCCAGTAAAAACCGCTTATTCTTTTGATCGATTAGGTTTAAAGTGGGGTATTTCTTCTGCATCTCTGCAATGCATTGAGCCATAATATCGTATTTGCCATTTTCATTTATCGCATATTTATATCCCATTTTCTTATTGTATTTCACGAAATATTTGTGCATTAAGCCGTCCATGGTACTGATCTCGATCTTTTTTGCATCCAATTGAAATAGGTTATCGTAACCTATCTGGTTTTCTTCCTCAACCTTGTTATATAAATACTTAAAATAGTTCACCAGGGTTTTGTTGTAAGTAACCAATAATATCCCGTCATCCTCATCAAAGCAGTAATTGTTTTGTAAAAAAGGTAGTCGGTTAACGGCTATCGTTGTTTTCCCTGAGCCAGCAACACCTTTTAATAAAATATGCCCATTCGGTTTTGCATTAATAATCCGCTTCTGCTCCTGGTTTAACTGCATATATTGCCCTCCCCGAAACATAAATAATCTGATATAAAAGCACCAAAATTTACATTATATTCTATGGTAATTTTTGTATACAAGGATATATTTCTACAAGCTTTTCAATAGTCCTTCTTATTTTTGTTTGTAGGTAGGGAAATAACATTCAGGAAAGAAGGAAGGTAAACGCAGCAACATAGGGCAAAACATTGCTAGTTCACATTTAAAATCTGGATAAGTTTATTATTCAGCCTGACCGCCCGATAATGTTTAAAAGAGGTCTTATAACCTAAAAAACCACATGCCAAGAATATTCTTACGCATGTGGTTTTAAATTTATATTTGGTAAATGCCTTTATATTATTTCAGTTCTAAAAGGGACAAAAAACCCCAATATAAATCTACATTAATTTTTTCAGCATTTCTATATTTCCAGACTGAATATATTGAATACTGCTCGAGATTTTCTCAGTGGGCCAATCCCACCATCTAAGTGCAAGGAGTGAAGCAATATCTTCATCTGAAAACCGCTTTCGTATCGGTTTGGCAGGAATACCGCCAACTATGGTGTATGGCGGTATATCTTTGGTAACAACCGCACGAGTACCAATGATGGCACCATCACCGATAGTAACACCTGCTAATACCACAGCCTCAAAGCCTATCCACACATCATTGCCAATAACAATGCTTCCCTTGTTATCCCATGCTTCCTGCGCTTTCATTCCATGTTCCCATTCATCATAAAACAGAGGAAATGTATATGAGGATAAAGAATGTAAAGTGTGATTGGCGCTATTCATTAAAAATTTGGCGCCGCAGGCAATCGAACAAAACTTTCCAATAATAAGCCTGTCTTCATTTACAGGATAATGGTATAATACATTATTTTCTTGGAAGTCTCTAGGGTCATGGACAAAGTCGTTATAGAATGTAAAATCCCCAATTATTATATTAGGATTTTCAATCACATTTTTCAGATATACAATCTGCGTATCACCAATTCTGGGGTAAATTTTTTTACTATCTGGAATAGTCATAATAATCTCCTATCTTGATTTATTATTTTCTAAAGACTATTCCAGCAAATACAATGCATCGTTTCACTAATACCACTTCTTTTCTTATGTCTGTAATTATTTTTGAGTTCTACCTCAAATATCTCGCCTTCCACTACCAAGGGTGAGCAATTAGTCCCCCGCACCTGGCTGGAGGATAAAACCCTGCTCAAGAAGCTACCCGGTTATGAGCAGTATGCGGCCCGCACCAAATACCGATTGATCCCGGGATTATGGTAACTCC
>CAYWFX010000016.1:0-64267 GCA_964457945.1 uncultured Syntrophomonas sp.
TAACGGCAGCCTCGACGGTGGACAGCAGCAAATCCGGCTCGGCAACCGTGACGGTAACTTCAACACCGCCTGCCGCCACCTATACTGTAACCTTCAACAGTAACGGCTCGGTATATACCACTAAAACCGTTAATGCAGGCGAGAGCATTGGAAGCACAGCTTGGCCGGCTGATCCCACGAGAAACAGCTATACCTTCGGAGGCTGGTTTACAGGAGAAAACGGCTCAGGTACGCAGTTTACCTCCGCGACGCCTGTAAATGCCGCAACGACCGTCTACGCGAAATGGACGTACATCGGCGGAGGCGGATCTCCCTCCGGCGGCGGAAGCACAGCGCCTGCCACTTCGACCTATAATTCGGAGGTTGACGCAGGTAACGGCTCAAATGTTAAACTGCCGGTCACAGTTGATAAAAGTAGCGGCAATGCGAGCGTGGACATAGGCTCGGGAAACAGCCTTATGTCTAAAGGGAAAACGACAGTTATCACAGTACCGTCTGTTCCCGACGTAAAGACCTATACGTTGGGCATCCCGACTTCAATTCTGTCAACGCAAGATGAACAAGGTGCCCTGTCCTTCAAGACCGATACAGGAACAGTAATCATTCCCTCAAATATGCTGACAGGTGTTGCGGGAATCGGCGGAAGCAAGGCGGAAATCTCTATCGGTCAGGGAGAAAAATCCAATCTACCGAAGGATGTCAAGAATGCCATCGGTGACAGGCCGCTCGTCCAGCTCACACTGTCCATTGACGGCAAACAGACCGACTGGAACAATCCCAACGCGCCAGTAACGGTGAGTATACCCTATACCCCGACAACCGTAGAGCTTGCCCATCCTGAAAGTATTGTCATATGGTATATAGACGGCAGCGGGAATGCGGTTTCAGTACCAAACGGGCATTATGATCCTGCAACCGGAACCGTGACCTTTACGACCACCCATTTCAGTAATTACGCAGTCGTATATAACAAAGTCAGCTTCACCGACGTGAGCGACACGGCATGGTATAGCGATGCGGTCGGCTTTATCTCGGCAAGGGGTATCACGACTGGAACCGGTAACGGTAAATTCAGCCCCGATGCGAAGCTGACCCGAGGTGAATTCATCGTTATGCTGATGAAAGCTTACTATATAGCATCCGACACAAATCCGAAGGATAACTTTACCGACGCGGGCAGTACCTACTATACCGGCTACCTCGCGGCGGCCAAGCGGCTTGGAATTTCGGCGGGCGTAGGCAACAACCTGTTCGAGCCGGGCAAGGAAATCACACGTCAGGAGATGTTCACCCTGCTGTATAACACTCTCAAAACCATAAGCAGTCTGCCTCAGGGTAACTCAGGAAAAACGCTTGCAGGCTTCAGTGATGCCGGACAGATCGCTTCCTGGGCAAAGGACGCCATGACGCTGCTGGTTGAAACCGGAACCATTGGAGGGAACAATGGAATGCTCACTCTGACAAGCGCCACTACCAGAGCGGAAATGGCCCAGGTGGTTTATAATTTATTAGCGAAGTAGACCATGAAATGCTTACAGAACAGGCTGCGGGTTAAAGCTCGTAGCCTGTTCTTATCTGTAGAATTTTCGGAAATATTGAAAAGTATCAAGGCTGCTTACCCTACCCTTGAGGATATAGAAAAAATGACTGTATAATTATGCAACAATACTCGATAATCGGCTTAAAACATGGAATAATATACATTATTAATGCGTAAATATACGGAAAATCCGTTAGATATGTTCCCATGGTCGCCGCATGTGGAGACCGTGGTAAGGATATATCGGAAGGAAAAGACGGTTAGGGATGAGAGTATTGCGGCTGAGGTAGATTAAGCAGTAGAAAGATATTAAAAGTAAATACGATTTATATTTAAGAGCATCTGCAAGATTATACGCAGGTGCTTTTTATCGTAGAACTTGTGGTAAGATTAGAATATATTGGAAGATATAATTTATTTGAATAGAAATTGAGAAGACGGGAGAGAAAAATGAAAAAGGGGTCTGAAATGGAGAATTTTATACATTTTATATATTCAAGTCTTATAAGAATAAAGGATTATAACACAGTAGTTTCAAAGAGAACTTGTATTATAGGGAGAAATGGAACAAGTAATGAGTTTGATGTTTATTATGAATTTCATCATTTGAATATTAGATACAGAGTAGCTATAGAATGCAAGGATTGGGCAGGTCCAGTAACAATAAAAGAAGTGAGAGATTTTTGGGCAAAATTAAGCGAATTAGATAACATAGCAGGTGTTATGGTTACCAAATCAGGTTATCAATCAGGGGCAGAAAAATTTGCTAAAGATAAAGGTATCATGCTTTTAGGAATAGAAGATTTACCGACATTTAATGAAATAGTTGCAATGCAAGTTAAGAAGGCATTTTTGCCTGGTCAGGAAGTAATAGGCGAACCTTTTTGGACTTTAATGGAATATATAGATGAAGAGGTAACGGGTACTTATATATGTATTGCAAATCAATTTACTAAGGATAACAAGAAAATTATTCCGTTATTCTATTCTAAAAGGATAGCTTCAGAATTTTGTTCAAGATGTAATTCAAAAGGCTCTGTTGTGCGAGGAATTAATCAATGGCAACTTAAAGGTCTTTTATCATTTGCAGAAAATTATAATATAGGGTTTGCAATATGTCCTTTAACCCCTAATGGGAAAAATGACTGGCCTTTTTATTCTATTACTAAGAATGAATTAGAAAAAGATTTTCTATTAATGGACTAAATGTAGCACTAAAAATTAGATACAACGATAGTATCCTCTCTAAATAGGAAAATAAGGCTGGGTTTGAAAAGGAAATCGATTAGGTTAGGTATAATTTTCAAAGTACTACTGACGGGGTAAGTGATTATCCTTTCTGATTTGATTGATTAATCAATGTATTCAAGAGATCTGCCGGAATGGAAGGTAGGTGATATTGAGTATTTGGGGATATGATTTACTATGTGAAAATGAGCATATTGACGGTGCTGGTGGTACCCTTATTATGGCACTGGATAGGGCTATAAGGAATGAAAATAAGGTCAGTGTTTAAGGTGAAAGAGGTATATTAATTCTATGATCATTTAAAAGATGATAAATATTGTGAATTTGTATTAAAAAGGGGATTTTGCTATGAATATTGAAGGGTTTAAAAACGAGATCAATTGTAACGATAATCTAAAAGCAAAGAAGCCTATATAGAATTTGCAATTCACCTTGCCGCCCCGAGAATAGCAAAAATGCTTTTACAGGGAATATCAGAATGTTCTGAGCAAGATACTCATGTTAAGCATGTTGTCAATGAAGCGTTCTTTAACTATCCCCCAATGATGACTGTTAATTTACCCCGAGCTTGCTGAACTATATGAGCAAGAACTAATAGGAAAAAATTTAATTACCCCCAGGGAGCACACAGATAAAAGTGGGGTAACGAAAGGAGAACATTTTAGGTTAACAAATCTCGCCTATAACCTGTGCTGCTATATTGAAACATATGATTCAATTAAATAGAATTTCAATTTCATAAAGCCTTTAAACCCACCAAAAAGCGGGTTATGTTTTGCTTATTTTGAATGATCACGTAATAACGATAATATGGTTATAATATTGCTTTATGGGAAATATCTACGAATCTATTTGCAACTGAAATTCCAGTATAGTATTGCTGAGCTATTTTAAAAAATGCAGGCATAAACAATTGATTATGAAGGGGGAAATTTACTAGTTTAAGTATTGTGAATTGTCCAATATTGATATCGTAAATTTAATTAAGATAGGGGAATTATCTAATGAAAAAAAGATTAGCGATTTTATTATGTCTAGCGATGCTGATGACCATGTTTGCAGTTCCAGCTATTGCGGCTGATACTGCTCCCAGCGTAGTTATTGACGGACAAACAGTAAATTTTGATGTAGCACCAATTATCGATAATGGTCGTACTATGGTTCCGTTAAGAGCTATCTTCGAAAAAATGGGAGCAACCGTTTCCTGGGATGATGCCACCAAAACTGCAAGTGCAGTCAAAGGCGATACTACAGTAGTTGTTGCCATAGGTTCGGCATCACCCACTATCAATGGCGCACTAAAAGTCATTGATGTTCCTGCTAAAATCATTAACGGTAGAACCATTGCTCCCATGCGTTTTGTATGTGAAGCCTTTGGCGGTACTGTAAGCTGGGATGCAGACAACTATGTTGCTTCTGTAGTTTCAGCGGGTGGGACGGTAACCCCGACACCAACTCCAACACCAATAGAAACACGTACAAAATCACCAGAGTACAAAGCTGTTAGACAGCAACTTGTTTTAAGGTTGGACAACAATATGTATCGCATCTCTTCAGATATTATTCTCCAAGATGATAATGGCAATTACTATTTGGGAGTTGCTCCTCTGAGTGCTATTATTAGTGCTTACTACAATGATTATAGAATAGAAAAGAGCAACAATAACCCGTTTATTAAAGGCGATTTATGTGCAAATAATCCTGATAAGTACGTTGCCATTGAGCTGAAATATCTTAATGCAACCCAAACTTATTGTGAAGGTTATTTATATAACGATAATAAAACCAAGAGTTACTCTTATAGTTCTAAGCCCAATGAAGAAATAGGTATATTAGCTGGACAAAATAGCAGAATATTTATTCCCTTAAATACGGCACTTAAAGCCTTGGGTATACAATTTGATACTAGCATTGATGGTGAGAATGGTATCATATTAATGTCTTTTAAATAATTAGTCCCTAAAATATCAAGTTTTTCTAAAAGGATTAATCCAATAAATATAGATTTCATGATAATATCTTCTTAATACACTGTGTGAAAGGAACATAAATTGCAGATTCGGAACGTATGTTCTTATTGTGCTCTCCATCCATGTGGAGTGCGTGGTAAGGATATATAAGAAGGAAAAGACGGATAGGGATGAAAATATTGGGTATTCTGTAGATTAAGAAGTAGAAAATAATTTAGCAAATGAACTAAAGTTTAAGAGCATCTGCTGAGAGGCAGATGTTTTTATATGCGCCAAGCGAAAGAGGCTACCAGAAGTATCAATAATTGGGCCTGTATACAGATATAACGGTTTTGCAGAGGTTATAGAGCCAGAGCATATTCGGGAAATCGTAAAAAGAAAAACAGAAGATGACTTGAGGAAATGTTTATAATATGACATACAGTTGTCATATTATAATTGCTATACTGATTTCAGTATAAAAAAAATGGAGGTATATAATGGAAAAATTAGAATTCAAAAAGGCATATAAAGATTTATACCTTCCAAAGAATTGCCCGGTTATAGTTTCAGTGCCGTCTATAAATTATATTATGATTGACGGCAAGGGCGACCCAAATGGTGAGGAGTTTGCTATCTCCACTGCTGCGCTTTATAGTTTTAGTTATGCGGTAAAGATGTCTTACAAAAGTGACAATGTTCCATTAGGCTATTATGATTATACTGTATTTCCTCTTGAAGGTTTGTGGGATTTGATTGACAAAAACTTGTCAACCACAGATAAATGCAACTTTGCATACACGATTATGATTCGTCAGCCAGAATTTTTAACTGTAGATTTGTTTGAACGCTTTTTATCTGAAACAAAAAAGAAAAAACCAAATATTTATCTGGATAAAATAAAATATGGCTCAATATCTGAAGGTCTATGTTGCCAAATGCTTCATTTGGGAAGCTATGATAATGAACCAGCAAGTTTTGAAATAATGGAACAGTTCTGCAGGGATAATGGGTATGAAAGAACTTCTTATAAGCATCGTGAAATATATCTTTCAGACCCTCGCAAGACCGAATCCGGTAAACTTAAAACGGTATTACGATATCAAGTGGAAGTTAAGTAGTGGGAGGAGAGTTGAGAAGCCAAGTATAATTGAGGCATTTAAACCTAGCTTCAAAGACGGAAATTTTTAATCCCGTAGCTAGACTTGGGGGTTAGGGTTACACCGAGAGGGTTACACCGGGACGTTCTTCTTGTAACGCATCAAGACAGTGGTAAGGATATATCGGGGGTAAATATTGAAAGCACTAGGCTGTATAGTGTGAAGAGAAGGGAGGAATGCAAATGAATAGTACAGTATATCTTTATGTTTTTGATACGATGGCAGACTGGGAAGTCGCTTACCTAAACACGGAACTATATTCTGAAAGATATTTTAAAAGAGGACATAGACCATTGAAACTGGTAACTATTAGTAATTCGAAAGCTCCTATTATTACGATGGGTGGGTTGAGAGTTATACCGGATATTGAATTTGACGAGTGCAATATTGAAGAAACTGCAGCTTTAATTCTTCCTGGTGGAAATACATGGACAGAATCAATTCATCAACCCATTATTAAAATGGCTGCGCAGTGTCTAAAGGGAGATGCTGTCGTGGGAGCAATTTGTGGTGCTACAATTGGTCTTGCCGAGAACGGGATACTGAATCATAGATGGCACACAAGCAATGATCTGGAGTATCTTAAAATGACCTGCCCAAATTATACCGGAGAAAGGTACTATAAAAAAGAATTTGCAGTAACTGATAGTAATCTGATTACTGCTACTGGAATAGCTCCGTTGGAATTTACATTACACATATTGAAAGCATTAGATGTATTTTCAGCTCAAACGTTAAATGCCTGGTACAATCTTTATAAGACTCATGAAAATAAATACTTCTACGATTTGATGGATTCAATTCAAAATGGTAATTAAAATTGGCATATTAAATAGCTGTGCTGATTTTAATAATATTGATATAACATTATAATTATTTTTATAAGCATCTGCTGAGAGGTAGGTGCTTTTTAATATGCTTGTAGTAGTTACAATGGCATGTTATAACCACTGATGAGATCCAATATGAGTTTTCTGAAATGATAATTATGTACAATAATAGTTATTTGGATAAATACAGTTGATATACTGTGAAAGCGGTGTTAATAAAATAACTGTCAAAAACATTGATTAACTATTGACGATGTAATTTGTAAACAGTATGATTTTACCATGATAAAGGAAGGGGTTGAACTCATGAATTACGATAGAATTATTTTAGAACTTATGGACAGAGTAGCCGCACTGGAAGATGAGGTTGAAAACTTAAAATCGAAGCCGGAAAATAGAGAAGAGGATGAAGAAAACGAATCCATTTATGGCACTTCTACAGATTCTTCTGGAAGGGATACTACAAAATATATTCTTGATGGAAAGAGGTATGGAAAAAACCGGCTTGTACTTGCAATTGTAAAGAAATACATGGAAGAGAATCCAGACATTACAACAGATCAGCTCTTAGCTGTTTTTGACAGAAGTCTACAGGGCTCACTTGGTGTTGTTAGGGAATTGAAAGAAGTTAAGAAAGCATATGCTGATTACGAAAGACGTTTCTTTGTTTCTCAAAATGAAGTCATTAAAACAACAACAGGAATATGTGTTGTTTGTACCCAATGGGGTATATCCAATGTAGGAAATATGATTATAAGGGCAAAGCAACTTGGAATCGATATTACTATTTTAAAATAGTAATACAGTAAAACAGCTTATGGAAGTATGATTAATTGTAGATTGAGAAAAAAGCAAACTGGCTTTGTAGAGACAACTATCGTAAATTTCTTTCAAGAAAACGATCTAGGAAAGCTATCATTATAAGACGGAAAAGGGAATAAAGCTAAATTGACCAAACAAAGGATAATGTGATAAAGGTTGAATATACTCATTTTAGAATTTCAAGATAGAGCATCTACTGAGAGGTAGGTGCTTTTTACTATAGGTAAATAATAATAATGTTCCCCAGATGCTACCATTAGATTATAATAATGGAAGTGATCTACTCGGATAGAGAGTCATAAAAGCCTGATTTTTAGTGAGCAGATTAGATACCATTGTATATTGACAGAGCAAGTTAGATGTTTTTTTCGGTGAGAGAGCAGAATGAATGTAAATTTGAACTTGTAGTGGGAACTATTTGTAATCTTGCTACTGGACGAAATCAAGTATTAAGCAGGGTTCTAATAACCCTGCTTAAAATGTTTTTGAAACTTGTAACGAATATAATATTCATCAGTCTTATTTATGAAAGTGAGGTGATGACATGCCAGAATTTGAGAAGATATATTTCGAATATTTCGATGATGTGTATAGATACGTTTATTCCTTATGTCGCAATTCGTCAGTAGCCGAGGAAGTCACACAGGATACTTTTTTCAAAGTGCTAAGGAGTATTGATTCCTATAAAGGAGAATGTAAACTGTGTGTGTGGCTCTGCCAAATTGCAAAAAATACCTATTTTACATTTTGCAGTAAACAAAAGCGATTAATGACCTGCGATTCAGTTGAACAGGAGCAAACCTGTGATTTTGAGAGCGGTTTTATTAATCAAGAAGAAACCTTCGAAATTCATAAAGCACTGCACAGCTTGGAAGAGCCATACAAAGAGGTTTTCTCATTGCGAATTTTCGGAGAACTGTCATTCCTGAAAATCGGCGAGCTTTTTGGAAAAACCGAAGGGTGGGCACGAGTCACATATTACCGTGCAAAAATAAAATTGAAGGAGAATTTATTATGAAAATATCATGTGATATCATTAGAGACTTGCTTCCTCTTTATCATGATAATGTATGCAGCACGGATAGCCGCAAATTGATTGCAGAACACTTAGATAATTGTGAGGAATGTAAAGCTGAATTAAAAAAGTATGAAGCAGAGATTATAGGAGTAAATAACATGGAAGAAGCCAAATCATTGGGGAAAATCGCTCAAAAATGGAAAAATGACAAAAAAACAGCTTTTTTAAAAGGCACAGCTTTGGTTTCAATTATTGGGTGCATTCTCTGCGCTATTGCATATAATGTCAACGGAAGCTATGTAGATGCGGAAGGTTATTTGGTGGAGTCGTTCGGTTTTATCCCATTGGGATACCTGTTTGCATTTATCGCTTTGGTTTCAGCAATAATCTTAGCATTTATCGCAATTATTAGACACTGTAAAAGGCGTTAAAAATATTTTAATATGATGTAGCCACACAAGGTGAGCACATCGTATTCGGTAATGGCGGTGGGCTGCTTCCGCAGGAAAGCGCTCATATCGGCTATGCGTTTTTGTAATTCGTCCCTCCCTGCATTTTCCACCTGAGCCTTCTGCTTCTGTTTGCGCAGAGTCTTATCTTTCAGCTGGCGGTACTTAGGCTTGGAATAGGGTTTTTATCTGCTCGGCAGTTACAAAATCAGCAGTTTGAAAATTTACTTCAGAGAAGATATAGAAAAAGCTAGACAATTATTAAATATTAACTGTTTGACCAGTTTATTAAAGTTAATAAATGTTAAAAAGAAATACCAGAAGAAAATGCAAATAATCTATTTGAAGGGGCAAAGAAGCAAAAGCTTCAAAACAAAATTAATAATACTTCTAAAGTTAAAGCCGAGAGCAATAATTCCACTGGATATAATTTGTCAGGGGCTGAATATTTAACCCTAATGTCCAACTGGTCTGGCCAACAGAGCGAATCCAGTGCTTATTAAGACAAGTATTTAATATGTTGGTCGAGAATATCTAATATACAATATGTGCATCGTTATGAAGTATATCCCTTTTATGCTCTCGACACATGTGGAGTGCGTGGTAAGGATATATAAGGGTTAGAAAACGGAGAATAGTACATTTGTAATGAAGAAAATTATGTTTAATACTAATGAACATTGCATGCTTTTTCGATATAAAATCATAGCTTCATTTTCAAAGGGGGTTAATGATTTGAAAATAGCATCTGTGGTTCAAACCCAAAACATGAGTACAAGTCCTTCGGGAATTATGGCAAATAAGGGTTACCCCGACAAAAAAACTGACTTTGCTCAATACTTAAAAACGGTTCCCGAAAAAACTGAGCCTAAGCTACTGGGCAGCGCTGATGCATTGGGAGCCCAGAAGCTCTTTAAATACGCCCATGGCAATGTTATTTGCGGGAATGATATTCAAAAGGAACTGGATGAAGACCTAGTTAGTTTTAAAGCTACAATAAATAAAATGTTCAAACAATTAGGCATAGATACCTCCACGCCTGTTGAACTCCAAGTTGACCAGCAGGGTTATGTTCGGGTAACCAACAACCACCCGGATAAGGAGAAAATTGAGCAGATGTTTAAAGATAACGAAGATTTGCGAAATACCTATGTCAAAATACAAAGTTTTACAGAGGTATTGGAGTCAAGTTGCGAAGCTATAGCTTTCCAAGAAGCCTATGCTAAGAATCCACAGGCAGCCGTAGCCCAGTATTCTTACTTGTTTAATGAGGATAAGCATAGCCCCCGCTTCTACACTTCGTTGACCAATTCAAATGGGGTATGGCGCGTGGATGTGAATCCAATGGAACTTTTCAAGTCCAGGTACCATCCACATTCTTCGGAATATCCAAGCACTTCACGGGTGTAAAAGGGACGGTTTGCAGTGCTTGTGGAAGTGAAGTAGCTAGAGTATCAGAGAAAGAATAAATCCAATCAAATAATGATTTAAGGGCATCTGCTGAGAGGTAGGTGCTTTTTAATATGTGAAAATAAATATGGAAGAACAAAATCAGTAACTTTGATGATAAACAATGTATTATCATCGGGTTAATAATAGGTCTATAATAAGGGAAGCATTTTACACTGAAAATGATAAAAAGTATCCAGCATTTTTATAGGGGTGATAATAATTTTTAGAGATTTCTTCATTGACGATGTAACAAAGATTTATTCTTTTAATCCGGATTAAAGTACCTATGATTATTCATTATGTGAAGTAGATGACGGGACTCTAGAAAACTTTGTTAGTTATTTAAAGAGACTAAGTGAGTTGGAAAAGGAAGGTCACTACATACATAGCAATTGAGAATTGAAACACACCTTATAATTGGAAGAGAGAGTTTTTGAAGTAAATTAATCTATGCTCCCCAAAGTATAAAGTATTTATAGAATAGGAGAAAACATATGAATAATAATGATGTAGATAAAATCCAACCACTCCACAAGGATCAGCAAAATCACTCGCATAGCTGTAGCGATGATTGCTGCAGCCATAGTCATACATCCAATTTGGAAGGGGACTGCGCTCATTCTCTGGAATCTCTGACAATTAACAGTAAAGAAAGATCTTTTTTGATGGAGTTTGTGAAGTGCAGCTATTTGCCTGTCAGCCGCTTTATTATGAGCAGCAGTATTGAGGAAGAGGCTAAGCTTGTGTCTCTTGCACCGGTGTATATAAATGCTATCGATGACAGCATGGAAACTGTGAAGGAGATTAGAACAGTTTTGTGTGAGCTTGAGGAAAAAGGGTTGATATCTCTGGATTATGATATCCCCCTGCAGGACTATGACTACGCACAGCATACGAAATCTGCTCTTTTTTCATACTTCAAAGAAACGGTTAATGAGGGGAAGAGAAATCCAAGTTTTCTGTTTGATACAGCAGAAATTGAGCTTGGCAGCATCGCTCTTACCGAATTTGGAGAGAGAGTCTCTGAGAATATTGAGAGTTTTGCATATTAGCTGCAGGTTGGACCTCCTTTTTACAACCCCGTACCTTGGCCCGCTAGAAAGTTGAGGTTCCACCGACGACGGACATGCACAATCTCTTGGCGCAGATCGATGAAGGAGATATATAAATGATTAAAGCTTATTTAGCAGGGATTTCAACCCAATATGAAGGGGAGGATGTACAAATACAATATTGTATTTATGATGAGCAGGAGCTTATATGCAAAAACTCCGTCATGTTAGAATATCAGAAACCGGCAATTGTAGGACAGATTGCATTATTAACACTCTTGAATAAAATGAAAAAATATAAAGCCAAAGAGATAATCATTATTGTTAATGATTCAGCTATAAATCAGATCATTAAAGGAACAACAACCACAAAAAATGAAGATGTTAAGAAGATGGCTAGAAGGATGAAAAAAAAGTTGAGCCAGTTCGAAAATGTTGTTATTAAGGATGTTAGCGGAGATCACGAAGAACTGGTGAAATGGAATGATATATTGAAACCTTAAGACAGCCTATTTAAAGGTTCCCCAGTCACGTAGAGTGTGTAGTAAGGAAATTATGAACGGGTTTCGACTATGCTTGTAAATAGAGGATAAGCACTTAGTCTAATAAGGCTTTAGGGGATATCTATGAAACAGATAAAAGGAAATGAAATCGAGTTTTTCACAATAAATAATCTGGATAACCTTCAATTGGTAAAAGGACGTAGTGTGATAAAAAAATTTCCTCTTCATTTGCATCGTTTATTTTGTATTGGCACGATAGAAAAAGGTAACGCATTATTTAAAGATGATAAGAAAGAGATTTTGTTACATGAGGGAGATGTTTTCTTAATAAATGCTGGTGAACCACATACATTACAATCTATTGATGATAATGGATTTGACCACTTTGTGTTATGCTTGGAGAGGGATTTGAATTTCTATTACAACGAAGAACGTGCAAAAAGTACTAGATTCAAAACCACAATTGTATCCGATGTAGAGCTTGGAATTAAAATAAGTTCATACTGTGAGCAGATATTACATAATGAATCTGTATTAGATAGAGAATGCATTTTAATGAATCTATTACAGGACATTTCATGTTTCTGTGATATTGAAGATCGCGAAGAACAGAATTGTAATTGCATTCATCAGGTGTGTAATTATATAAATCAAAACTGTACAGAATTATTTACATTGTCGGATTTAGCAGATATAGCACACCTGAGTAAATATCATTTTTCAAGATTGTTTAAAACAGAAATCGGCTTGACCCCATATGAATATTTAATACAATTAAAGATTAAGTGCTCAAAGGAATTGATACTTAAGGGCAATTCACCAATAGAAGTGGCTTTGGAATTGGGATTTGCTGACCAAAGCCACTTTATCAATTTGTTTAAAAAATACACTGGAGTAACACCTATGAAATTTTTAAAAAGGAATATAATGATTTAAGAAAAAAATTGCTACATAAGTGCAGGACTATATTTAGCGAGAATATACATGCCATCGTTACCTGCAGCGATTTTATGAATGGTATCAGCAGGAATTACGGCGACACTTCCAACACTATAAATTATTATCTTGTTTACGAGAAAACAAGTCCCACTACCTTCAATAACTTCATGAATTTCAAATATTCCCTCATGAGTATGGGTATCAATAGTGCAATTAGGTTCTATTTTCACTATATGACAGCTTAAAGCGCCATTTGTATCACTGCCTTGAATTAAGTGTTTTAGATACACCCCGTCATATTTGGGGTGTTTACTCCAGTTGATCTCTGATATCTTTGTATCCCTATCAAAAAAACTAAGTGTATTTGTCTCAAAGGAATCAGATATTTTCATTTTATTCATATTATTACCTCCTATAAATTAACGTTAATTAAACCTTAGCCTACAGGTGTGCTATTTGATTGTAGGATATTGCTATTTTGATTGATTACAACAACGCTGAATTGATACAATACTTGACCTTTTTTAGATACGTAAATTATAATGAAATAGTTAAGTATAATACATAGGGAAAATAACGCTTATGTACCTATGTAGAGCAGAGAATAGTAGAGAACCCGGTGAGACGTTCTCCAGTAAGGTTCCACCTGGGGAATGAGATGAGATGAGGTGAGATATTGGCATCATATCACGCAGCTAAGACGTAAGTTAGCATATAAATAACTTCTATTAGCTATCATATCTTTTACCATACTAATAAAAATATTCCAATAATAATTAAGGTGATATCTGTCCTTAAATTTGGGGCAGGTTTATTATTTATTGGCTTATTATCAACCTTTTGGCGTTATTGAGCCTTATCTGCAATTTATTGAAAGGGGCAATTATTTATGAAAAAGTTAGCCGTATTGTTACTCGTTTTCATCATGGCATTCAGCACATTAAGCGGATGCTCAAGCAAAAGTGAACCCGCCAAGAAAAAAGTCTTTAAAATCGGTATTGTACAGCCCATGGACCATCCGTCCTTGAATCAAATCCGTGAGACGATTATTTCGGAATTACAAGCACAGGGCATGGGAGATAAAGTTCAAATTATTACCAAAAACGCTAATGGCGATATGAACTTATTGCCGTCTATTATGCAAGAGTTTATTAATAGCAATATTGACATGATTGTTCCCATTGCAACCCCTGCTGCTCAGGCCGCACGGGCTTCCACCAAAACTGTGCCGATTGTGTTTTCTGCAGTAAGTAATCCGGTGCAAGCAGGTCTGGTTACTTCTTTCGAAGAAACCACCGGTAATATAACCGGCGTTTCAAACTCTATTCCAATAGAAGATATTTTTAAATTAGCGGGTACAATAACACCCAAGGCAAAAACATTCGGTTTTGTGTATAACAGCAGTGAAATAAATTCCACCAGCGGAATTGCAATAGCCAAGTCTTATTGCGACAAAAACGGTATTAAATATAAAGAAGCTACCATCACGGGTACTGCCGATTTACAACAAGCTGCATCTTCGTTGGTTGGCCAGGTTAACGCTTTCTTTACACCAAATGACAATACGGTCGCTTCAGCCATGGCTACTTATGTTAAAGTGGCAACCGATGCCAAACTTCCTATTTATGCAGGCGCCGATTCCATGGTTAAAGATGGAGCGTTGGCAACAGTGGGTATAGACTATACTAAATTGGGAAAACAAACTGCAGCAATGATTGTACGTATTGTTAATGGTCAAACCATTAAAGAAAACCATGTTGAGCAGGTTGCAGAATATGCCAATATGATTAATATCAATACGGCCGATAAGTTGGGTATCACCATTTCAGATGAATTAAAGCAAAAGTTTGTTATTCTTAAGTAAATAGAATTAACTGAACTTATAAGAAAAGGAAATAATATGACACTATTAATTGGTTCTATACAGCTGGGCTTGCTATATGCCATCATGGCATTGGGAATCTATATAACATTTCGCATTTTGAACCTGCCGGACTTGACTGTTGATGGCAGTTTCTCCCTTGGCATGGCTTGTGCTGCTGTGGTGACTATAAGTGGTCATCCTTTTCTTGCCTTGTTCATTGCTATTTTAGCCGGCGCATTAGCCGGATTGGCAACCGGTTTGTTGCATACCAAATTAAGCATACACCCCATATTAGCTGGAATACTGGTTATGACCGGCTTATATACTGTAAACCTTGCAATTATGGGAGGAAAAGGCAATCTATCCGTAGTTGGCAGCAAGACCGTTTTTTCTATGGTAGAATCCATGGCTGCGGCACCAGGCGGGATGGGGGAGACCCTTCTCGCCTTGTCCATATGCATAATCGTAATAGCTATTTTGGCCATATCTTTTAAAACAAGATTTGGCCTTGCCATTCGCGCCACAGGGGATAATGAGGACATGGTTCGTTTATCCTCAATAAATGCCAACGTTTCGAAATGTATAGCCTTATCAACTGGTAATGCCTGTGTAGCTTTATCCGGTGCTTTAATCTGTCAATACCAGATGTTTTCTGATGTAGGCTCCGGAAGCGGTATGGTCATCATTGGCCTGGCATCAGTTATTATTGGTGAAACTGTATTTGGCAGACGATCTGTTACCATCGGCTTGGTTTCCGCAGCATTTGGTTCTATCCTGTACAGAATAATCCTGGCATTTGCTCTGAAAATAGACATGTTCCCTGCATATGCATTGAAACTGATTTCTGCAGTCATTGTAATAATTGCTCTTTCCGGGCCTTCCATAAAAGCAATCATTGAGCAGAATAAGATCAGAAGGGAGGTAAACAACCATTTAAATAAATAGGTTGTGAATAATATGTTGGATTTAATAAATGTCAGCAAAACTTTTTATGCTGGAACTGTAAATGAAAGAAAGGCTTTAAATTCAATAAACCTCCACTTGGATCCGGGAGACTTTGTAACGATAATAGGTTCAAATGGTGCCGGAAAGTCCTCGGTATTTAATGCCATCGCCGGCGCATTCTATATTGATAGTGGTGCCATTCTTTTGGATAATAAGAATATTTCTATGACGGCGGACTATAAAAGGGCCTATGACATCGGCAGGCTTATGCAGGACCCCATGAAAGGCACTGCACCTTCTTTGACTATTGAGGAGAATCTGGCCCTTGCTTACAGCAGAAAAGCCCACAAAAGCCTTTTCGCATTAAACAAGAGGGATTCGGAATACTTTAGAGAATTATTAACCCGCCTTGATTTAGGTTTGGAAAGCCGCATGAAAACAAAGGTTGGCAATTTGTCTGGAGGTCAAAGGCAAGCTGTTACCCTGCTTATGTGCACTATTTCTTTACCGAAGCTGTTACTTTTAGACGAGCATACGGCCGCCCTTGATCCTGCGACAGCCCTAAAAATATTAAAAATAACAACAGATATTGTTGCCGAATCAAGAATAACAACAATGATGATCACCCACGATATTAAAGACGCCCTCGCTCTTGGCAATCGTACGATAATGATGGATGAGGGTGAAATTATTTTGGATATCAAAGGTGAGGAGCGGAGCAAGATGACCATAGAAGAATTATTAACGTACTACTCCAAGGAAAGAAAAAAGCAACTGACCGACGATAGGATTTTATTAGCTTAACTTTTGAGGTGTGACAAGGGGACGGGGCTGGTAACGACAAGAATGTTGTCACATCCGTCCCCTTGTCACATCTCATCCGAATTCCAGAACTCTATGGCGCCTTTTAAATCTTGGCAATCCAGGGTTATCATACAATTCTCGCATGTCAACAATGGTTTACTTAGGGGGCGAACCGGCCAATATGCCATTTATATAGGTAGGGAATGTTATCCTGCTCGTCTACTATCCTTACCGTTCCCACTGTACCTTTCCAATGTCTCATCAAGATCTCAGATTAATGTATTGACAACATGACCGGGTGGTCATATAATGTTCTTGCAACGTGACCACGTGGTCACATTGACGCTGAAGATTTCATCGCTTGTTGTTACAGCCAATAAACAGAGGAGGAGAATATGCCAAAAGATACTTTTCTTAATTTGATCGAAGAGAAGAAGAAGCGAATATTTGACGCAGCTGTGCGGGAGTTTTCCACCCGGTGTTTCAGCGAGGCATCCATCAACCAGATCGTCAAGAATGCAGGTATACCTGAGGGCAGTTTCTACTCGAAACATGCGCACCTTGCTTATGCGGTAGTAAAATAATTTTAATATGGAGGGGATACCAATGAAAAAGAATAAAACGAGTTATTCAGCATCGATAATAACTTACTGTCGAGCCTATCATGCGGCGCATGATGAACCAAAGATATTTGATGACTTTTTGGCTGGTTACTTACTTACAGAAGCGCAACGAAAAGACTTCGAGGCGATGATATATAAATCTAATAAGGCACTCTATTTTATAGACTCCCGAAAGGCTATTTCCTCCATCATAAAATTTTTTCTCCCCCGGCGTGTTAAACGTACTTTTGAGGCTATTGCTCCCAAAGACTTGAACCTGATCTCCACCCCAACGTCGGCCGTGGATTGGTATATGCATGCTCATGGAGCTCCTGCATTGGCAGTCAGCAGGGCCCGGTATACCGAAGACAGTCTAATGGAGGCTGTCAGGAAAGGAGTAAAGCAGTACGTGATCTTGGGAGCCGGGATGGATACCTTTGCCTTCCGGCACCCGGAACTGATGGAGAAGATCCAGGTGTTTGAGGTTGACCATCCGGTTACCCAAGCTTTTAAGCGTCAACGCCTCACTGAATTGGGTTGGGAGATTTCCAAGCAACTACATTTTGTTCCAGTAGATTTTACGCGCCAGAGGCTTGATGAGGAGCTTAAAAATTCATCGTATGACCCGAAAGCCTTGGGCTTCTTTAACTGGCTGGGTGTCACTTACTACCTGCCCCGTGAAACTGTATTTGATACCCTGCGCACAATTGCAGGCATTGCACCAAAAGGCAGTACTATTGTTTTTGATTACCTGGATATCGATGTATTTGACAAAGCCAAAGTATCTCCACGGGGACAGTGGTTTTTGTGGTCTCATGTTGCAGGAGAGAAAATGCAATCCGGGTTTGACCCCTCGACGCTTTCTAAAGACCTTGCCGGTTTAGGGCTGCGTCTTAAGGAGAATCTAAGCCCTTCAAACATTGAAAAACTCTATTTCCAGGGACGCCCAGGCAACTATCATGCCCAGGAACATGTCCATTTTGCCTGTGCGGTGGTCGAATAGCACAGCAGAACCACATTTACCAATTGAGCTCACTTTTATTGATATGAGTATACGCGGTATGAATTTTAAGGGCCTGTTTCTCTTATCATTTGCTTATTTAAGGGTTAGTAAAGAGGTGATAAATATGTACACTACCATATGCTTGATCTGTAAAAATGAATTTTCGATACCGTTTTCGGATTTTCGCTACAAAGATATTAAATACAATCGCGGCCTCCATCATGTATGCAACAAATGCGGCAAAATGGTCCAGGAGGAATGCCAGAAAATTACCGGACTTAACCCAGATCTCATTGACTTGTGGGATAAGGTTCTACGCTCCCGGAGCATTACGTAAGAGGGTTTGAGTTCGTATATTGCCCAGTCCTTGCTCACGGTTTCATGTTAGGTGTAAGTGCCTACAATTGAATCTTAATCCTGTAGGACCTTCGCAAAAAAAGAAGAGGTCAAAGCTGTACAAATTTAATTGCGAAGAAATTGAGCTTTCGGTAAACACGGGGAGTAATTTATAAATAACGTTAATTACGTTCAGCCTTCCAATAAGAAAGGGGTTTTAAAAAAATGGCGAGCATCTTGGAAGATGAAATTCCCATAGAACAACCGGTAACCGGACTTGATCGAATTAATTATTTATTCAAATACGGAGCCTCCAATATACAAATTCAGGCGGTCATTGCATTCGATCAAGACCTGGATACAGATGTTCTAAAAAAAGCGGTTAGATTATCTTTGGATGCTGAACCGGTATTGCAATGCCAGTTTATTGAAAATGATAAACAACCTTATTGGCAACCCTTTGAAAATCCAGACGAAATCCAGTGGTTTGAGTTTGTACAAAATGATAGTTTACAAGTAGCAATTGAGCAGTTTTTAAAAAGCCCATTTTATTGTGAAGAGCAAATGCTGAGTGTCCAGCTAATACGGGCCAACAATAATGATACCCTTTGTGTGAAAATCTGTCATGCTTGTTCTGACGCAGGAGGTCTTAAGCAATATTTGCAGTTACTAGCTGAAATATATTCGAGCTTGCTTAAGGACTCCCAATATAAACCTGAGCCAAATATAAAGCGTCGACTTGATCAGAAGAGTTATTTCGATGCGCTGGGTCTTAAGGATCCACTGGCATTACTGGATCCCCAAGCTCAGGCTTTGCCTGCCACCTGGGCTTTCCCTTATCACGGTGTTGAGTCAGAGGAAATTCGTAATTCCATCCGCCGTTTTACCGGTGATTCTTTTGAAAGGATTATAGCGTTTGGCAAATCTCATGCAGTTACCATCAATACTATAATATTAACCGCATTTTTTAGAAGTATGTTTCAATTGTTAAAACCACCGGCCGGGGATGACCGGGAGATTTGTGTAACCATGGATTTGCGGAGATCTTTTAAAACCGATCAGTCCCAGAATATTTGCAACCTGTCGGTAGTCATGACTCCTAGAACTTACCGGGTGGAGGAAGAACCCTTTGTAGAGACATTACAAAGGGTGTCCAAGTCAATTGATGAATTAAAGCATGCTCAAGTAGAATTATCTCGCGCGGTAATAATTGAAGCACAAGGGGCCATAGATTATTCACAACTTCGCACTCTTTTTCAAGCAGCCATACCCCAGTTTATTGAAACCGGCAAGGTTTCTCCAACCTTAACCAATATGGGGATCATCAGTCCATTGCAGTTTGGACAAATCCCTGCTTGTGATGCTTATCTTGTTCCGCCAACTATTTATGTACCCGGTTTCTTGCTGGGGGTTAGTACCTACAATAGAATCCTGACCCTGTTAACCAGTTATTATGAGCCATCACATAGGACCGAAGATATTGATGTGTTGATGGACTTTATGGCAGATGAGTTGAGTTCTCTGTAACTGCCTGATTTTTATAATGGAGAAAGAAACCGTAGATCTAAATAATAGGATATTTACCATATGTTCGTAGTTAACGGTCATGATACGTTCGGTGCTTCAAACATTTAAGTAGGATAAATTGTATATCTCGTCGAAATGGCGTTGTTTAAATTAGGAGGCAGAGCTCTAGGTGCCAGGTTTAATAGGGGGATGCAAGAAGAAATTTTCCACTCGTTTTCGGATTTTCGCTATAAACACATTAAGTATAATCGTGGTAAAAATCATGTCTTCGATCATTGCAGTAAAATAGTCCAAGAGGAATGCCAGAAAATTACCGGACTTACTCTAGAGATAATTGATGTCTGGGATAAAGTCTTACGAGCTAGAAGTATATAGTATGGATCGAAGATTAGCAAAAGGAAAGATATAGTGTGTGATTATGAAGCCTCAATGTTATTCAAAAACATATTGACTAGGCCCCTGGGGCCTGGTTTATACTAGCCTTGGAAGGTGGGATGGCAGTGGAAAAACGTATAAAGATCGGCGATTTCGTTAAACTGACCGGGAGTACATTAAAAACCATAAACTATTACCAAAAAATTGGTCTGCTGCCTGCGCCACAGCGTTCTTCCGGGGGGTACCGTTTATACGGACCGGCGGACTTGAACCGCATGCGCTTAATCAAACATTTAAAATCTCTGGGTCTGGATCTCAAACGCATCAAAAAGATACTGGGTGATGTTAACAATAATGCATCCCTGCAGGAAGTGTTGCAGTTGCTGCGAAGTGAGCTCCTGAACGATAAGGAAAATATTGAAGAGCGAATAACGAAGATTGATAAAATGCTGAACCAGGGCACAGTACACTTTGAGCAAGATTCTTTTGAATCTCCTTCTTTTCAAATGATCAACGAGATATTGGGATCGGATCAAATGGGGAAATATGCCCAAACCTGCCCAGATCTCTTTGATCAACATCGGAAATTGTATGGCATCCTGGATGATTTCCAATGGGGTGAGGATTACCAAGACGCTTTTCGGGCTCTGGCCGAGTTTTGGAACACACACCCTGAGGCGTTCCAAATAGCTTTGGATTATGGAGTACGTCTTGCCAAAGTGGCCCAGCTGCCCGAAGATGATCCGGAGATTGAAGTTTTAGCACTGGAATCTGCCGAGTTTATCAAAAGTATACCTCAGTTAAAGGAGATAATATGTAAACAGACGGGACCCAAAAAGCCGCTTGAAAACTTATATAACGACATGGTTGCTGTCGTTCTCCCACCAGCGCAGCTTAAGTTTAATCAATTATTTCAACAATATCTATATCTGTAGACCAAACAGATGGCCAAAATTAGGGAGAATTGCTTTCTTAGTCTATAAGGAAAATAGTTATGCTTCGACTATCATACAGGTGGAGAAAGAATAACAGGTTATTAAAACCGGACCCTACGCCAATGTTCGCCGTCCGATGTATACGGGGCTGTTAATAATGCAGTTGTTCACTCCTTTAGCTCTTGGTTCTTTTTGGGCATTAGTATTTTCTTTCCTATCCATACCTACTACTATTGTCAGAATAAGAAAAGAGGAAGAAGTGCTATTAAGCGACCTTCCGGGATACAAAGATTATTGTCTGAAGACACGGTACTGTTCGATTCCATCAATTTAGTGAAGAATCCGAGGGACTTTGTAATCATACGACCGGTCAGTATGTTTTATTAAAGGAGTAAGTTATTTACAAACGCAGGGAGGGAAATAAACAATGCGGAATGTTACCGACAAGAAGTCTAATCTAATTATAAAAGAGGACATCATGATTGAAGCCCGAAGTTTGGCTCAGCGCTATGATCTAGTTGGGGGAATGTTTGCAAAGGCTGTGGAGCGGGGGCAGTTTGACAATCTGGAGGGGGCTGGTAAGCCGCTTAACTTGGAAGAGAATCCATATGAGCCAGCTGATTTGCGCATGGTTCATAAAATCCTCAAGGATAATGGCTTTGCACCCTATTGGATAGAATTGGGCAAAGAAATCGATGCCCTTAAGGCAAAATTCAGCAAGGAAGTTGATTTCTTTTCAAAGTATATACGAATGGTTTATAGCGAACAACCAAACAACAGGGCAATACGTGACTTTGATAAAAGGAAGAAAAACTTCTTGCGGCAAAGCCGAAAGCGCTTGGTGGAAATTTCAGGAAAGTTACTAGACTATAATCTTCAATGTCCTGTTTCCAACTTGGGTCGGCCCAATTTCGACGCAGATGATGAGATGAACAAGCTAATGAAAAACACAGAAAAATTAATCGATGATTTAAAGGGATCTTTTTAACGTTTACAGCGGTGCGATTCAATAATGGGTAACAGCAAAAGGGGTATTTATTGGGATTACAATAAGAAAAGTAAAGAATACATGGATTCGCATGGTTTAAATGCTCAAATTTTATTGGGAAGAAACTAAGCTCTCGGTAAACACGGGAAGTAATTTATAAAAAACACTAATTACGTTCAGCCTTAATAAGAAAGGGGTTTTTAGAAAAATGGAAGCGAGTATATTGGAAGATGGGATTCCCACCATAATGCCGGTAACTGGAATTGATCGAATCTGTTATTTACTCAAGTACGGACACTACAATATGCAAATCCAGGCGGTCATTACCTTCGATCAACACCTGGATACAGATGTTCTAAAGAAAGCGGTTAGATTATCTTTGGATGCTGAACCGATATTGCGATGCCAGTTTATTGAAAATGATAAACAACCGTATTGGCAACCCTTTGAAAATCCAGACGAAATCCAGTGGTTTGAGTTGGTACAAAATGATAGTAAACAAGTGGCAATTGAACAGTTTTTGAAAAGCCCATTTTACTGTGAGGAGCAGATGCTAAGTGTAAAGCTAATTCGGGTCAATGATAATGATACCCTTTGTGTGAAAATCTGTCATGCCTGTTCTGACGGTGGAGGGCTTAAGCAATATTTGCAGTTGCTGGCCCAAATATATTCAAGCTTACTAAAGGACTCCCATTATAAACCTGAGCCGAACACAAAGCGCCGGTTGGACCAGAAGAGTTATTTCGAGGCGCTGGGTATTAAGGATCCACTGGCATTACTGGATCCCCATGCCCAGCCTCTGCCCGCTGCTTGGGCCTTTCCCTATTACGGTGTTGAATCAAATGAAATGCATATTTCCATGCGCCGTTTTGCTGATGAATCCTTCGATAGAATTAGAGCATTTGGCAAAACTCATGCAGTAACCATCAATACTATAAATTTAACCGCATTTTTTAGAAGTATGTTTCAACTATTGAACCCACCAGTCGGGGATGACCGTGAGATCTGTGTAACCATGGATTTGCGGAGGTCTTTTAAAACCGATCCGTCTCAGGATATTTGCAACCTGTCGACAACGATAACTCCAAGAACCTACCGGATGGAGGAAGAAACTTTTCTGGGGACATTAAAAAGGGTGTCCAAGTCTATTGATGAATTAAAGCATGCTCAGGCAGAATTAACTGGCGCCATGATAATTGAGGCACAAGAGGCTATAGAATATTCACAACTACTTGCTCTTTTCCAAGCAGCCAGACCCCAGGTTTTAGAAACTGGCAAGTTTACTCCAACCTTAACTAATATGGGGATCATTAGTCCATTGCAGTATGGACCAATCACTGCCGATGATGCTTATCTGGTTGCCCCAACTATTTATGCACCCGGTTTTTGCCTGGGGGTCAGTACCTACAATAGAACCCTGACCTTGTTAGTCAGTTATTGTGAGCCATCACATAGGACCGAAGATGTTGATGCGTTGATGGATTTCATGACAGATGAGTTAAATTCACTATAACCGCCTGCTTTTTATAATGGAAAACTCAAGAAGGTTTATTCATCAATAGCAAGCGAGGACACTCTGCGCCCCCCTGTCACGTCATTTACCGCAATTGTTCAAGCCTGCAAATAATAGCTTGACATTGTGACCAGGCGTTCATATGATGTTCTTGTACAATGACTACCTGGTCACTATTGCTTGAGAATAATTGTTTTCGCACCATAAAACTATTTGAAAAATAGGAGGAAAAATTATGCCCAAAGATACTTTTATAAATTTAAAAGATGAGAAGAAGAAGCGAATATTTGAAGCGGCTGTGCAGGAGTTTTCTACCCGGCGCTTCAGCGACGCATCCATCAACCAGATCATCAAGAACGCAGGTATACCCAAAGGCAGTTTCTATCAATACTTTGCCGACAAAGAAGACATCTATCTTCATATGTTGGAAAGAATGTCAAAGGATATCCATGATATGATTGAAGCCTTCAACCCAAATGTCAGCTTTTTTGAAAACATTATGCAAAGAGCCAAAGATACCCTAAAGGTAGGCAAAATAAGACCGGAGTATTCCAAGATAGGTGCATTGACGGTGATTGATGACAGCGAATTCATTCTAAAACTCCTAAGAGCATCCAACGAAAAGCACTACAAAATAGTCGAACGTGATAAACAGCGTGGCCTTGTCAAGCCGGAAATCGACTCCGAAGTAGTTATCAAAATGATTTACATCTTCGTTTTTAATGAATATCTTTACTCCGGGTTTGACGAGACCCGGTATTTAAAGAAAGTGGAAGGTGCAATCCAAATACTTAAGCAAGGTATTGCTGTCCATCAGGATTAATTGAACATGTTGATTCATTGTTAGAGACGTAGAGTTTAGGGGGGTAATATATGAGTTCATATGTGCTTGGCTTTGAGCATATAGATAGAACCAAGCTTGCCATAGTCGGCGGCAAGGGCGCCAACCTGGGGGAACTGTCCAGGATTGAAGGGATTAGTGTACCAGAGGGCTTTTGCGTTTCTACTGAAGCCTATAAGAAAATAATTGAGGAAAATCAAGAACTTAACCAGCTGCTGGAGCAGTTGTCTCTTCTTAGGCCGGGCGAGCTGGAAAAAATCAGCCAGATCAGCGCGAAGATCCGCGCGGTCATTGAAGAGACCGCTATCCCTAAAGAAATCGAAGAGCAAATCACTTCGTTCATCACCTTACTGGGCGAAAAGAATGCCTATGCGGTGCGCTCCAGCGCCACCGCGGAAGACCTGCCTACAGCTTCGTTTGCAGGTCAGCAGGACACGTATCTCAATATCATCAGCAAAGATTCAATTCTTCAGAATATCAGTAAATGCTGGGCGTCGCTGTTTAGCGACCGTGCCGTAACCTACCGCATGCAAAACGGTTTCGACCACAGCAAGGTCTATCTGTCTGTGGTCGTACAGAGGATGGTTTTTCCCCATGCTGCGGGGATTATGTTTACAGCCGATCCCGTCACATCCAATAGAAAGATGCTGTCAATTGACGCCAGCTTCGGTCTTGGCGAGGCCCTGGTCTCTGGCCTGGTGAATCCTGACATCTACAAGGTACGGGAGGGCACAATCGTCGATAAGAAGATATCCACTAAAAAGCTGGCCATTTATGCCCTGGAAAAAGGAGGCACCCAGCAACGGGAGACCCTGCCCCAGCAGCAGAATGGGCAGACCCTGACGGACGAGCAGATTTTACAGCTTGAAGGCCTGGGCAGAAAGATCGAAGCCTACTTTGGCTCGCCCCAGGACATTGAATGGTGCCTAAATCGGGGACATTCCTACGAAGGAGGTGTGTCCCCATTCCTTAATGATACCTTCTATATCGTTCAGAGCCGCCCCATCACCACCTTATACCCCGTACCAGATGTAAACGATGGAAAAAACCGTGTATATGTATCCTTCGGCCATATAGAGATGATGACCGAACCTATCAAACCATTGGGAATGTACTTCTGCCAGATTTTATTCAAGGGTCATACACTAGCCAAAGCTGGCGGAAGGTTGTTTTCCGATTTAACTTATGATCTTGCCTCGCCGGTGGGGAGAAAAATGGCATTGAGAATGTTGGGTCAATTCGATCCTTTGTTAAAAAACGCCCTGCTAAATTTATTTAAGCGAAAACAATATTTAAAGACTTTGCCGCGGGGGAAGAGAGCACTCCGCATGGGGGCGCAGGGACTACCCTGGGCACTTCCCGTTCAGGCCATAAAGATCTACCGCAAAAACGACCCCGAGCTTATCATAAATATCATGTACCGCAACGAGGAGTCTGTCAGGGATCTGCAGCAAAGGATCGCAAATGTATCCGGAGATGAACTGTTTGATTTTATTTTAAAGGACGATAAGCGATTAATGGAAATCATGGCTGATTCCAAAAGCGTGGCAGCATGGATCGTCGGGATAATGACAGCAAATTGGATCAATAAGAAAATGGAAAAATGGCTGGGCGAGAAAGGTGCAGTCGACGTACTCTCTCAATCGGTAGACAACAACGTTACATCCGAAATGGGGCTTGAACTTTTGGATGTAGCCGATGCTGTTCGCAAATATCCGGCAGTAATTGAATATTTTCATCATGCCAATGATGAGACTTTTTTTGAGGACCTGGCCAGGTTGGAAGGCGGCGAGGCTGTCAGCAATGCCATACAGGCGTACCTTGAAAAATACGGCATGCGTTGTTCCGGTGAGATCGATATCACCAGGCCCCGTTGGAGCGAACACCCGACCGCGCTCATTCCCATGATCCTCAGCAACATCAGAAACTTTGAGCCCGGTGCCCACAGTATGAAATTTGAGCAGGGGCTTAAGGAAGCGAAGCGGAAGGAACAGGAGCTTTTAAGCCTCCTGGAGCAATTGCCCGGCGGCAAAGGAAAGGCAAAAAAGACCAAGAAGAAGATTAGCATTCTGCGCAATTTGATCGGCTACCGGGAATATCCCAAATATGCCAATACCCAACGTTACTACATTTATAAGCAGGTACTGCTGAAGGAGGCCGGAAAGCTCGTGCAGAAAGGGATTATCCGGAACAAAGAGGACATCTATTATCTGTCCTTTGAGGAACTCAGAGAGGCAGTTAAAACAAACCGGTTGGATTACGGTATTATAACCAAGCGAAAAGCGGAATATGAGGTCTATGAGAAGCTGACACCGCCGCGCTTGATGACATCCGAGGGAGAGGTCATAATGGGCGAATATGATACCGGCAACATTCCCAAAGGTGCTTTGGCAGGTGTACCCGTTTCAACAGGCGTCATCGAGGGCAGGGCACGGGTCATTTTAAAACTGGAGGACGCCATTATAGAGGAAGGTGATATCTTGGTCACCAAATTCACTGATCCTGGCTGGACACCGCTCTTTGTATCCGTAAAAGGCCTGGTGACGGAAGTAGGCGGCATGATGACCCACGGGGCCGTTATCGCTAGAGAATACGGCCTCCCTGCTGTTGTTGGGGTTGATGATGCCACTAAACTGATCCGAGATGGGCAGCGAATTCGGATCAACGGTTCGGAAGGGTATGTGGAAATCCTTAACTAGTGATAGGCAGTATAAATGATCAATATGTCTGAAGCGGCCCCCACCGGCTCGACCTGTCCCCCTATATATGTTCTGCCAATGCAATATGTTTGCGAATCACATGACAGGATTCTTCAAATAACTTCTGTTCCTCCTCGGTTAAATGCAGCTCAATTATTTCCTCTACGCCATGTTTCCCTATAATGGCCGGTACACCAACATGTAAATCCGTTTGCCCATACTCTCCTTCCAACAAAGCAGATACGGGCATAACTCGATGCTCATCGTGAAAAATTGCTTTGACCACATCAGCAAGTACAGAACCGATTCCGAATTCCGTGGAATTTTTTCCGTTTATGATATCCATGCCGATCGTGCGGGTACGGTATAAAATATGCTCCAAATCCAGCTTGCCGTAAATATCTGGCTTTTCCTTCATTAACTCCAATAAAGGTTTTCCCCCGACATTGACATGAGAAAATGGTATCATGCTGGAGTCCCCATGTTCTCCCATGGAGAAACATTGTATGCTTCTGGCATCTATACCTGTTTCTTCTTGAAATACACGTTTAAGTCGGGCAGTATCAAGGGAAGTCCCAGTACTAAACACCCTATGCTTTGACCAACCAGTATTTTTTCTCATATAATTAGCGATGACATCTGCAGGATTTGATATGCATATTAGAATACCTTCAAATCCTGAGTATTTTAGCGGGTCAACAATCTCCTTCATTACCCTGATAGAATCGCCCATCGTATCCAATCTGGTTTGTCCGGGTTTTCTTGGAACCCCTGCTGCGATAACAGCGATCGCTGCATCCTTGCAATCATCATAATCGCCAGCCCTTACGATTACAGGATGTGGCATAAAGCAGGCTGCATCAGCTATGTCACCAGCTTGGGCGACAGCCTTTTGTTCATCTATGTCAATCAATACAATCTCGCTTGCATCGCCTTGTGTCATCAAACTGAATGCGCAGTGAGAGCCTACGTGGCCAGCACCTATAATTACAATTTTCCTTGATTGATATGTCATAATATTATTCTGATTTCTAGTACTGGGATAAATAAATTAGAAATCAGTATGTTCACCTCTTTCATATTAATAATTTTGTAACATTATCTGTATCTAAGAAACGCGTATTATCTGATTATACTATACAGCTGCATGAAATTTATTATATATGCATTAGATGCGTGCAAAAAGGTTTAAAATTATAATCGTAGTGCCTAAAACATACGCTTAATAATTGTCTTCGTAAAAGATGTTATTTCATGCGGAATTAAACAAATATGCGAAAACAGAGAGGTTTTTGCCAATTTATATTGAAGTATTAGGGAAAACTAGCCCCTACTTAACTACCGTAACAGCAATAAATGAATGGAGGGAATAAAGCTGTGAATAGAACAAAGCTCAAAGAAGCCGAAGAAAGATTTATAACGCTATACCCCGGCGGCTTTTCTAATCCTAAGATGCTCGAAATTGCAAAGAAGCATAAAGTAGAGAAAATGAATAAATTGGCCCAAGACAGCTTTACAATTGAGCAATTTGAAAATCCGGACAAAATTGTTGATTCGATGAGCAAGATCGTCGGGAGATCTTCGATGGTATCAATTTTTGAAAAACCAAAATTCAGAGATTTAGTGAAAATCTTAAACGACAATGAAAAAGAGCATTTATCCCATGGACTGAAAGAATTCTTATATGGAGATCAAGAACTTGGCTTTGAACTGATGTCCGGTCTGCTCCATGAATATAAGTTGGCGAAATGGCCGTTACTAACAATATGCCCGGTTTATTGCAGACCCGGTGTTGAGGTTTTCGTAAAACCTACCACAGCAAAAGGTATTATTGAGTACTTTGAATTAGAGGGACTCAAATACAGTCCCAGTCCAACTTTTGCTTTTTATAAGGCTTATCGGGAACAGATCAATTGGATAAAAAAAGAAGTTGATGTATCATTGCAGCCTGACAATGCGGCTTTTTGCGGATTTCTTATGATGTCAATGAACGGTACTTCATTATAGTAGAGTACCTGCCCTCCAGTAAGTTTTTATCAAATAGGGTGTAAGAATATATAGTAATGATAATTAAGAGGAGCATAGTGTGAAAAACAACTCGGAATGAATTAAAAAAGGGCGAATTAAACTAAGGGCCTTTAATGACCTAAAATCAGGCATTGGTTCAAGCCACAGAAATGTCAGCAGGTTTTATCAGGCCATGGGCAATCAATAATTTTACAGCTTGTTTAATAGCTTTCTCTTTTTGGTTGTCCCGCATTTCTAGTGGCATATCAATTTTATACAGATCACTTGGATTAAACTCTTCGCCGGTGACAAACATATGGTATACGGCAGTGAGAATCATCCTTGCGATAGCGATAATGGCTCTTTTCTTGCCTCTCCTTTTATAAATGCGTTCATATTTGACTTTGTAGTAAGGAGACTGATTCGATTTCACGGCTGCATGGGCAACTTGTACCAATGCAGGTTTGAGATAGACACCAGCACGTGTTATGCGAACAGATTTTTTCTTACCGGCAGATTCATTGTTGCCAGGCGTTAGGCCCGCCCAGCAGCATAAACGCTTGGAACTGGCAAACTGAGACATATCGGTGCCAATCTCGGAGATGATGGTGATAGCAGAAGTTCTGTCAACTCCGGGAATGGTACAAAGAAGTGAAATAGCACTTTCATAAGGGGCAACCATCTTATCAAGTTTTTCATCTAACTTTGCAATGGACTGTTGGATGAATTCAAGATGGGAGCGAACTATGACGATACGTTCCTTTTGTTGCTTGGTCATCTGATAGCCTTGGATGGATTCGACTACGGTATCTGCTTTCTTCTTCAAAGATTTTTGAAGAAGTGATGAACAGTATTCTGGGTCAAAAGAGTCAGATGAAATCAAGTAGTCCGTGATGGAAGAGGCAGATTTGCCAAACATGTCAGAAACGACAGCATCAAGGGCTACATTACAAACAGTGAAGGCATTTTGAAAACGATTTTTTTCACTGCTTTTACAGGAAACAAGTTTGGAACGGTAACGATTGTATTCACGAAGAATACGAATTGGTTTGTTGGGAATATAACTTCCCGGAACTAAACCTAAACGGAAAAGGTCACCAATCCATTTGGAATCTTTGGCATCATCCTTATTACCTTTTACAGCCCTTACCCATTTGGGATTTGCAATAGTGATACGGATAGTGCCTTCCAAAAGGTTATAGATGGGAACCCAATATTTCCCGGTGGACTCCATGCATACATCGAAGCAGTCGTTATCAATTAGCCACTGCTTAAATTGGAGAATGGAATTGTTAAAAGTTGAGAATCTCTTTTTGGAATAATGTGGAGTAATCCCCTGTGAAGTGATGATTGTGGCGACGAGAAAACTTTTATGCACATCGATACCACAACAAATAGGGTAGATAACTTTCATTGCACAACCTCCTTTCATAGTTGAGGAGGAAGACATTGACTGAATCATCACACATTAACGAGTAGCTAAAACAATGATTAGCGTGCGGTCTTATAGAACCACTTATTTGTGCTTGAAAGATGATTCTTACACTGTTTAATATACTGTTTTAAGCTGAGAAGAGCAGTCTACGACTCCTCCTACCGTGCTTTGTAGTGTATCTTCTCCTCAGCTAAATCTTAACGAATATTGTGAAGATCGCACACAATTTTTCATTACTATTTGTGCCGCCAGCGACAGCGGCGGAATGGAGCTTAATATGGAAAGATTAACTAGGATGCTAGGAAATAATAACTTTTATATAATAGATGATTTAACGTTAAATCATGATGTTAACGGATATACTGGGAATGCTATAATTAGACTGGCAAAGTTTGAAAATATCTATGAGGATTTAATAGCAAGCCAAAGTCAGATACCTAAAGAATTAGAAAAACTTCGCAATGAGGGAAAAACAAAAACGGTTAGATTTAAAGAACTGATGGTTAAGAAAATGACGAACGCTAATATTATAAATCTTTTTAAGACATATGGATTGGAGTAATCATTCACAAGATGTTTTACAAGATGAGCATATCAATTGTCATAAAAAGTCCAATTTCTTAACAATATCATAGATTCATTACAGACAATAAACACAGGCAGGAACTCCTAGAAGGGTTCGACGAAAATATATTTAAATGCGTTGGTTGAGAAAATACAAGTAATCTCACCAACGCATTTTATTTTTATGTTGAAGAGTGTGGTTAGGTTGGAGAATGAACTGGAAGCAGACCTATTAAAGTGTAAGTAATGATGATTATTATCAGATGTCTCATAGGTATGTTATGATTATTATGACAAATAATAGCTGATTTTGGCGAAATTTATTACAAGATAAATAGAGCAATATATAATGCTTCGTATTGGAGGATCAATTATGGCAATCGAAAAGAATTGTAACGATGAAAGCGGTTCGGAAATCGACATTTCATTGTATAGAGTAATTTTAGACAAATCCAGTGACCCGATTTTTTGTTTTGATAGAACAGGAAAGTATTTATATATAAACAATGCTTTTGCTGCTCCATTTAAAAGACAGCCTGCGGACATAATTGGGAAAAGGATATGGGATATATTTCCTGGTGAAGAAGGTGACCAAAGGTTCGGTGCAGTCAAAAATGTATTTGAGACCGGGGAAATGAAAGTAATTGAAGTTAAAGTGCCAGCTGAAACCACGTTTCTGCATTTCATGACTTCAGTAATACCCGTCAAAGATACCAGTGATTATGTTCAAAATGTTATTTGCATATCAAAAGACATCACTGATCGCAAACTGGCTGAGGAAGCTTTGAAGGAAAGCGAAAGCCGATTAATTGCAGCTCAAATGATGGCACATGTGGGTAATTGGGAATTTGATTTAGACACGAAAAATATTTGGGCATCTGAGGAAGCTTTTAACATATACGGAATTGAGTACAATGCGCAATCCGTGCCACTAGATATTGTGCAAGAAAATGTATCTCCAGAATATCGGGAGTTGTTAAAATCAGCACTTTTCGATGTAATTACCAAAAATGAAAAGTATGATGTAGAATTTAAAATTATAAATGTTAAAACTGGAGAAGAACACTTTGCCCATTCTATAGCTAAATTGATAATTGATGAGACAGGTAATGCGTCTAAAGTTGTTGGTACTATTCAAGATATCACCGAAAATAAAAAAAAAGAACTGGAAATATTATATTTAAGCTATCATGATCCTCTAACGGGTTTATATAACCGTAGATTTTACGAAGAAGAGTTAAAGAGACTAGATATAGAAAGAAACCTTCCTATGACCACTATTATGGCTGATGTAAACGGCTTGAAACTTATTAATGATTCCTTTGGACATGTCATGGGTGATGAACTGCTTAAGAAAGCAGCAGAAGTGATAACGAAGGGATGTCGAGCTGATGACATTATTGCCAGACTTGGAGGAGATGAATTTATTATTCTTCTACCTAAAACAGATTCATACGAAGCAGAACGAATTGTTAAACGTATCAAAACTATGAATTTAAATGAGAAAGTAGGCTCCATTGAAATTTCTATTTCCTTTGGTTATGAAACTAAGAATAGTATGGAAGAAATGAATCAAGAAATATTCAAAAAAGCTGAAGATTATATGTTCAAGGAAAAGCTTATTGGTAGTCAAAGTATGAGAGGAAAAACAATTAAAACCATAGTCACTACTCTTCATGAAAAAAACAAAAGAGAAGAACAACACTCACATAGAGTTTCAGAACTATGCAAAAGTATGGGAGAAGCTCTTAGCCTAACTGAAGGAAAAATTGAGGAACTTAAAACTGTTGGATTAATTCATGATATCGGTAAAATAGCTATTGATGAAAATATACTTAATAAGCAGGGGAAACTTACAGAGGATGAATGGAAAGAAATTAAGCGTCATCCAGAAATAGGATATAGAATACTTAGTACGGTTAAAGAAATGTTCGACTTGGCAAACTATGCATTGTACCATCATGAAAGATGGAATGGAATGGGATACCCAAAAGGTTTAAAAGGTGACGAGATACCCTTCGTGTCAAGAATCATAACTATAGCGGATGCCTATGATGCTATGACTAGTGAGAGAAGTTACCGAAGTGCACTACCTGAAAAAGTTGTAATTGAGGAAATGCAAAAAAATGCAGGTATTCAATTTGATCCTGAACTGGTAAGTGTATTTATTGAAAAAGTATTAGGACAAATCAGTGAATTATAAATAGTATGAGACATTTATTAACAAGGAAAAGACGGATAAAAGTCTTTTCGAATAAGGGTCTCATGGATTTTCCATATTATTTGCGTGGACTCATAGGGATGTATGAGGTACCCTTATTATTGTGGCCTGAATATAAAATAGGGTTGCAATATTATATTAAAAATGTAATTCTATATACGCAGAACATGTCAGTTTAAAATACATTTTGAGGGGTGTAGTTGCTTTGAGTGGATTTTTTGGGGTTGTTTCAAAGGAAGATTGCGTCATGGATGTGTATTTTGGTACGGATTACCATTCGCACCTAGGGACTAGTAGGGGTGGGATGGCTATTTGGAGCGGAAACGGTTTTAACAGTGTAATACATAACATCGAAAATACTCAGTTCAGAGCAAAATTCGAATCTGAGCTGCCAAAAATAAGAGGCAATATGGGTATAGGTTGCATTAGCGATACAGAACCTCAGCCTTTGACTGTGCGTTCGCGTCTTGGTCAATATGCGATCAGTACAGTGGGAAAAATCAATAATTTGTATGAAATAGCTGACCAAACATTTACCAGTCGAAATATTCACTTTTTAGAGACGAGCAAGGGTACCATTAACCCTACCGAGCTCGTATCTGTAATTATAGATCAGGAAGACTCTTTCAAGGATGGTTTGTTAAAAGCGCAGGAGTTGATTGAGGGTTCCTGTTCTATTCTGCTTTTAACACCGCAAGGAATTTACGCCTCAAGGGATAGACTTGGCAGAACCCCTTTAATAGTAGGTAAGAAAGAAGGTTCATATTGCGTTTCCTTTGAATCCTGTACTTTTACAAACCTCGGATATAGCTTCGAATATGAACTTGGTCCAGGAGAAATCATTCATCTGACACCGGATGGTATTGAGAAAATTGCGCCTCCTAGGGATAAAATGAAAATTTGTGCTTTCCTATGGGTCTATTATGGTTACCCATCCTCAACATACGAGGGAATGAACGTAGAGGTTATGCGTTATAGAAATGGTGCCGCCATGGCCAAAAACGACAATGTAGAAATCGATATGGTTGCCGGAATACCAGACTCGGGTACCGGACATGCCATCGGTTACTCTAACCAGTCCAAAGTACCCTATGGACGTCCTTTCATAAAATATACCCCAACCTGGGCCCGGAGTTTTATGCCTCAGGATCAGGGTATAAGAAATCTGGTTGCAAAAATGAAACTGATGCCCGTTCCTGAACTAGTCTCTGACAAACGCCTGCTTTTCTGCGATGATTCAATTGTTCGCGGCACCCAGTTGAGAGAAACTGTGGATCTGCTGTATAAATGCAACGCGCGTGAGGTTCATATTCGATCGGCCTGCCCGCCTCTGGTATTCGGATGCAAATACTTAAACTTTTCAACTTCCCGGTCAGAAATGGATCTTGCAGCAAGACAGGCCATCATTGAACTTGAAGGAAAAGAACCGGACTCTTTTGACGCATATTGTGATCCTTCAAATGAAAAGTATAATTGTATGGTGAATTGTATCAAAAAACGGCTCAACTTTTCAGGGCTAAAATACCAAAATCTGCATGACATGCTTGATGCAATCGGTATAGACAAGGATAAAATCTGTACCTACTGCTGGAATGGGAAGGAATAGTTGCCAGAAATCATAGAATGAAGGCTCTCATTGATTGTATCTCAGTAAATATGGAAATTGAAAAGTAAAGTGTAAATAAATAAACATATTTTCCAGAGCATCTGCTGAATTAAAAAGCAGGTGCTTTTTATTTATCTAGAGTGGTGAACAACTGTGATGAAAAAGCCTGAATTTACGTTTCATAACGCAAAAGCGACATTTCATGCATATGGTGCGATTGGCAAGGTTTCTTAAATTAAGATGGCACATGTAATATAAATTGGCAATGAGGTATTATATAGTTCCAATGACTTAGCGGTTAATTCAGAAAATTCGAAATCGAGTTAGGAATTTACTTTTACTAAAGAATGATGCTGGTCTTAAAGACTCCATCTTCGGCAGTGAAGGAATACACTCCATCGTATTTATGTGCAACTGCTGCAATGCTTTTCGTGCCAAAGCCATGATTTTTCGACCTGCTTACTGGCATGTCGTCGACAAACATGACCGTGCCTGTGTAGCTGTTGGTGATTTGGATGAAGAGCTTATCGCTTTTGGTTTTGCAGACGATTTTTAAGGTTTTGTCGTCGGCGCTGGGAATACGCTTGCAGGCATTTACAGCATTTTCAATGGCATTTGCAAAAATAATACAAAGGTCCATATCGGATACAGCATTTTTCTCCGGGAGATCGATCTGGGTTTCAACTATAATTTGTTCATTCTTGGCCTTGGCAATATAGGAATATAGGATCAAATTGACCGTGTAATTGCTGCAATACTTTTCAACTACAGCGCTCTCAATGGTTTTTTCGACCTCTGTAATATATTTTTGCGCGGCTGGTTGGTTGTTGTCCGCAAGATAGGCATTGATCAGATGCAGATGGTGTCGCATATCGTGACGGTAAATGATGGTCTTTTCTTGTGATTCTTGCAATGCTTCCAACTGCACCTGTGCTGCTGTTACTTGTGTTTTTAATAGATTCTGCTCAATTTGCAGGGTTAGCTGTTCTCTGGTTTGCCTGAAATAACGCATAATCAAAAAATATGCAGCAAGTGTCAAAATAAAGACCAACACGGCCGAAACAACAGCTCGTTCACTTACCACGGTATTTAAATTATACTTTGAGGTTGAAAAAAGAAGCGCAAAGTATGAAAGCGGTATTGCGCAAAATCCAAACCACCCTTTATCAGTATTGCGCAGCATATAAAGAAAAGAAGGACGCAAAAAAATGTAAACAAAGAGTCCTGTGGGCAGATACAGCAGATAGCAGACAACATTCAGGATTATCCGGTCGAAGCCAAAAAAATATGAAATTATAAGCCCGATTAGAGAAATCGACAAAGTAATAGCGGTGATTGTTAAGAAGACAAATAACACCTTTATAGCATTGAACTTTGATACAAATAGAAAAGCAAAAAACACCGGAACATAAACCAAAAGAGGAAAGAGCTTCATAAAATTTATATACCCGAATTTGTATGAAATCAATCCATCACAAATCACCACAATGGTTATGCACATACACAGAAGGTAGTATTGCTTCTTTTGCTTGACTTCAAAATCCAAGAGCATGAACATCAAAATGATAGCGAAAATGGAGTTGATAATAACCCTAATATAATCCATCCGCCGCTGTTTCCTCCATTACTCTTTCGTCTGAAAGGAATGATTGATATATGCCTGCTTTACTTCTTTGAAAACATTTCTTGATACGGGTATAAACAAGTCGCTTGTTGTCGTAAAGCCATCCTGGGATAGGTTCTTTATATAGTCCAAGTTGACGATATAGGAGCGATGAGGCTTGATGAAACGTTTATCTATTAATAAAACAGCTTCAAGTTGAGAAATCGTACTGATGCTTTCTATCGTAACCCCGCTTTTTTGATGAAAACATATGTTTCTTCCAATTACCTCAACATAGATCAGCTCGTGAAGGAATACTTTGGACAGGCTGCTTGGTGTTTTTACAATGATAAATTTTTTCAAGCCGCTTAAAATATCGTTGCAGGCTTTTTCTAAAACAGAAAAGAGCTGGTCTTTTTGAATGGGTTTTAATAGATAGTTAAAGGCACTCACAGAATAAGACTCGACTGCAAATTCCGAGCTTGAAGTCAAGAAAATAATTTTGGCAACCTGATCCCTGCTTCTTATTTCGGCGGCAAGCTCGATGCCGTTTATGTTGGGCATTATGACGTCCAAAAGAAAAATATCAAAATGTTTGCCGCTTTCTATCTGGGTGAGCAGTTTCATACTGCTTGCAAAACTGTGGACTTCTATTTTGTCTTCCGCCAAGCCGTAGCTCAAATATTCATCTACAAGCTCACTAATCTGAAAAAGCTCCTGCTTGTCGTCATCGCAAATAGCGATTTTCATGCTGTCACCTTCCATCCTGTACACGATATCCATTATACCAGAGCTGTCACAAAATAATGCCTAATATTACATTTCATAACGCAAAAGCGACATTTCATGCAGATGCGTTACCGGGTGATTCTTTATGTACTAAACTTATAAGGATTAGAATTATCGGAATATAAATTCAAATGACCCAGGAAGGAGTGGCTGCGGTTGGATAGCGGAAATATGCGGCCAAAGGAAAAGGGAATGAAGTACGATACCTGTCCCGTGGTGAGAGAAGAGGATACCTGCCCTCACTGGGAATGTACAGAAAGCGAGAGTCTAGCCCCCATGCGTGAGTGCTGGTACTGCAAGTATTCGGATTTCAGAAAAGATATTAGTGAGCATCGGACCCAAAGCGTGTGCAGGTGTCCCATAAATCCAGGTGATGGGGATGAGAAAGAATAAGAATAGGAATAAGAGAGAGTTTTGATTTGAGTTGACAGTGTAACGATTAAATAAGGTTACAAAAGAGAATTAGCTTTTTCGTATTCATCTTAAATATAAGGGGGTAATTATATGAAAACATTTAAGCATTTAACAATTGTAATAGCATTATTATTAACGTTATTATCTTTCGCTGGATGTGGCAGTAGCCCTGCTGCTACCTCTGTAAAAGACGATTTTAATGAATATCTGAATCAGGTTGCAATTTATCATCCTTTAAATAATGATATTGTAAACATTTGCACAGAGGCAGGTTTAGCTAAGGATAGCAAGATTTTAGCAAAAGCGTTATCAGAAACACTTCCCGCCAAGAATAATGCATTGCTTGAAAAAATGAAAGCTTACACGCCAAAAACTACTGAAGTTCAAGAATTGCATAACATTTTTATTATGGCTGTCGAATTAAGAAAAGAAGCCTATGCACAAATACTTGAAGTTTTAACTAAACCTGCTAGTGATTCAGCAGTAAATGCTGCATTTGCTAAGTTAGATGAATCTGATGCCAAGGTTGAAGCATTTTTAACAAAGGCTGAGTTCATGAAAAAGGATTTAGGTCTTTGATGTGAAGTAAGGGTCAAACAGGAGAGTTCATGAAAAAATCACTACTAATAAGGAAGGTGTTTTTATTGGGTCTAACCCTAAGATTAAAGAGGAAAGCTTTATCAATACTTGTCATTATTATGATGACCATGACGATGTTAACTTCAACGGCATTTGCGGCATCCCCGTCGGACATTAGCAACCACTGGGCGAAAGCGCAGATTGAGGATTGGATGAACAAAGGTTTGGTGAACGGGTATCCGGACACAACCTTCAGGCCAGACAACAATATTACTCGAGCCGAGTTTATGGTACTGGTCAATGGGGCTTTCGGATACAGCAAGAAGGCGTCTATTGACTATACAGATGTGACAACGAGTGACTGGTATGCCGACGCTGTAGCAAAAGCCAAGGCGGCAGGGTATATTGCCGGGTACGCCGACGGCACAGTTAAGCCGAGCAATCCTATCAGCCGGGAGGAAGCGGCAGTTGTAATAATGAAGGTAAAACAATTAACCCAAAATCAAACGGCGGCAGATAAATTTACCGATGCAACAAGAATTTCTGGGTGGAGTAAAGGCGGGATAGGTGCTGTTGTCACAGCCGGAATTATGAGCGGTTATCCAGATGGAACCTTTAAAGCCGACACCGCAATTACACGGGCAGAAGCCGTGGCAGCTTTAGGTAAAGCTCTGGCCAATATAATTCCGGTAACTCCTGTTGACCAGTCTATAACCTATGACAAGGCAGGGATTTATGGACCGGCAACGGGGACTGAAATCGTCAAAGGAAATGTAACTATAAAGGCCCAAGACATTACCTTGCAGAACACGGTCATTGAAGGGAATCTGACCATTGATAAAGCTGTAGGCGAAGGCAATGCAACCTTTAAAAGTGTCATTGTCAAAGGAAATACATACGTATATGGCGGAGGAACAAACAGTGTGTACTTCATCGACACTCAGACCGGGAAAACATATGTATTGAAGGATAGTGGCCCAGTGCGTATCGTTATCTCCGGAACCTCAGAAGTCAGTCAATTAATCGCCCAATCAAGTGTTAAAGTTCAGGAAGTTGACTTAACCGGGAAGGGCTTTGAAGGCATTGTAGCCGATAGACAAGTAGATGGAACGATTACTGTTAATTTAGCTGGTATGAATGTAGAAAGTATTGAGGTTAATTCTACTAATACGATCATTGTTACAGATAGAAACACTAATATAAGCTCCTTTGTGGCCAATGCCGCAGTAGATGTCACGGGAGCCGGAACAATTAGTAATGCAACGATAAATGCCAGTGGGGTAATCTATGACACCAAATTCACATCACAGACAGTAGCATCAGGCGTTTCAGCGCCTGTAAAAAAACCGAGCACTAGCGATGGTGGAAGTGGGAGCTTCACAGTGCTGGTAAGTGATATTACCGTTACTGGTGCAGATAATGCTACCACAGTAGCAAATGGTGGAACATTACTGATGAGTGCAGTTGTAACACCATCAAATGCTGCAAATCGGACAATTGCATGGAGTGTTGCTACTTTAGCAGGTGGTACAGCAGCAATAGACTCAATAACTGGTTTATTAACAGCAACGGGAAATGGTACTGTCAGGGTAACAGCTACTAATGCGGCTTCTGGGGTTGTTGGGACTAAGGATATTACTGTGCAGGCAGCTCAAGCGACCCCGACATTCAGTCCGGGAGCAGGAGCAGTCGCATTTGGAACAACCGTAACGATTACATCAGCAGGAGCAGACGCCATCTATTACACAACCAATGGTGACGTTCCAACGACAGCATCAACAAAACAGGTCGATACACCGCTGATAATAAATGCAGCTGTGACAGTAAGGGCCCTGGCAGTAAAAGAAGGCAATACGAACAGTGCAATAGCAAGTGCGGCCTATACACAGGCGATGGCAACAGTCCCAAGTAATATAGAATTAGAAATAGGTGGTACACATCCGGTAGGAGGAGTTACAAATGTAACAATTCCAGCAGTAGGCACAACTAATGCAAGCGGAGCAGTAACCGGTTGGGTAACCGGAACAAACGATAAGATCAAATTTACCGTAACAGACGCTGGTGGCACATCAGCAATTACTATTAATACAGATGCTTACACAAACGGTACTGATTACCAAATCGCAAATACTTCTGGTCTTACAATTGTTGTAACAACAACAGAATTAGGCAAAGTAACAGCTGTAAGAACATTCACTCTAACAGTGGCACCAAGATTCATTATGGTTGGCGTCGGAGCTTCAGGCACTAACTACACCATCCCCACAGGCACAGACGATTTAGGAGCCCCAGCAACTGTAACTGGCGGCTACCTCATGTCCGAAACCGAAACCACCTATGAGCTTTGGTATGCAGTAAGGCAGTGGGCTGAAGCCAATGGCTACGTCTTCTGTTCTCAAGGGCGGGAAGGCAACGACGGAACAAATGGTGCTGCTCCAACGGCAGCGAAACTCGAACCAGTCACATCAATAAGCTGGATAGATATTCTCGTCTGGCTGAACGCTTTGTCAGAAATGAACGGACTGTCCCCGGTTTATAGAACAACCGTAGATCACAGCGTCTTTAAGGATTCAAATCAAGATATTGATATTGTAGCACTAATTGATGCAGGAGAAATGGTTACCAACAACGGCTATCGACTCCCTACCAGTATGGAATGGGAGATGGCAGCAAGTTGGATAGATGGTACAGTATGGATACCGGGCAACTACGCCAGCGGTGCAACAGCAGATTATACGGACGCAGTCGCAACCCAAGCAGTGGCATGGTACAGTGCTAACGCTAACGGCAGCACCCAACCCGTCGGTGGTAAAATCGCCAACGCCCTCGGTCTTAAAGACATGAGCGGTAACGTATGGGAGTATGGCTTTGGCTCCATGGGCTTAGGCCGTCAGGTGTTACGTGGCGGCAGTTGGAGATCCGTCGTCGCTACTTTGCAGGTAGGCCATGAGGACAATTTTGCCTTAAGCAATCTGAGCGACATGATCGGATTCCGCATTGTGAAGTAGGCTTATTCCATGGCTCGGGATGCATTGGAGCTTTGCTTGTATGCCATGGAACAAGATAATGACCCTATTCCACAACCTAATTTACCTAGTGCTATCCCAATCCCGCCTGGTGGTTTCGTTAGCTTGGTAGAAGCTTGGATGCCGCCAGTCAGGGAAGAGATGCTAAGCCGGTCAGTAAAAAATACCCTGACCATTCCCAAATGGCTCAACGATGCTGCTGAACAGAAAAACGTGAATTATTCTCAATTACTCCAAGCATCCCTCAAAGAATTCCTGGGAGTAAATGAACCTTCATACTTGAAAAAATAGACTAGTGCCTGACACATACTTATCCACTTCCCACTGCAAAAATCACTCTGCAACCAGAATCAGGGACAAAGCCAGGCACCGCCTACGGCGAGCAACTTGCATTTCATAACGCAAAAGCGACATTTCATGCAGACTATGCGTTTCGAATGAATTTTTTTGTTTATAATTGCGAATAGGTATGTGCAATAAGCGTCTTTATAAGGTGTAATTAACCAGTTTCACTGTGTTTTACATCTAAATATCAAGGTGGTTTGCTACAAATGACTTTAAAATAAGTGCGTCAAGGGCTAGCTACTGTGACACGTAAACAGCATATCTGGAACCATTAATTTAGTTTGTTTTTTCACAAGAATATGAAAATGATAGGAGGGATTTAATAATGTTTGAAAAAAACATAGTAGGATATTTTTACGAGTTTAGGGATTAATTATGCTTTTTCAAAAGACCATGGGATGGAAATTTAATAGTAGAAAGGGGTATTATTTTAATGAGGAAATCATTATTAGTTTTAATAACCTTATCATTGATCCTTATCCTTGCAGGTACAGCCAGTGCTGAAACCAGAGACAGAACGGTTAATCTTGTTATAGGGCAGAGTCAAGCACAGATCAATGGTACAAGCGTGGCAATGTCGGCTCCAGCACAAGCGGTTAACGGAAGTACCCTGGTTCCCTTAAGGTTTATCAGTGAGGCTTTTGGTTGCGATGTTCAGTGGAATGGTGCTTTGAATACGGCAACTGTAAAATTTGTAGACCAAACTATCGAGGTGCCAATCGGAAAAAACTATGCTGTCATTAATGACGAAAAAAAGGATGTTCAGGTGCCGGCCCAAATAATTAAAGGAAGCACCTATGTTCCACTAAGATTCATTAGCGAAAATCTTGGCGCAAAAGTAGACTATAACGCAAAAACAAGTGCAATTTCTATTTCGATGAAAAAATATCTTAGTAAAGACCGGGGTTTTGAGATGGTCATTCCCGCTGATTGCGTAATAGATGAAGAAACAACTGACGGAGTAAAAATATCTGCCAATGGAACTAGTCAAATAATAGTAGGCTTAGCTGACAAAGGTGATGGTATCAACACAAGTAATTTTAATGTATTTGCAGAAGAATGCTTTAAGGAGTATGCAAGTAAAGACGGAGTGGTTACATCTGTTAAAGACGTCCGCGCGGTTCTTGCCTATAAGGAAGACGGGTTTGTTAATATTATCGCTTATAAATTATTAGATGATGGTATCTATTGTTGTACTTTCACTGCCTATAAAGCGTCACGTGATGGTAATCTTCTGGTTGGACAATTTGAGATAGTGCTGAACTCATTAAAAACTCCTGTTATTTAGTAGCTAGAATAGAAAGCTTTACAATCTCCACTGGTTGGTGATGATTTTGCGCTTCTAATAAAGCTTGAGCCTCGCTTGTGCGGGGCTTTTTATATACCCATTTGAGACTTTTGCATATTAGTTTAGCCCATGAAGAGAAAGCTTAATAATAAGGATATTGACAAGATTACTAAACGTTATTAAGCGATCTTCCAGGTTTTTCAGCTATACGGCTGATGGCGGTAATATCAGCAAAATAGTATACTTAAGCTAATGAGTGATTGGCGGTTAAAGCTACAAAAAGGAGAGGGAACTTTAAACATGAATTATCGGAATTTAAATTAGCAAAGGGAACCATACAATTCCCTATAGAAAAGCCACTGCCTTATGAGTTAATAAGCAAGATAGTTAAATTTAGAGTTGCTGAGAATATAAAAAAAGCAGAAGGTAAAAAGAAGAAATAAGAGGAGGTATGGTTATGGATCAATTTGAAAAGGTAACGATAGTTAAGAAAGCCAATATCTATTTTGATGGAAAAGTGACTAGCAGAACGGTTCTATTTGCAAATGGTGAAAAGAAAACATTAGGTATTATGCTGCCTGGTGAATACGAATTTAGCACCTCTAACAAAGAAATTATGGAAATTGTACAAGGAAATCTTGAAGTGAAATTACCTGGCAGCAGTGACTGGCATACCTTCACAAGTGGGGAATCATTTGAGGTAGCAGCAGAATCTAAATTTAATCTAATAGTGAACGAAACTACTGATTATTGCTGTTCATATATTGAACGCTAGGAGTTAATAAATATGAGCATCTACTGAGAAGAGATTATAATACTTGTGAAGCGACCACGAGTTTTTTCAGTATAGCGGTAATATCAGCAAGAGAGTATACTTAAGCTAATGATTGATGGGAGGTAATTACTATGGCAGATAAAAGTCCTAAGAAAAAGGAAGAAAAGAAGAAGAAGGCTGAAAAAAGTGCTGCTGACCCAACATCTACTTCAACAGCGCCAGCGAAAAAGCCCAAAAAAACATATTGATGACGAGAAATTATGTTGTGGATACTACTGCATCTGCCGAAAGGTAGGTGCTTTTTTTAATTGAAAATATTATTTATTTACGCTCATTTAAAGGGTTATCTTTAGTAGAGTAGAATAAAGTTGTATATAGTCGAAATATTGATTTGATAGGGGGCGGGCATATGTGGAAAGAGTTTCGCCAATTTGCTATGAAGGGCAATGTAATTGATTTGGCAGTAGGTGTTATTATCGGAGCTGCATTTGGTAAGGTCATTACCTCTTTTGTAAGTGATGTATTAATGCCTCCCATTGGACTGTTATTAGGTAAAGTGGATTTCTCCAATCTGTACATCAACTTGTCCAGACAACACTTTGATTCTATGGCAGAAGCAAGTAAAGCCGGAGCGCCATTATTAAAATATGGTGCATTTCTAAATAGTGTTATCGATTTTGCTATCGTAGCTTTTGTGATATTTATCTTTGTTAAACAGATAAATAAATTTAAAAAACAAGAAAAAGCCTCCGAACCTGAGACGAAATTATGTCCATATTGTTGTTCAAGCATACCGATAAAGGCCAGTCGTTGTCCTTCCTGTACATCTGAACTATAAAAGATATTATAAATAGGCTCTTTTTAATAGAGTATTAATGTTAAAGGGGTATATATAATGAGCATATATAGAACCTCCGAAATAGCCCCAGGCATATATTGGGTGGGTGGAAGCGGCCAGGATGGAGGCCTTCATTGTAACCCTTATCTCGTAGTGGATAATGAGGAAGCGGTTTTAATAGATCCAGGGTCGGTGCTTGATTTTGAATATGTATTTGAAAATGTCTGCAGAATTGTTCCGCTGGAAAAAATTAAGTATGTTATTCTCCATCACCAGGACCCCGATTTTTGCTCCAGTGTGCCCCTATTTGAAGAGAAAGGGGCCAAGTTCACTATTGTAACTCACTGGAGGACGCAGACTATTGTCAAGTATTACGGTATCAAGTCTCCTTATTATTTAGTGAATGAGCATGAACACGGCTTGGTTTTAAAATCCGGTAGAGCCCTCACTTTTGTACCTACCCCTTATCTGCATTTTCCTGGAGCCATTGCTACTTATGATAAACAGTCCAAAACCTTGTTTAGTAGTGACCTTTTTGGTGCCTTTTCTTATGAATGGACACTTTATGCTGATGATTATTATATGGAAAGGATGAAAACTTTTCATGAACATTACATGCCTTCCAATGATATATTAAGGCCGGTTATGGAGCTGATGCTGGGAATTGATATTGCTATGATAGCCCCTCAACATGGGTCAATTATAATTAATAATATAGCTGATCATATCAAGGCTTTACGGGATTTGGAATGTGGTGCATTCCTAACGCCAATAAAAAGGGATTTGGCTAAGGCCGGGGGTTACAGGTTGGTCTGTAGTACGATTTTGAAAAGATATGTTTCGATATTTAACAAGAACGAGGTTTTAGATCTTATTAAGGACATGGATCTTACTCTGGATAATGAGACTATGGAGATAACGGACTATAATTACCGGGGCAGCATATTATGGGATTTGCTTTTTGAAAAGGTTTTGGCGCAAAAGGGTTTGCAATGGCTATTTGTCATTGAGCCCCTGGTACAGAAACTATCTAAAGAATATGATATAGAATTGCCAGAGATATTCAAGACTACTCTTTTTAAGGTAGAGGAAGAAATTACTAGTCTTAACCGCGAAAATGCCTTGTTGAAGGAAATTAATGCCAAACTTAGTAACAGCATCAATGAAGCTCAGGAAACGCTTACCAAAGACTCGGTAACGGGTATGTATAATTATGATTTCTTTAAAAAATATCTGGCTACAGAGCTTAAAGATTTGTTAGCAGAAGGTTCACAACAAAATCCGGGGCTTATCATTATGAGTCTGGATAATGCATCTAAGATTAAATTTTCCTATGGTGATGATGAAGTTGATGAGACCTTACGAAGCATTGTTTATATAGCCAATAATTTAAAGGACGAAAAAACCGTTATTTTCAGGCTGCAAGGCACCACTCTGGCGGCTTATCTTCCCCACACCAGCCGGGAAATGGCGGTGGATTTGGCGGAAAGGTTAAGAAATACGATTAGTGCTTCGGAGAAGTTTATAGTTAATACTACCGTATCCATAGGTCTAATGTGTCTGGATGAACTCAAGGAACAGAATAACTATATTAATAATCCGGCTGATGTCCTGTATAATACTGCCAACTTAAGAGTCAGGTTGGCTAAAAATATGGGGATGAACATTGTGTGCAGCAGTTCTTCATTGGAGCACTATCAGGAAGAGATAGCAAAAATATTGATTGTTGATACGGATGAAGTAAATATTGATGTATTGCAGACCTTCCTGGAAAATATGAAATATAAAGTTTTTACCGCTCATGATGGAATAGAAGCTCTGGCGATTTCAGAAAAAGAGACGCTTGATCTTATCATCTCAGAGATCATGATACCTAAAATGGATGGTTTTCTGGTGAGGGAAAAACTATTGATGCAGTCCCATATCAAGAATATTCCCTTTATTATTGTTTCACACTTGAAAAACGACGACTCGATTCAGCGGGCCGCAGCCCTACAGGTAAAACATTATTTTAGAAAACCATATATGCTTTCCGAGTTGCTGGGAGTAATCAAAAATCTAGTCAAGGGCAGGCTAAGCGATGAGTATTAGTGTTGGAATTGGTTTGCTGGCCGTTGTGCTGCTGCTTTATTTTGACGTCCTGCTGGTATGCCGCCTGATTATTAATAAGCTGAAAAATGAGCAGGTTAAAGAAGTAAATAAACAAGAAAAAGCGTTTCTAATGAAATTAATATCTGGTTTAGTTTTGGAATACAAAGACAAAGTGCAGATTACAGACTATTTTGAGATGAAGCAATCAGTCAAATTAGATAAGCTAAGGCAAGAGAATATTGGGCAATCAGTTAACATTTATAGTTACGAAAAGAAATATATAAGACGACTTAATTCAGCTTTCCGAGTTAGAAGAATGGAGGCGGCAGTTCAACTAGGTTTGCTGGCCAGCCCAAATGGCAGATTAGCATTAGAAAATATGATACTTCAGGAGAAGGATTATCCGGTAAAGTTATATATGGCTAATGCGCTGTCTGATATTGCTGAACCAGATTCAATACCGATCCTGGTTGCATCATTAGTAAACACCAGTCATTGGTACCGTGATAAAGTAAACATGTTGATTGCAGATTTTGGCGAATCCTTCAATTTATATCTGCCGCAAATTATCAAAAGTCCTAAGATTGAAATTAAGGAGCTAATAGTCGACTTTGCATCAGTTTACTTTTCCCGGGAGCTGCCATCTTATCTGATTAATCTGGTTGATAACGCAGATATTAGCATTAATGAATTGCCGCTTATGTACGGACAAAGTGGGACTGCCTGCTGTGCCAGTTGTATTAATGGCAGCACTGTGATAAGCGATGGTCAGAGATTATGCCGGTTTAAAGGATCGGTAAGACCTGATTATAAGTGCAAGCACTACGAGCTTCTGCCAGTTAGTGTTAACGTGGCGGAGAATTATCGTAAATTAGTATATAAAGCGGCCGGTGTTTTGGGAAATTTTTATCCGCGAGTTCTAAATGATAATAAGTACTTGAACTCAGCCGATATTGAATTGCAAAACATAGCAATTACTGCTCTGGCTAATTTTAGGACTGTAGAAAGCATTAACAAACTAATTGGCTATTTAAAGTATGAAGATACGGCTAGAAGTGCTGTCCATGCAATATCTGAAATCATTGAAAAAAATCAGGAATATATTAATACCCTGATAGATTTATTCAATGTTGAACGGGATATAAGTATCAAACCAAGATTGGCTGAGATTCTCGCAGCTAAAATTGAGTACTTTATTATGAAATTAAATAGCAGAAACCGCAATACCGCTGCTGAAATCATCAAAGAGATATTACTGCTTAACAGAAGCAGTGAGGTTATTGATTTTCTGAATAAAAACAAAGATATTGACCTGGAAAATGAACTAGCCGATATTATTAATGAGACTGTTCCTCTATCAACTACTCTGGAGAAAGAATTTTGCACTTACCTGAATGAACGCTTACTTAATAAATGTGGGCTTAACCGTTGTGAACTCATTCTGAGCAAAAGGCAGGAGAAGAAGGACTTTAAGCTTATTAGGCTGCTATATTCACTAATGATAGCAATATTCCTGCTTTTCCCAGTTATCTACTGTGCCCGGCACTACGATATACTGTTCGACCTAGCACCGATTCAGCAGCTACGAATTTTTGTGGTCGATTTCAATTATTACCTGGCCTTTTATTCTATTGCCATTAATTTAATCTACCTGGGCCTTTTAGTTCTTTCTTATTTTAAAGTTAAACAGCAATATAGACTATGGAAGATAAAAAACACATCGCTGCTTTTCAAAAATAAAATACTGCCTTCAATTTCCATTATTGCTCCAGCCTATAACGAAGAGAAGACCATCATTGAGAGTGCCAATTCTTTGCTTAATCTAAAATATCCGGATTACGAACTGATTATTGTTAATGACGGTTCCCAGGATAGCACTCTGAATGTATTGATAAAGTACTATGACCTGATCCGAGTAGACTACGTTTTTGAATACAGATTGAACACTAGGGCAGTGAGGGGTGTATATATGAACCATTCCCTGCCCAAGCTAATCGTTGTTGATAAAGAAAATGGCGGTAAAGCTGATTCTTTAAACGCTGGTATCAATATCTCTAATAAGGAATACTTCTGTGGTATTGATGCTGACTCCCTATTAGAAGATGATGCTTTGCTAAAGCTGGCTTCGCTTACATTAGATGAAGGTACTGAAACTCCGGCCCTGGGGGGGAATATTTTCCCGATCAACGGCTGCACAATTGAACGGGGCCAGATTAAAGATATTAGCATACCAGAAAACAAGCTGGCTAGATTTCAAACCATCGAATATATCCGAGCTTTCATGGCGGGGCGTTTAGGATGGGCAGCGCTTAATAGCTTGCTCATTATTTCGGGAGCGTTTGGGCTTTTCAGAAAAGAAAGGGTAATTAGCATTGGCGGATATCTTACCAGTAGTGGTAAATATGCCAAGGACACGGTTGGTGAGGATATGGAACTGGTGGTTCGTATTAGCCGGCTGATGCGAGAATTCCATCATAAGTACCGAATTTGCTATGCCTTTAATGCTAACTGTTGGACTGAAGTCCCGGAGGATTTAAAAAGCTTAAAAAATCAGAGATATAGATGGCATAGAGGATTAATTGATATCCTTACCTTTCATAAACACATGCTTTTCAACCCTCGCTATGGTAGAACCGGATTATTTGCCTTGCCGTATTTCTTCATTTTTGAAATGATAGGACCGATCATTGAAGTTCAAGGCTATTTAATGGTATTTGTAGCATACTTCATGGGACTTTTGAACGCGGAGATTGCCCTGCTGCTTTTTATTTCCACGATTTTAATGGGGGTGCTGATTTCTATAGCCTCATTGTTGATAGCAGAAAAAGATATCAAGTATTTCCGGCTGAAAGACATCTTGATTTTAATCTTATATGCGGTCATTGAGAATTTTGGTCCCCGCCAGCTGTTTAGTTTTTGGCGGGTGGGAGGATATTTGAATATGCTTAAGCAGCCAACTGGATGGGGTAAAGCTGAAAGAAAGGGTTTTGCTGCTATCAATTCTGCAGCCGAGGTGGAAAGCTAATATGAAGAGAAGAATAATTATTTTTTCACTTAATGCTCTAATAATTACAGTAAGTATAGCTGTGCTGTTTATCCTGACAGGACCAGTTCTATATTGGCGGCATCAGAGTCCTACATTATTCAATGCCAGGATTATTGACCAGATCATACTAGCCATAAACAGAACTCAAGCTACTAAGATTTATGCCCAAACCACGCCAAATGGTTTTCAGATTATGGAGAACGGGCAATGGAATGATTTCTACATTAAAGGCGTAAATATTGGGGCAGCTCTGCCGGGTAAGTGGTTTACCGAGTTTCCAGAGGATGAAAAGATATACCTGAGCTGGTTGAATGGAATTGGACAAATGAATGCCAATTGTATAAGAATCTATACCCTGTTACCCCCGGCGTTCTATAATGCTCTAGAAGAGTATAATCACAAGCATCCTCAAAATCCCCTATGGCTTTTGCAGGAGATTTGGCCGGAAGAAAACCCGGCTGGACAGGATTATTTAGAGCAGGTGTATATAGCATCCTACTTGCAGGAAATCAAATATGGGGTAGATGCAGTTCATGGACAGGCTAGCATAGAAAAAAGACCAGGAAGAGCTTATGGAATATACACCAGTGATGTTTCAAAATATGTTTTAGGATACTTGGTTGGCAGGGAATTGGAACCGGATGAGGTAATCAGCACCAACCAAAAGAACTATGGTTTTACTTATAAAGGGAATTATTTGTCATCAGGACCAGGAGCCAGTCCCGCAGAAGCTTGGCTGGCAATGAATTGTGATTATGTTGCACAATATGAGGAACAGTATTACCGCAGCCAGCATCCTGTAGCGATAGTTAGCTGGCCTACTCTGGATATCCAGGAGCATGATTCAGAATGGAATACCTCCGGGCAAAAATCTCTTGCATTTAATGATAAGATTTCTATCGATATTAACAATATCAATCTCGAAGCTGGAATGAAGGCGGGGTTCTTTGGCGCCTATCATATATATCCCAATTATCCGGATTTTATGAATAATGAGAGCAAATATGACAGCTATCAAGATGCCAGCGGACGTTTAAGGTATGGGGGCTACTTGCAGGAGTTCATGGCAAGACACAGCAAATATCCAGCCTTGGTGGCTGAGTTTGGTCTGGCAACTGGTATGGGTGTTGCCCACATTAGCCCGGATGGCTTGAACCATGGAGGACTAACTGAAAAGCAACAGGGAGATGGCATAATAAGAATGATGCAGGCTATCAAGAAAGAAGGTTATGCAGGAGCTTTGATTTTCGAGTGGTTGGATGAATGGGCTAAAAAAACCTGGACTACCGAACCCTATATGATTCCATATGAACGTCATAATATATGGCATAATGCTGTCGATCCTGAACAAAATTATGGCTTGCTGGCCATGGAACCGAAGCTCACTGAAGCTGAGCAGTATACCACTGGAGGCAATGGTGCCATAAAGAGTATTTCCCTAAATCATGACGCTGGTTTCCTTTACCTGGATCTTACTTTCGTTAAAATACCTGATTTAACGAAAGAAAAACTGCTAATTGGTTTGGATACCTATGATCGCAGCAAAGGCGAGTTCATGTTTAGTTCTGAAATTAATGTTGCCGCACCCAGTGGGTTAGAATTTCTTTTAGATTTTAGTGATACACAGAATGCCAGACTGCTGGTACATCCTGGTTATAATACAGCTAATTATAAATTTTCATCCTTTCCAAGTACTAATGGTCTATTTGAAGAGATCAGACCCATGATAAACAATACCAGTATTGATAAAAACGGACGTGTAATTGCTGCACTTTTTGAAAATGCCAGTCAGCTCAATAATGGCGATTTTACTGCCAATTCTTATAAGCACTGGTATTGGGAAGATAAAACTCTACATATTCGTATACCCTGGGCTAGATTGAATTTTAGTGATCCAACCAGTCTTATGGTTATTGATGATAGCACCCATGTAGGGGAACTAAGCCGAGATAAACTGAGGACCATAAAAACCGAAGGAATATTGGTTTCTGCACTATATTATGATGCTTTCAATCAACAAAAAATCGATCTGCTTAGCTCAGCTGCTTATAAGTGGGAACAATGGGATGTGCCAGTATATTCGGAGAGGTTAAAAGAGAGTTATTTCATCATTCAAGAATATTTTAAGAATATTTAGCGATAAACCTGAAAAATCCTTGCGCTTAACTGAAAACGCAGAAAAAATCCAATAAATTGCACAAATGAACTCGGAGTTTAGAATCCAGGTTCATCACTAGAAACTGCAGGTATATGATGCTTTCTGCAGTTTTTTTATACGCGAAAAGAGGGTGAGTTTGGTTAATTTATATTTTGTTAGTAATTATCTTTAGCACAATCATTTTTCCTCTATATGATGTCCAGTTACAGGGAGTCATTGATAGATATAACTTAAAGTTATTGGACGAATAACAGTGATATAGTTAAAATAGTTATATATTTATTTGCAGCGGAGGAGTTGGGAGGGATGAGAGCCTTCCAAGCAGGTAATGAGCTGAGGAAATGGTGGGTAGGTGAAACTGTTCAAGATAATCCTGGAGTTGCTACCTAAGTACTGGTGATAAATTTTCTATGGTGGATTTTTCGGGGGTGTCTTAATAAGGTGGTGATATTTGTTGGAGGGCTGTTAAATGAAATGTTTAAGCAAAAAGAATATGATTACGGCAGCCTTTATTCTGATTCTTGGAATTATCTTTTACTTATCTAAAAAATCAGGAATGTTTGCAAACCCAACCGCAGAGGGATTAAAGGAATATATAGCTTCTTGCGGTGTCTTTGGACCTATTGTTTATATGACTATGTTTTCAGTAATACCAGCAGGTTCAGTTATTGCAATTGCAGGGGGAATGGCCTTTGGAATGTATTTTGGAACTTTGTATACCATAATTGGGGCAATGATGGGTGCAACAGTTGCCTTCTACATATCCAGACTTCTGGGAAGGGGTACTGTTGAAAAGCTGGTTAAAGGTAAAATGCAAAAATTTGAGGATGGAATAGAAAAGGGTGGTTTTCTACTAATTTTAATCTTAAGGCTTATTCCTATCATTCCTTTTAATGTAATAAGCTATGGGGCAGGACTTACCAGGATTAAATATATCGACTATATGTTCGCTACAATGTTTGGAATTATTCCCGGAGTTGTGGTTTTTACAAACCTGGGGGATAAGGCTTTAGATGTAAGCTCCCCTGAATTTGTATTGGCTGTTGGCATACTGTCTTTGATGGTCATTGTATCTATCCTCTTAAAGAGGAGATTTTCCTTTGAAGAGTTGCAAGCTAAGGTTTTGCACAAGAAAGATGCAGATAGTAGAGTGAATTGGTACTAAAAGTCTATAAAAAACGGCTTAATAAGAAGATGTTACATAAAAATATTAATGATTATAAATTAATGGAGGGGCGAAAAGATGAAAAAGGTATTATCCATTGTTTTAACACTTCTAGTTATTATGACATTCGCAGCAGGATGTGGTTCAAAATCAAGTACTCCAAGTACTCCAACAACAGATACAAAAACCTCATTGGGTGAACTTTCAGACACTAAGACCATGGTAGTGAATAAGGACAAGAAGGAAATTCAAATGCTGGCCCAAGTAAATGGCAAATACTTAACCGAAACAACCCGACATGGCGTAGTATTTAAGGATGGCACGAACGGTGAAAAGTCGGTTTTAAGAGGATTTGCTAATCAGAATGATTTCTATAATGCTCTTGTAGAAATAGGTGCCAAGCCAGGCAACAATATTTCGTTAGCTGATATGAAGCTAATCGAAAAGAGCGTGGAAGGTTCGAAACTAAATGTATTTGTTACCTGGGCTGGACTTGGAAAAGAAATACCCTTCAGTGATATATTAAAGGCAACTGAGAAAAGACCTATGGATATTAGATTTGGTGGAAACCTGGAGAATGCAACGAACCTGAAAACCGGTTGTATTTTATGCCTGGATAGTTGTGCAGTTGGGATAACAAGTGACGCTGCGTTTAAAGCCAATGAACTGGATGGAAAAAAACAAGTTAAAATCACCGGTAACGCAGAGGTTCTTCCCAAGGATGGAACTAAGGTTGCAGTAATATTCAGACTTGCACAGTAGTTAAAAATAGCAGGTACAGGATGTTTCTTGTACCTGTTTATTTTCTGGAGGAATTTCGTGAGATATTTTGTTTTAATTTATAATGGATTTATTTGGGGTCTATTAGTTGCCGTTATGGCCACTAACAACTTTTGGCTCGACATGAGAATCAGTGATGGTCTTATTATTCCGGTGGTAATATTGATTGCTATAATTATTGGTTTAATTACTAAAAACAAACTGATTATGACGGCAAGATTTACTCTAGTAAATTTCATTTTATGCTTCATTCTGGCTTTTTCAGTTTTGGGAACAAAAAGACTGGCTGTTGTACCTGCATCCATAATGAGAGAAACCATAAAAATGACAAGCATCAGCTTTTCAGTTATTAACTGGGTTTTAATAATATCCTTAATTTTAAGTCTAATTGTTATCTGGGTATGGAGACCAAAGAGCAAGTATTAAGATTTTATAAATCTTATATGAGTACCAATAGTTCAAACAACCTTTTAATTTACATCGCAACTAAGACATTCAGCACTGAACCAAAGCAAAACCAGAATTGATTAATTATTAGGTTAAAATGGAGGTTTTTACTTTGTGGTACTTGGCTTGGCGAAATACCATAAGAAGACGAAGTCAGTCTATGTTAACGGTTATTATTACTGCTTTAACAATATTTACCTTTGTGACTGTTTTTTCTGTTTTCTTGATTATGCAAGAGGGATTATCGCTCTCAAGTGAACGTTTAGGAGCGGATGTCATTGTCCTTCCCGACGAAGCCAAGGCAGATGCATATCAAACCTTATTTACAGCAAACCCTGCCAATATTTATATGCCTAAATACATAATTGAAAAGGTTTCTGAAATTGAAGGCATAGAAAAAGCAAGTCCTCAATTTTTTACTCAAACCCTTACAGGTGGATGTTGCAGTTATGGTGAAGAAATTCGCCTGGTGGGCTATGATGAAAAAACAGATTTTATCTTGAAACCATATTTTAATAAGCAGAGTTTTACCAGATTAGAGGATGATCAAGTTATTTTAGGTGGCAAGGTTGAAGCTAAACTGGGTAACACAGTAGCACTATTAGGTAAGCCTTTTACAGTGGTGGGAACACTGTATCCGACCGGAAGCGGAATGGATGGAACCATATATCTAAATATCGATGTCGCACGAAAATTAGCAAAAGATGTACCGGAACTACAGTATCTATGGAGTTATGCTGCACCGGAAGACCTTATTTCTTCTATTCTGATTAAAACCCAAAATGGTATCAATCCCAGTGATGTAGCTGCTAGTATAAACCAGTTTTGTGTTGGCGTGCAAGCTGTTGCAACCAGCGAAACCATTAAAAATGTGAGATTGCAAATGGGAACAATGAGTAAAGTTATCTTTGCATTATTTCTTTCTTCGCTTATTATTGCGGTTTTATCACTTGTAGGACGTTTTAATGCTCTGGCCAAAGAACGCAAAAAGGAAATCGGTCTCCTTAGAGCAATAGGAATACAGAAAAATCAGGTATTTCAGCTTATCTTGAGCGAAGCATGGATTATGGCTTTTACTGGCGGACTGGTGGGAAGTGTAATGGGTTGTATCTGTATTATTCCAATTCTGGGGATATTGGAAAACACATTTACTTTACCATCTGGAATCTGGACATTTTCAACAGCTTTAAAAAGCGGAAGTTCTGGCATTTTACTAGCGGTACTATTAGGTTCTGTGGCAGCGATTTATCCTGCCTGGAAAAGTGCTGCTTTAGATCCTCAAGAAGCTATTACACAAGGAGCATTGGATTAATATGGAAATATGCAAACTTGAAAACGTAACCAAAACCTACTTGATGGGTGAAGAGGTTTGTCCCCTGCAAAATGTTAGTCTAACCGTTAATTCAGGCGAATTTATTTCTATAGAGGGTCCTTCCGGAATAGGTAAGAGTACACTGCTTTATGTAATGGGTAGTTTACTAAAAACGGATGAAGGTAAGCTTTTCCTGGATAACCAAGATGTCAGCTTGCTGACCGATCGGCAGTTAACCACTTTGCGAGCAGAAAAGATAGGCTTTGTCTTTCAGGAAACCAACCTGATTCAAGCACTCACATTACAGGAAAATCTTGAGTTTGCAGGGTCTTTGGGTAAAAAAAGTAAAACTGATTCTCAAGGAATGGTAACTTTGCTGGAGCGGCTGGGACTAGCAGATCGGAAGGATTTTCTTCCTTATCAGCTTAGTGGCGGTCAGAGGAGGCGAGCTATGGTAGCCCGTGCGTTGATTAACAACCCTTCCCTTATCCTTGCTGATGAACCGACCAATGATCTTGATGACGTGTGGGCCAATCAAATTGTTCAGTTATTCGTGGAAGCTATTAAAAAGGGTTGTGCCGTTGTTATGGTTACTCATAACAATAAATGGGCAGCAGCAGCTACAATCAAATATAGGATGGAGCATGGAAAATTAGCTCAACTTGACAATTAACACTATGAAAATTCAATAATCACTGAGGAGGTAGAAATGAAAAAGCACTTATCAAAGATTATTTTGGGGACGGAGCTGCTAGCTTCTTTGCTTGTTTTGGGTTCAGTCTTTATATGGGCTCCTGTTTGTGATGGATTGCTTGCTTTAGCAAACGGTAATATGGTGCATATGAAGTGTTTTTATACTGGTCAGGTTTCCATCGTATTGGCTATAATCTTACTGGTTACAGCTATCGCAGCATTCTTCTCCAAAACAGATCACAACAAGATTCAGTGGGTTATTATTATAATTGGAATTATGCTTATAGCAAATACATTCGAATCTATGATTGGAATAGGTATCTGTAAAAAAACTACCATGGCATGTAATACTACAGCGGTATGGCTTAGGGGCAGTGGTATTTTAGCCATTGTAAGCGGCCTTTGTGATGTCTTTGTTAATAGCAGTAAACCAAATAAACTTACTTTATAATCATATTTTAAACCCAGCTTAACTTGCTATCTAATCAAATTAAGGGAGAAATGGCCCATGTTAAAGTCCAAAGCTTCCCAAATTGCTCGGGAAGAGATGAAGTCTGGGAATAACTGCTGTCAGGCAATTCTAGTGGCAGCCAGTCAGGTATGGGAAATACCCCTGGGAGAAGATATGTTGGCTGCTGCTGGTCTTTTCGGTGGAGGTATGGGCAGCGGTTGTACCTGCGGAGCACTTACGGGGATGGTAATGGCAGCCGGGATTATGGATAAATACCATCCTCATCCTGCCGGCTCCAAACTGGCTCAGCAGCTGCATGACCAGTTTAAGCAGGAATTTGGATCAACTTGCTGCCGGGTTATCAAGAATAAGCGCTCAGCAATCCAAAAAATCGGTAATAAAGCCTGTGTGGATCTAACCAGTAAGACAGCAGAGATTCTGGTTACTGAGTGGGAGGGGGTTCTGAATGCGGAATCAGCAGTATCAGTCCCTGGTATCGATCATTATTCCAACCTTAAATGAGGAAAATAATATATCTTCGCTGTTAGATAGCTTAGTAGCGTTGGCAGGGGTGGAGATAATTGTATGTGATGGAGGCAGCTCTGATGCCACGGTGGAAATATGCCGCCATTTTCCGGTACGGGTATTAAGTTCCCAAGTGGGGCGGGGTATCCAGTTAAACGCCGGGGCAGAATGCGCGGGGGGAGAAATATTTCTTTTTTTACATGCTGACAGCAGGATTGAAAGTCGGGTATTGGATGAAATCCGGTATGCAGTAGCACAAGGTCATCCTTGGGGATGCTGTTCACTGAGGTTTAGTGAAAGAACTTTGCTTTTCCATACCATTGCCTCCCTTTCCAACTTCCGAGCCAGAATATTCAGCAGTTGTTATGGGGATCAGGGTATTTACTGTCAGCGGGAATTATTCTGGGAAAATGGAGGCTTTCCAGAGACTATATTTCTTGAAGACATGGGATTCTCCCACCAACTCCGCAGGCGACAGAGGGCGAGGATCGTAAAAGGTATGGTTGTAACTAGTACCAGGCGATTTCGGGAAGCAGGTATATGGAAGACAATAGCTAAGAACCAGATGATTAAGATTTTATATGCTATAGGAATCAAGCCAGAGCGACTGTGGAAATGGTATAAGTCTGGCTTGCAGGAGATGATATGCGAACGGCAGTAGTTGTTATGAGTAAGATACCAAAGCCTGGTTTCACCAAAACCAGATTGAATTTGATTCTGTCCGAACAAGAGAGCGCGGATTTTCACCGTGCTTGCTTGTCGGATACCTGCCGCGCCATCAGAAAGAGCAGGCTGCCAGGATATATTTATTATGTAGAGCAGTATCCCCAGCCAGCGCAGGAGAGCTTTGGGGGGGATGATATTTGGGGCTTACATGAGGAGGAACAGAATTATTTCAAGATGTATCCCCAGGAGGGAGAAAGCTTGGGGGAACGTTTATATCATGCGGCTCAGGAAGTTCTAGCCCGCTACGAAGCGGTTTTGTTTCTGGGGAGCGATATGCCGGATATTACTCCGGAAATTATTTTAGAAGCACAGGCAAGAATGCTAGACAGTGAGATTGTGATTGGGCCGGCCCATGATGGGGGTTATTACCTATTGGGGCTAAAACAAGCCTCACCTGATATTTTTCAGGATATTCCCTGGGGGACTCCCCAGGTATTAGAGAAAACCCTGGAGATAATTAGAGAAAACAACCGCACTTATTATTTATTGAAATCACAATCAGATATAGATACCTGGGATGATCTAGAAAGTTTTTACTGGGCAGGTAAGGCTGATGACAATTATTATTACCGGCGGTTAGCAGCTTACCAGATTTCAGTCAGACTGGTGGAAAAGTACGGTAAACAGAGGGAAGGAGTCTAAAGGGTGGATAAGAACGTAAAAATGATGGTTGATGGGGCCATGAACAGGCGGTTATTATCAGCTGCTGAAATAAAAGTCTTGCTGGCTCTCCCGACTGCTTCGGAAGAATCATTATATGTCCAGCACGCTGCTTTGCAGATTAATAAGGAAGTTATGGCAGGTAAAGCTGAAATACATGGCCAGGTTGGGATCAACAGCGGACCCTGTGCCTGTAACTGTGCTTTCTGCTCTTTTGCTGCTTCCAATCGCATTTTTACGGAGCAAAGGGTAGAGGCAATCGAATCAATTATTGAGAAGAGTATCCGTCTGCAAGCGGAAGGTGCTAATGCTGTTTACCTAATGACCACGGCGGCATTTAATTTTGCGGACTTTTTAGATATTAGCCGCCGGGTTAGAAGCAGTCTGGAAGCCGAGACGGTACTAGTTGCCAATATCGGAGATTTTGGTTATCAGGAGGCAATTGCTCTTAAAGAAGCTGGTTTTAACGGAGTTTATCATGCGGTGCGATTGGGGGAAGGCGTTAACACCCGAATTTCCGTCCAGAAGCGCCTCGATACCATCGCTGCGATTCATAAAGCCGGGCTTAAATTAGGGACCTGTGTAGAACCAGTGGGACAGGAACACACCTTGGATGAATTAGTGGAGAAGATACTCATTACCCGCGAGGCGCATCCGGTATTCAGCGGTGCTATGCGTCGTATACCAATTCCCAATACTTCCATGTGCGCTTACGGGAAAACCAGCGAGGCCAGAATGGCCAATATAATTGCGGTGGTTCGCCTGGCCACAGGATATGAGATAGCGGGCAACTGCACTCACGAACCTAATGTTCTGGGAGTTACGGCCAGTGCTAACCTGTTATGGGCGGAAGCAGGGGCCAATCCTCGGGATACAGTCCATGATACTGAGAGCAGCCGGGGTTTTGACATGGCCAAGTGCCGGGAAATATTATGTGAAGCGGATACCGAATGGATTCAGGGACCGTCCAGGATGTTTGCGTTGTCCTAGATGTTCTAAGGTATGAATGCTGAAATGGGTTGGGATATTTACTTTTATGTTTCTCAAGAAAGGTAGGATTCATATGGAAAAAAAATATTGGAACAGTATTTGGTTTAAAGTGGCCATAATTCTAATACCCATCGTACTTTACATTTTTGTTGATCCGGTGCAAATTGCCGTCCAAAGAGCTATTTATATATTATCTACGGTTGACGTGGAAGCGGCCAAAGTGTATATTCTATCCTTTGGGATTTGGGCTCCCATAGTTTCATTTCTGCTGATGATTCTTCAATCGCTGCTCGCACCGCTGCCCGCTTTTATTATTACCTTTGCCAACGCAGGATTGTTCGGCTGGATAAAAGGAGCCCTCCTTTCCTGGTCCAGCGCCATGGTCGGAGCTGCCCTGTGCTATGCTATCGCGCGTATTTATGGAAGAACAGTGGTGGAAAAGTTTACTACTAAAGCCGCTCTGAAAGACGTGGACAAATTTTTCGAGAGGTATGGCAAATGGGCGGTTCTAGTTGCCCGCCTCCTACCGTTCGTATCTTTTGATATCGTAAGCTATGCAGCAGGTCTTACGGCTATGGGCTTCTGGGAATTTTTCTGGGCAACCGGTCTAGGCCAGCTACCCGCCACCATTATCTACTCTTATGTAGGTGGTATGCTGACAGGCGGTGCCAGGACTATGGTAATGGGATTATCCATTCTTTTTGCTCTTACTATTGTAATATTTGTGTCCAAACAAGCTTGGCAGGCACGGAGAAAAGCCCATGTGGATGAAAGTCCAATAATATAATTTAATGGTTAATGAATAAAACCAATAATATGGGATGATCTAAAAATAGTCGTATTACTTAGTGGATTAACACGGGGATTATTACCACCAACACTGAACACAGGACTAGGTGCTGTCCTATTCCTTCGACGACTATGGACATATGATCTTGCAGCAACTGAATTATTCCTTGATCGGCTTCTTAAACCTGTTGGTGGAGTATTCCTGGGTCTAGAAGCAAGTGAATTATTGCTTGAGTGAGTATTTCTTGAACTTGGAGTTTGCATATTCCTGGGCCTTAATGTCCTTTTCTTGTTATTCATACTATATGTTCTCTTTGAAATACCAGCAATTTCCCAAGTCTTACGGAAGTCTTCTTTTTCATTCCAATGCTTACCATCTTTTATCATATCATGTATGATTTCTAGTTCATTGGCATATTGCGGATACATATCAGTTTCGCAAATACTTGACCATAACTCGTCAAAAATAGGTTTGAAATATTCCTGATCTCCCTTATAAAAAGCCTTCTGAGCGGCCACGCTGGCAAAATAATTCTGGTTTAATTCCAAGTAGTGACTGATTGCAATTTTGGCCAGGCATAAAACCCCTCTGGTGATTTCAGGAGAAACCAGCCAACTTCCTAAAGTTCGGTATTCAAATCCACCATAATTCTTGGTGCGAAAATCAGCCAGGTTACCGTACCGTTTTCTGCGTAGACCAGCAGAATTAGGATTTTCTATCATAAATATAGGAATTGCAATAAAATTGTCTAATGTTCTGAGAACTGCAAAATTAAGTTTAATATTACTAAAATGAATGTGGCCCCCTATAGGATACCCTTTAAATGGTTGACTCCCTGCCACCCATTTGATATTTCTATATGGAGCCATTTTTAAAGCGCTAATTAGCGCTGCTTTTACGTTTTCAGTCAGCTTAAGAGGTGAAATGCTTGGTTGCGGCCTTAATTCAGCAATAGGACGTTGCTGCCGATTTGTGGTTCTAATGTTGTCGCACCCTACTCTCCCATAATGGGGAAAAAAAGTTGAAGCAGCTATCATTTTACTGGAATTAGTGTTACACAACATAAATTCTGGATCAGCCCCCAATTTGACCTCTTTATCAGCCATCAAATCCGGTTCAATATGCTGTATATTCTTTAATTTAATAATAAGCCTTTGTAAATCGTTAGCTCGAATACTAGGGGAAGGTTCGATATCAATAATCTTAAATTCTCTTCTGGAAGTAAGGGCGATTTTAACCATCGCGTAATTAAGCCCCAAATGATAAACAGCTTTTTTACTCATTTCGGCAGCCTGTAAACATTGGCTTTGTTTTACATATTTTATTGATTTTTTGGGGCTGGCTACGGTTTTTTGTTTTATGGATATTATGGATATATCAAAAACCAATATATCATAATATCTTATAATTAATTCCCGAGACTTTCTTTTATAGGAAATACCATTGTGGCCAAGAATCTCAAACATAGTATCTCTGTCCAGGCAATTTATCTGAGACTGTGGTGAGTTAATAATCCTTTCGAATTTCGATGGTTCATTTTTGATACATATATTTATAAAGGAATGATCATCAATATTGACTTCTTCATAATTAACCAGATTAAAGTTTTCTCGGACAAGATTCAACAAATTATCACCATCTTGATTGGATTTGTGAAAAAAACTTATATCAATCATTTATCAGTCCTTACCTTCCTAATAGTAAGTTTCTCAACTAAAAATTTTAAGTGCAGAGAACATATATCGCCTTCATAGTAATTAAACGGTTATGACTCAACCTTAATTGTTTCCTCCATAATAAAAATCTTAAATCATCATATGAAATATGATAAATGTCTGTGATATAGCAATAAAGTTAATACTTTTTATTGCTGTTGTAATCCGTGACTAATGCCTGCTTTGATATGTTTGATACGAATTTGTAGATTATTATTCAGAGAACAAGCTGATTGGCACATTTCTAGATATGTAAAGTGGATCGTTTTGGAAACATAACGAATATACTATCTGAAAAGATGTGCTGAGAGAAGGTGATCATTTGCATAATTTGTCCCTGGAAAAGCTCGCTTCGCTCATGGATGGCAGAATCGTGGTCCGGAGTTACAATCATCTAATTCCCTTTGCTGTGTGTAGATTAGGCGATGAACGTCACAGCAGCATTACCTTTTTAACTAGGTCTTTTAAAAGTGAGAAGGCATTACTAACCTTGATGAAGAACCATGATGTGCGCTGCGTGGTTATAAAATCATCTAAAATACTGACCACCGAGAAATGGAGAAAATCGGGTATTGCAATCATCGAAGTTAACGATCTGGACTTTGCATATATGGCACTGTCCAAATTATACCGTGATCAGTTCTCCATCCCACGTATTCAGGTAATTGGAAGCTCAGGCAAAACAACTACTACCCAAATGATTGGATCTGTACTCAATGTAAAATTACATCCCTTGACTACTCTTCAAAACCAGAACTCCCCATTAGGAGTGGCCAAAAACCTGTTCCGATTGAATACAAAGCACCAGGCCGTTGTCCTGGAAACTGGAATGAAGGCAGCGGGTGTTATCAGGAAATCTACTCGTTTAGTCAGGCCTGACATCGGAGTTGTCACCAGTATCCATAGTGCCCATCTGGCACGGTTCGGTTCCATCCGAAAAATTATTGCAGCCAAATCTGAACTATTAGAATTTTTATCCAAAGACGGAACGTTGATTATTAACTGGAATGATGCCAACTGTCGTAAATATTTAGCCCATAAATTCAAGGGCAAAATAGTACGTTTCGGATTTTCTGAGCAATGCGACCTGTGGGCTTCTGATATTCAACGCCAAGGGTTTAGCACTTATTTCATAGTTCATGTGGGGGAGCTTATTTTCCCCTGCGCAATTAATACAATCGGCAAGTATAACGTTGGTAACGCTTTGGCAGCGGTTGCGGTAGGTCTTGAAATGGGGATGAATCCGCAGGAGATTGCATGGGGCCTGGAACATTTTGAACCGATAGAGGGGAGACTGAAAGTTTATCATAGAAGCGATGGTACCGTTATTATTGACGACAATTTCAATGCTAATCCTGACTCAACTCGCTTACTGGTAGATGAATTGATTGTTATGTCCCTGGAGCACCCAGTTGTCCTAGTAATCGGTGATATGGAGCGCCCTTCCCGAGATATACAGAAATACGCTCGCCGGGTACACTATAAGATAGGCCGGCAGTTGGCACAAGGAGATTTCATTCATATTTTAGCAATAGGCCTATGGGCCGAGGAATATATGCGAGGTGCTATCCAGGCCGGGTTTTCCAGGGAGAAGATAAACTACTTTCGAACTGTAAGTGCAGCAGAAGAAAGTTTTATGAAACTGCTCACTCCGGGAACTACTGTGGTCCTTAAGGCGTCAACCTATACTAAACTTAAAAAACTGCGTATAAATTGTTTCCGCCATTCTTAAACAGAAGGCGGGTACATATAATTTGCATATTTCATACCAATATGTAGCTAAAGGGATATGGGTAGTTCTAGAGAAGTTAATAATATAAGATCTTAGGTTCTT